>NZ_JAZHRV010000001.1:4355750-4978000 GCF_036924595.1 Bradyrhizobium algeriense | reverse complement strand
GCCACAAACTTCCCTCTTGTTTCAGCGGGTATTTCTTAGACGATTTTTGCCCTCGAGCTTCATAAGCTTTGCTTAAGGTCTCGCAAAGCAGTTCTGATTTTCCTAGTCCCTACAAATGGCGGTTAGCTCTCGACGAATTTTCTTGCGTACATCAAGGATCAAGAGAGAGAGAGAGAGAGCTGTGATGACGGGCTTAGCCATGAAGTGGCTGATCGGGGTGTCGTCGGTGCTCGCGGCGGTGGCAACGCCGCTCCCGGCGCCAGCCTACGAAGCGAGCGCGGTCGCGGGCGGCGGATCGATCACCGGCAAGGTCGTGTTCAACGGAACCCCCGGCACCCGCAAGGTCATTCCGACCAAGGACATCGAGGTGTGCGGCGGTCCCTACGAGGAGACGCTCATTCAAGTCGGGCCGGACAAGAGCGTGCAGAACGCCGTCGTGTATCTGGCCGATATCACGAAAGGAAAGGCCTGGCCGGCGGAAGCCAAGAAGCCGGAGATCAACAACAACAAGTGCAAATTCGAACCCAACATTCAGGTGATACGCGTGGGGGGACTGGACGTCGTCAATAGCGATCCGATGCTCCACAACACGCACGGCTATTACGGCAAGCGCACCGTGTTCAACCTCGCTCTTCCCAACCAGGGTCAGCGAATTCCCGTCGAGTTGCCGCGGCCGGGCGAGGTGCGCATCGATTGTGACGCACATGGCTGGATGGAAGCGTTTATCTATGTCGCCGACAATCCCTACTTTGCCGTCACCGGCGCCGACGGCAAATTCACCATCCCCGACGTTCCGGCCGGAAACTACAAGCTGGTCGCGTACCACCCCTTCACCGGTCCGAACGAGCAGGCGGTGACCGTTGCGGCGGGGAAGCCGAGCGATCTGAATATCGAACTGAAGAAGGGCGCCTCTTCAGTGCAAGGCGGCTCCGGGAAGTAACGACGTCTTCGGCTCGACACGCGACAATCGAGCCAAAGAAAAGAATGTAGCGAGGTCGCGAAGAGCCGGATTCGCATCGCGTTAGAGGAGTGACGTCTTGTTACGACCTATCGCAAGGGAGGAAACTCATGTCCGAGCTTGAGCGCGATCGGCGTGAAATAGCCGCGGTACTCCAACAGCCCGGAGTGCGTCCTGACCCCTCGCTGCGGATTACCCGGCGCACCTTCGTGCACAGATCATGTCTGGTCGGGGCGGCGACAGTAGCCGAGACCTTCGCCTGGTGGCCGCTGCTCAACACTCTCGACGTCGCTTATGCGGCCGAGGCGCCATTCAAGTTTGCCTGGATCTCCGACACCCATCTCTATCCGAAGTCCCTCAATACGCGCTTCGTCGAGAAGACAGTGCGCGCCGCCAAGGAGGTACAGGCCATGAGTCCGCCGGCCGACTTCCTGATTTTCGGCGGCGACCTGGCCCAGCTTGGCAAGGTCGAAGAACTTGAGCTCGGTGTGGAGATCTTGAAAGAAGTCAACATCCGCAAGGTCTACATTCCGGGCGAGCACGATTGGTACCTCGACATGGGTAAGAAGTGGGGCGAACTGTTCGGTCAGCCCAACTGGACATTCGACCATAAGGGCGTGCGCTTTGTCGGGCTCGACACCGTCAGTCGCGGTCCGGACTATTGGACGGCGAAGAAGATGAGTCCCGAGGAGCGGATGGGGCACATGGCCACGCTCGACGGCACCGTCGCTGGGCCGTGGGCGGGCGTCGGCCGCGATCAGCTCGACTGGCTGCAGAAGACGCTTGCCAATTGGGATCGGAACCGGCCGGTCGTCATCTTCAGCCACAATCCGCTGTACGAGTACTATCCGCCATGGAACTTCTGGGTGCGCGACTGGCGCGAGGTAAACGAGGTGCTCAAGCCCTACACCAAAGTCACCAACATTCACGGTCACACGCATCAGGTGCTCTACAACGAGATTGGCACCATGCGCTCGATCGGCATGCTGGCAACCTCATGGCCTTGGCCTTACGCGCCGGAGGGGGTGCCGAAGCTTACAAAGCCGATGATCCGGGTCGACCCCGGTGATCACTTTGACGGGGTCGGTTGGGCCAAGATCGACGTCAGTGCCCAGGACAAAGTCGACGCCGAATACGTAATGTGGCGCAAGCAAGTGTACGCGCAGTCTCCAGATGACTATGCGAAGAGCATTCCCGAGGTTTTGCGACCCCGGATCGCTGATGGTATCTGGCCATATTAGGAGGAATGGGCATGACCGCGTCGATAACATGCCGTTTCATTCTGTTCCGCGCTGCCCCGGCGGTAGCGCTTGCCGTCCTGGTCGGCCCTGCGGGTGCGCACAAGGATCCGGTGACGCCGCAGCTGCTGAACTCCTACCAGCAAGTGTTCATGGAGCAGGTCCGCAAGGGCGACCTGCTGTTCCACGGTGACGCAGCGACCGAGGAGGCGATGGGTGTCGTGTTGTCCAAGACGGGAATGGCCTGCGCTATGTGCCATCCCATGACGGCCGATACCCACCCCGCCACGTTCCCGAAGTACCAAGCGCAGATGGCCAAGTTTGCGACGCTGCGCGACATGATCAATTGGTGCATCGAGAAGCCCAACCAGGGCGAAAAGATCGCCGATGACTCGGACGCGATGAAGGCGCTGGAAGCGTACATCTATTGGTCGCAGAGCGGCTCGGTGTTGAACCCGGGCAAGTTCTGATTTCGATGCTGCGAAGCGGAGGCTTCTAGCGCGGGTCATTGCTGTCGAAGCTGCGTCTATCCGGGAACAGGAGAGAACGCATTAGCGGACAAGAAGGGGGAATGCTCCATGGCGGAGGTGTTTCCTGCAGAAAGACTGCGCGGCAGGTTCAGCGGCATCAACTTGGATGATCTGGTCGATTGGCGCGTGGTCCGAATCTGGCTTTATTGGGGCATGTTCTGGCTCCTCGTCATGCCATCGGTCGGCGTGGCGATCTCGGGTCTCTTCAACTATCCGGATTATCTTGGGACCAGTAATCTAGGGCTGACTTTTGGCCGGCTGCGGCCGGTGCATGTCAATGGCGTCATCTTCGGCGCCTTTTCCGCCCTTTTCATTGGCGAATGTCACTATCTAGTCCCGCGCCTCTGCGGGGTGCGGGTGCCATGGGCACAATGGGGCGTACCGCTGGCATGGCTCTATAACATCAGCCTGGCGGCGGGGCTGATCTCGCTGCCTTTTGCGCAGAACCATGGTCTGGAGGCGGGCGAGCTCCCGCTCTTCGCCGAGATTCCCATCTTCATCGTCATCGCGGCGACGACGGCACAGTTCCTTCTCACCATCGCACGACGGCTCGAGGCGCCGCTCTATGTGGCGCTCTGGTATCTTATAGGGGCCTTTGTGTGGACGACGATGAATCTCTTGCTGGGTAGCTTCATCCTTCCCTACACGATTCCAGGCATTAATAGCGCCGCATTCCATGGCCTCTACATCCACTACATCGTCGGACTGTGGCTCACGCCCGCAGGCTACGTGCTCATCTACTATTTCCTACCGGTCGCTGTGCGCAATCCGCTTTACGCACACCAGCTATCGTTGGTGGGTTTCTGGTCGCTCGCGCTGTTCTATCCCTTCGTTGGCATCCACCATTATCTGTATAGCCCGATCGCCGACTGGACCGAGACTCTCGCGATCATCACCTCCATGTTGCTGATAATTCCCGTGTGGACCGTGCTGGTGAACTTCTTCGGTACAGTGAAGGGGCGCTGGGATGGATTCGGGAAGAATCTCCCCGCGAAGTTCCTGATCATGGGCTCGCTGATGTATCTGGTGGGTTGCTTCCAGGGCTCGACCGAGGCGTTGCGCTCGATCCAGCAGCCCACCCATTTCACCGACTTCGTCATCTCACACTCGCACCTCACCGTTTTCGGCACGTTCGTGGTCTGGGCGATGGGCGGTCTGATTTACGTGTGGCCGCGCGCGGTCAAACGCGAGCTTTGGTCATGGACCCTTGGCAACTGGTCGTTCTGGCTGATCACCGTCGGAATTACGACCATGGGTCTGGTGCTGACTGCCGGAGGTCTGCAGCAAGGCTTCGAATGGATGAATGGCACCGAGTGGCTCGACACGGTGGTCCGGATGAAAGCCTATTGGCTCGTGCGTACGCTCAGCGGCATCACGATGGACATCGGGATGTCCTTGCTCGTCTTCAATCTTATGATGACCGCACTTAGTCGCCCGGCCGAGGGAAGAGAGCCCGTTCCAGTCCCAGGTGCTGCGCCAATTCCCGCTGGAGGGCCAGCCGAATGAGTGCGCGCTTTGTCGCTCTGGTGGCCGGCGTCTTCTTCTTCTTCCTCGCCGTCGTCACCCAGGGCATCCTACCCTTTATTGAGCCAACGGCGCGGACGACCGACGTAACCGCCGTGGTCCGGACCGATTTTGGTCAGCTCAAATGGATGGTGACCGAGGCCACCGATTATACGCCGCTGCAGCAGCTCGGCCGCCAGGTCTATCTGCGCGAGGGGTGTTGGTACTGCCATTCGCAATACGTGCGTCCGGTGACCGGCGAGACGCGCCGTTGGGGTCCGGTCTCCGAGGCCGGCGAATACGCCTTCGATGTGCCGCACCTGTGGGGCACCCGGCGTATCGGGCCGGATCTGACGCGGGTCGGGCTCAAGTTCAGCGACGAATGGCATCTCGCGCATTTCTGGAATCCCCGAATGCTCTCGCCGGATTCGAATATGGCGCCTTTTCGGGGACTGTTCGAGACGTCCGCGGAACGAGTCAAGATTGTCGATGACGGAGCTGGTAATCGTAGCCTGGAACGAACGCCAGCTACTGAGAAGCTCTTCGCATTCGAAAGCAAGGAGCAGGTTAAGCTCACGCCGAACGCCGATGGACTTCTGTTTGTGCCCATGGCGGCGCGCGGCAAAGCTCCGATCGTTTGGACACCGAACAAGGAATATACAGGCGACACCGTCAACGTCGCCGCCGAGACAGAAGCGCTGCAGGGTCTCATCGCTTATCTCCAGAAACTTGGCATGAATCGCGGCAAGTGGCGGGACCTGTTTGAGCCGCAAAAGCTCGAAGTTACGGATGCTACGGTGCCGCGATCGAGCGAATGGATCGCCTACGGCAAAGAGGTCTATCAGCGGCGATGTCTCGGCTGCCACGGGGACAGCGGCGACGGTAATGGACCGGCTGCAACCTTTATGTACAAGCAGCGCCCGAGGAGCTTCGCGGCGGCGGTTTTCAAGTTCAGGCTGACCAAGGAGCCGTTGCCAACCGACGGTGACCTTCTGCGCACCATTACACGCGGCGTTCGGGGCACGGCTATGCCAGCCTGGCACGAACTGCATATAATCGACCGCCTCGCCGTCATTCAGTACATCAAGTACGAGCTGGCGGTCGACCGTTCCGATCCGGCAAAGCCCTATGCCTATTTCAAGGAAGAACCGCCAGGTCCGCCCCTGTACATCGGGCGGCCGCCTGTTCCGTCTGAGCAGATGCTCACTCGCGCCAAGGATGTGTGGCAGAGTGCGAAGTGTTGGGAATGCCATGGTCGAACCGGGAAGGGTGATGGCGAAAAGGCTCCCGGGCTGAAGGACGATCTGGGCTTTCCAAGCCCGCCCGCGGACCTTACCGCCGGCCAGTTCAAGTCGGGTCCTACCGTTGAGGACATCTTCCGCACCATGACGACCGGGCTGAGCGGCACGCCCATGCCATCCTACCGGGATCCGCTTTCGGAAGAGGACCGCTGGGCGCTCTCCTACTACGTGCTTGCGCTGTCGGCCTACAAGGATCCGCTGTCGGGTGAACCGCTGCCGATCGCCCCCAGTGATCGCATGGCGCTTAACGATCCCGCACTCGAGGCCGGTACGCCCGACAAAGCCTACGTTCCAAGCGGCCGTGCCGCGAGCCGCGCCAGCGTCCTTGCCGGTCGCAGCAGGAACGGTGCGGCCGAACAACGGGCCGCCAAGGAGTAATGAGCGATGACCATCTATTTCGAGATCGTCGGCCCCTACATTGCAGCATTGATGATGAGTCTCGGTGCACTCTGCGTCTTCATTTGGGGCGTGCTCTCAGGCGCCTTTAGCGGCGCCAACGATGCATCCATACGTTTCCTGCAGAGGGAGATCGGCGATGACGGATCCGACGCGAACGCCAAACACGACGGCGAATAACAGCTCACCCGCCGATACGGAGGAGATGGAGGAGTATGCCGGCGGCACTATTCAGTCTCGTCACGGTTACATTCCCATGTGGCTGCTGGTTGTCTATGCCGTCCTCTTCATCTGGGCGCTGTATTATCTCGTCGTCTATTGGGGTGGGCTGGGACCGGGACGTGTCTAGCGATCCCGACCCACGTGCAAGCTGGTGACTGACTGATTCCGATTCGAAATAAAGGAGCAGGAATTGCCGGTTCTGAAGGAGCAGAAGGTGCTGGTAGCCAGGATCATTCTCGCCCTCGTGGCCTTGAATCTGCTGTTCCTGTTCATCGAGTTAGCCATAAACGTAGTCCGTGTCTATTTCGGCTGACCAGGAGGGCGCGCATGATCGAGAATCCGGTTTTTTCGCTCGCCGATGCGAGTGCGATCCAGATCATCGCGTTAGTCGGCTTCGCGATAGCCACCGTCGCCTTCCTCGTTTGGGTCGCCTATCTCGTGCGTGGGTAGCGGCGGCGAAGTGGTGCCGTCGCTGCACAAGCGTTGGATGGGCAGGGCAATCTGCCGATGGCCGCCTATCTCGTGATCTTTGTCGCAGGGTTCGCAGGGAGCTTTCACTGCATCGGTATGTGCGGCGGGTTCGCTTGTGCGCTGGGCCGCGATCCGCAGGGACGCGGCGCGACAGTTCTGCGCCATCTGCTGTACAATACCGGTCGATTGACGACCTACTGCTTTCTCGGCGGACTAGCGGGCGCCTTCGGCCAGGTCATATGCACGCCGCAGGGAGCGACAGTTCCGCTGCTGAGCGGTCCGCTTGACACCGGTCAGCGGATCCTCGCGATCCTCGCCGGACTGCTGATGATCGCCATGGCGCTGCAGTTCTTTGGCCTGCTGCCGCACCTGCATCGCGTCACGGCCGGCTTCGGCGCCAGTACGCTCGCGGCATCGCTGCGCAGCCTGTTGACGGCGCCGGGACATGCCGCCCCGCTCGCGTTTGGCGTATTCAACGGCTTCCTGCCTTGTCCGCTGGTCTACGCCTTTGCTGCGCAGGCGGCGAGCACGGCCGGGGCACTGCACGGCTTTCTTACCATGGCCGCGTTCGGGCTCGGGACCTTCCCCGCATTGCTGCTGATGGGCGGCGTTGGTCGAGCGCTGGCGCCAGCGTGGCGGCAACGGGGCGTATGGCTAGCGGGCAGCTGCATCCTGCTGCTCGGTCTCGTTACCGTCGGCCGCGGCATCCTGCCCTTCGCGGTGCACTTCGCGCATGGCTGGACAGAACCAGCATGACGGCCCAGGACCATGCGCTGTGCAGCCACTGCCTGTTACCCATCGGGCGGCGGGCGATGCGACTCACGGTGAACGGTGAGGCTTGCGCATTCTGCTGCTACGGCTGCTGTATCGCCTACCAGGTCAAGCACGGCAAAACCGAGGAATGGGAGGCCGCTTGGCTGCTGATTCGGCTCGGCGTCGGCGGCTTTCTCTCCATGAATATCATGCTGTTCAGCCTGCTCCTGTACAGCGACGCCTTCAGCGGCGCGGATGCCGAGATGCTTCCCTGGATTCATCTTCTGCTCTGGCTGTTCGCAACACCCGCAGTGATCATTCTCGGCGGACCGTTTCTGCGCGAGGCGTGGCTCCACGGCATGGAGGGGCGCCTGACCTCCTCGGCACTCATCGTGCTCGGCGTCGGCGCCGCCTACTTTTATTCCGCTTTTGCCACCATCGAGGGCAGCCCGCAGGTTTACTTCGATACGGCCACCATGGTGCTGATGCTGTTCACCGCGGGCTACTATCTCGACGCCGCCGGGCGTGCACGGGCGGCGCGTGACCTGCAGCCGCTCTTGGCCGCGGAAAGTGAGTGGGCCACCGTCGTCATTGGCGACGGAGAGTACCGCCGGCCGGTGCGCGAGGTTGACGCAGGTGTGCTGGTTCGAGTTCGGCCGGGCGAACGCATTCCCGTCGACGGCGTGATCATGGAGGGCGAATCGCACACTGACGAGGCCCTGCTCACAGGCGAAAGCCGGCAGATCGCCAAGGGCGTCGGCTCGCATGTGATCGCCGGCAGCATCAATCTTGACGGGCCGCTCCTGATCCAAAGCCGCGGCGTGGCAAACGCGACCCGCTGGGCGCAGATTTGTCGATCGGTACGGGATGCATTGATCCGCCGCAGCCCGAGCCAGCGTCTCGCCGACAACATTGTAGGCGTCTTCGTGCCGATTATCCTCGTGCTGGGCATTGGAGCGTCGGTGTACTGGGCGCAGCACTTATCGTTCGACCGTGCGCTATTGATCGGCCTTGCGGTACTGGTGGTGGCCTGTCCCTGCGCAGTCGGGCTGGCGGCACCGATGGCCACCTCGCTGGGCATTGGACGGCTGGCCCGACACGGCTGCCTGGTGCGCGACCCAGCCGCGCTTGAGGCGCTGGCGCGCATCCGGCTGATCGCCTTTGACAAGACCGGCACGCTCACCTCGGGTCAGGCGCGCGTTGTCGCTATCGACAGCGATGGAACCAGCGCCGATGCGGTGCTCGCGCATGCCGCCGGACTGGAGCGTCATTCCGAGCACGGCTTGGCCCGCGCCATAGCTGCAGCGGCAGCTGCGCGCGGGCTCGAGCCAGTCGCCATCCACGACGTTCGAGTCGTGCCGGGGCGTGGCATCCGTGGCAAATCGGACGGTCGGATCGTAGCGGCAGGCAGCGCCGCATTGATGCGGGAGTTGGGTTGGTCGCTGACGCCAAATCTGGCTGAGCACGGGAGACAGCGTGAAGCGAGCAGCCATTCCGTGATCTATGTCGGCTGGGGCGAGCAGGCATATGCTGCGCTTTCACTTGACGATACGCCGCTGCCGGAGGCGCGCTCGACCGTCGAAGCGCTGCGCCGCCGTGGGGTGCGCGTGACGCTGTTGACCGGCGATCTTCCGGCAGCCGCAGTGCGGATTGCCGCTGCGGTCGGAATTGAGACCGGCGATATCGAGGCGGGCCTCACACCCGAGGCCAAACGCGCAGCGCTGGGACGCCGCCGGCATGACCATGGCATGGCAGCGATGGTAGGCGACGGCCTCAATGACGCGCCGGTGTTGGCTGGAGCCGATGTCGGGATCGCCGTCGGTTCGGCGACGGACCTCGCTCGCGAGGCCGCAGCGGTCGTGCTCCCACCCGAGGGGCTACGGACGCTGCCGTGGGTGATCGACGTCGCTCGCGCAGTTCGCGCGACCATTCTCACCAACCTGGCGTGGGCGTTCGGCTATAATCTCATCGCCATTGGGCTGGCGATGGTCGGAGTCCTCCAGCCAGTGCTGGCGGCGGCAGTGATGGCCGGCTCAAGCATCGTCGTCGTCCTGAATTCGCTGCGGCTGGAGCGGCTGCCCGAACCAGTTCCATCCGCCGCGGCGGAGAGCGCTCCTGCATCTCGCAGCACGGCCACTTCAAATCAGAAAGCGGCATAGCCGAACGTGTCACGCGTAAAGGCAGTGTACCAGCTTTGCGCCTCGCGTGCGGTCCGGTGGCGGGTTTCGGCGCTTTCCTGCACCTGACTGCCGAAATTGTCGACGATCTTGATCGTTCCGGCCACGGGCTTGAAGCTGACAGCATTGCTCACCGCATCGTCGGGACTAAGAAAAGTATAGCAAGTGTTGAACAAATGAGGCGATTGGCGCTCGGACCCGGTCAGCGCCGCGGCTATGGCAAAAGCGCAGGCCTTGGCCTGGCTATTCGCAACGAACGCCGATTTCGGCATATCGCCGGCACTGCTCGCATCGCCCACCACATGGGTTCCCGGCTGTAGCTTCGACTCGAACGTTATGGGGTCGATCGGGCACCAGCCAGATTGATCCACGAGGCCGTTTTGCTGCGCGAACTGGCCGGCCATTTGCGGGGGTATGACATTTGCGACCGCGGCCTTGAATGTCTCGCTCGCGGTCTCGACAGAACGCTCCTTCACATCGATCGCCTTTATCCCACCGGTGAATTGGGCGGGTAGCCATTCGATCATACCCCTATAGTGGCGTTCCCAAGCATCCAGAAATAGATCCTGCGCGTTGAAGCTATCTTTCGCATCGAGGATCAGGATCCTCGAGCGCGGCTTATGCTGTTTGAAATAATAAGCAACCAGAGAGGCACGTTCGTATGGGGCGGGCGGACAGCGGAACGGGTTAGGGGGCGCGACCAGCACAAAGACGCCGCCATCCTCCATGCTTTCGAGTTGCCGTCGCAGCAGCTGCGTCTGCGGGCCCGCGTTCCAGGCGTGCGGAATGACCTGCGTTGCCGCCTCGTCATAGCCGGCGATGGCGTCGTAATTGAAAGTGATGCCAGGGGCAACGACCACGCGGTCGTAAGGTAATTTTGGACCACTCTTGAGCCCGACGGTTTTTGCGACCGGATCAACCGCTGCCACGGAGTCATGAATAACATTGATGCCGTGTCGTTGTGCAAGTGTCTCGTACCCATGCGTAAGCGACTCGAGCGAGCATAGCCCAGTGAGATAGAGGTTGCTGAAAAAGCAGGTCGTATAGTTCGGCTTTGGCTCAACCAGCGTGATCTCGATCGTTGGCGCGCTGACGGCCAGGTACTTGGCGGCCGTGGCACCGCCGATGCCGCCGCCGACGACGACAACCCTCGCCTTGGATTCGCTTGCAGCCAATCGAGGACCGAGCCCTGCAAGGGCCATTGCTCCTGTCGAGCGGCCGAACTCTCGACGCGTCCAGGACTTCATGGCCTGACCTGCCTGTTCAGTGCTGCGAGATAGCGCGCCACCGTCGCGATTTCTTCATCACTGAGCGAGAGGGCGATGGCGCGCATGATATGGCTTGGGCGCTCGTGCGATCTGTACGCAAGCATTGTGCGGGTGAGCATCTCCGGACTCATGCCAAGGATCGTCGGAATACCACCATCGCCGCCATCCAGACGATGGCACGACGCGCACATTGCAGCGAGTTGGGCTCCACCATCGCGATCCGCTGCCTGGCTGCAATCGGCGACAATAATCAACAAACCTGCAGCAATCGAAATAGCGATCATTTTGCGCATGCAGAGACCGGCTCCATCCCGGTATTTTCGATCGCCGATCCCTTTGCTCATTGGCCGCGAAAAGGAGCATAGCAACATGACAACGAGATCATTAGGCGACAGTGAGCTGGTGCTCCAACACATGGATGCCGCCGCCATCCTCTTCCCAAATGAACTCGAGCCGGCCGCTCTCTGTCGCGCGCAAGTAGAACTCGATAAAAGGATTCGTCGCCATCGCTTCGTGGAGATCGACGCTGAACACCACGACGTCATTGTGGCGGCAAATAAACTTGTTGACGATCTTGCGCGGGATGACGTTGCCTTGGTCATCGTGCCGCAGCCCGGTCTCCATCGGATGGCTGATCAGGGTTTTGACCAAAAACACCTCACCGCTCGCGGCGGTGCTTGGCACTTGTACACGGGGTGTCGGAGCGAACATTCCGCACCTCCTTCCGGGACGTCATTTGCATCCATTGGTGGCGACCTCGACCCAGGTCTCGGTCATCAGCAACGTGCCGTCGTTCATCTCCGCCACCGCCAGAACATATTGCGGTTCGGCAAGGCGAATGCGCGTCGACACGCGCGGCTCGCTGCGTTGCGGGACGAAATGAAACGTGGCGACCTCAATTAGCGGGTTTCGTGGCGCCAGCACAGAAACGTGCCTGACGTGATCGGCTTCCGTCATGGGACTATCGATCGCGAGCGTAAGCGGCACCGTGTATCCATTCGGAAAGGTCCGCGGCATCACCAGATGCAGACGATCGGATGCGGTCGGGGTTTTTCCGGTCAGTTGCTTGACGAGATCCACCGCGTAATCGTCCAGCGGCGGTGATAGGGCGAGAGCGGCGCTTGCAAAGCCGGTGCTCCCCGCAACGGCGGCGGTCAAGACGGTTCGGCGCGTAACGCCAATTGGTTTTATCTTCAACGCGAGATCCTCGCTATCGACAGGCGGAACTCTCCAAGCGGGCGCTCGATGTTTCTAACGTTAAAATCTTACCATGGGTGCTCTCACAAGACGGGCTCCTCCTCCTCGCGGGGGGCTGCGACCGTCGGCGCGGCCGAGGGGGGCGTGTGCGCGATCGCGATCGGCTCAGAATTCCATGTCGCCGCGATGATGGTCGTGGTCATGGCCCGGCAAAGGTGGAGGCGGCGGCGTCGGCAACTCGGCAACCATGGCCTCAGTGGTGATGAGTAGGCCGGCGACTGAGATCGCGTCCTGCAGCGCGGTTCGCACCACCTTGGTTGGATCGATGATGCCCCTGGAGACCAGGTCGCCGTACTCGCCGGTTTGGGCATCATAACCCCAGTTGTACTGCTCCTTCTCCAGGATCTTGCCGATCACCACCGAGGCGTCGGCGCCGGCGTTTAGTGCTATCTGGCGCGCTGGCCAGCTGATTGCCTTCTTGACGATGTCAACGCCATGCTTCTGGTCCTCGTTGGCAGGCTTCACCCGGTCGAGCACCTTGGCGGCGCGCAGCAGCGCCACCCCGCCGCCCGGCAAGATGCCTTCTTCGACCGCGGCACGGGTCGCATGCATCGCGTCGTCGACACGATCCTTGCGCTCCCTCGCGTCGATCTCGGTGGCTCCCCCGACATGGATCACTGCCACCCCGCCGGCGAGCTTGGCAAGCCGCTCCTCTAGCTTCTCGCGGTCATAGTCGGAGGTGGTCTCCGCGATGTGCTGCTTAATTTCGTTGATGCGGGCCTCGATGTCCGCCTTCTTGCCGGCGCCGCCGACGATCATGGTGCTCTTCTTGTCGATCACTGCCGTTCTGGCGCGGCCGAGCATGTCGAGCGTGGCGTTCTCAAGCTTCATGCCGAGATCTTCCAAGATGGCGGTACCACCGGTAAGGATGGCGATGTCTTGCAGCATCGCCTTGCGGCGATCGCCAAAGCCGGGCGCTTTCACCGCCGCGACCTTGAGGCCGCCGCGCAGCTTGTTGACCACGAGGGTGGCAAGTGCATCGCCTTCGACCTCTTCGGCGATAATGAGCAGCGGCTTACCCGTCTGCGCCAGGGCTTCCAACAGTGGCAGCAGTTCCCGCAAGTCCGAGAGCTTCTTCTCATATGCAAGGACGTAGGGATTCTCCATATCGACCCGCATCTTGTCGGCATTGGTGATGAAGTAGGGCGAGAGATAACCCCGATCGAACTGCATGCCCTCGACTACGTCGAGCTCCGTCTCTAGCGACTTCGCTTCTTCGGCCGTGATCACGCCCTCATTGCCTACCTTTTTCATGGCCTCGGCGAGCAACTTGCCGATTTCGGCATCGCCATTGGCGGAGATGGTGCCGACCTGCGCGATCTCGTCGTTGGACGTTATCTTCTTCGCGTTCCTCTTGAGATCCTCGACGACCGCCCCGGCCGCAAGGTCGAGGCCGCGCTTCAGGTCCATCGGATTCATGCCGGCGACGACTGCCTTGGTGCCTTCGCGAACGAGGGAAGCCGCCAGCACGATTGCAGTGGTTGTGCCGTCACCGGCGGTATAGGAGGTCTTGCTCGCGACCTCGCGCACGAGCCGCGCCCCCATGTTCTCGAATTTGTTCTCGAGCTCGATATCTCCGGCGACCGTCACACCGTCCTTGGTAATGCGGGGTGCCCCAAACGACTTTTCCATTACGACGTTGCGGCCCTTGGGCCCGAGCGTCACCTGCACCGCGTTGGCGAGAATATCGATACCGCGCAGCATGCTTTCACGCGCCCTGCCGGAAAATGCGATTTGCTTGCCTACCATGGATGGCTCCCGATTTGATCAGGTGACCTCGCGGGCGCCGAGGGCGTCTAAGTCCGAATTTGCGGTTCTCCCTTTGATTGTCCGCACAACAGCGACCCTCGGAGCGTGCACCTGCGGCGCGCTTGCGCTGGTGATTTCAACCCACACGATTTCAAGCCGTTCAGTGTTTTAAGCTGGCGGCCAAAAAGCCAATCAATTTGCTTTGCCGCGGCATTAAGAATATCTTATCGGGGTGATCACGACCCGGCAGCTATGTTATCTTGATGCGCTTGCCCGTCATCAACATTTCGGACGAGCCGCGGCGGAGTGTTGTGTCAGCCAGCCCGCCCTTTCAATGCAGATCCACGAACTGGAAGGGCTTCTCGGCATAGAGTTGATCGAGCGGCGCCCGGGCGCGCCGATGTTCACCGAACTTGGCATCGAGATCGCGCAACGCGCCGGAGTGGTCCTTGGTGCAGTGCGCGACCTGACAGACCTGGCTCAACACAGAGCCAAGGTGCTGAGCGGAACGTTGCGCCTTGGCGTCATCCCGACGCTGGCGCCGTATTTATTGCCGCGGTTGCTGCCGCAACTGGAACTCGGGTATCCCGATCTGCGCCTTGATTTGGTGGAAGCACAGACCAAGGTGCTGCTCGCGGATCTCGAGCGTGGCGCTCTCGAAGTATTGTTGTTGGCGTTGCCGCTCAAGGCGGCTGCGGTTGAAGTTTTCTATCTCATGAGAGACCGCTTCCTCTTTGCTGTTCCCGCCGACGACCCTCTTCCGGAAACGGCGCGCGTGACGCCCGGCGAGGTGAAGAAGCGTAAGCTTATTCTGCTGGAAGAAGGCCATTGTCTGCGGGATCAGGCGCTCGACTATTGTGCCAAGGGGCGTTGGACTGTGGCCTCGAGTCTGAGTGCAACGAGCCTTGCAACGGTCATGCAGATGGTGGCGAGTGGATATGGCGCCACGCTGGTGCCAGAAGTCGCGGCCGATGTCGAGCTGCGCGACGACCGAGTGAAGCTCCTGCGTTTTGTCGAACCGCAGCCCGGCCGCCGTATCGGGCTTGCGTGGCGCCGGACGTCTCCACGCAAGGTCGACTTCCTGGCGCTTGGTCAGGTGGTGAAGAACGCGCTGAACGCACCCGTCCGGCCGCAATGTATCCGCCACGAGCGCACCGGCCTGCGAACGGAAATCTAGTGGTGCCGGGCGCGACCTGCAGAACGGTATAGCGGCCGAAAAGAAGCTCTGTGAAAACCGCGATTTCGCGTCGCCGACGACCCCTGCTTCTGACGGGAGCAATCAAACGTTGAACTACGAATCTGATCGGTCAGCGTTCGAACTCTTGGGCGCGCCAAAATGCACGATATTCCGCGATATTTTGCGATGGGAGTCGATCGGGAGTGCCAGCCTCTCGATCGACTGATCTTGCAAGCTGTGGTGGGCAGGAATCTTGCCCCTGGCTCGGTGACTGTTTGCCAGTTCGCAGAGTTTGTTAGACGCCTGTCGACTGCAAACGCGATTTGTCCATCTACCGGCGTCCATTCGTCGCCGCACACGCTCTGCTCATTCCCGCTCCATCATGTCGGCGATCGCCTTGATGCGGCTTCTGGCGTATTTCGGCAGGCCGGCGCTCAGCGAATCGCCGCTGTTGAAGGAGCTGTTGCCCATGAGCAGTTGCGCGGGCACGAGGTTTCGCAGCATGGGTGTATTGCTGTATTCCTTTTGCTTGTTCAGCACGTCGTTCCTGACCGCAATCAGGATGTAGACCGTCGCGATGGCGGCTTCCCGCTCGGTCGGATGCTGTTGCAGAACCGCAAGCAGCTTGCCGAACTGGATGACCTGGTTGACCCAAAAGATGTTCTGCTCGAGCCCGCCGGTAACCGTGGAGTCGAGCCCTGTCAGGCTCGGCAGCTCGGCAAGGTGCGGCTGCATGACCAACATCATCTCACTCTGGAACTCGATGAAATCCGGAATGGGCTTTTTGCTCTCCTCGCGCAGCTTGTTGGCAAGCTGAATGCCCGCCGGAATTTTCCCTTCGAACATGTAGCGGGACTGCACGCAGATCGCCTTCGCGTCCTCGCACCAGCGGCGATTCGGCACACGGTTGTGCGCGGCGCCCGCGTCCTTGTTGGGAACAACATCGCCCGCCGTAATCGGCCGGTGCTTGACTGCCGGATCGATCTGCTCGAGGAACGCGACATTCGCATACCGCGATAGATCCAATGCCGCTGCCGGTCTTGGAAGTCGAAACCGCGCCTCCGCCTGGTAGACCGAGAGCTTCAGCTTTGTTTGTTGGTTGAGCGTGGGCTCAACGAAGCTCGGGAAGAGTGAGAGGAAGCGCCGCTGAACCGGACGTGAGCGGGCCCAATCGTCGAAAGGAATGAGCCCGGTCGAGGAATCGGCGAGTTTGTCGTTGCGTTGGTCGGCGAAGATGACCGTGCGCGGTTTGATCTGTGCGATCGGAACGCTGGCGGCTGCGGGCACGTCCTCCAGCTGGAATTCCTGCGCGGCCGCGCCCGTGCAAGTGGCCACGCAGGCGGCGATGAGGGCAGCGGCACGGTGGAGTCTCATGGCGTCAATCTCAATTCAGCCGCCGCCAGAAATAATCGGGATCGACTCGGAGCGGCGGTCGCGGGAGGCGGTCCTCGTCATCGGGATATCCGCGCCAGGAGGGATATTCGCGCGGACCAAGACGCCAGCTCGGGAATGGAAAGGGCAGCCGGTTATCGCCGTAAAGGCGCTTGTCGCGGGACCACTGCTGGAATGGCCCGTCGTCTTCGTCATAAACGCCACGATAGGCGTAGCTTTCTGCACGCGAGACGATCCGAAATTGCGTGTCATCGATTCTGCCCGACGGATCCCTCTTGAGGTACTCGGTGAAAGCGCGCCCGGAGCCGGCCGGTGCAGGATCGCCGGTATAGGGATCGATCGACAGAGCAACGAGCTGATGCATGGCTTCGCGCGAAGGGCCGTTCAACGCCGTCTTGGGAGCGTGCAGCTCCCAGGCTGCCTGCACGATCGGCTCGAACATCGGCAGCGCGACTTTCCCTCCGGTCTGGCCGCGCCCAAGGGTGCGGCGCCCGCCGTCGCTGTTGTCGTAGCCGACCCAGATGGCGACGGTGACGTCATTTGTGAAACCGACGAACCAGGCATCGGCCGAATTATCAGTGGTACCGGTCTTGCCGCCGACATAGGGCGAGAGATGCTTCACCGCGCGCGCGGTTCCGCGCGCGAGCACGCCCTGCAGCATTGATTTCAACTGGTAAAATGATGCGCGGTCGGCGAAGCCGATCCAGGACACCGCATGCGGATCGTGCTGGTAGATTGGGCGGCCGTCCTGTTCGATCGTTTCGATCGCATGGGGCTGGGGTCGTGCGCCTTCGTTGGCGATCGCTGCATAGAACGCCGCAAGGTCGATGAGCCGCACGGTTTGGGCACCGAGCACGAATGGGTAGTAGCGCATGCATTCTTTGTAGAGCTGCGCTTCCATCGCGATCTCGCAGACCCGGTCGAGGCCTCGCTCGGCGCTGTCGTCGAGACCGGTCGCGAGCAGTTGCGCGGTGGCGAGATTCCGGGAGTTTTCCAGCGCGCGCCGCAGTGTAATGGCGCCCGAAGCGCCGCCCTCGTAGTTCTTCGGCGACCAGAAACCACGCTGGCGCGCGGAGACCGTCGCGCCGATCGGTGCCAGCGTAATGGGTTCGTCCATCACCAGCGTGTTGGGCTGCAATCCCTTCCGAAGGGCGGCGAGGTAGGTCAGCGGCTTGAAGGTGGAGCCGGGTTGTCGCAGGCTCTGGACCACGCGGTTGAGCTGGCTTGCCGGATACGAAAAGCCGCCGGCCATCGCGAGAATGCGGCCGGTTTCGTTCCCGAGTACGAGCGCCGCTCCCTGCACGGTCGGTCGAATGCGCAGATCGGCACGCGCCGCTTGCTTAGGCTTGGCTTCGCGCACCTGCACGTAGACCACGTCGTACGGCTTGAGGCCGCGCCCGATCGCGGCGCTCCAGGTGTTCAGCGGCAGGATGCTTCCGTCGGTCAGACCGACGTTGATCGCATGGCCGCGCTTGCCACGCGTATTCTCCAGGACGACCGCCGATTCCCAGTGAACGTCATAGAGAGGGAGCCGCGTCGTCTTCAACGCCACGAGCCAGGCCGGCTCCGTGGCCTTCAGATCAGCCGCTCTCAGACGGACAGCATCGGAAATGTTCGCCTCGGGTCCCTCAAATTTGTAACGATTGGTGTTCAGCTCGTACCGCGCAAGACCCTCCTGCAATGTCGCTTCGACTATGCGCTGCAAGGCCGAATTGACGGTCGAGTGCACCGTGTAGGAGGAATTGGTGAGAGTATCGAGGCCCGCGACCACCTTCGCCTCGCGGGCGATGTGATCGACGAAGTGAAAGCCGAAGTCCCGTCGCGTCGGCCGGTACTCGACGAACTGCGGCAATACTGCTTGCGCCGCGGCGGCGTCGATCATGGCGTCGGCCTGCATGCGGCCCAGCACGTAGGCAAGGCGCTCGCGCGCGCGCTCAGGGTGGTGGTCGGGATTGAAGTAGTTAGGCCCCTTGGCGAGCCCGGCGAGCAGCGCACCCTCGACTGCGGAGAGCGCCTTGGCTGGTTTGCCGAAATAGCTGCGCGCCGCCATCTCGATGCCCCAAGCTCCGCGACCGAGATAAATCGAGTTGAGATAGAGCTCGAGGATTTCCGCCTTGGTCAGAGCCCGCTCCATCCGCGAGGCAACGATCATTTCGCGCAGTTTTCTTTCGTAAGTGATATCGTTGCCCACCAGCAGGTTCTTGGCGACCTGCTGCGTAATGGTCGAGCCGCCCCGCGGCCGGCCCGGCTGCGCGAAGTTGCCGATGAAGGCGCGGACCAGTCCGCGCTCGTCAATGCCGGTGTGTTGGAAGAAGCGCTTGTCCTCGGCGGCGATGAACGCGTTGCGCACCGCTTCCGGGATATCCGCAAGCTTGACCCAGATGCGGCGATTGTTCGGCGCGTAAATCTCGGCAACACGCTGGCTCTTGTTATCGAGGATTACGCTGGTGCCCGGAAGCCTGAGGTGCTTGAGCTGCTCGGCGTCGGGCAGATCCTTGACCGCGCTGTTGTAGAAAGCGATGACCTGACCAAGATCGACCGGAGATCCTTCCACGTTTTCGACTTTGCAGAACTGCCTGTAGGCCACGTGGAGGTCGGCCAGATTCAGTCCTTTGAGCGCCTTGATCTCGCTGCTCAACGCTTCCTTGTCGTCCATGGCAGTGGCAATCAGATCGTCCAGGTTGATGTCCTCGATGTCGAAAGCCTTGCGCATGTGGGCGCAGCCGGCGCCCAAAAGCTGCGCCACCTCGAAGCGGTCGCGCGCCGCATCGAATTCCGTCTTGACCTCATCCGGACGGGTAGTGACCTGGCTGAAGGCAAGCGCCGTGGCGAAGATCTTGATGAGAATCGAGTCCATGACCTGCCGACGGTCGAAAACCGCCTCCGTAAGGTCCCTTTTTGTAGAACAATATTAGACAAGGCTGTTTTGGGGAAAAAGTTCCCGCTAGCTCGCTTTGGCCGCGGTGGGATGCCGGTCATTCAGGGGGAAAGACAGTGGGGACCGGTGCCCGGTGCACGGCGATGCGCATGTCGGGATTGGACCTTCGAGCTACCAAAAAACGCCGTTGTCCTGGGCGCTGGGTCCCTGGATTCAGGTGTGCTGCACACACCGTTCGTTCCTCGACTCAGGAGATTCGACCGGTTGCGGCGGCCGACGTCACTCGGTCAACGAGCTCCGGGCCTTCAGCACCGCTCCGACCTGGCCGGGCCATGGAACCAACGCTGCGGCAGAGCGTTTTAGAAACACCGCATTGGCAGTGCACTCATGAATGCCACTCTTCCGGTCGTGCTTGCTGCGGCGCTCCTCAGCGCCGCCATCGCCACGATGCCTGCGGACGCTGCTCCTCGAAAAAAGAAGACCCGGGCTCTTGCCGCGGTCCCCCCAGCAGCTAGCGTCGCTCAGCCACCCACGGACAGATTTTTGGCCTGCGATGTTCGGGTGCGAGACTATCTCCGCGAAGGCGGAGCCGCGATACGGGTCACCAAGATTGAAGTGGATGATGCCCGACTGCAGTTGAACATTCATCATGAGTACGGAGAGGCGGGAAAGTCGTCTCGAAAATACCTGCGCGGGGACAGCGAAGAAGAAATGCGCAAAAATCTGCGCGGAATATTGGATGAGTTCGCGGCGGCTGCGAAGGCCGCAGCGGCTGGTCGCGCTTGGTATGTGATCGCTGCTCGCAAGGTCATGCCGGAGCTCCGCGATGGTTCGGGCGAGAACACGAGTCCGTGGACGGCCATTGTCCTCGCGGATTTCGAGGGAAAATGCAGACCCATCACGTTCTATCAGTCTGTCGATCGGAACAAGCTCAATCCTGAATTGAGCAAGAAATTGGATGAGTGAAGTTTTGCGCTTGAAGTGATTTGCAGTCGCAGCGACCGCACCCGGACGCCATGAGAGGCGCGGCAAGGATGCTTAACTCAAGATAGCGCCAAGTTGGCAGTTTTGTGTGTCGCCGAGGTCTTGTCAGCGCTGTTCATGGAGCCCGGGGCTACGCCGGCAGCTTCAACCACGACAGAGGAGAGGCCCGGTTCGGTCTTGACGGTTCGGCTCGGCCGAGGTCTCACGTCGCATCACGGAATTGACCGACCAGCGGCCATGGATGGCAACTCATGGTACTCGGCATACGGAAGATTGCCGCTCAAGGCGCGTAGCGCAGGATCGGCGGCCGTCGCAGATTATCCAGTGGCGGCGCTTGCCCGGGCCGACGCATCATAGCGCCACAGCGAAACAATAGTGCCCATCTTCGCGGCGTGCACGAGCAAGTGCAATACCTCTTCCATCCACTGCTCAAGCAACCGACGCCAAGGCACTGACGCCGAATTTATCTTTGATACAGGCCGACGAGGGTTGCTTCCGCGATCGTATGGTTACGTGCTTCCCGCTCGACGTCCCTGCAAGGCGTATTGCTGTGCACTCGCAGGTGCTCCGCGGAGAGGGCGAGAAGCCGGAAGTGATAGCGGTGAGGTCCGTGGCCATGAGGGGGACAAGGGCCGCCATAGCCCAGCTTCCGAAAATCGTTGACCGCCTGTTTCATTTTTGTGTCCTGCGCGGCCCCGACCGCAAGTTCCACCACGGTCGGTGGAATATCGTAGGCCGCCCAATGGTGCCATGTGCCGGAGGGCGCATCGGGATCGTCACAGAGCACGACGAAACTCCGCGTTCCGGCTGGCGCGCCGGACCATTGCAAAGGCGGGGAAAGGTTGTCCCCATCGCAGGTAAAGCGTCGCGGAATGACCGAACCATCGGCGAACGCACTTGATGCGAGTTCCATATGTTTTCTCCTTCAGGCCGCAGGAGACATCGCCTCGGGCTTGACGAGCTCTTGGGGATGGCTCCGCCAGCGGATCAGCATCGTCTTGCGCACGCGATCGCGCAACCGAACGATAGGTCGAAAATCGATACCCGCCCGCGCCGGCGTTGTGTAGTATGCTGATTGGCGTCGCAACAAAGCGACAATATTGACGCCATTCGCGAAGATGCGCGGAAGGTTCGCTGCGGGAAAACTGCTTGCCATGCGGCCGCTTCTCCATCCCAGCCTGGTCAACGGACGCTACGGCGACCCGACGGTCTATGTTGAGACGTTGTTCGAGACGCGCGGTCTGCTGTTCGATATCGGGGAAATCGCCTCGCTATCGCCGCGGAAGATACAACGTGTCGACCAAATCTTCGTCTCGCATGCGCATATCGATCATTTCGTTGGATTCGACCATCTGCTCCGTTTGCTGGTAGGGCGCGAGAAATCTGTGCACCTCTACGGCCCGTCCGGATTCGCCGAGCGCGTCCATCACAAACTTCAGGGCTATCATTGGAACCTGGTTGACAGCTATCGCTGCGATCTCGTTTTCATCGTGAGCGAGCTCGCGACGCCGCATTCCGTCTCCACCACGCAGTTCCGGCTGAAAAGGGCTTTTGTCGCAGAGCAATTGGTCGCGAACGCCACGTTTGACGGCATACTGTACAGGGAGCCGACCTATCACGTATCGGCCGCCATCCTGGAGCATCGCGTGCCTTGCCTCGGCTTTGCGCTGCAGGAGGCAGCGCATGTCAACGTTTGGAAGAACCGATTAGCCGACCGCGGGCTGCCTGTCGGCCCGTGGCTGCGGGCGCTCAAGAATGCCATTGTCGAAGGCCGTCCTGACGATCATTTGATCCATATCGATGGATCGGCGACATCGGACAATCGGCTCGTTCGGCTCGGTAGCCTGCGCGATCTCTTGACTGTCGCTGCCGGACAGAAGATTGCCTATATCACCGATGTCGCCGACACGGTCGCCAACCGTGCCGCGATCGTTGCTCTCGTTCAGGATGCAGACGTCCTCTTCATTGAGGCGGCTTTTGCAGGGACGGATGCCGCATTGGCGAAGCAGCGCGCGCATCTGACGACCACTGCGGCAGGACAGATTGCGCGAGACGCCAACGTGCGCCGCGTCGAGCCGTTTCATTTCTCGCCGCGTTATGCTGGGGAGGAGGGGCGGATGTTGGCCGAAGTGATGGCGGCGTTTGGGAGGCCCTGCGCCTGATCCGAAGGGGGCCACGCCATTGCTGATGCTCTGGCCTGCTGAGGCGGCATTTCATGCGTGACGAACCGCAGGTGCAGACCACTCAGCCACAGCGGCATTCGCTGCGGCTCTTTTTGTGCGGAGATGTCATGTGCGGACGCGGCATCGATCAGGTGCTGGCGTACCCCTGTAGCCCGGAACTGTACGAGAATTACATCCGATCGGCGGAAGATTATGTGCTGCTCGCCGAGCAGGTGAACGGCCGCATTCCGCGGCGCAACGGGCCGTCTTACGTCTGGGGCGTTGCACTGGACGAATTCAAGCGCATGCAACCGGACGCTCGCATCATCAATCTCGAAACGGCCGTGACCCGCGGCAACGATCGTGCGCACAGGGGTATCAATTACCGCATGAGCCCCGAGAATGCAGCATGTCTCGCGGCCGCGAGGATTGACTGTTGTGCATTGGCCAATAACCATACGCTCGATTGGGGACGGGCCGGCTTGCTGGAGACGCTGACGACCCTGCAAAAGATGAACGTCAAGACAGCGGGTGCGGGGCGCAATGATCTCGAAGCCTGCGCACCAGCAGCGCTGAATTTTTCGACGGCGCGGCTTCTGTTTTTTTCGTTCGGCACCGTTTCGAGCGGCATTCCTCCCGACTGGGCGGCAACAGCCCATACACCCGGTATCAATTTGTTGTCCGGGGTGTCCGAACAGGACGCTTCGAGGGTTGCCAATCAAATCGCCGCGCTCAAGCGCCCGGACGATCTTGTCGTCGTTTCAATTCATTGGGGATCCAATTGGGGATATCATGTTCCAGATGAACAGATGGCTTTCGCTCGAACTCTCATCGACGAAGCAGGGGTATCTGTGGTTCACGGACATTCTTCGCATCACCCAAGAGCCATCGAAATCTATCGCAATCGTCTCATTCTCTATGGCTGCGGCGATTTTCTGAACGATTATGAGGGCATTCGTGGCTACGAGCAGTACCGTGACGATCTGGCGCTGATGTATTTTGCGGACCTGCAGCGGACCAGCGGAAGCCTCCAAGCACTGAATCTGGTTCCCCTGCAGATCAGGAACTTTCGATTATCCTATCCGTCGCGCCAGGACATGGAATGGCTACAACAGACGCTGGATCGGCAATGTCAGCGGTTCAGAACAAGGGTTATGTTCGATTCTGACAGACAGCTTGTGGTGACCCACTCGACGCCAGCGACCTGACCCTCCAGAAAGATCAAAGCCGGCGAACAAATGACGACCGGCCGAAGGTCTTCTGTGAAAGCAAGGCAGCGCGGTCGGCACGCCACACGGCTAACCGCCTTCAACTGATCCAGATGAAACGCCACGCCCGCCTCAAGGAGGCGGGGTTCCGTCCTTCCGCAAGGTGCGGCCATGGTCGTGGCAGCAAGTCTCCGAGCTTTCATTGCCCGGAATAATGAGCGATAATCAATAAGCCGGTCGCTGCGGGTGCCCAGCGGGACGCAATCGGTGCACGGAGATGATAGAGGCCGATGCCTGAGCGGATGTACAGTCCAGACAGCGATATCGATGCCACAAGAGCAAGCGCTCGTTTGCCCGGCCTCGACATCGACATCATTCACCGGCAATCGCCGAATGGTGATTGGGAGCAGATGTCAATCAACCTGCGGGCAACACCGTCCTTTGAAGCGCTCGGATCCTCGTTCGAGGCAGCTAACCCTTTTTCGTTTTGGGTGCAGGCCACACGACTGATGTGGACGCCGTGGCTGCTCACGGCGCAGACGATGATGCTGCCAGCAGGCCGGCCGCGAACGCGCCCGAGCGCCGTCCATCCTGAGCAAGAGGCGCCGACGGCTAACGGTTAGCGAGCCAAAGGATCAGGGAAAGGATCACGCTGACCAGCAGCGATGTTGCGAGCGGGATATAAACGCGGAAGTTGTCGCGCTCGATGACGATGTCGCCGGGCAGGCGGCCCAAACCGATCTCGCTGATCACTGGCCATAGCAGCCCAAGCACAACGAGCGACAAGCCGAAGATGATGAGCAGACGCGAGATCGACATTGCGCCGAGCCTACGATCACAGTGGGCGAGCCGATTGAGGGAGAGCAAAGCGGGATTCGGCGTGCTGCTGTGACCGCGGTCCGCCGCACGGCTCGGATGGGTCAGTATAGCGCTTTCGAGCGAAGTGGCCACACGCACTTGGGCAAGCTGACACCATGATTGCGCTGTTCACCGATTTTGGGTTGCACGGTCCGTATACGGGTCAGATGAAGGCGGTGCTGCACCAGATGGCGCCGGGCATACCCATTATCGACCTCTTCGCCGATGCGCCGGTCGGCAACCCTAAGGTATCGGCGTATCTTTTGGCGGCCTATGCCGTATGGTTTCCCGTGCGAACCGTCTTTCTCTGCGTTGTCGATCCGGGCGTGGGCGGGACGCGGCCATCCATTTTTGTCGAAGCCGATGGCCGCTGGTATATCGGCCCCGGCAACGGCTTGTTTGAGCTGATCCAGCGCAGAGCTCAAGAGACGCGCAGCTGGGACATCGACTGGAAGCCGAAGCATCTTTCGGCCAGCTTTCACGGCCGCGACCTCTTCGCCCCCGTGGCGGCCATGCTGGCGCGCGGTGATCCGCCGCCCGGCCGACCTCGTCACGATGGCGCAGATCGTCGGGCAGACTGGCCGGATGACCTGTGCGAGATCGTTTACATCGACCACTACGGCAATGCGATGACCGGGGTGAGGGCGGCTATGCTGCCGCCCGGCGCAAGGCTGACCGCCGTGGATCGGGTTCTGGACCGCGCGAGGACCTTCAGTGATCTGCCGTCAGGCGCGGCTTTCTGGTATGAGAACTCCAACGGGCTTGCCGAAATTGCCGTCAATCAGGGGCGGGCGGACCGCGATCTCGGTCTTGCCATCGGCAGTCCGGTCGAGATCGCATGAACAAAGGTCTGTCGCTTTGACCCGAAGGCAGCATTCGACCAAACAGCGCCCTCATCCGCATCGGCCGAAGCCGCCGGAGCGCCGCGACGAGCCGCAGGCGAGCACTAACAGGCGCCTTGCGGAGCAGACCCGCAAGATCATGCGCAAGCACTACATGAGCAAATACCGGGTGCAGTGAAATCGTGAAGACTGAACTTTGAAGCAAGCCTCCGATGGTCGCTGGAGACATCTCGCGTGTAGCTTGACTGTGCGTGTGTCGCGAAGGTGGAAGTGCTCCGCGACGTGGCTGCCGAGCGCGGACCGGGAAAGATGCAAGCTCTTGAATTCGCCGCTGGCTGCGCGATAATCTGCTGCTGGACGGCGCGTCGCTCCGCAGTGCGCGCGAGGATGCCGGAGGCATCCAGTACAGGCCTTAATTGCCGTCCTGATCCGCTCGGCCAGGCCTCACGCCCCAACCTCATGCGGCTGCTGCGCTTCAGCCCTGTCCGAATGCAAGTACTCATTGTGATGTTGCAGCTTGGCACGCCGGCCGCAGCGTCGGCGGCCTCCGCTTGGTGACCGTCGCGGCCATCGACCACCAGACGGTCCCCGACGCTTTAGGGCGGGCGGTGGATTTGAGAAGTCAACCCATTGGTCGAGGGAGGATGTGCTATGAGAGCCTCGCCAGACTATTCGCGTCGTCGCTTCCTTCATGCCGGCGCAGCAGCAACCGTTGTCGCCGCGGCGACAACGCCCGTTCGTGCGGCCGCCGAGGCGGGTACGCAACCGCCACCCCCGACGGCGACGGCGCCGCGGATTCTACGCAAGCCACCGCTGCCTGAATTGGAGCGCATCGCCAAATCCTACAATTTGGCTCTCAGCCGCGCCGATTTGACGTCGTTCCGCAACCTCATGGACGGCGTGCTCGCGTCGTACCGTCGCCTGGACCAGTTCGCGGAGCCGACATTGGCGGTGAAGTACCCGCGGGACGCGGGGTTTCGACCAGGTGTCTCGGACAATCGGCTCAACGCCTGGTACTGGAGATGCTCGATCAAAGGCGCAACGTCGGGGCCTCTCGCGGGCAAGAAAATCGCCATCAAAGACAATGTGTGCGTTGCCGGCATCCCGATGATGAACGGTTCCAACGTGCTGGAGGGCTACGTCCCTGACGTGGACGCAACCATTGTGACCCGCATCCTCGATGCCGGTGGAGAGATCGTCGGCAAGGCCGTGTGCGAGCATCTTTGCTTCTCGGGCGGTAGCCATACCTCCGATACTGGGCCCGTACTCAATCCGCACGATCCGAAGCGATCTGCCGGAGGCTCCTCCAGCGGCAGCGCGGCGCTCGTCGTCGCCGGCGAGTGCGACATGGCCATCGGGGGCGACCAGGGAGGGTCGATCCGAATTCCCAGCTCTTTCTGCGGAGCGGTTGGCCACAAGCCAACCCACGGGCTTGTGCCCTACACAGGTGTCTTCCCGATCGAATTAACACTTGATCATACCGGACCCATTGCCCGTACCGCCGGCGATGCCGCCCGGCTTCTCGAGGTGCTCGCCGGAGCCGATGGCCTCGACCCGCGCCAACCGGCGGGACTGCGTACCGAAGCGTATACCAAGCAGCTCACCGGAGACGCCCGCGGCCTGCGGATCGGGATCGTCAAGGAAGGGTTTGGCTGGCCCAATTCCGAGCCCGATGTCGATGCCATGGTGCGCGAGGCGGCACAGCGGATGACGCGAGCGGGGGGAACCGTGAACGACGTATCGATCCCTCTCCACCGTGACGGCATCCATATCTGGAACGCGATCGCCGTGGAGGGCGCCACGGCGCTGATGGTCGCGGGCAACAGCATGGGAACCAACTGGAAAGGGCACTACACGACTTCGCTGCTGGACTTCTACGGTCGGAGCCGGCGGGTGCGCGCCAACGACCTTTCGGAGACCGTCAAGCTCGTTGTCCTGCTCGGCCAGTACATGCAGGACAATTACCAGGGCCGCTACTACGCGAAGGCCCAAAACCTCGCGCGCGTGCTACGCGCCGCCTACGATGAGCAACTCAAAGGCGTCGATCTCCTGCTCATGCCGACGTTACCTTTGAAGGCCACGTTACTCCCACCGCCGGACGCGAGCCGCGAGGACTACGTTGCGCGGGCACTCGAGATGATTTCCAACACTTGCCCGTTCGACGTCACTGGCCATCCTGCCGCGACGGTTCCGGTAGGCATGTCGGAAGGGCTCCCTGTTGGCATGATGCTGGTCGGACGCCACTGGGAGGACGGCACCGTGTTGCGTGCGGCTGACGCGTTTCAGATTGTCGGGTAGACGGCAGGCAGCGAATTGCCGGCTAACGGCACCGCTGGGGCCCAAGGTTCGGAAACAGGAGGCCCGCGAGCCGACGAGCGACGCGGGCTGCCCTGACATCGATGCCAGGCTCGTCTGCCGACGCGGAGTCGGGGCCTCGTGCCGGGATCATGAGGAGGTCAGGCCATGGAGATCGAACGCACGACATTCGGCACCATCACGATTGACGGGAAGACCTATGAACACGACGTGATCATTCGGCTGTCCGGCGAAGTGGCAAAGCGGAAGAAGAAGCTGTCGAAGAAGTACTACGGCACCTCGCATGTCCTCTCGAAGGACGAAGCGAAGTTCGTCTTTGAGGACGGATGCGAGCAGCTAATTCTTGGCTCGGGCCAGATGGGCAATGTGCATCTATCGCCGGAAGCTGAGGCGTATTTTGCGAGAAAGGGCTGCACGGTTCTGCTGCAGCCGACGCCTGAGGCGATCCATACGTTCAACAACTCGCGCGCGAAGAGGATCGGCCTTTTTCACGTTACCTGTTGAATCGGTGAATTACGGTCTGCATCCTCGAAGACCTGCTACTGCAAGTAGAGCCAAGCTAACCCACCGTCGGTCGCCCGCTTTCTCATTTATACCAACTGATGCCCCCAATGGGTTCGGCTCGGTCAAGCCGGGACTTGTAGGACTTGCGATCCGTTGTAATGTAAGGGACGCATGCGGAATCCGTATGGCTGCTTCCCGAAGGGCGCAGCCTCACAATAAGCAGGCGCGAACCAACGTGCCGGTTTTGGATAGAGACCGACATGGCCGTTGGCGGATCGTTTGACACGTTCCCCAAGCTGCTGGCGCGAAATGCCGTGCAGTTTAGCAGCCGTCCTGCGTTTCGGCACAAGGATCTCGGCATCTGGCAGACGTGGACCTGGGCCCAGGTCGCAGAGATCGTGCGCGCTTACGCTGCGGGCTTGCATCGACTTGGACTACAGCCAGGAGACACGATCGCCATCGTTGGCTCCAACCGGCCGAAGCTCTATTGGACGCTGATGGCAGCGCAAGTGTTGCGCGCGATTCCGGTTCCGGTCTATGCGGATGCAGTGGCCGACGAGCTTGCTTATGTCCTCGCTCACGCCGACGTGAAGTTTGTTGCGGCGCAAGATCAGGAGCAGGTCGACAAGGTCTTTTCTATATCCGACCGGGTGCCGCATCTCCATAAGGTCGTCTATGACGAGCCGCGTGGCCTCGATGACTACGGCCACGACCGATTGATCGCAATCGGCGATGTCATCGAAGACGGCCGCGCCGCGCTTGCGGCCAGCGCGGCGCTCGGCAGGCAGATCGATGGGTTCACCCGGCAGGGCGAAGGTTCTGACATCTCGATCATCCTCTACACCTCGGGAACAACCGGCGCGTCGAAGGGCGTCATGCTGTCGGCGCGAGGCTGCATCGACGCTGCGACTGATACCGTCAGGTTCGACAGCCTGACTGACAAGGACGTGGCGCTCGCCTACCTGCCGCTCGCCTGGGTTGGTGATCATTACCTCAACTATGCACAGGGCATTGTCGCTGGATTCTGCATGGCGTGTCCCGAGAGCGGTGAGACGATCGAGCAGGATCGGCGCGAGATCGGACCAACCTTCTATTTCGCCCCGCCGCGTGGTTTCGAGGCCATGCTGACGCGGGTGATGATCCGCATGGAGGACGCTGCAGCCATCAAGCGGCGCATGTTCAACTACTTCCTTGGCATTGCGCGGCGGTATGGCGAGTCGATTTTGACCGGAAAGCCGGTACCGCTGTTTGGCCGGTTGCTCTATGCGCTCGGGCACTTGATGGTCTACGAGCCCCTCAAGAACGTTCTTGGCCTGTCTCGCGTGCGCGTCGCCTATACTGCGGGCGAGGCCATCGGTCCGGATCTGTTCGCGTTCTACCGCTCGATCGGATTGAACCTGAAGCAACTGTACGGTCAGACCGAAGCGTTCCTTTACGTTACCTGCCAGCCTGACGGTGAGATCTACTCCGATACGGTCGGCCCGGCTGCACCGAACGTCGACATCCGGATTGCGGAAACAGGCGAGGTGCAGTTCCGCTCGCCGGGCATGTTCGTCGGATACTTCAAGGATCAGGCGAAGTCTGCGGAGGCCATGACGTCCGACGGCTACGTCAAGACCGGCGACGCCGGTTTCTTCGACGAGAGGACCGGGCACCTCAAGATCATCGATCGCGCGAAGGATGTTGGTCGGCTGGCTGACGGCACGATGTTTGCGCCGAAGTATCTTGAGAACAAGTTGAAGTTCTTTCCCAACATCAAGGAAGCAGTCGTTTACGGCGACTCCAGGGATTTCGTTTGCGCCTTTCTTAATATCGACCCGGTCGCTGTAGCAAACTGGGCCGAACGTAACAACCTCGCATACGGTTCCTATCAGGAGCTGGCGGGCCATCCGCTGGTCTACGACATGGTGGCAAAAGATGTTGCCGAGGTGAACCGCTCTCTCGCGGAGGGAAGGGTGCTGGCGGGCGCGCAGATTCGCCGCTTTCTCATTCTGCATAAGGAACTCGACGCAGACGATGGCGAATTGACCCGCACCCAGAAAGTTCGCCGCGGGTTCATCGCCGAGCGCTATGCGCCACTGGTCACGGCGCTCTACGACGGTTCGCATGAGGCGGACATTTCCACCGAGGTCACCTTTGAGGATGGCCGCAAGGGCGTGATCGCGGCTCGGGTCAAGATCCGCGACCTGCAAACAATTGGTGCGACAGAACCTTTGGGGAAAGCCGCATGAGGATGCCGGATACGAGCGAAGTCTTGCTTCTGGTCCAGGGGGTATCGCTGGCGTTTGGCGGCGTGAAAGCGCTGAGGGACGTTTCGTTCGACATCAGGAAAGGCGAAATTCGCGCCATCATCGGACCGAACGGCGCCGGAAAAACTTCGATGCTCAACGTCATCAACGGCTTCTATCATCCCAATCACGGCGCGATCACCTTCAAGGGACGGACCCGCGCCCAGATGCAGCCGTTCGAGGCGTCCCGTGGCGGCATCGCGCGCACCTTTCAAAACGTCGCGCTGTTCAAGGGAATGAGCGCGCTCGACAATATTATGGCTGGCCGCACATTGAGGATGCGCCGGGGCCTTTTTTGGCAGATGCTGCGCTACGGCCCTGCGCTGGCGGAGGAGATCGAGCATCGGCACCGGGTCGAGGAGATCATCGATTTTCTGGAGATTGAGGCGATCCGCAAGGTGCCGGTTGCGCGTTTGCCTTATGGCCTGCAGAAACGCGTCGAACTCGGCCGCGCCCTTGCGATGGAGCCCGATCTTCTTCTCCTCGACGAGCCGATGGCAGGCATGAACCTCGAGGAGAAGGAGGACATGTCGCGGTTCATCATCGACGTGAACAATCATTACGGCACGACTATTGCGCTGATCGAGCACGACATGGCTGTGGTGATGGATCTCTCCCATCGCGTGGCGGTGCTCGATCACGGCGTGAAGATCGCTGACGGCACCCCGGATGAGGTCAAGAGGAATCAGGGCGTGATCGACGCCTATCTCGGCGTCGCGCATTAAGGAGCGTTGCGTGATCGCGTTGGGTCAGTTTCTTGAAGTGCTGATCGGCGGATTGATGTCCGGCGTGCTGTATTCGCTGGTCGCGCTCGGCTTCGTGTTGATCTTCAAGGCATCCGGCGTCTTTAACTTTGCGCAAGGCGCAATGGTGTTGCTCGCCGGGCTTGCACTGGTTCGCTCGCTCGACCTGCTGGTGGCCAACGGCTTCTCGCTTTGGGCTGCGATCATCCTCGGCATTGGCTTCGCTGCCGTAATCATGGCGATAACGGCCTGGCTGATCGAGCGATTCGTGATCGGACCGCTTGTCAACCAGGACGCCCTTACGCTGTTCATGTCCACCATCGGCGTGACATTCATCCTTGAGGGTGCGGCGCAGATGATCTTCGGTTCCGATGCTTACCCTTTGCGGCTGTTTCCGACGGACGCCTGGTTCCTGTTTGAAAATCTCTTTCCTGGTGGAATTCTGGTCAACAAGCTGGATGTCTGGGGCGGCTTTATCGCCGGCATTCTGGTCGCGGGCCTCGCGATATTCTTCCAGCGCACCAAGACCGGTCGCGCACTCAGGGCAGTTGCCGACGACCACTTGGCCGCTCAGTCGGTCGGGATTCCAATCAGCTGGATCTGGTTCGTGGTCTGGCTTGCTGCCGGTCTCGTTGCGCTGGTTGCGGCGACCGTGTGGGGTACCAAGCTGGGCGTACAATTCTCCATCACCTTTCTCGCGCTGAAGGCCTTGCCGGTTCTCATCATCGGGGGCTTGACCTCCATTCCGGGAGCCATCGTCGGCGGGCTCATTGTGGGGGCGGGCGAGAAGATCGCCGAGGTGTTCCTGGGGGCGCATATAGGTGGCGGCATCGAATATTGGTTCGCCTATGTGCTGGCGTTGGCGGTGCTGCTCGTGCGGCCGCAGGGGCTGTTCGGCGAGCGGATCATCGAACGTATCTGAGACGAGGAGTTCGTTGTGCTTTATCGTGAGGCTGGCCAATTCAAGACGACCTACGCGGAGGACATGGCGATCTTCCCGATCCGCCAGGACCGTATGGCGCTTGCCATCTTGCTCGGTATCGCCTTCATCGGGGTGCCGCTGCTGGCCGACTTCGACATTTGGCCGTTCGGCAGCGACTATCTGCTCCGCGCCATTCTTTTGCCCTTCCTGATCCTCGCGCTCGCCGCTATCGGCGTAAACATCCTTGTCGGCTATTGCGGCCAGATCTCGCTCGGCAGCGGCGCGTTCATGGCCATCGGCGCCTACTCTGCCTACAAGTTGGGGACCGGCGTTCATATTCCGCTTGCCTGGCTTGGTTTCGCGATTTCGATTCCGCCGTTGCCCGTACTGTTATCTATTTTGCTCGGCGGGCTCGCGGCGGCGGTTGTCGGCATCCTCTTCGGTATTCCCAGTCTGCGGATCAAGGGCCTCTATCTGGCGGTTGCAACACTGGCAGCGCAGTTCTTCTTTGACTGGGTGTTCCTGCGGGTGTCGTGGTTCACCAATTATGCGCCGTCCGGGTCGGTCAATGCACCGACACTGGATTTCTTCGGTCTGAACGTAGGCACGCCGATCGAGCGCTATATGCTGTGCCTGATCTTCGTAACGGTGTTCGCGGTTCTGGCGAAGAACCTCGTTCGCGGCAATCTCGGCAGACAATGGATGGCGATCCGCGACATGGACATCGCCGCCGAGTTGATCGGTATCCGACCGCTCTATGCAAAGCTCACGGCTTTCGCGGTTTCTTCATTTATCATCGGCGTGGCGGGCGCACTCTGGGCGTTCGTCTATCTGGGCTCGTGGGAGCCGCTCGCCTTCTCGATCGACCGTTCGCTGCAGCTTCTGTTCATGGTGATCATCGGCGGGTTGGGATCGATCATGGGTTCGTTCGTCGGTGCGGCCTTTATCCTCATTCTGCCGATCATGCTGAACCTGATTCCAACCCAGCTCGGTGTGCCGCTGTCGACAGAGACGATTACTCATCTGGAATTCATCATCTTTGGATCGTTGATCTGCTATCTTCTCATCAAGGAGCCGCATGGGTTTGCCCGGCTCATATCGATCGGCAAGGAGAAGCTCAGACTTTGGCCGTTTCCCTACTGAAGGGGCGGGCAGTGCGACGGAAGCCGAAGATCGCAACGCGGAGCGGCGGTCGTTGGCAAAAGGAGGAAGGAAGCCCGCGATAACAAGACCCGGTACGGCAAAAAACCGGGCTGAACGAGGAGGACACCAATATGGTACGCAACAAGCTGATGCTGGCGGCAGCCATACTTTCAGGCGGGGCGTTTGCCTCTCCTGCTGCAGCGCAGAACGAGCAGTTCATCCCAATATTATCCTACCGGACGGGCGCGTACGCCGTGAATGGCGTGCCGTATGCAAACGGCGTGGCCGACTATTACAACCTTGTCAACGAGCGCGACGGCGGCATCAACGGCGTCAAGCTCTTGGTCGAGGAATGCGAAACCGGATACGCCACCGACAAGGGCGTTGAATGTTACGAGCGTCTCAAAGGGAAGGGCCCGACCGGCGCGGCCTTCATCAATCCGCTGTCGACCGGCATTACATTCGCCCTCACCGAAAAGACCGCGACTGACAAGATCCCGATTATCACGATGGGCTACGGCCGCGCCGATTCCAAGAACGGAGCCGTCTTCTCCTACAACTTCCCGCTGCTCGGCACGTACTGGTCGGCGGCCGATATCGCGATCCAGCACATCGCCAAAGAGGTCGGCGGCTTCGACAAGCTGAAAGGCAAGAAGATTTCGCTGCTCTATCACGACAGCCCTTACGGCAAGGAGCCGATCCCGATGCTGCAGGTGCTGGCAAAGAAGCACGGCTTTGAGTTTGCGCCGATCCCGGTCACGCACCCCGGTGTCGAACAGAAGTCGCAATGGCTGGCGATCCGCCAGAACCGGCCGGACTATGTTTTGCTCTGGGGCTGGGGCGTCATGAACGGCACGGCAGTCAAGGAAGCGGCGGCTGTTGCCTATCCGCGCGACAGGATGATCGGTGTTTGGTGGTCGGGCGCCGAGCCGGATGTGACGCCCGCAGGCGATCAAGCCGCTGGCTACAAGGCGCTGATGCTTCAGCATGGCGCAGGCAAATTCTCCGTACATGCCGACATCGAGAAGCACGTCTATGCAAAGGGCAAAGGGTTGTCGGAGCCTGGCAAGGTCGGCGAAGTTCTCTATAACCGCGGCATGACGAACGCCATGCTCGGCGTGGAGGCGATCCGCAAGGCGCAGGAAAAGTTCGGCAAGAAGCCGCTCACGGGCGAGCAGGTCCGTTGGGGTCTGGAGAACCTCAACCTCACTGAGGCACGTCTCAAGGAACTCGGCTTCGAGGGCATGTTGAAGCCGATCAAGATTTCCTGCTCCGACCACGAGGGCGCGCGGGAGGGGCGCGTACAGCAGTGGGACGGCAAGGGCTGGAAAGTCATCTCCGACTGGTACACGGCCAACCAATCCAACACCGAGCCGCTCGTCGACGAAATTTCCGCGAAGTATGCCGCGGAGAAGAACGTCCAGCCGCGCGACTGCTCGAAAGAAAGCTGAACGCTTCCCAGCGATCCGGGAGGAGCGTTCGCCTCCTCCCGGATCTTTCGAAAGCTGCAACCGTTCGGAGAGGACCGCGTGTCAATCCCTAGGGCCTCTATGGCGACAGAAGCGGCAGCGCCCTTTCTGTCGGTCAACAATATCGAGGTTGTCTACAGTCACGTCATCCTCGTGTTGAAGGGTGTATCGCTGGATGTGCCGCGGGGCGGAATTGTCGCGCTTCTCGGCGCCAATGGTGCGGGCAAGACAACGACGCTGAAGGCGGTCTCCAATCTGCTGCATGCGGAGCGCGGCGAGGTCACCAAGGGCTCGATCCTGTTCGACGGCGTCGAAGTGCAGTCCCTGTCGCCAAACGAGGTGGTGCGGCGCGGCTGCATTCAGGTGATGGAGGGACGGCGTTGCTTCGCTCATCTCACGGTCGAAGAGAATCTCCTGACCGGCGCCTTCACGCGCAGGGACGGCAAGGCCGCGATCGCGCAGGATCTGGAGCGAGTCTATGCCTATTTCCCCCGTCTCGGAGAGCGTCGCGGTTCGACAGCCGGCTATACGTCGGGCGGCGAGCAGCAGATGTGCGTGATCGGCCGTGCGCTGATGTCGCGCCCGAAGATGATTCTGCTCGACGAGCCTTCGATGGGCCTCGCGCCGCAGATCGTCGAAGAGATCTTCGAGATCGTGAAGGATCTGAACGTCAAGGAAGGCGTCTCGTTTCTTCTCGCCGAGCAGAACACCAATATGGCACTCAAATACGCCAACTACGGATATATCCTCGAGAATGGCCGCGTGGTGATGGATGGCGAGGCGAGGGCGCTCGCTGCGAATGAGGACGTCAAGGAATTCTATCTTGGCGTCGCCGGGGAGAAGCGAAAATCATTCCGCGATATGAAGCACTACAAGCGGCGCAAACGCTGGCTCATTTAGGCAACGGCGCCAAGCGATCGGCGCGCGTTGAGTGGACTCGCCGCGCGAGGCGTGGCGCAAGACCAGACCGTGGTTTATCTCACACCGATATCCGATCAGTGCGACATCAATGTGGGTTTGGTCATCGAGACAAGCATACCACGTGTCGTCCCGCCAAGAATAAATTCCCGCAGCCGGGAATGCCCGTACCCGCCCATCACAATGAGATCGGCACCTGCATCGGCTGCATATGACAGGATCGTATTTGAAACATCGATCTTGCTGACGGGAATGCGCTCAATCGTGGCGTTTATTCCGTGACGGGACAGATGGGTCGCGATATCCGCACCCGGAAGGTCTGCGCTTTTGGCGCTCTGAGTGTCGGCAACAACAATACTCGTCTTGCCGGAGCGGATAAGAAACGGCATGGCATCGGCGATCGCTCGCGTGGCTGCCCGGCTGCCGTCCCAGCACACCATGACATGATCGAGTTTGAGGCGATCCTTCTGAATAAAAGGTACGATGAGCACCGGTCTTCCGGATTCGAACAGCGCTGCCTCAAGGACGATATTCGTGGTTCGATGATCTGGGTCCCTTTCAAGTTGGCCAATGACGGAAAGATCGAATCGTCTTGCGATATGCGCAAACTGGGTTGGTACGAAGTGGCGCTCGAGATAGGCGCGAGCGACGAAGCGGCCGAATAGGCCGGAGAGGGCGACTTTGACTTCGCGCGCCTGTCCAAGCGGCTTCCCTGAAGATGAAGGGTGTTCCTGCACCGGTTGGCGTCAGCAGTGCGTCCAAAATGGACCACGCGCCGTAAGCCGCGCCCGGCGTCTGCAGCACCTCCCGAATACCCGCATCTTCGATATCCGAGACCTCTAGGTCCACGGTCGGGCCGGTAACGGGGCTCGCCGCAGGAGGATCGAAGCTATGAAGGAACGTCCTGGTCATAGCGCCAGCGCTTGCTTGAGATCGTCATGCTCGAAAGCGCTGGCCATGCGGTTGACCTCGGCGGAGCGTGCGCCGACTGCCTTGGCGGTGTCACGCCATGTTGCGGTCACGGTCGCGACCTCTTTGATGATCGCGCGGGCCTGCGGCAGCGTAAGGCCGAAGAATTCCGAGGCCGCCTCGAGCAGATCGAGCGAGCAGGTACCTTCGTCGAGGTCGATGTTCGTGGTCAGCACACGCGCCTTGAGATCGGTGGGTACAGGGTTCAGGTCATAGGCGGGGGAGAGCGACCACCCGGCCTTACCGAGCCACAGGAAGCCATGGTTGCGCAGGTGGTCGTCGACATTGGAGATGAGCACGTTGAAGACGACACGCCGATATAGCGCGTGGGCGTCCGTCTTCCCTTGCGCGCCATGTTGCGCAAGGGCGTCGACGATCTCCGGGTAACTTCCGCGCTCGCCGTCTTTGGCGCCCATCATCGTCATCGCCGACAGGAAGGGGACACGGACGGCGCCGGAACGGTCGAAGCGGCGCGATAGCATGACCGCCTTGCCGGCCACTTCGATCAGTTCGTGGTGCGGAGCAGCGATGCCAGCCCAGCCGGCCAGCCGCAGCGCGATCTCCTCCCAGGTTTCCGTGCTGTAATCGTCGGTTCCTTCGGAAACTTGGCGATGGAGAGGTGGCCATGCTGGTCGATGACCGACGTCTTCGGTCGCGCGCCACCGAGCGAGGAGCCGGGCGCGAAGATGAGCTGCAGGTCTTCGTCCGTTTCCTCGTCCCGGAGAATCCGCTCGGTGATCTGGAGCAGCCGCCCGAGTTCGATCAGTGTGGGCACGCCGGCGCGGATTGGCGCCTGGAAAGTCTCTTCGCCGTCCCAGCGAAATCGGAGTGCGCCAAGCCGGGTCTCGTCGGCGACGCCGAGCAGGTAATCGCTCTCCGCGAGGGTGCGAACGGCGCGGCCTTCGCGTTCGGCGAGACGGCGTTCGGCTCGCCGCATGAGGCGGCGGCCCCAGGTGTCGGGTGCGGAGTCACCAATGGGGCCGAACGTCGCCAGTCCAGCAGGAGGAGCGAAGGCGCCGCGTGAAGGCGCGCGCGGCCACGACGGCCATCGGTAGCCGCCGACGTCGGCGGGCATCGTGGATGTCCGCCCCGAGCTTGCGCAGGGCGCGTCGCACGGCAGCAGGAGGGTTATGCGGTGTAGGCATTTGTCACCTTCGCACTACAGATCAGCCGAATATGCAGCACGAAGAGTACAATTTTCCTAGGAACGTCAGAGGGGACCCAACAGGGTCGAGGGTTTTATATTACCTTTATCTTGATGACTTGGCAGGTTACCTGCTTCTGGGCCTCTAGCGATCTATGGGAGGGCGGACCAGCGTCGAGCCCGACATCGCCATGGAACAGATAGCGTTGGCATAGCGGGAGCTCGGCGGCTGACGCTTAATCAGCGGGTCCCAGGTTCGAGCCCTGGTGCGCCCACCAAGCCTCGTTAGAAATCAGCAACTTAGCAATGTGCGGGATGCCGTGGCGGCGTTCCGTCGTGTCCTGGATTGGGCGCGGCAGGGCGAGCGCGGAGCATTTGGCTGCGCGCTTCGATTGCCAAGGCGATGCTTGGACGCTAATGCCATCCCGCATGTATGGAGAAGGTCCCGCCGTGGCATTTGAACTGTTCGACCTGGCCGGCAAACGAGCGCTCGTCACAGGATCTTCCCAGGGAATCGGGTTCGCTATTGCGCGAGGGCTCGCCGAGCATGGAGCCTCCGTCGTGCTCAATGGACGCGAGCGCAACAAGCTTGAGGCTGCCGCCGCGAGCTTGACCGCTGCCGGGCACAAGGTTGCGGTGGCGGGATTCGACGTGACGGCCGCGGAGGACGTTTGCGAAGGCATTGCTACGATCGAACGGACGGTGGGGGCGATCGATATTCTCGTCAACAACGCCGGGATGCAGTTCCGCGCGCCGCTGGAGGATTTTCCGGTCGAGAAGTGGGAGCAATTGCTCAGGACCAATGTTTCAAGCGCCTTTTACGTCGGCCAGGCCGTCGCGCGCCACATGATCCCGCGCGGCAAGGGTAAGATCATCAACATCGCGTCGGTTCAGAGCGAGTTGGCTCGTCCCGGTATTGCGCCCTACACCGCGACCAAGGGAGCGATCAAGAATTTGACCCGCGGCATGTGCGCCGATTGGGCGAAGCACGGCCTGCAGATCAATGCGATCGCACCGGGCTACTTCAAGACTCCCCTGAATCAGGCGCTGGTGGACGATCCGACCTTTTCGGCATGGCTCGAAAAGCGGACGCCAGCGTCCCGCTGGGGCAATGTGGACGAACTGATCGGCGCCGCCGTCTTCCTGTCAGGCGATGCCTCATCCTTCGTCAACGGGCATACGCTTTACGTCGACGGCGGCATCACGACCTGCCTGTAACCCCGGCTTTCCAACGCCTGAGATTGTCGCCCGCGCAGCCGCCGGACCGCCGGCGCCGAGCGGAGACGTGAAGCGTTTCGACCATCACGAGATTTGCACTGATTGCCTGGATTTCGTAGTCGCCGAACCTGCGGCGAGGCCGGCAAAGAAGAAAGCCGTTCCGCAACCGGTCCAGGCGGGAATACGCTTCCATTCCATGGTTTGAAAAAGCAAATCGCTTCCATTGCCCCATCGGCTGGAAACGACGACATTTGCCTTGCAAATCAAGAGATTGGTCGCGCAATGGAACGCTTGAGATACGAGCCGTTTGGCGAGCGCCTGGTGCCCGGAGGGGAAGCTGGGCCGCGTTCGCGCGCGTCCAAATATCTGTTGTGGGCCGGCACCGGTCTGTTCTGGTCGCTGGTTGGGGCCATCGTGATCGCCCGCGCCGTCTTCTTCGAGCCGGGCGTCTTTGACGATTTCAGCCGCGTTGCGGCGCTCGTCAAGGCCGCGATTTTCTAAGCCATCTCCGCAACGCGCTTGTCCTGCCAGATCATCCGCTCGAACGCGGTCGCCGCAGGGATTTCTATTCGCCCGGGTACCTTCAATTGCCACAGCGTGCGCTCGATCTGCAGGTCGCGCATCGGCACGACCTTGAGCCTGCCAAGCGTGACCTGATCGGAAATCGTGGCGCTGGAGACGATGGCGACGCCGAGGCCGGCGGCTACCGCCTGCTTGATCGCCTCGGTGCTGCCGATCTCCAGCGTGCGCCTGGGTTCAATGCCCTCGGCAGCCAGCGCCTGCGCCACCACCTCGCGCGATCCGGAACCGGGCTCTCGCACAATCAGGACTTCATCGCAAAGCGCCGCGCCGTCGATGGCGCGCTCGGCCGCCGCGAAGCGGTGCCGTGCGTCGACGATCAGGCTCATCACGTCGGCGCGCCAGGCATGGCTTTCGAGCTCGTCATCTTCGACCGGACCTTCGACCAGCGCGATTTCGATATCATGCGCCAGCATGAGATCGGCGATGTCCCTGGTATTCGCGATAATGAGATGCAGGTCGATCCCGGGATATTTTCGGTGAAACGTTCCGAGATAGTCCGATATCATGTAGGTCGCGATCGTGGTGGATGCGCCGATGCGCAGCGATCCGCTGTCGAGATTGCGCAGCGACAGTAATTCGTCCTCGGCTGCGCGCTCGGCCGCAAACAGCGCCTCCGCATGCCGCACCAGCGCCTTTCCCTCTCGCGTCGGCCGCACGCCCTTTGGGGTCCGGTCGAGCAGGCGACAGCCGACCTGAAGCTCGAAATCCCGCACCCCCTTCGAGATCGCCGGCTGGCTGATATGGAGGGCGTCGGCTGCGCGCGAGAAGCTTCCGGTTCTCACCACCGTCGTGAACAGGCGCAGCAAATGCAGGTTTAAGGACATAACTTCCCTTTATCGGGCCAGATCGAAAATATATTACCCGACTATCCCGTTCTGGCGCATAGATTTTTCTCCCCGGGAGAAATTAGTGCCGCAGGACGAGGAATTTTCCGCCCCAGGAAATGGGCCGGCCAACAGCGTCAGCCGTCTTGCAGCGCTCATTCCCGGCGTTCTCCTTTGCATCGTCGTCGCCGGCGTCTCGGCCGCCCTCGAAGCCGCGGAACGGAGCTTGTTTGCGCACCCCTATGTGGAGGCGCTGGTACTGGCGATCCTGCTCGGCATGGCCGTGCGCAGTTTCTGGAATCCGCCCGAGCGCTGGCAGGCCGGCATCGCCTTTAGCGCCAAGCAGCTGCTCGAGGTGGCCGTGATGCTGCTCGGCGCCTCCATCAGCTTTGCCGCGATCGCGGCGTCCGGCATTGCTTTGCTCGGCGCGATAGCCGCGACTGTGATTGTGACCCTGGGCCTCAGCTTCGGCGTCGGCCGCATGCTCGGCCTGTCGACGCGGCTCTCGATCCTGATCGCCTGCGGCAACTCGATCTGCGGCAATTCGGCGATTGCAGCGGTCGCGCCGGTCATCGGAGCCGATGGCGACGAAATCGCATCCTCGATCTCCTTCACCGCGATACTCGGTGTGATGATGGTGTTGGGGCTGCCGCTGCTCATTCCGCTCTTGCAATTGTCCGCGACGCAATACGGAATTCTCGCCGGCCTCACGGTCTACGCCGTCCCGCAAGTGCTCGCCGCAACCGTGCCGGCGGGGCTCGTGAGCACGCAGATCGGCACGCTGGTGAAATTGATGCGCGTATTGATGCTGGGGCCGATCGTGGTGGGACTTTCGCTGCTCGCCCCGCGCCTGCATGGTGGCGTGCGCGGCAAGGCTGCGGTCGGCTTCTTCCGGCTGGTGCCCTGGTTCATCCTCGGCTTTCTCGCGCTCTCCGTTCTGCGCTCGCTCGATATCGTACCCGCAACAGTGATCGGTCCGCTGACGGCGATCACCGGCTTTCTCACGGTCGTGTCGATGGCGGCACTCGGCCTCGGCGTCGACGTTCGCGTCCTCGCCACCGTCGGCGGCAGGGTGACGGCGGCCGTGACGCTGTCGCTGATGCTTCTGCTTGCGATCAGCATCGGCTTGATTCATCTGTTCACCTGATGTCCCGCGCTGGGGCGGCCGCGTTCGAACCGATCAGTCCAGCCTGAAGCCGATGCGCCTCACATAGGCGCCAAAGTCCGCGCGCTCGGGGCGCGCATATTGCCGCGCTTTATCCTCCGACCAGCCATAGGTTTCGGCTACGCCGAACTCTCTGACATAGCGTTGAGCCGCATAAGGCTGGGCCGCCTCGCGCCGCCGATCATATAAATGTGTTGTGATGCACCGTCACGGACAGTGGAAGCCGCATGCTGAGCTGCGGCGCTTCGGCAGGATATCCCATGGCGAGGCCCGCTACCGGGAAAACATGGTCGGGAAGTTTCAGGAGCTCTGACAACGCGTCCGAGTGAATGCGGACCGCGCTGATCGGACAGACGCCTAAGCCTTCCGCCTCGGCCGCGATCACGAACGCGGACAGGGCAATCGCCGCATCGACCGCGGCATTGAAGAAGGCATCGAGGTGGTCGTTGGCGAAATGTCTGTCGCGCAACGTGTGGATTCGACGCTGCCTTCGATTGTTGCCGCAGAAGATGAGAAGGTTCGGGACGTTTGCGAGCCATTTCTGGCCTAGCGGTCCATCTGCCAGCAGCGCACCGATCCGGGATTTCAGGGACGGCGCGTCGATGATGATGATGTCGCGCTGCTGGAGATCGCTTTTGGTCGGCGCGCATAGCGCCAGAGCACATAGCCGCCGCAAGGTCAGGTACGGAACGGTGTCGGGCCGGAATTTTCGTACCGAGCCGCGTGCTGCCAACTGGCTAAGGAGAGACGGGGCGTCGCCGCCGAATTCCACGTCCGCAGCGTCAGGACCGAAGCGATCGACAAACGGGGTTCTCGAATTGGACATCTTTGAGGTCTCCTGGGGCGCTGCACATTTACGTCAGGTCCGAGCGAGATAAGCAAGGCTGCGAGGAGTGGCACGCCGGATCGGCGTCAAGACGAGACACGAATTATTCGTTTGCCTTTTGTGGCGCTTCGGAGCCGAATGATCGAAAAGGTTGTACCGTTTCCGGGGAGAAGATGCCGGCGGCTATGCGTTGCCGCGCAATCTGCAAGTCGGCGATGATCCAAACCCATCAGATAAGCTGCCTCACGATCCAGACGATAAGAAACAGCCAGCCGGCCATGCCGATCGCGACAGCGATCAAGTAGTTTATTTTCATCCACGTGTGGCGCACTGGCGATCCAAAGAACGAAGCCGCCAAGCGGAGTATATGCGCCTGGCGGCTTCGCCGGTGTGGGCCCGGACGCTTGGGGGAAATTGTCCGGTACTCAATCAATAGCCCAGCTTGAGGACGCTGCAACTGAACTTGCGACTTAACCTAACCAGTCAACCTTACTGATCGCCAAGTCTTGCTGATCAAGTCTTGCTGATCGGCAAGTCTTGGATCGCAGGTGGCAGCAACTATTGGATCCTGAACTCATCGAGCTTCCTTCCAGCCGCAATCAGTTTGGCTAGCCAGCGCGGGGTTTTGCCTCGTCCCGACCACGTCTCTGACGGGTTGTCCGGGTTTCGATACTTCGCCTCTACCTTCGGGTACGGTCGGCGCTCGGGACCTGGCGGCGATAATTCCGCAACCCTGCGGGCTAGTTGATCGAGCTGCTGTTCAAGTTTCTTCTTCTCACTCTCAATCTTGTCACTCAGGATCGCGCCGATTCTTTCGTGCAGATCCCAGAGGTCGTCGAGCGACATTTGCTTTAGTTTGTTGTCTTTCATGCCGACCCCAGCAAGGAGCGTGAAGAATCAATTCGTGACCAAACCAGCGTTTTAAAAGAAAAGCCGCCCTAAGGCGGCCCTTCAACAAGAAACCAGGCAGCCAGGGCTCAGGCTGCCGCGACGGCAAGCCTGGATCGGCGGTGACGATATGCGAAGCCAATACCGGCGAAGCCCAGCAGCATCATGGCCCAGGTCGACGGCTCCGGCACGGGTCCAACATTGCCGTAGGAGATGTTGTCGAATTCGAATGAATTGCTCGACGATGCGAGAACGATCTTGTCGAAGCTCAGGCCGGTGAACGTGACATAAGCGTTCGTCAGGGCGCCCGACTGGTCGCCGTTAAATCCAAGCGCAGGCACCGCGTTGAGGTTGTTTCCAAAAAGCGTCAGGAACGGCGTGGCGCTGCTTCCCAGATAGAATGCGACGCTGTTGTAGGAATCGATCGATCCCCAAAACAGACCGAACTTGTTCTGGGTTCCCGAGAACGTCAGCGTCTCGGATTTGCCACCCAGAATGGACATGTAGTTTGTGGTGTCTCCCGCCGGCGTCGCCGAGATACCCGCCGCCGTTCCCGCGGTATTCCTGGCGATGATGGCCGTACCCGAGAAGTTAATGCCGCCAAGCGAAGCCGGCGCAGCGCCCCACTGGATGCTGGTGCCGGCAAACGTGTTCGGCGTGGCGAGGCTGTCGAACGTAATGTCGTTGTTGGTGTTGCTATTGCCGGCGCTGAACGGGCCGCTGGAAGCCGTGACGACCACGGCACTGGCGTGATCGCTTAAGGCGACAAGGGCAGCGAGCGCGCAGAGCGGGGCAAGAAATTTTCGCATTATCGGGTTTCCAAAATGAATAGTTAATATTATTGCCGGTAATTTAAATGCGCGAATTAAGTAAAGCAAGGCCAATTAAAAGGAAGGGATATCAATACTAATAGTAATTCCGTCGCCCGACCCGGATGCAAGCCAATGCTCGCCGCATCGTGGGCCCTCTTGCCGCGGCCTTCAGCTTCGGCCTGGTTTCTCCTTTTCATGGACGAATATTCAAATCCTAACGAATGCGTTGGGCAGGAATTATTCATGTCCCGGGAGGCGCAACGCCCTTCGCGCGCAAAAGAGCCATATGGATAAAACTGTAACGGTCGGTTTGAGCGGCGGGCAATAGTCCTCCCGCCAAATGCCCCAGAGCCCGCGAGAGGCTCCTGGGGGTGTTTGATGCTTTCACGTGATCTGGCCGGCCCGACAAGCAGGGATGCGATTGACGGCTTCGATGCGATCGCGAATGCGCTCGATCAGGGTTTGGATGCCGCCCACGGCAGGAGCTCAAGGCTGGGCGACTTCCTGGCCATCGCGGCAGGCTGGCTCGTTCTCGGGGCGATTATTTTTTACCCCGGTCTCCAACTCGCTGCGATCGTGGTCTGCGCGGCTTTCCTCGCAACGCGTTCGTTCGCGCGTCTCATCCTCGGCCCAAGCCCATCCGCTGGGCAGCAGCGCGAAGGCCAGCCTCTGCTGGCAGCCTAGTCTAGCTGTTCCCCGCGGCTCCCGCGCCATCGGCGGCCACCACCGTTCGCGGCAGGGTGAGGTCGCCCATGTGAACCGGGTAGGAGTGGGACGTCTTGTCCCAAACGAGTGCGGTGCCGGATATCCGGTGACTGAGATAGATCCGCACGGCGCGCCACGTTGCGAAGAAGTTGACGAAATTGCCGACGACAAGTCTCGGCGCGGCCATCAGGGCGTGACGCACATTGTAGATTTTGCCTGTGAACGTCATTCGGTTGAACAGGCGCCAGACCAGAAACAGGAAGTTTGCGAAAAACATCCAGACCGCCCAGTTCTGATTCAGAAGGGTATAAACAAACTGCTTTTCGGGATCGAAAACCACCCGATAGAATTCGAACACGGTTAGATTGGCCAGCGCAAAATAGGCGAGCATGACCGCAGGGCTGGTGATCACGCCCTTTCTATCTCGCGCCAGAAAGTACTTGGTCCCGAGAGAGCCTTTCCAGCCTTGCTCCTGGGAGCCCTGGAACACGATGCCGAGCAGCCAGCGCGCGCGCTGGCGATAGGCGGCCTCGAGGCCTGACGGAAAGAACTCGCGGGTCGCCACCGGAAGGGTCCGGTGGAGAATGCCGGGGTTACCGCTGTCGATGTCGATGTCGATCGCATAGTTGGCCGGATAGGCGATAAACGCGGAATTGAACCCGAGCTCCGAGACACGAAACGCGATGTCATAGTCTTCCGTGAACGATGACGTGCGGAAAGCCTCGCCGTGGTTCTGGTCGTTGAGATGCTGGATCGCCTCCCGGCTGAAGCATGCGGAGACGCCGGCGCAGGGAATGACGCCGCTGATCCGCTGCCGGACCTCGAGGTCCTTGGTGTGCATCTCGGCGAACTCATCCATGTAGAGGCCCGCGATCATCGAAGTGATCGGCCGGGAGAACGAGTAAACCGGCAACTGAATGAAGTCGTAGATGTCGACCAGCTTGTTGAAGAGCTTGAGCTCCAGCGGATGAATGAGGTCCTCGGAATCGTGCATCACGATTCCCGCAAACTGGATGTTTTGCTCGGCCTCGAACATGAAGATGTCGGAAATGGTCTGGTTCAGGCAGTCGGCCTTGCTGGTCGGGCCGTCATGCGGGACCAGCACCATATGGATGTTCTTGTACAGCCCCTGCGCCTTGCGCACCTCGGCCTGGGTCAGGGGATCGTTCAGATAGACGCCGACGAAGTAATGCGCGTGCGCGTAGCGCACGAGCCGGGAGTTCGATGAGAGCATCGAAAAAATGACGTCGTGCTCCTTCCAGCACGGCACCATGATGGCGATGGGGCGCTCGGGCAGTTGCTCAAGGATCTCCACGCTCGGCAATTCCCTGGACTTGCTGTCCGCCGTGCCCATCAGCCTGCTGCTCCAGTACAGCAGGTCGACTACGAGGTCGTCGATGCTGGAGATCGCGATGATCACACCGGCGATCAACATCAGAATCTCGACGACATAGAGATATTGAAAGAGGAAGGAGGGGGCTTGTGTCATGAGTTACGACGCGTGGTGAAGCTGAATGATTTCGGCGGGGCGCATTTGCGGCGGCAGGACGTATCGCCGATAGAGAGCTTCGACGATCCGCTTGCTGGCGTGACCATCGCCATAGGGAAAGACCGGCCGGGCCATGCGGGCATATTTGGCGCGGTTCTTGTGCAACTCGAACAAGGCGCCGAATACCGCCTCGCGGGAGGTCCCGATCAACTCGACAACCCCTGATGCCACCGCCTCGGGCCGCTCGGTCACGTCGCGTAACACCAGAACGGGCTTGCCGAGCGCAGGCGCCTCTTCCTGAAGGCCGCCGCTGTCGGTCACCACGCACCAGGCATTCTGTATCGCGGCGACGACGTCGCGGTAGCTCAGCGGATCGACCAGCTTGATCCGGGGGTGTCCCGAAAGAATTTCGATGGCCGTTTCGCGCGCATTTGGATTGGGATGAACCGGAAAATACACCGCGATGTCGGGGGTGAGATCGACGAAGGCCCTGATCGCGGTAAACGCATCCCGCAGCGGCGCGCCGAAATTCTCGCGCCGATGCGCTGTGAGCAGGATGGTCCGCAGCCTGGGAAACTCGGCGGGCCGCGCCGGTTTCGAGGCCGCGACTTCGAGCAGCGAGTCGATCACCGTGTTTCCCGAAACGATAATCTTCTCCCGCGAAATGTTCTCGCGTGCCAGGTTCTGCGCAGCGGCCGATGTCGGGGCGCAGTGAAGGGACGTGGATACGGCGATCGAACGGCGGTGGAATTCCTCGGGGAAGGGCGCGTCAAGGCTTGGCGTGCGCAGCCCGGCCTCGACATGCACAAAGGCGATCTTGCGGTAGAACGCCGCGATCGACGACGCATAGGCGGTCGTCGTGTCGCCCTGGGCCAGAACGCAATCCGGCCGGACTTCGCCGAAATATTTGTCGAGGCGGCGAATGAGCAGGCTGGCGAGAACCGCAGGCGTCCGACAATTGCTTCGATGCGGGATGGAGAAGTCCGGGCGGAGGTCGAATTCGGCAAGGGTGCTGTCGAGGAGATCGCTCTGCTGGCCGGACGTTACGATCCGAACGGTCGCCCATTCGGCTTCGCGCAGGCGGCGGATGATGGGGGCTACCTTGATGACTTCAGGCCGGGTGCCAATCACAAAGACAAAAGTGCGGACAGGTGTCGACTGGCTGAAATGCTCTCTGCGAGGGTGATGCATACCTTGCTTTCAAAAAATCGCATCGTCCCCCACGACACGAAATAGAAATCGAAAATGCCGCTACATCGCCACTAACCCGACGGCACCATTGGAAATCGCTGGTGTTTTAGCCAGCAACCAAGAATTAGACAATTGATTTAAATAGATTTTCGGGGATTACCGTGGAAATGCGGGGAGATTTGCCTGCATGGTAAATGCGGTGCCCGTATTTATGCGGGCATCATAAATCTTGACCATTAACGCGGTCGCCGGAAATCGATTTGCGATGTGGATTGGTCGCCGGCGAGCTACGGGCTTTCATGCCCCCGGTGTAGCGAGGACGGTTCGGCGGACGCGCGAAAGAAATCCTGAGAGCGAGCTCCGCCCTTCGAATCTCTTCGCGAAGCAGCTGAATCTCGAAATAGGCTTTTACAATGTCGACCGGCATAAATGAGATCTCGATCAAGGGGTTTCCAAAGTGAACCACAAACCCCATCGCCTGGCTGGGTCACGATGTAACAATGGAGCCGGCAACGGCATCCAAGAGCAATGCCATACAAATGGGCTTGCTTCGTGCCTGGTTTTCGCCACGCGCGCTATGGAAGGCTCAATGCTTGCGGGCTGTCGCTCGTCTACCGCAGGACGCCGCGCTTTACCGCAAAAACAAAGTGATTGACGAATGTCTCCAGGCCGTCGCCCCGATTAGCCTCGAGATTTGCCGCGGCCGAACGAAGCAAAGGGTGCGGCCGTTGTTCAATGGCATCCAGATCCGCCGAAACCGCCTCAAGGGCGTATCGCAACCGTCTCAAATCGGAGCTGAGTTTGGTATCCACGGCCGCCACCGCAAAACCCTTAAATTAACCAATTAAAGGTAAAACATATGTGATAATTTTGCGGCGGTCAACGCGGGTGATTAAAAAATATTCCAATGATTTTATTTACTTAGTCCGGCGACCTTGGCGCGGTCTTCAGGTGGCAGTTTTCTGCTTTTCCTTAATTGTGGGCTGAAGATGATTGCAATCAAGGGATACGATCGCACAAAATTGCCTTGTGCGCGGCTGCGTTTTCTCCGGCACAAGCGTTGGTGGTCGGCACGACAAGCCCGCTTCCATGTCCTCATAGAGTCGATGGCGTGACGCACTGAGGTTGATGCCCGCTTTTTGTCTCTCAACCGACGTACTTGCCGCGCAGCAGGGTTCAGCACGGTACAAAAAAGAAGCCGCCCTGCGGCGGCTTCTCAGTCCAATCGGAAGCGCTGATCAGGCCGCGAGCGTTGCGCCGTTGCGACGGCGGTAAGCTATGAAACCCACACCAACGAAGCCAAGGATCAGCATCGCCCAGGTTGAGGGTTCCGGAACGGGCGTCAGCACGTCGAGCGATACGTTGTCGAAGTACTGCGAGGTAACGCCACCACCGGGTGCGAAGATACGCGTGGCCTGTAGCTGGATGGTATGCTGCCCAGCCGTAAGGTTGGTGGTGAAGTCCAGCGTGTTGTGCAGTGTCGTCGATGTGCCAGCGCCGACGAAGTCAAAGCTGTCCAACACCACGCCATCCAGCAGTACGCTCATCAATCCGAACGCCGTGAGACCATTCACGCGGGTAAATGCCGCTATATCGGCCGAGAATGTCGCCATGCCACCCGACGTCGTGAACGTCTGCGAGACGCCACCACCTTCCCCGGGAGCGGAACCATAGGGAGGATTGATCTTGCCTGCGTTCAGGAACAACGCGTTCGAAGCGCCGGAACCCGTCACGTTGAAAGAGACGACCGAGGCGTTCTGCGGCTGCGGAGCACCTGGCAAGCTCGGGGTAGCCGCGATCGTTCCGTTCGCGGTGGTGTACGAGGTCCATCCCGTCAGACCCGATTGAAAGTCGCCGTTCGTGATCACCTCGACAGCTTTGGCTGGCACAGCGGATACAACAAGAAGAACAGCGCAAGACAGTTTAGCGATAGTACCAACCATTTAATTATGCTCCCGTTGAGAGCCAGCGCCGAACACTGAATGTTCCCGCCAGGCTCCGGTCGACGACTGCGTCCCAAGGCTGGCCCAAGTGTTTATTTAAAGTTCGCCAGCTCCAATGTTACCTAATGTCGTATTATGACGCGTGAATGATACTTTTACTGTGTTGATCGCTTATGCCTCAGGCAAGCAGGTCCTCTGCTCGCGCAGCACGCCCGTCACGCAAAGGTCTTGTCACTTTCGAGCTGTTCGCATTTTTTTAAGGGGCGACCTTCCACTGTAAATTGTGGCTGCGGAGTCGCTACAGCGCCAGCGCAGCCGTCTGATCACCGTGATCGACGGCAACGCTCACGGCTGCATTCGGAGCGGCCGTTTTCGCGGCTCGCAAACGTGCCGCATGATGGGCGCTATGAGGGGTGTGGCGGACGCAGCCGAGCGTGGCTTAAGAGACGGTATCCCGCCACACGCTGGCTTCGTAGCCGTCGATGACTTGGGTGGTGTGGGTAAATTCCTCAAGCTGACGCAACGGCTCGATGATCTTGCGCGCCACCAGCACGGTATTCGGCTCGGCGTTCTTCTGCATGTGCCCGGCGACGTCGATGACGCGATCCGAGATTGTCTCGAGCGGAGTTGTGTCGTCGAAGTAGACCAGGCCCGCGTTGACGCCGCAGCGAACGGCGAAATCGGCCTTGGACAGTTTCACATCGCGGTTGAACACCTTGAGACTCTTGATGACGTCCTTGCCCGACTGGCAAGCGTCCTCCACATGGGCGAAGCATGCCATCACGCCGTCGGGCGTCCATGCCGTCTTCAACACGCCCCTGGCGCGAAAGATGCGCTCGACGAGCTTTCGATACTCCTCGAAGTCATATTGAATTGAAGCGTGATCCTCGCCGTGCTTCATCCCCGCCGAGCCGACCACGTCGACGGCAAGGAAGGCCACTTCACGGCCGAACGTGTCCAGCTTCTTCTTGGTTTCGGCAAATACCCGCAACAACTCCTGACGGTTCACGGTCTTGCCGCTTTCCGCCATTCGCAGCGTGGTCTCCAGTTCGGCGTCGAGCTTGGAGCCCGGCTTCACACCCTCCTTGCGGCGCCATGCCTGGGCCGACTTTCGCAGAAGCCGCCGGTTCTGGGCGGTTTGCGAGCGCTGGGCGATCGAGCCGGAGAAAATAGTGACGACGATGGCGAGGCCAATGAGGATCCAGTCGGAACGATCGCTGCCGGCAATGTTGGTCGGCACATATCGATGCAGCACCGGCGCGGATTTACCGAGAATGTATTCGCGCGCCTCGAACAGCTTGGCCGGGATCGTTGCGTTCTTTGGATTGTCGAACAGGACAAACAGCTTCGGGCCTACCAGAACAATTATCAGAGCGAACGTTGCGACGCCCAGCAGTTTCCTCAGTCCAAAAAGCGCGTGAACCAGGATCGATTTAGGAGCTTCACGATGAACCACTTTGATTGTCCCCAGGCAGAGCGGGCGAGACGATCAGGCGACCGCCCGACCGGCTTATAGCTTGCCATCCGCTTGAGTGGCAAATCACCCCGTCCGATCAGGCGCATATAGGGGGCAGTAACATCGGCGGCGCTTGCGCTCAGGCCGACGGTGGCTGTCCGTCCGCATTGCCTATGACCGGCCCCAGGGCAGACATCGCCGCGGCCTTCAGGCGGATCGGATCGCGCTCGCCGTCGCCGGCCACCTTCAAGATTTTGGCTGCGATCAATCGAAGCTGCTGGTCCGATGCCGGTTCGGGCAGGGAAGCCTCGGCACCTTCCAGCGCCGTTGACATCAACTCGATCGTTTGCGGACCGAAGGAGGGACCGCCAAATTGAGCATGGTCCAACTCCTCGATAATCCGGCGGGCCTTGCGGTGCTGTACGGTCTCCTCGGCCTCGAGACTTGTCGCGACATTCTGCGACGCCTCAGCCTTCGGATCGGACGCAGAACTCCGGCCTGGATGCATGAGCTTTTCAGGCACAAACAGCTCAAGAGCAAATTTCAAGGTGTCTCGAAATCTCATCTTGCTTCTGTCCGGTAGTCACCTCGGCATATGCTTGGCAAACCTATACGCTTGCACGGTCGTTACTATCGCAGAAAATCCGAATCATCTGGGAATCCAGCCTTTCGTTTTTTCAAAAAAATGCAACGTTGTTGATCGGGCAGTGGTTCGATAGGCTGTACAAAACTTTTCTTTCTCAACGGTGGTCCAGCGATCTGCCGGTCCAGCGAAGCAGTGCAGCGAAGACCGGTCTGCCCAAGGAGACTCGATATGGCACGAGCTTTCAAGGTTCGTTCCGCGGAGCGCGATGCTCAGACTGACAGCGAACGGCTCGGCTCAATTTCGGCCGCCGTTGAGGCCGCAGTCGCGTCGATCCAGAGAGAGAGAGACGCCCTGCGTGCGCGGGTCGACGCGGCGCGCGATCAGGCCGCCTTTGCCACCGGCACTGACTATGACGAATACCTGACGCGCGACGCCAAGGACGCGGCCAGGATCAAGGAATATGAGCAGCAAATGGCAAGCGGCGAAAAACGCACGCAGGAGCTCGAGCGTCAGCTTGGCGGTCTGGGTGCCATTCAGGAAGTCTTCAGCCGGTATTTCGCCGACAAAGTGCGGTAGGGACCGCTAGCCGCGGAAATTTTCGAATAATCCGCGTTTAAATCGTATTCCCGGGATTATACCCGCTCTGAGTGCCGAATATTGAGCCGGGATCGCAAGTGCAAATAAGCCGGCCGGGTCATTAGCCCCAGGAAATAGCCTGTCTGAACGGCGATGATTGGAAGTGCCAGGACGGCTAGGCTGTCCAGCAAGCCCTGGCCGTTGGACCAGGCCGAGACAACGTATGCCCCGGCGCCCAGTACAGAGAGCGGGAGCAGCGCCAAAATATTGAAGTGAAGGCCCACATAGATGCCGGCACCGCAGGCGAGGATGGGCAGCATGCGTCTACTCACTCCTTAATATGATTAAAAGCGCATTCAAACTGATTAAATGTTGCGTTGCACCCCGCCCGAGTGTATGGTCACGGGTATTAACGAAGAGTTACTTAGGCCTTTGATGGTCTGTCGGATTTATGGTCTCTGGCCAATAATCAGACAGTTGTATCAGTGATATTGCGCGGGCATTTTTCATGTCGATCGGAGCGGATATTGGCAACAAGGTAGGCCAGCTCGACAATTCCGCTGGCGGTCCTCCTGCTCGTTTCTCCAGCAACGCGGTTCCCTATTTATTATCGACCGCAGATGCCTTCGTGATCCTGTTGTCCAGCGTGGCGGGGGGCATCGGCTATCAGCTGTCCATCGGCAACGACGTGCCGAACATTCTCCCGCATTGCGCAGTCGGCTTGTTGGCCAGCTTCATTCACATCCTGCGCATGAGTGGCAGCGGTTATTACGATTTTCCTGACAGCGCCAAACCGCGCGTCGAGATTGGCGAAATACTGATTTGCTGGTTTACGACAGGGTTGCTGCTCGCCTTCTTTGCGTTTCTGCTCAAGATCGGCGTCGATTATTCGCGTGGCGCCTTTGTGGTTTTTTATTTTGCTGCGCCGGTGGGATTGCTCGCCGTCAGGAAGGGTACCAAGGTGGCCCTGGCGGCTGCCGTTTTGCGCGGCGTGATTGGCCGGCGGGACATCGTGCTGATCGGCGATTTCCACGAGATCGCCGCGCTGGAGCCCCGGGATCTCCTGGTTTTCTTCGGTACTTCCGAAGTCAGCCGCTTCACGCTCAGTTCGGAAGACGATCCCGTGAAGCGCGACGCGATCGACGTCAGCGTCATCAACTCAGCCGCAAACTTTGTCAGGCGCAACAATTGCAGGGAAGTCTTGCTTGCGATGCCCTGGGAGGATGCACCCCGGCTGGAGTTCATCCGCGAGAACGTCAAATCGCTTCCGGTGGCGGTGCGGCTCTTGCCCGACATGCGGGTTCGGACGTTGACGAATTATGCGTCATCGGCGCGTCAGCGCGTCCTCGCCATCGAAATTCAACGCGCGCCGCTCAGTGCCGCGGAACGCTTCGTCAAGCGCGTGATGGACGTTGTCATCGCATCCCTGGCGCTGGTGTTCTTTCTGCCGATCATGGCGCTCACGGCTTTCGCCATCAAGCTTGACAGTCCCGGGCCGGTTATTTTCCGGCAGTTCCGCAAGGGATTTAATGGCAAGCAGTTCATGATGTTCAAATTCCGCACCATGACCGTCCAGGAAAACGGGTCCGCTGTCGTGCAGGCTACGCGCGACGATCCGCGGGTAACGTCCATTGGCCATCTGTTGCGATCGGCAAGTATCGATGAATTGCCTCAGCTGCTGAATGTCGTCAGGGGTGATATGTCCCTGATTGGTCCGCGTCCGCATGCGCTGGCTCACGACAACTATTTCGAGACGGTGCTGAGCGAGTATGCGTTCCGGCATCACGTCAAGCCCGGCATGACCGGTTGGGCGCAATGCAACGGAGCGCGCGGGGGCACACCCACGATCGAGCACATCTCCGAACGCGTCAAACTCGACCTCTGGTACATAAACAACTGGAGCCTGTGGCTGGACATCCAGATCCTGATCAAGACCTTTTTCGAGGTGCTACGTAGGCGCAACGCTTACTGATCGGGCGAAGACATCGCGACGCTCGTGATCAGCCGGATGCCGGATTCTTTCAACCCGTGGGTGTGGGGAACCTTGCGATTTGCCGTGGATTGATACCTGCCCGGCCGCACAATCTTGAGCGGGCCTCCGGAAATATCCCGGGTCGGTCATGATTTGAGAGATATTTGAACCACTTAGGTTTAGTGCTCGGCAAACTCGCGGTTTGCGGAGATTTGTTGCCAAATCTACAATTTTGCTGGAAAGGCTCGCCGCCGGACTTATAGTTTGTTGCGAATCGTGATGGCACAGGCTGGATGAACAAGAAGCCAAATTTCGATGGAATGTCTGTAGACGAGTTATGGCAGCTCCATGAGGAGCTCAGTCAGATCTTGTCGGTTCGATTGACGTCGGAAAAGCGTGAGCTCGAGAAGCGGTTGGCGCAACTTCGGCGCGAGAAAGAGATGCGCCAATCGGAATCCGCGGATGTCCGAAGTGCGCCGCGCGAGCGCCGGAAGTACCCGCGCGTATTTCCAAAATATCGAAATCCCGAGGAGCCTTCCGAAACCTGGTCGGGTCGTGGAAAGCAGCCTCGCTGGCTCACAGCCGCGCTAAAGACCGGTCACAAGATCGAAGAATTCGTGATTGGCAAGCCGGAAGCCAGCGGCGAAGGTTCTCGCCGCCGCCGTGCATAGGCGTCTTGCAGCCGCAAAGGCTGTGTAATCGGAGGTCTCCATGAAGCTCGCGCTCTGTGCAGCGTTGTCCCTGCTGCTGATTGGAACCGCCGCGGCAGGTCAAGGCAACGTCTCGATCGGCAAGTTGCGGTTGGCAGATGCCGCCAGCGACGCCTGCTTTGCCAACTGCGCCAGCCAGAATGATGCTTGCAAGCGCGTATGCCCAACCACGCTCGGCGCTCCCTGCCAGAGCGCATGTGACAGTCAGGCCCAAACGTGCAGGGAAAGCTGCCGGAGATAGCGCAGACCGGTCGCGACGCCATGTATCGGGCTGACGCGACGGTCCGCAATTATTTTGCGGCCTGCTGATAGAATTCGGCTTCGGCATCCCAGGCCGATGGCTCGCTCCAGCCGAATTCCGCCCCGTCAATCCGGTCGGTGTTGATCCGGACCATCGGTTCGGTGAAGTCCTCCTGCTGCAGCAGCGTGACGGGGCAGGCAACCCCAAGGCGGGATGACATTTCCGTGGCGAAGCGTTGTGCAAACGCGCCCTGGCTCTCGACATAGAAGCTCGGATTGAACTTCGTCATGCCCTTCTGCAAGGGCACTCTCTCAGCAAAGGTTGCATAGGCTGCGGCCAGGAGATCGACATGAATGTTGTCCCGCACGTAGAGAGGTGTCCGTACCGCCGGAACTTCGCCCTTGAACCAGGTGCGTATCAAATAGTTGCAAAACCGCGGCTCTTCGAAAGGCCCAATCGGATTCGCGATCACGAACTTCCCAACATTGAAGTTCATGGTTTCACTCAGGAAGCGGTAATATTGCCAGGTGAGGCCTTTCGATAGTCCGTAAGGGGAAAAAGCTCTGAGCGGCGCTTCACCGGCACCTTCGTCCTGTTCGAATGCCGACCCGGTCAGCACGACGCCTGCCAGGCCGCGCGCCATCATCGCCTTCAGGACTGCGACGGCATTCTTCGTATTGTCGGCGACGGCGCCAATGACGTCGAAGTCCGGATTGCGGTAATCGCCGGTTTGGGCCGCATGCTGACACAACAGATCCCATGAGCCCGTCCCGGCGAGATCGAGAAAGCGGGCCGAGCCAAACGGGCAATCCTCGACGACTTCAGCAACTCGGCGGAGCTCGGCAACGCGACTGCCGCGCAAGTCCGAATAATCGCTGCCCCTGAGGGGGGCGACGACGGTATGGCCTCTCGCGGCAAGGCTGCGCGCAAACCAAAGACCGGTAAACGAACTGCCGCCGGTCAGAAGGATTCTCACGTCAGGCCTCGCAGGGATTCGATGCCATGGAAGACAGGGTCGAAATCCGGCCAACTGCTGTCCTTGGGCGAAACTTCAACGGGAGCCCGCGGCCACTCAATCCCAAATCGTGGATCGTCGAAGCGCAAGCCGCGCTCTTGCTCGGGAGCGTAGAACGCATTCACCAGATAGAACGCTTCGGTGTCGTCGGTGAGCGTCATGATGCCGTGCGCAAAACCCTGCGGAACAAAAATCATCCGTCGGTTTTCTGCGGTGAGTTCGACGCCGAACCACTTGCCGAAGGTCGGGGAGTCCGGCCGCAGATCGACAATGGCGTCATAGAGGGCCCCGCGGATACAGCGCACCACCTTGATTTCGGCGGCCGGGGCCAGCTGATAATGCATCCCGCGCAGGGTGCCGGCTTTTGCGCTGAGGGAGTTGTTTATCTGAACGATCGGCATCGGCACGCCGGCCGCTTCGAATTCCTTCTGGCAAAAGAAACGCGCGAAAAAGCCCCGGTCGTCACCGCGCTTTTCGAGTTCGATCGTGTAGGCGCCATGAAGCGGCGTTGGGTGAAACTTCACGATTGTCGGCCTTCCAAGATTATTGCCAACGGAGGTCGGCAGACAGCCGACCCACCGCAATGTGGTCCTTGAGCGTCTTGAGCCGCATCAGGGAAGATGTGCGGAATTCCTTGTCGGAGAATCTCATTCCGTTCAGTCCGGCTGAGAGGTTTCGGACGGACTGGGCGAGCGGGACCGCCGGGAGATGCGCAGGAGCCAGTTCGGCGAAAAGTGAAAAATCAACCTGATAGGAGCGCAGGTCCGGCGGCGCCGCCGTATTGATGCTCACCTGGGTTCCGGGCAGTTCAGCGGCCACAACCTGGGCCAGATCGCGGACCTGATAATTTCCTGCGTTGCTGCCGGCATTCACCACAAGAACCCGTCCGCCCCGGTCGGTATCGCGTCCGATGGCCCATTCAATGGCCTGTGCCATATCTGATACGTCGATCAGCGGCCGCCACGGCGTCCCGTCGCTGAGCACGGTAATCTCGCCTGTGGCCAGCGCACTCGCGACAAAGTCGTTCAAGACCAGATCGAGCCGCAGGCGATCCGACATGCCGCAAGCGGTCGCAAACCTCAGGCACGTGACCGTCATTTCACCTGCGTTGCTCGCGCGAAGCGCGTTTTCCATCGCGACCTTGGAGCGTGCATAGGCGGTGAGGGGATTGAGCTGGTCGCTCTCGCGCTTGGGGTGACCTTCGGCGGCGCCGTAAATGCTGCAACTCGAAGCGAATACGAAGCGGCCGACGCCACGCTGCTCTGCCATCTGTGCGAGCGCAACGCTGGCCTTTTCGTTGATCGCTTCGGTGACGCCCTCGAATTCCTTCCCCATCGGGTCGTTGGAGATCGCCGCCAGATGGACGACGACGTCGACGCCATCGAGCAGCTCCGGCGGAAAGTTTCTGATATCGCCGAAATGCATGCGATCCAGCAGCGACTCAGGCAGCCTGGTCGCTCCGGTAAGATTGTGGGCAAAAAATGCGGTATCGAAGCCGATCAATTCGGCGTCTGGAAATTTCTGCCGGAGGTGACGCGTAAGAATGGGACCGACATAGCCCATCGAACCGGTAATAAGAATACGCATGGAATCTTTCTTCTTTACCATTTTTTCCAGGGAGCCTTATTGCTTGACCAAAGATCTTCCAAATATCGCTTGTCCCGTAACGTATCCATCGGGTGCCAGAAGCCGTCGTGGAGGAACACGCTGAGCTGGCCATCGGTTGCCAGATTCGTCATCGGTTCTTTTTCCCACACGGTGGCGTCGCCTTCGATGTAGTCGCCGACCTTGGGGGAAAGCACGAAGAAGCCGCCATTGATCCAGTTGCCGTCGCCGCGCGGCTTTTCCTGAAAGCCGGTGACGCGGGGGCCCTGATGGTTGATGGCGCCGAAGCGGCCGGGCGGCTGTGTGCCGGTCACGGTCGCCAGACGGCCCTCGCGGCGATGGAAGGCGATACTTTCGGTGATGTCGATATCGGCCACGCCGTCGCCATAGGTCAGGCAGAAGGCGTCGTCATCGCCGATATAGGGGAGGATGCGCTTGATGCGCCCGCCGATCATGGTTTCTTCGCCGGTGTCGATCAGCGTCACCCGCCACGGCTCGGCGTGCTTCTGCAGAACCTCCATCCTGTTTTCGCGAAGGTCGAAGGTGACGTTCGATTGATGCAGGAAGTAGTTGGAAAAATACTCCTTGATCACGTAGCCCTTGTAGCCAAGGCAGATGATGAAGTCGTTGATGCCGTGGCTAGAGTAGATCTTCATGATGTGCCAAAGGATGGGCTTGCCGCCGATCTCGATCATCGGCTTGGGACGAACATCGGTTTCCTCGGCGAACCGAGTTCCCAGGCCACCCGCCAGCAATACTGCGCGCATTTAATTTGCCACTCAATACGTTGAGATTAATAGGTTTACCGCTAATCACTACATGAAATGGCGCTGCCGCGCGAGGCCGTGCCGTCATTTCGTGACAGAATGGTTTATTTGATTTCGCCCGTCAATTTACGGGTTCCGTTGCCGGGAACGATGCGCGAAATCCAGCAGGGTTCATTGCATGCCGCACGTTGAGATTGAATGCGGCCAAGTAAGGTTGACGGGTTAGCTTAATCAACGGCTTTGATTGAGCCCTTCATCGGCGAAGCTATGATGAAGCATGAAGCGAAATCGCCCGCATCGGAAAGTTGTCACCAAGCGTAAATTGCGGGCTCGGCCCGGAGACCTCGCGCAAAGATATCGGGAAGTGTGCGAACTCCGGCGCAAACTCGAATGCGTTACGGCCAAGATGGCTTCCCTTCGTCCCAGACAGCATTGAGGTGTGAACGCGCCATCATTTATTTCGGCGTGATTTGCCTTCAATGCCGGAGTTCAGTCCGATGAGCCGATACAACCTGTTTCAAGTCCCGTCGTTCAATCCCGAGCGGACGTGGGCGGACACCTGGCATCTCTGGACGGTCATGGTGCCGAGGCGCTCCATTACGGGGCGGCTGTTGTGGGGCAAGGTATGGCGCCGGCACGACGGCAGGCGCTGGATCTACAAGAAGTTCGTCGAATACGAGCCCGACGACCTCGTTTGATGGCGACCTCGTTTGATGGCGACCTCGTTTGATGGATTGGCTGCCTCGCTCAGGCGTTGCGGGACACGCCATTGCGGCGTTCTGAGCGAAATGCCAGAGCAACGCCGACGGCGATGACGGCCATCGTTGCCAGCAGACTGGCCGGAGTGGTGCAGTTGATGCACGTCCCAACGACCGAGAAGGTCTCGCTCACGGGAGCTGCGACAAGGTTCATCATACCGTCATCCTGATATTCAGGCCCGAGAAGGCGGGGCCGAAATTAAATGTAGCAGCTTCGTCCCGATTCAGCCAGCCGCAGCACTCGTTGCAGTGAGACCGATAACGCGGCCCATCGGCTGGATTTTTCAGGTCTATATTTATTGGTCCGAAACGGACCTATCACCTCCCGATTATCTTCATTGCATACTCTTCCCGAGGGATGCATGGCTCCCGCGCGCCCCACAGGCCCGGCCGATTTACTGTCGATTAACTATGATGTTTTACCAAATATTTACGCGCCAAAAATCGTCCACGGCGCGAAGCCGTTGGGGGTTCTACCTTTGTTGCCTTCTCGTAGCCGTGCGACGAGGTTAGCCGCCTGCGGGGCGGCAATACTCGTTGTGTCGGGCTGCACCACTACCCCCATCGCGACGCCTTTGACCACGGTGTCACAACCCAGATTGGCTTCGGGACAGCCGGTTTCCCTGGAGCAATCCTATGCGCATGACGGCGGCCCTACGGGCGCCGTGCCGCTTCCGTCCCCCTCATCGCCGGCCGTTGCCGTCATGGACGGCGGCAGCGGCAGCATGATCGGCGGGACGTATTCGAAGCGGAAGACCGCCGGCGCTGACGGGAACGTGGTTCTCAATCTGGCGAGCGTTCCCCTGCAGCAGGCCGCCAAGACTGTTCTTGGCGACATGATCGGCGTGAACTACGTCGTCGACCCTCGCGTCGACGGCGTCATTTCGGTGCAAACCACGCGTCCGGTCAGCAAGGCCGAGGCGATGGAGATGTTCCAGACCGCGCTGGTGCCGATCGGCGCGGTGCTCGTGCAAAGCCGCGGCACTTACCGGATTGCGCCGGCCGACCAGGCCGCCACCGGCGTGATTGCGACCGGCGATGGTCCGGCCGAGAGCGCGATCGCCGGCAACGGCATTCGCGTGGTTTCCCTGAAATACGTTTCCGCCACCGAAGTCGCCCGCGTGCTGGAGCCGATGGTGCCGAAAGGCGCCATCGTGCAGGCCGACGATGCGCGCAACATTCTCGCGCTCAAGGGTTCGCCGGCGGAAATCGAAAGCATGCTCGACTCGATTTCGGTGTTCGATGTCGATGTCATGAAGGGCATGTCGTTTGCCGTCGTTCCGGTGAAAACGCCCCAGCCGGAGAAAATGGTCGACGAATTAAAGGCGATATTCGCGGCCGAGAAAGAGGGGCCGCTCAAGGGCCGTGTCAGGTTCATCGCAAACACGCGGCTTGGCGCCATTCTGGTCGTGACCTCGCAGCCGAGCTATTTGCCGAGGGCGCAGACCTGGATCAGACGGCTCGACGCCAAGGCGGCCGGCTCCGAGCGTCAGCTTCACGTCTATCAGGTGCAGAACCGGCCCGTGGCGGAGCTCGCAAGCGTACTGCAGTCGATGTTTGCGAACGAGATGAAAGTGATGAAACCGCCGACGCGCAGCGTTTCGCCGCGATCGAAGCAGGCAAGCTTCTCCGGTAGCTCGGCAAAGTCGCTCGGCCCCGGTGGCGCGACGCCGGATATCGATCAGGGCGCGGGGATCGGGCTTCGCGGTGTCAGCCCCGGCAACGATCTGCAAAGCCTGCAGCGCGCGCTGAACAACGAGCCGGAAGCATTGACGCCGGATTCGATGGAGCCGTCTTCGTCGTCTTCGTCGTCCAATGGGGTGGGCGGTGAACCACCGCTCAAGATCGTTGCCGACGAGACGAAAAACTCGCTCCTCATCATGGCCAATGACCGCGACTACCAGCGCGTGCTTCGCGTCATCCAGGGGCTCGATGTCGTCGCCAGCCAGGTCCTGATCGAAGCCGTCATCGCGGAGGTGACGCTTAACGACAAGCTGCAATACGGCGTGCAGTGGCAGCTTTCGAAGAAGGGCACGCCGACCGCCTCATTCTCGAACGCCCTGACCGGCGGCGTTGCTTCCGTCTTTCCCGGGTTCAACTATGCCGTCAACGCAGCCAGCATAGCGTCGACGCTCAGCGCATTGAACGCGATTACACGCGTCAACGTCATTTCGACACCTTCGCTGATGGTGCTCGACAACAAGACGGCCAGGCTGCAGATCGGCGATCAGGTGCCGATCACCACGCAGACCGCCACCAGCACCGTGACGGCCCAAACGGCGATCGTCAATTCGATCACCATGCAGGACACCGGTGTGATCCTTTCGGTGACGCCGCGCATCAACGAAAGCGGCAGGGTGCAGCTAGAGATCGAGCAGGAAGTCAGCGCCGTGGTGAAAACCACCTCATCCGGGATCGACTCGCCGACCATCCAGCAGCGGCGCGTGAAGACCACCGTCGTCGTCAATGACGGCGAGGTGCTGGCGCTCGGCGGCATGATCCAGGAGCAGGCCCACAAGACCAGCAACCAGATTCCGCTGCTCGGCGACATACCCGGGCTTGGCGCGGCGTTCTCCAACCGGGGCGACCAGGTTCAGAAGACCGAGCTCGTCATCCTGATCACGCCCAAGGTTGTCCGCGACGGCACGGAGAGCCGTCTCGTCACGGAAGAGTACCGGCGCAAGATGCATGTCTACATGCCACACACGACGTCGCGCGAGCGTACGCCGGCCAACACCATGCAGCGGATCATTTCACAGTGAAGCGCCGAGCGGCCATAAGAAATTTCTGGCTGTTGTCGAGCATGGCCTGCTCGCTGGCGGGCTGCGTGACCTATGCCTATCCGATCGAACCGCCGCCGCCCTATGCCGTCCTGCCGGTCGATGAATCGATGAGCTGCAACGGCATCGCTGCGTCCTTCCGTTACGCGGCGCGGCGCGCCGCCCGGCTGGAGTATTGGCTGGCAGTGGGACCCTTGGCGGGCTATGGCTACGAACGATATCCGCTCGATGCACCCAAGCAGCTCATCGATGAACGCAGGCGGCTCGACGCGCTCGCCGATCTGCAGCGCTACAAGGGCTGCACCGTGATGGAGCCGGGCCCTGCCGTCGTCGAGGAGCGCTTGAAGCTCGAAGGCTCGGTCCGTCCGCCGCCACCGCCTCTGGCGCCGCCGGTCGTGCTCAACTCAAAAGGCTAGGACGCGGACTCATTAGCGCGCAGCCATAGCCTGATCGATGCGAGTTGAACGAAGGCAAGGTAGTTGGCGGCAAGCTTGTCATAGCGCGTCGCAACCCCGGCGGCAGTGCTTGATCTTGTTGAAGAAGCGCTCGATGTACGGACTGCGGCTGTAGTTCGTCATTGCAGCTTTCCGAGCCACAGCGCAGCGAGCGTCGAGCGATTTCGTACGCCGAACTTGCCGTAGATCGACTTGACGTGGAAGTGCGTGGTGTTCGGACTTTGATCGAGCCTCTGTGCGATCTCCTTTTCCATGTGCCCATCGAGCAGTGCGAGCAACACCCGGCGTTCAGCGGGTGTCAGGGGCGCGTTGGCGATGAGCAGACCATGGCTGAGCAATTGTTGACGGTGAAACCATCTCAACCCGCGCATCACGAGGCCCAGACGCTGGCCGTCCTGCGCCGAGAAGCGGGGTGCCTGCGCATCGCGAAATACGAAAAAGCGAATCCTCACGTCATGATTGAGCGCAACGCGTACGGAAATGCTGTCGGCGAAGCCGACGTCCAAATAGTGCCGCCGATAGTGCTCGCCGTCGAACCATTCCGGCGGCAGCGTTTCGAACAGCAGGCGGACACGGAACGGCTCATCTCCCGACATGGAAAGGATCTGAGACAGGTCGACGTGGTCAGACCAGAGCGTATCGTACTGCTTTTGCACCGATGCTGCCACCGCCGGCATCGGATCCAGCACCCGGACGAGGCGCGGACGCCAGCCGAGCAAGGGATCGGCTCGCTTCGGCGAAGGCAATCGCACGACCACACCCCATAGTACATTGCGTGCCGACAACATGGTGCGCAGCGCGGACATCAGGTGTGTCAGCGCGGCGTCGGCGTCGCCGACTGAGAAGTCGGCCAGTTGATCCCAGAGTGCGTAGATTTCTTGTTTTTGCGGATCGGTAGGATCCGTGGATAGATGCATGTCATTTCCCAACCGTGTGCAGGTCGCCGACCTGCGCAGGCATACATAAAGGACGTCGAACCACCTTTCTAGGTAGTTTTCAGACTCATCAAGTGGCGCGATTGTTCGGCACGGTTGCTGGGATATTTTTCAGGGGAAGCTGCAATGAAGAACTTCGTATTGTCCACGATTCCAGCATTGGCGCTGGGTATCGCAATGACTTTGCCGGGCGTGACCGAAGGAAGGGCAAGCACAATCACGCAAATTGTTGATTTGACGCGCACCAGTTACCGAGCCCCTAATCCTAATGGTGTCGGTAGCACGGCGTTTTCTCAGTTTGATTCGGCTCTCGGAACGCTGACCAGCGTAACATTCGGACTTCCGGTGGACGGTTGGTATCCTTCATCGGGCGGTTGGCTTCCTTATCTATCTTTCATTTACAAAGGCCCCACTGTCGCCGGTAGCAGCGTCGATCCGCGCTATAATTTGTATTCGGGAGACTTCCAGATAGTGGGAACTCCCTACAATCCAATTCCACAGTCCACCAACTCCGGAACCACAACGAGTTTTAATTTCAAAAATACTTCTGACAGCGATCTGGCTTACTATATCGGACTGGGGACGCTGACACTCACCTACTCCGACAACCGCGAGACTGTCGCGGACTTTTGGAATATCAACGTATTTTGCCCTTTGCAGAACTGCACAACTGCCCCCTCTCATCCGGAGATGGCGATTACGTACACCTATACGGAGGCAGTCGCCGCCGTCCCCGAAACGTCCACTTGGGCCATGATGATCCTGGGTTTTGCTGGCGTCGGCTTCATGAGGTATCGCTGGAAGAGCCTGCCTTCGTTTCGAGTAGTCTGATTCCAGCCTTTTCAGGGCCCCAAGAGGCCGCCTCAGTGGGCGGCCTCTTTCATTTGTCGATGTCGTTCCATGTCGCCTTCTGGCACTTTTGAGACGTGCCGACGCACGGCAACGATGTCTGTTTACAGGGGAAGACCGGAAGTAGTCGGCCGACGGCCAAAGTGACGCGATTGACCCGAAGCGGACGAAGCGCGGGCGGAGGGGCGCGGTACAGCCGCGAGCCTACCAATTGGCCCAGACGATGATTGCAGCAGGTAGAAGTATCGCGCCGAGAATGCTGATGGCGAAGACAACGGAGCGCGCTCTTACCATGAGCGTTACGGTTCGCACCATCGTACCTGCGGCGGTCGAAATCACGGGAATAAAAGCAAAAGCCAAGCCGATCCCCTCCAATCCGGTCCGCGTCGTTGTTGTCATGACAGCATGGTACCACATGGCGGACCAGATGCTGAGGAGGACGGCGACTGCGACAGCATATGCGAGCAGCCACCGCCACGATGGCATCAGCAATGGCAGCGCATAGGGTACGAGGAGAAGGAGCACAACCTGAAGGGCCATTCGGCGCGTTCGTCCTTTTGGCGGACACCACATTTCTTTAACAACCCATTGTACCTCAGCAATCCTACGCCGGGTCAGCGAATGATGACGTACTTAACGCAGACTTTCCGCTGTTGGCCCGAACCAGACCAAGCCGGCCAGCCTGTCGATGTCCGTTGATCGGGGTTGACCGGAAGTCGCTGTGGTCCGGTCAAACCGACGCGAATGATGTGGTGGACGACGCCCGCTCCCGGCATCGAATGTGCCAAAGGGTGATTGTTCAACAACGAATCACCGGAGGGGGGTCGTCCACATGCAGGTTAGCACCATCGGCGTTGATCTCGCCAAGAACGTGTTCCAAGTGCACGGCGTGGATAGTGCGGGCAAGGTCGTCATCACTCGTCAGTTGCGGCGCAAGCAGGTCATCATTCTTTAGCAAGATTCCCCCTTGCCTGGTCGGCATGGAAGCCTGCGGAACCGCTCATCATTGGGCGCGTGAAGTCTCTAAGCTCGGTCACACCGTGCGCCTGATGCCGCCGAGCTACGTGAAGGGCTATGTCAAACGGTCGAAAAACGATGCTGCCGACGCAGCCGCCATCTGTGAGGCCGTGACACGCCCATCGATGCGGTTCGTGCCGATCAAGTCGGCCGATCAGCAAGCCTTGCTGATGTTGCATCGAACGCGGGATCTTTTAATCCGTCAGCGCACGCAGCTGATCAATGCGCTCCGAGCCCATCTTGCCGAGTTCGGCCTCGTTGCGGCGACGGGACGCGAAGGTCTCGCGCAGCTTGCCGCGATCATCACGGACGAGATTAATCGCGAAGCTCTTCCATCTGCGATGAAACAGGCATTGCAGGCCCTTGTCGATCAACTCGCTGCTCTGGAATTGCAGATCGGGACCCTGGATCGCGCCATTCACGCCCATCATCGTGCCAATGATATGAGCTGTCGCCTCGAGACCGTGCCCGGGATAGGCGTGATCGGGGCCACGGCCATCGCTTCCACTGTCACAGACCCGAGTGACTTCAAATCCGGTCGGGATTTTGCAGCATGGATCGGACTTGTTCCGCGGCAGCACTCGACGGGGGGCAAGGAGCGGCTCGGCGGCATCTCCAAGCAGGGAGATCGCTATCTCCGACGGTTGCTCGTCATCGGTGCAACAGTCGTTGTTCGACACGCCCGGCAGCAGCCGCAAAAGCACCCCTGGATCATCAGGCTGCTGGCCAAGAAGCCGGCCAAGCTCGTCGCCGTTGCCGTTGCCAACAAGATGGCGCGCATCGCTTGGGCGATCATGGCCAAGGGAGGATACTATCGAGCGCCGGAGCTTGCTGCAGCCGCCTGAAGAGGCTTGGCAATGGGAGCCAGAGGCGACGGCGGAGCAAGACAACCGAATTGCGAGGGTGATGATGGCGTGATGCGAAACGGTCGAGCCGTCGATTGGGACAACCCGCTTCTGGGTCATGGGCGTCAAAGCCCGTGCGAATGATTGGGACCCGATCCGCGGACTACATCAGGGCCAGCGGTCATGGTGCCGCGCAAACAGGCCGGACACATGACTTGTACCCGACCGCAAGCCGAACGTCAGATTCTTCTTGCAACGCGGGCGTCGTCCACACTTGACCCAGAGCCGACATGGAGCAACCCGCGCACCTGATACCTCCACACGCAGGCACGATAAAAAGATCTGACGGCGGGGGTGAAGCGGGCAAAAGAAGTTTTTCTCATGAATGTGCGGTCATACGCGTCAGCAGCAAAAAGGCCCGGCACACATTACGTTGCCGAGCCATTCCTTTTGCCTCGAAGACAGAGCTTACTTCTTCTTGGTCGTCGTGGAAGAACCGGTCGTTGTCTGATGGCCCGGCGCGTATTCAGAGGCGCCCGGTCCGGTAGATTTCGCTCCGGTCTTCTTGGCGGCCTTCATCTTGTGGCCCGGTGTATATTCCGAAGCGCCCGGACCCGTGGAGGGCTTGCCGGTTTCCTGTGCTTTCTGCATCTGCTGGCCGGGAGCGCTCTTCGTGGTCGGCGACTGCGCGAACGCAGACGAAGCGAACAGTATGGTGCCGGCGACGATCAAGAATTTCTTTAACATGTGATTCCTCCTCCATTGGTGGATGAGCGCAGTCAACGTTTCAAGAACTCCACACGTTCCAGTAAAAGGGGAATAGTTTCCTGAACAGCCGTTCAGGTAGGCGTCGAAGCCATATGCGAGAACCGGTTGGGCGCGCCGGCGCGATGGTACGCGACAAGTAATGATTGCCGCCGCCAGTCATCCACGCCATCGCGGCGGTCGTATCGAGCCTGGATGGAGCGGCAGTAGCGACAAAGACGTGATTGACTAGCGCGCCCAACTTCCGATCTTGGCCCAAGGACTAAACCGCTCGCGCGGTAGGCCGCTTCCTCATCCACGTCCTGCCGCACGGCTTCCACCGCATCCGCCACTACGCCTGTTGGCCAGCGGCACGCGCGCCGACAACATCGCCCGAGCGCGTGAGTTGCTCGCCGTTTCAAACTCCCAGGCCGAGCCCACCGCTGCCGCCGCCGAACCCGGCAAGCCGATTTGTCCATGCTGCGGCGGTCGCATGATCATCATCGAGGTCTTCGCGTGCGGTGCAACGCCACGGCATCGGCCGACAGCTCCAACGAACCGCATCAGGATCGACACCTCATGACCGCGTCACACCCCCGCAAATCTGATCGTCGCACTAGCTGCCTCTCGACCGGCCACGGTAGAACGCGCTCAAATATCCAGTCGTCATCTCAAATCGTCCGACACTTCACTGCGGTCGACGCGACCCGCCGCTCATCCCACAGCCGTTTCACCGTCCACCGGCTTGCTGGAGCGCCTCGACTCCATTCACACACCTCATCCGCGGCACTCAAATTCCCATAGTTCTCGCCGCGCTACCCACGTGCCCCTCCCGCGGTTTCCTCCCTTGGAGGTTTGCGGACGCCGGCCCCGTGCCCGCAGCACCACCGTCATGGGGCCGGCATCCGAAAACCTTCACATAAGCCGACATGGGTCGAATCGAGCTGAGCTCAGCCCGAGACTGCGCGTCAGCCGACTACCATGGTCTTCAGACAAGGGACGCGAGATCCGGTGCGGTGCCGCCCCTTTGAAACATCAAAAGGTCCAGCGAAGGGGGTTCGGTGCCGGTGACGATTGAAAGACACGCGTGGCAGTGCCCGCGATGATGAGTCTGGTGGTTGAACAAGTGCGATAGGATGTCGGCAAGGATTTGCTCCTGCGGCGAGCCTGACGTCGTTCGATAGGCGACCTTTGCGGCAAGTTGCGCATTGTTGTATTGCTCAACGACCGAGATCAGCCGCGCATCTTCGGCCAGCCGCGCTTTGGTTAGATCCGCCCGATTGTCGTAGAGGATTGCGTTGAGTTGATTCGGATGCTCGCCCTGGCCGGTCAACCGCTTCAGCCAGATTCGATCCGTCAGTAGCAAGTGGTTAAGTGTGCCATGCAGGCTATCGAAGAAAACGCCCGTCGGCCGCCGATAGGCCTCCTCCGACAATCCGAGCGCGGCAGCGTAAAGGCGGGCGTTGGCCCAACGATTGTAGGCGGCGAGTTGTTGAAAATGACCTTTCATCATAATTTCTGTCATCGCATTGATCTCCGGTGGATTCCAATAGCAACACGGGCTGTGATGAATCGTTCAAGCATCGGTTATCAGGAACAGGTGACAAGCACGGAGCGCCTTGGAGCGAGATGAGGTCCGTTATGGGTCATTCGCGTCGGTTTGGCCGGACCACGGCGACTTCCGGTCTACCCCGGTGAACGGACATTCTCAGGATAGGCGGGCATGTCTCAAAGGTGCCATAAGCAAGCGTGCATGACTTATGCTTAAGAGCAAACGTTAGGCTCGAGGCTCCAACTGATCCGCATTGAAAATATGCAGCATCCCCGCGAATTCTGGATGATCAGCTTCGACCACATAGCGCACTGCACCAGCTTGGGTCGTGAAAACTGAAACTATAACACCCGGATAGGCGTAACCCGTCCGCTTCTTCACCAAATCGCCGACCTTTAATGACTGGGACATTTATTCCTCGTATAGCCGCGAACAGCAGTAGCGATAATCTCCGTCTAAGACGCAAATAGTACATCGTGCAATGAGTACGAGCATCAAAAGTCCGCGTTGGGTCGTTCGCGTCGATTTTGGCATGTCCCCAGCGTGTCCGGTTAGGGGTTAATCTCGGAAATGCCGATTGTCCGATTTTGCCAGGTGAAGGCATCGGTTCGGACGTGATTCAAGCGCTCAAATCGGGGCCTCGAATCATGCGGTATGAACTGACGGACTTTGAATGGGTTGTCATCAGGCCGTTCCTTCCGAACAGGCCGCGTGGCATTCCCCGTGTTGACGGCCGGCGCCTCGCATCAATCCGAATTCGGTTGCGCGCTAATGGGTCCGCGCCCTGGTTGCAGCTTCATCGTCGATGCGGAAGGTCAGCTTGCCGCCGCGTCGCGAACGCGCAGGCACGCGCGCCCCGTACCCTGGGAGCGTTCCTGCCGCGGGCTTGATGAATCGATATCTCCGCGCCGCCATTCGCGGACCACGAAGGGGCGTCCATTTCCACCCTCCAGCGAGACCAGCGCCTCCCGTATGAAGCGCGTGCCGTCCGTGGCGCTGATATCCGCGCGGATGGTGATGCTGCCGCCCAAGGGCATTCCCCGCCTGGAGGCCGCCTGCTTCGGCTGGACATTGAGCAATCGAAGCATGGCGGGAGAGGCCGCTTCCATGTCCGGCTCCGGCCGCCCCGAGCGAACCGTGACGTGGCGAAGCGCTGCCCGAAACAACCGGGGCGACATGCCGTCGAGCTGGTCCAGTTGCATCACGGTGGTGAAGCGTGCCTCCGCGGGCCCTGCGGCTGGTGTGCTCTGTGCCTTGGGTTTGCGGAATTCGATGATCTGCGCGGCGATGCGGGTGCCTGTCGACTGATCGCCGGTGAGCGCGGTGAAGAAGCGCGTCAACGCGGTTGGGCTCGCCGTGTTCAGGTCGATTTTTCCGGTCTCTTCCTCGAGCGTGATCGTGGCGCGTTCGCCGCCGGGCAATCGGCACCGTAACGGAAAATTAACGGCTTGGTCGGGCGCAGCTGTCAGCGCCGTGGCAATCGCCAGGTTGACGGCGCTCTCTGCCGCCATCTCGGCAGCGGTCACCGAGGCGTAGTTCGAGGATGTCTTGGTGCGGTAACGCGCACCGACGATGACAGCCATTCCAAGCAGCGTAATCAGGCCCAAAGTCCAGATCACGGCGACCAATGCGAAGCCCGATTGTCTGGCGCTGGAGCGGGGCAAAGAAGGGCAGTCCGGCCGGTCGGGGACGGGAAATCGGTTCGATCGAGCCTTTGGCCGGTTTGCCACGTCAGGAAGCCTTGCTGGGCCGACCAGGCGGCCTGACCTCGCGTCTCCCCGATATTTACGCGGGAATGGCAAACAAAGCGTCAAACAGCTTGTGTTAATTAAAATCCCCTAAAATTGCGCCGACGCAGACCCCGTAGACCGCCGAGCGCGCGAATGTCATTCGATATCCAGCAATTGTTGCGCCCGGCCGCGCTACCAGGCCGGGGAACGGAATTGCCGAGGCCAAGGGACGCCGGCTTCGCGCAGGCGTTTTCCGACCTTCTGATCGGCAAGGACCTGGTCGATCCCGCCGCCGTCGGCCGGGCCCGGCGGGCCGCCGAAGCGGCTTCCGAGCGTTTCGATCTCGTGCTGGTCAAGCTCGGCCTGATTTCCGAGGCCGACCTCTGTCTGGCCTACGCGACCTATTGCGGTCTGCCGCTGATCGAACCTGTGGATCTCCCGGCCCGGCCCGTTCTGGCGGATCGGTTGCAGTTCTCTTTCCTCAAGACCAATCGGATCCTGCCGATCTCGTTCGACGGCAGGCGCCTGTTGATTGCGACCGCGGATCCCTTTGTCGACGAGTCCGTAAAAGCCATCAGCTACATGCTCGACGTACGCGTCGATCTCGCCGTGATTGCTCCGGCGGAAATCGAGCGCGCCTTGCGGACGCTGTATCAGGACGCGGCGTCCGAGACGCAGCCCGAGGAAACCGACGACCTCGCGATATCAGGCAATGACGGCAGCGAATTCGACGTCGAACGCCTGCGCGATATCGCCAACGAAGCGCCGGTCATCCGGCTGGTGAATCAGATCATTGCGAGGGCCGTCGAGCGTGGCGCGTCCGACGTGCACATCGAACCCGGACGTGATGCCGTCGCCGTTCGATTCCGCGTCGACGGATTTTTGCAGCAGGAGCGCCTCGTGCCCGCGACGCTGCGGGCAGCACTGACCACGCGCGTGAAGATCATGGCCAAGCTTGACATCGCCGAGCGGCGGTTGCCACAGGACGGCCGCATCAAGACCGTGGTGCGCGGCGTCGAAATCGACATCCGTGTCTCGACCTTGCCGACGGTGTTCGGCGAAAGCGTCGTGATGAGAATCCTCGACCGGACCCGGGTGGAGCTGGACTTCACCAAGCTTGGGCTCGACGGCAAAACGCAAGCATGCCTCCAGCGCCTGATGGCGCTTCCGAACGGCATCATCCTGGTCACCGGCCCGACCGGCAGCGGCAAGACGACGACGCTCTACACTGCTTTGAAGGATCTCAATCGACCCGAACTGAAGCTGTTCACCGTGGAAGATCCGATCGAATATCAGCTCTCCGGGATCAACCAGATCCAGGTCCAGCCGCAGATCGGCCTCGACTTCCCCACGGCGCTTCGCTCGATCCTGCGCCAGGACCCGGATATCGTCATGATCGGCGAAATCCGCGACCTCGAAACTGCGCGCATCGCCATCCAGGCGGCGCTGACCGGCCATCTGGTGTTCTCGACCTTGCACACCAACAGCGCGATTGCCGCGATCACGCGCCTGATCGACATCGGGCTGGAACGTTACCTTCTCGCCTCGACGATCGCGGGCGTGATGGCACAGCGTCTGGTCAGAAAGCTTTGTCCCGCCTGCGCGCGACCGCATAGCGACGATGAGCGGGCCCATGGCAAGCTCAAGATGGCGATCGCAGGCAATCCGCGAATGGATTGGTCGCACAGCCGGGAGCCGGTTGGCTGCGACGCGTGTGGCAACACCGGCTATAGCGGCCGCACCACGATATCGGAACTGCTGGTCATCGACGACGCCATCCGCGAAACGATTGGAAGAAGAAGCCAGGACCAGCGTGCGATCGAGCAGATCGCGCGTGAAGCAGGCTTTCACACACTCTACGAGGATGGCCTGATGAAAGTCGGGGCCGGCGAGACTTCGCTCGAAGAAGTCCTTCGCGTTACCCGCGCGTCCTAAAGGGAGCATCGGCCCTTGGCAACGTTTCACTACAAGGCGTACACGGAACGAGGCGCGGTCACCGTAGGGACGATCGTTGCCGAAGGTCTCGACGCGGCCGTCGACGCGCTCTACGGCTCGGGGCTGACGCCGTTCGAAACCTACGGCGTGGCCGACCGGACGGCGGAACGCTCGGGCCAGCCATCCGCTCCGGCGCGCGAAGCGGAAACGTCGGTCTGGAAACGCGAGCTCGTTCAATCGAACCGCTTCGGCCTGAAGGAACTGACGGCCTTCACGGTTGAGCTGGCTTCGCTGACCAATTCCGGGCTGACGCTCGATGCCGCGTTCCGGATCATCGCGGGGCCGGGCGCCGCGCCGAAAACCGCGCGTCTCGCCAACGGCCTTCTCAAGGACGTGCTGGCCGGACTGCAGCTTTCGGAAGCGATGGCGCAACGACCGGACGTGTTTCCATCGGACTACCGGGCCATTCTGGCTGCCGGCGAAGCCGGAGGTGTTACCGGGCAGGTCCTCAAGCAGATCGCCGAATTGCTGGCGCGCCGGCTCGAGATTCGCAACAAGATTGCGTCGGCGCTCGTCTATCCCATGATCCTGATCCTGATGTCGCTGGTATCGGTCGTGGTCATTGTGTTCGTGCTGATACCCAGCATCTCGCCGATCTTCGTCGATGCCGGCCTTCCGCTTCCGGGCATCCTGCATTTCTTCGAGGAGGTTCAGGACAATTGGCTGATGGTCCTGTTGGGGGTCGCTCTTTGCGGCGCAGCGGTTTTCCTGTTGTGGGGCAAGGCGAAGCAAAATCCGGAAGTCATGCTTGGTGCCGATCGTTTGAAATGCTCGGCGCCGGTGATTGGCGGGCTCATTCGTAGCCGCGAAGCCGGCGGCTTTGCGCGGGCACTCGGCACGCTGCTCGTCGCAAGGGTGCCCTTGATGTCTGCGATGCAGACCGCGCGGGCGCTCGTCACCAACCGGCACCTGAATGCGCTCTATGAGGGCGCCATCAAGCGTGTTCCCGAAGGCACGCCGCTGCACCGCGCCTTTGAAGGGGACGGCCTGTTGCCGCCGGCATCGCTTCGTCTTGTGGCCGTCGGAGAGGAATCCGGACAGCTCGGTCCCATGCTCATTCAGGTGGCCAGCGTGATCGAGGCCGATCTGCAGCGGCGCATCGAACGCATGGTCGGCCTGCTGACGCCGGCTTTGACGCTGGTCATCGGCGGAAGCATTGGGGGGCTCATCATGCATGTGATGAGCGCCGTGCTGTCGATCAACAATCTCGCGTTTCAATGAAACGCCCCGCACGATCATCAGCCGGGTTCACGCTGGCCGAACTGCTGGTGGTCATCGGGATCATCGGGCTTGTCCTTGCCGGCACGCTGTCCGCCAAGCCGAAGGCGGTGGCCACGCGTGTCGCCGTCACGGCCCGTTCCGTCACGGCGACGCTTCAGCTCGCTCGTGCGCAGGCGATGTCGAGCAATTCCGAAACGCTGTTCCGGATCGACGTCGAGAAAGGCCGGTTCGGCTTGCCGAATTCCATGCACGCGCTGCCGCGTGGAATGACGGCTGCGGTGGTGATTGCCGAGACCGAGCGCGCCGGCGATTTGGGCGGAATTCGATTCTATCCGGACGGCCAGTCTTCCGGAGGCGAGATCGCGCTGACGCTGGAGGGGCGGTCGGCGCGCATCGCCGTCAACTGGCTGACCGGCGAACCGCGGCTGATCCAATGATGGGCGCGCAATCCAGGCGAGTGACCAGGCGTGACGGCGAGCGCGGTTTTGCGCTGCTCGAAATCCTCGTTGCCTTCGTCATCCTGGCGCTGGGGCTCGGTGCGATATCGACGGGCGTGGTGGTGGCGATACGTTCCGATGCGCGCACGCAGGTCAATCGCACCGCGCTCAGGGTCGCGCAGTCGCGTCTCGAAGCCGCCGGCATTTCCGAGGCGCTTGCGCCGGGCTACCGGGAAGGCTTGATCGCGAACAAATTCCGATGGCGGCAGACCGTCACGGAACTTCGTCTCGCCAACGATACACGCCAGCCGCAAGGCGCCCGACCGGCGCCGGCAAATGGCGCATTGAGGTCCTTCTGGGTTGAAATCGCGGTTGAGACGCCGGACGGCGCCGCGACCAAGCTCGCGGCGTTGAAGCTTGCGCCTGAGGCGCGACAATGACACCGGCACTGCGCAACCGGCGGATCGCTCGAACCACTGCGCGCCGGCGCGGCGAGCAGGGGCTGACGCTGATCGAGCTGCTGCTCTCGCTCGCCATCCTGGCGATCCTGACGGGGTTTCTGGCCGGCGGGCTCTCGATGGCACGGCGGGCATTTGGCGCCGATCGCGCGGGCGAGATCGGGAGTGAGACCAGTGCCGCGATCCAGACCGTCGCCGCGCTGGTGGGGTCGGCGCTCCCGGTCCGATTTGACGGGGCGGGCCCAAAAGACGCCATTGGATTCGACGGTCGCGGCGAGGCGATCTCCTTTGTGGGGTTGAGCGAGGGTCGGTCGCTGCGAGGCGGGCCGCACAGAATCGTCTTGCGGTGGAGTGGCGGCGATATCGTCGCTGATTTCGTGCCGCTCAACGGGGCGCGCTCGAAGGAGCATCCCGAACCAGCCGTAACCCGGGTCGTGGTGCTTAGCGGCGTACGTGAAATCCGTATTGGGTATTTCGGCACCGTCGATGCCAAGGTCAAGCCGGCCTGGCGCGCCGATTGGGTTCGCGCCGAGCGGCTGCCGGATCTGGTCTCGATCCGGATCGAATTTGAGGACGAGCGGCGTAACGAGCCCGCCACCGTGGTGGCGCTGCGCCAAGGCTAGCGCATGATGAGATCAGGTTGGGCCGTGGCGACAGACCATCTCGGCCCCGGATGCAAGCGGCCTCGGTGCTGCGAGCCGGGGACCATTCTACTTTGCATGGGGTTGTTTTCGCGATTTTGTATCTGGGACCTGCCGTGTACCGCCGAAGTTTCGGATAATCGCGTCCAAACAAGACGGTAAACGAGTGATCAAACCCGGTTAAAGCACGGACTGAGGGCCGCCGGGCACTTCACGCAGCTGGTGAACGGCGGCTCGTTACTCTTGTTAAAGAATTAGTAAATAAGCTTTCCCTCGTTCGAATCGAATGCCTCGATCCGCAAGTGACGATCATGCCTGTCGCCGATCTTCCAGCCCGCGCCGGTGGCCTCCACGTCCTCACGGCGTGGGGCAGGGGCTTTGCACAATGGTGGCTGTCGGGCTTGCGCGACGCGGCTCCCGCGCGCTGGCGCGAATGGGCCGAGGGCGAGGCGAGGCCGCAGGTCACGCTTTGGCGGGATGGCGACAGCGTCACATGCCGCCTGGTGTCTGCCACGGGCCCGGCGGAAATCCGGATTCCATTTTCTCACTTCAACGCGGCCGCGCTCGAGCAGTGGCTCACCGAGCAAGGCGTGACGCGGGAAGCGACGACCGTGGCGCCGGTGATTTCGCGCGAGCTTTTCTTTCTGCGCGAGTTGAGTGTGCCCAGGGCGGCCTTTGGCGCCCTGCCCAAGATCCTTGACCAGGACATATCGCGGCGAACGCCATTCCAGCTTTCGGATATCTGGCATGCCGCAACCGCAATGGGCCAGGAATCGGACGGCGTCGTGCCGATGTGTCACTGGATTATCCGGCGTGATCGCGCCGAGGCGGCTTTATCGGAGCTCGGTCTGGCGTCGCGGGATGTCGACTGTTTGGCGGTGGCAGACGCCGGCGGCGAGGCCGTTCCCGTCATCATTTTCCGCGCCGCCAGTGACGAAGATCCGGCGTGGGCGTTACGGGCGGTTCGGCTGCTGGCAGCCGCCGCGCTCGGCGCGGTCCTGCTTGGCCTGGTCGTCTTCGAATGGCGCCAGGCCAGCGTTGCGGCCGCGCTGGAGACGGCAGTTGTCGAGGCCCGGCTATCAGCTCAAAGCGGTCGGGACGGCCTGGATCCCGCGGCGCGTCTGTTCGCGATGAAGGCCGACACCGGCATCCTTGCCGTGTGGGATGAACTGTCGCGTATTCTGCCCGATCATACTTTTCTGACCGAAACCCGCATCGCCGACGGCACGGTAACGCTATCGGGGTTTTCGGCGGATGCCGCGCGCCTGGTTCGCATCATCGACCAGTCGCCACTGTTTTCGGGCGCGACCCTGACTTCGGCGATTACGCCGGATGCGAACGAGCGCAAGGATCGCTTCAGCATCGTGTTCAAGCTGCGTGGCGCGCGTGCGGCGACCGCAAGATCCCGGGCCGCGCCATGATTCAGAATCTGAAATTGGCGCGTGGGACGCCGTTCCTGGCCTTCAATGCTGCCGCGATACTCTTTGTCGTCATCTTCCTGCTTGCACCGATCATGGCGCATTTTGCCGCGAGGGGCGAAGACATTTCGGACAATGCAGCGCAGCTTGCGCATTTCCAGAATGTCACGCGCACGGCAAAGAAGTCGGCCGGCACCCTCGGGAGGTCCGGCGATCCTTTCCTTCCCGGCAGTGAAGAGCGCGTCGCCAGCGCCGACCTGCAGGCCAGCCTGAAGTCGATGGCGGCGAATGCCGGCGTCAACCTGCTCGCTATTCGCGGGTTGCAGAGTGGGCGGTCCCAGCCATTGCACATGATTGCCGTCAGCGTAGAGCTCGAGGGGCCGCTGAAGGCCATCAGGGACATGGTCTTTGCGATCGAGAACCAGACGCCGCTGTTGTTCGTCCCTTCGGCCTCGTTCCGAAGCCTGGCGGACGGGGAGGACGGTCCGATCAGGGTGGAGCTCTGGGTTCAGGGAGCTATCCGCAACGGTCTGCAGCCTTCCGGAAGGGAGGCGGCCATGGGCGGCGGGCAAGCTGGATCGGCCCCGGCGGAGCGGATGCCATGACGTCATTGGCGCAAATGGTCCAGCTTCGGCTGTCGGGCATGGCCGGTTCACCGCGGCAATTCGTAGCCGCCATGCTCGGGCGGACCGACCTGCCCAGCCGGAGCGAATTGACGGCGCTGCGGCCTGCGACGCGCGTTCTCATCCTGGGTTTTGCGGCCTGGATCGGACTGGTCGGCGCGATGACACTAAGCGCGGTGATTTCGCTTGAGCTTTCGACGGTCACGGCCCCGGCCTGGTTTGGCAGAAGCGGCCCGGTCGCCAAGGCCTCCGAAGCGCGCGCCGCCGCGGGCTTTGAGAATATCGTGCAGCGTCCGCTGTTCTCACGTAACCGGCAGGGTTTTGTTGCGGCCGAGCCGGTCGCTGCGCCGCCCCCGACGATGGTGACGTTGGATTCGGGAATAACCCTCAAAGGGGTGTTCATGAGTGACGGGGTGGCGAAAGCGTTCCTGATCACGACGCAAAGTCCGCTGGGCGTATGGGTTCAGGTCAATGGGCAAATCGACGGCTGGCGCGTCGCCGCGGTGACCCCCGAGCACGTGGTGTTGGAGGGGCAGGGCGAAAAGCTGACCGTTCCCCTTCATGCAAGCGGGAGATGATGCGCTCGCTCCGCAAGACCGGTGACCGTACCGGCCGCTTTTTCAGCGAAGCGCTGGCATGGCGCTCGCCAGGGCAGCCATACGTTGTTGTGGCGTGGGCCTTGATAGCCGGCGCGGTCTGGTTCGCAATCGGCCTTGCAGGCGATCCCGGCTGGGCGCTGCCCGCCATTGCAGGCTGCTACCTCGTCGTCCTGTTGGCCGCTGTTTGCGCCATTGACGGCCGCTACGGGATCATTCCGGACAGCATGGTCCTGGCGCTGGCCGCCGGCGGCGCGCTACAGGCCTATCTGTGGGGCCCGGCGGACTTCTGGTGGCGTGGATTTGAGGCTGCCCTGGTCTTTGCTGCCGCGTCCCTGTTCCGCGCCGGCTATCGCTGGCTGCGAGGCTATGACGGCCTGGGTTTCGGCGACGTCAAGTTCGTCGCGGCGGGCACCCTTTGGATCGGCGCGGAAGGAATTCCCGGCCTGCTGTTGATCGCGGTGGTGTCCGCCCTGGTCAGTCTGCTGATACTGAGAGCGCAAGGACATGACCTGCACGGCAAGCAGGCGATCTCGTTTGGGCCTCACCTTGCCATCGGCCTTTGGTGGGTCTGGGTTTTGGGGCCGCAGCAGATTTAGAGCCGGGCAACAGAAAAGCCGCCCGAGGGCGGCCTTTCGCTTCATTGGTGAAGATGGAGTCAGGCGGCCAGCACGGCCTGCCGTGATTTCCGGCGATAGGCCATATATCCGATGCCGGCGAAGCCAAAAATCAACATCGCCCAGGTCGATGGTTCGGGGACGGCGTTGACCTGGATCGACACGTCACCCAGTAGCTGGTCGTTTGAGCTGAAGAGCTTGAGATCGAAGGTGTAGATGCCGGAGGCGTTGGGATTGAAATTGATCGGGCCTCCCAGAAAAGCGAAAGCGAGATTTTCGCTGTTCTGATAGAGCGGGCCGCCGATCGGGGTATTGTCTAGTATTAGCTGCGGATTGAACGCCAATACCCCTCCGGGCCCGGTAATCGTCAGTAACGAGTGGGTGCCCAGCAGCGAACCGGGATTGACCGAGAACTCGAAATTCCACAACGCCTTGCCGGATGAGTTGCCCGCCGGCGCGATGTAAAGATTTCCGGTCGGCGTGATCGGTCCGCCCCCGGGCCCTCGAATAGAGGCACGCAATCCGAGTTCGACCCCGTCAGCCTCAGTGTCGACCGCGAAATGGCCGTTGCTCGTGCCGGTCCCTTGGGTCCAGCCCGAAGCCAGATCCTGATTAAGCGTGACGACGGCCGACGCACTACTGACAAAGGAGGTCAGCGCAAGCGCGGTCCCCAGACCGATTAAACCCAGCGATGAAAACCGCATGATTCCTCCCCCCATTTATTATTGGTTGTATTTTCTTTAAACACGCTCCATTAATTCGAGTCAATCTCCGATTGGGGATAACTGCGCGTTACGTGAACCCGATGAGCCACCCCATCGCTCGTTTGGAGTTGGGACTAAATAGATCGAGTATGCCAAATCCGACGGGCGTGCGGCATCGAGCGAGCTCATATTCCCTAACAATTTGCCGAATAACGCTACTGCTTTGCAGCGCAGCATATTGAAATGCGGAACACTCGCGCTTTTAAATCACCGTTCGTCAAACGAAGATGGCAGCTAGAATTAGGTCATGATTGGGGACCGTCATGAAGCTGGGCGAACTTGAGCGAATGTCCGTCGACGATCTGTGGAAGCTGCATCTGGCGGTTGGCGAGGCCTTGGCCGTAAAAATGGCGGCAGAGAAAGATGTTCTTGAAGGGCGTTTGAAGCGGCTCAAAGCCAAGCCGACTCTTGAAAGACGAATTGCCAAGTCGGAGCGCCGGGGGTACCCGCCCGTCTTCCCGAAATATCGCAATCCCGATGATCCTTCGGAAACGTGGGCTGGACGCGGCAGGCAGCCACGGTGGCTTGCGGAGCAACTAAGGTCGGGGAAGAAGGTGGACGATTTTAGGATTGAGATGGCCGCGGAATAGCTTCGTCGCAGGGCCACCTGCCCACTAACCAAGGGCCGCCCGGAGACGGCCTTTGGTGTCGGATGTCTGAAAACCTGGGCCATGCGCTGGACAGGCCCCGCCTGCTTTCCCACGGTAAGCCAAGAAGGCCGACGCCAGCGAAGCCCAAGATCATCGTGGCCGTCAGAGATTCTCACGTTTCGAAGTTTTAGCGGATTTGTTAGCCTAACGGGCCGATATCTTCTCTACGATCATACGAGGCTGAAATGAGATTCATGATTGCGGCGCTCGCCTTATTGTCGATGGACGGAGTCACGTTGGCCGATAACAACTCCAGTCGATTCAAGATCGACAATGGCCGGGTTATTCTTGCGCAGAGCTATTGCCAAATTTGTTCTGATAACGCCACGGCTTGTCGCCTCGCCTGCAACGGCGCGGGGACATGCATTCAAGCATGCGATGACAGGCTGAGAGAGTGTCGTGAGCAAAATTGCGGATTACGGTACAGGTAGGACGCGACGAAGTATCCCGCGGGCGAAGACATCGACTGGCGTCACTTTTGCGAGAATTATAGCGTTTTCCAGCGAAGTGGAAACCGGTTCGCGTCAAGAAAACGCGTCAAAATAAGAACCTAGAGCCCCGTTCCGATTCAATCGGAACGGAAAAGGCTCTAGTCAGCGCTGATTCTTCTTCTCTCTCTGAAGTACTGGACTGTCCTGGCGAACATGATTCCAGCGGCTCCACCAACAATCTTCTCCAGCGCATCGATCAATGTGCCATGTCGGTCCGGCGTCATGGTCTGCAAGATCTCCAGTAGCGCCGCGGCACCGAACACGATGCAGCAAACAAGAATCAGGCGTCGAGGATAAGCGAAGCCAAAGAGGGCACCGAGGACCGCAAACGCGATGACGTGTTCAAAATGAGCGTAGGTCTGCATGGCCGGCTGCATCAGAAACGGCGAGAGCTTGAAATAGATCGAATAAACAAAGCCGACATGCGTCAGCGTGGCATAGGCGATCGCGATGACCGCGATCCATGCCGCAGCAATGGCAAGATGGGTGATACGTCTCTTCATCTTGGGGTTTTGCACTGGTCCAGAACTTCTTTCGAGGCAATAGGATCCTTAACCTTACCTCAGACCCGACATGGCAGGGGACTTGTCGGGCATTCCCCGCAAGCGCCGGGGGTAAACTTTCCAATAAGGGAAACTATCGATTGCGGGCCGATCGCTTAGGCGAAGTCCAACGGATTTTCGATAAGATTGCCGAAAGACAAAATCAAGCAGGCAAAAATCAACCAGGGATGGGTGGGTCGGGTGTTTGCGGATCGGCGAAAGAGCGAACGTCGCTCCTGTCATGGAGCAGCCAAGATTCAGTTTGGGGCCGGCTCTCTGCCGCGCGATTGCACGATCACGGACATATCTGATGGCGGCGTGCGGATTATCGCTGAAAATCTCGATGTGCCCGAGGAGTTCACGCTGATTCTTGCAACGGGTCGCCCGCGCCTGTGCCGGCTGGCATGGCGCATCGGATGCGAGTTCGGCGCCCAGTTCATCGACCATCTGGCCACGGCTCCGTCGCAGCATTCCAGTCCGCGGGGCAGCGCGAGGACACCGGAATATGCGTAAGGCACATTCAGCGCTGTTGGCGCTTTCCCTGGCGCTTGTGATCGCCCCTGAGATCGCAGCGGCGGGTGGTGCGTTTGTCGTTGCTCCGGGGTTTCGCGGGTTTGCCTATGCGGGCGGGTATGGCTACGCGCGCCTCTACGGTCATCCATTTGACGATGGCTATGATTTTCCGTTCGGCTATGGCGAGTATGCCGAGTACGGTCCATGGGCTTACCGCCGCGATGCCGCCTGCTATGCGCTGCGTCGGGTATGGACCGGCAGGGGCTGGCGGCAAAGAGCGGTCAGGATTTGCGATTGAGCGCAGGATGTGATCGGGCGGCGATGCCGCCCGTCTGCGGGCGCCCAGACTAGAAGTCAAACGCCCAGGCGAGGCTATGCAGAAGCAGCCACGACCAGCCGACCATGGCTGCGGCAATGGCAAACAGGTAGGTGAACCTGGCAACGCGTGAACGCATGATGTTACTTCGAGACGAGCCGGTTGACAGCGGCCGGCGCCCGTAGCGCGGCCTGGGTCCGGAAGACGGCCTGGCGCAGCCTCACCACTTCCGCGTAACGGTGGCTCAGTGACTTCTCGGTCGGCAATTCCCTGATACTTTTTGGTTTGTTCAAGCGCTGGCGTTTCACGTAATACCCCGCAGTTCATACAATCAATTTGGCCGAATACGGTAACTCAAAAACAACCATAGTTTCCTACGCGTCGTTCGCAACGCAACTCGCGCGTTAAGCTTGATACCCGCGCAAAACGTTAAATCAGGAACTTCGCTCTGGCGCTTGCGTGATGCTCTGCCAATCCCGGATGGCTGAACCGTCGCCGCCGTCTCGCAGAAGGCAGTAGGATCGCTGAATAGATGCTGAACGATCAACCCTAACGCGCGGCGCATTCCAAACTGCTTATCTGGACGATGCCGCCGGTGCCCCGCCGGCGCTCGTGTGCCATGGCCAGGTCGAAAGGATGCGCTCGGCGTCGGCTTCGAGAAGCTTTCGCTTCGCGATAACTTCTTCCTTCACAAGCCGGAGGTCTTCGTCCTGATAGAAGAAATCGGAGCAGCGTGAATTGTAGTCATTTGCAAGTGTGTTAAAGGCGCGGATGTCTTCGGGCCCCCGGACCTGTTGCTTGACCACGCGCAGCCGCTCTCCCTGAAAATGACAATAACGAACATATTCTCGCGAAAAGCGTTGGCCGTTGCCGACCGGGGGAAGCAGCTCGGGCTCCGTTTTCGGCTGAGGCGGATTAGGTGCCGAGGCGACGGAGGACGCCGCTCCAAAGTCGAAGGTCCAATACGCCCCCAGAAGGCCAAGCATGGCCAGCAGCGCGGCAGCCGCGAGCATGCCCTTTTTGACGTGACGGAAGCGGCTGCTTCCTTCGGGTACCGTGAGATCCCGGTCTGGTTCGATAGCCTTCGACGCGGCGCGCTGCATATCGCGCAGTATTTCTCCGACTTCGGCGAGCCGCGCGGCCGTATCCGGAATTGATCCGAAAGCGCCGAGCGCGTGATCCAGGACCTGCTGCGCCCTGAGGTAATGGTGCTGGTTGCTCAGATCGCCGAGCAGGCCAAATATGCGATCGGGGGCGACGTTCATCTCCGGATTGCTGACCCCCTCCTGCGCGTCCAGCACTAGCAGGGGTTCGCAGAGGAAGGCCCAGCGATGCAGCGCGTCGGCTAATTCCTCAATCGAGGATGGATCGTCCGGTCGTTGTTTCAGCGATTGGCAGGCATCCTCGACCTGCTGTTCAGCTTTGGAGCGCACCTCCCCAATGGCGCGCCGGTAGACTGCCAGCAGGAGAGAATGCGTTTGGATGAGCGGCCGGTCACGCGTTGCGAGGATCTGGTGAGTGGATTCCAGCAGCGGCTCTGCGGCGCTTCCAACCGGATCGTAGGCCTCGATCACGGCCACGCAATGGGCGTTAAGCAGATCGTTCAAGCCATCCCTTACGCTCGCCAAAGAGGGCGGGGGCCAACCGGCTCGTTGCCGGAGCGCCTGCAGGGCCCGATAGATTTCCATGACGTCGATGGAATTGTGCGCGTCAATCAAGGCCAGGAGCAGTTCGCTCGACGCGCCGCGGCGAGCTGCGTAACGTGCAATGAAATTGGCCTTCGAGGTCGGTGCAAGCTGAGCCGACGCTTGCAGTATGTCTTCGTCGGAAGCGTCGGCAGATAGTTCGGTGAAAAAGAGTTCGACGCGATCGGGCGTGCCGTCGAGGGGATAGGAGAGCTCGCTCGGCAGGCGCCGGACCGGGTCCAGGAGATTTGCACGGGCCTCCGCCAGGCTCGTCTCCGGCGCGATCCGCCTCTCTTGTGCGCGCGCGAGCGCGGCATCCATCTCCGAGGCCGTTGCGCCAGGATCGATTCCCAGCAGGCGGAATGGCTGGGTTAACGGATCAAATCCGGAAGGCGAGGCATTGTTGGCTGAGTTGATTGCCATATCCTGGATACCGACGTGCTCTCCGCGGACCTCCCTTAGAACAGAGTGCCTATGTCGAACCGTTTGTCGAGATGGTTGATCGATCAGCCACGTCGAAGTCGTTACGGAGCCGCACACCGATGTCATGCACCCGGGAACACCAAAGCTCCCGATCAATGCGGGGACCGGCTTCCGGCCGTATTGTCAGCATGGCGTTCCAAGGATTTGACCCGTAGACCGTAACGACAAATCCGCGATTGGGGCAACCGTCGATGATGCGTAGCGACTTCATGATGAGGCCTGCGATTTCATCCGGCTTACGGACCTGTTTGCTGCCCGTACCGGTAGGCAGGGCTGGCTGAATGTCCGGATCGGGCTGCTTGCCGGCTGGAAGCGGGGGAGGCAGGCTGTCGCTGCCGGTCCCGGATGCGGCGGACGAAACCGCGGGGGCGGCCTCTGCAGACGATTCGGCAGAAGGGCCCTCTTCACCAATTCTTTTCGGTATCGCCGCAATCTTCTGAGCAAATTCTACCAGGCTTCGATCAATCGCTTCGTCGGTGGACATAAATAATCCCGGAGCGGGTTTGAAAATCAGGAGGTCAAGGCCGGATTCTTGACGTCGGTCACCTTAAAGCCCTTCAAAAATACGCTGTGCCGAATTGAATCGGAAAGGTGCTGCGGAGGTGTGGTGTCTTCCTTTCCGGTAAGAAGAACCCGCAATCGCCAAAGCGAGAGGCCCGCGATTCTGCAAATGTCGACCATGGCGGCGTAGAACGCGCCATAGTTCTTCAGGAAGTGCCGCCTGCGCGCTTCCAGGAGATAGGATGGCAACCGCTTCGGCTTGCTGTTCACGCCGGTCGACTGACCGACGAGGTGGACCACGCGGCTCGCCGGAACGTACCAGCTCGGCCATCCCCGCTTTTTGGCGTTGAAGCAATAGTCGATGTCGTCGAAATAGGTGAAATAGCCTTCGTCGAGCAATCCCGTCGCTTCCACCGTCTCACGCCGGATGATCATGCTGGCGCCCGCAACCCAATCAGTTTCGAACGCATGATCGACCACAGGAGGAGCCACGATCCAGCGGCTTAGCAATCTGCTGACCGGTCCAATTTTCAAACTGCCTTCAAGTTCCCCGAGCGGTGACTGAAAGCGGAATGCGGACCGTTGTGGCGTGCCATCCGGGTCTTCGAGGCGACTGCCGGCAATGCCGACTTTCGGATTGTTATCCATGAAGTCGACGAGCGCCTTAAATGCGTTTGGCCGGACGATCGTATCGGAATTGAGCAACAGAAAATATTGTGGCTTGTTCGGCGATTGCAGCGCGGGGCGCAGGATCGCATTGTTGCCGCCGGTAAATCCGAGGTTTACGTCGAGCGCCGTGAGGGTGCACCAGGATGACCAGCCATTGTCGTCGATCGCCCGTTGGATGATCTTGGCGGAATCATCTCCCGACCCGTTTTCGCAGATCGCGACATGGGTATCGGGGACACTGGCGATTTCCTTAGCGACCGAGTGCAGGCAATCAATCGCTAGATGGGTGACGCGGTAATTAACGATAACAACGAGCAATTTCACGATGGGAGACCAGTTGGTTCAAGGCAATTGGCGATCATTAGTCTTGCAGATTAGAAAAGAAAAGGCATCTGTGATCTTCACCCTTGTTTAACGCGTTAGGCTAACGGAAGGCCGGCCGTTGCATTTGCTTTGCAGATACTGTGCTGCCAGCGAGGCTTGTACGCGCAACCTGGCACACTCCGAGCGAATCAGGGGAACCAAGTAGCGTTAAATGACCAAAGTCGCGGGACGTCGCTGGACTGCCAGGTCGTGGAACGATATTTCGTGGTTACTCATTATGCTTGAGTGGGCACTCGTGCATTGGGCAGAGCGGGCGCTTCATTCCAGCTTCCCGTACCATTTCATTCAATCTGGCACCCGAACAGATAGAACAATCAACGTGACGAGAACTGTCACAAGTTGTGGACGTCTTCGCTACTTTTCGTCGGCTGCTCGGACGGTAATCAAAAAGCTCAGGCCGGGTGTCTTGTTATCGCTTGTTTCGAATTCGACTTGGACAGAATCCTTGCCTACGAAATCTCTGTCAGGTGTGTAGAATAGGGCAATAGACGGTATCTTCCGGGCTGGGCAAGCGTTGATCGCCGCAACGTCGGGCGTCACAATTTGCAGGCCAACGGCGCCATGCGATGGCTTCTCGCGAAGTTTTGGCACCGGAACCGGTCCAGGATTTGTGCCGCAATTGTTGGGCGCGCTTAGCAAATTCCCGAGTACCACGGTTTTGTTCTTTTCAGTTCTTACTTCCTTGGGCGCATCGGCCTTAGAAGCAGTTCCAAATAGAGCGATAATCGCTACCGCAAGCAGAACGGATATCGGTCGGTAATTCATGGTCGCCTCGTGGTTCGGGATCTGCCGGGACTGTACGCGCGCAATCGGCTTGTTGCGCCACCTTATACCAAGCCACCAAACAAAAGACCGCCGCATCTCTCTGACGAGCCTGATAATCAGGCCACGGTAAACGTATTGCGACAACAACGATAGGTCAAAAGCCAGCGCAGGCGAAGCTAAGGATCGTCATGAACCCGAGTGCCCGCGCCCTAGGGACAGGAGCGACCGATTGAGAACCCCCATTGAAACCATACTAGTTTCGAACACCGGATTGCTCCAAGAGAGCTAGATAGCTGCTCTCACGATGGACTGCCTTCGAAAGTACGTCGGCTATGCCGACCTTCCTCCAGCCGTCGCCTTAAGCGGTCGATCAGGAGATAGATCACCGGCGTCGTGTAGAGCGTCAGGATCTGCGAAACCAACAATCCGCCGATGATGGTGATGCCGAGCGGCCGGCGCAGTTCGGTGCCGGGGCCAGTGGCAATGACCAGCGGAATGCCGGCAAACAGGGCGGCCATCGTCGTCATCAGGATCGGCCGGAAGCGGGCGCGGCACGCCTCGAAGATCGCATCCGCCGAAGACAGGCCGCGGTGGCGCTCGGCGTCGAGCGCAAAATCGACCATCATGATGCCGTTCTTCTTGACGATGCCGATCAACAGGATGATGCCGACGAAGGCGATCACGGTCAGCGGCGTATTGGTCACCTGCAGCGCGAGCAGCGCGCCGAGCCCGGCGGACGGCAGCGTCGAGATGATCGTGATCGGATGCGCCAGGCTTTCATAGAGCACGCCGAGCACGATATACATCGCCACCAGCGCGCCCAGGATCAGCAGCGGCTGCCGTCCGCTGGTCTTGTTGAAATCGCCGGCATTGCCGTCGAAACTGCCGCGGATACCTTCCGGCATGTGCAGTTCCTCGACCGCGCGCTGGATGTTCGAGATTGCGGCCTCCAGCGGCACATTGGGAGCGAGGTTGAACGACACCGTCGCCGATGGGATCGACTGGGTGTGATTGATCGCCAGCGATGCCAAACCGCGGTCATAGCGAACGACGGCCGATAGCGGCACCTGCGAGTCGTTGGTTCCCGCCACATAGATGCGCTCGAGGTTGGAGGGGTCGCTCTGGAATTTCGGGTCGATCTCGAGCACCACCATATATTGGTTGCGCTGGGTATAGACGATCGAGATCTGTCGTTGCGCGAACGCGTTGTTCAAGGCGTCGTCGATGTCCTTGACGCGGATGCCAAGCGTGGCGGCGGCCTTGCGGTCGATCATCAGCGTGAGCTGCAGCCCGGCGGCATCGCGGTCGGTGGAAATGTCAGTGATGCCCTCGACCGTTTCCATGCGCTTGGCGACCACGGGGGCCCATTTCTTGAGCAGGTCGACGTCGACACTGGAGACCGTGTATTGGTAAACGGAGTTACTTTGACGCCCGCCGGCACGAACATCCTGGGCGGCAAACATGTAGAGCCGTACGCCCGGCATTGTTTCGAGCTTCTTGCGCAAGCGGTCGATTACGAGCTGGGTGGTCAGTCCGGCTCTCTCTTGCGGCGGCTTGAGGCTGATGAAGAAGAGCCCCCGGTTTGCCGTCATGCTGCCAAGGATCGATCCGACGCCGGCGACGGCGTCGTCCGATTCAATGGCGTCCTCAAGCTGTTGCTGAAATCTGGTCATGGACTGGAACGAAGTGTCCGATGAACTTTGCGAAGCACCGACGATGAGGCCGCTGTCGTCGATCGGAAAATAACCTTTCGGGATCTTGATATAGAGCACCACCGTCAGCGCGATGGTCGCAAAGAACACGAGCAGGGTCAGGAACGGAAAGCCCAGCACCGCCCGCAGCGTCCAGGTGTAGAAGCCGACGATGCGCGACAGCGTGCCCTCGACCAGGCGGTCGAACCAGGTCGCGCGGTCGGAGGTCGCCTCCTTGATGTAATGCGCGCAGATCATCGGCGTGACCGTGAGCGAGACCACGGTCGACACCACGATGGCAAAGGTCAGCGTCAGCGAGAATTCGCGCAACAGCCGGCCGACGATCCCGTCCATGAAGATCAGCGGCGTAAACGCCGCGATCAGCGACAGGCTGATCGACAGCACGGTAAAGCCGATCTGTTTGGCGCCTTCGAGTGCTGCCGGATAGGGCGCCATGCCGTGTTCGAGGTTGCGGTGCATGTTCTCGATCATGACGATGGCGTCGTCGACCACGAAGCCGACGGAGATCGCAAGCGCCATCAGCGACAAATTGTCGATCGAGAAGCCGGCGAGCCACATGCCGGCGCAGGTGCCGGCCAGCGCCAGCGGCACCGAGACGCCGGCCGCAATGGTCGGCGTCAGCCGGCGCAGGAAGAAGAACACCACCATCATGACCAGAAAGGCGGTCGCCAGCAGCGTGTACTGCATGTCGAGCACGCTGGCGCGGATGGTGTTGGTGCGGTCGACCAGCGTCGAAATCTCGAGGCCGGCGGGCAGCCATCGTTTGAGTTCCGGCAGCAAGGCCTTCACGCGATCGACGGTCTCGATCACGTTGGCGTCGCCCTGCTTGGTGATCTGGATCAGCACCGCCGGTTGCTTGTTGAACCAGGCGATCGAGCGGTGGTTGCGGACGGAGTCCTCGACCTCGGCGACGTCGGCGAGGCGGACGAAATTGCCGGCTGAGCTCTTGATGATGATGTCGCGGAATTCGGCCGCGGTGCGCATCTGCTTGTTGGTCGAAATGGTCTCGCTCTGGCGACCGCCGTCGAAGATGCCGACCGGGCCCAGCGGATTGGCGTTGATGATGGCGAGCCGCACGTCGTCGGTGGCGATCCCCGCATTCGACAGGCCCACCGGGTTCAGCGCGATCCGCACCGCCGGCTGATCGGCGCCGGAGACGGAAACCTCGCCGACGCCCGGCACCTGCGAGATGCGCTGCGCGATCACGGTGTCGGCGACGTCGTACATCGCACTGGTCGTCAGCGTCTTCGACGTCAGCGCCAGCACGAACATCGGCGTCGCCGAGGGATTGGTCTTGCGGAATCGTGGCAGCGACGGCAGGTCGCTCGGCAGGTCCGCCAGCGACGCGTTGATCGCAGCCTGCACGTCGCGCGCGGCGCGGTCGATGTTGCGCCCGATCGCAAATTGCAACTGGATGCTGGTGCTGCCGAGCGAACTGGTCGAGGTGATCTGCTCGATGCCCGCGATCTGGCCGAGCCGGCGCTCCAAAGGCGCTGCGACCGTTGCCGCCATCACGGCGGGATCCGCACCGGGGCGGTTGGCGAACACCCGGATCATCGGGAAGTCGACATTGGGCACCGCCGAGACCGGCAGGAACACATAGGCGACCATGCCGACCAGAAAGAGCCCGACCGCCAGCAGCGTGGTGCCGACCGGCCGGCGGATGAACGGCTCGGAAATCGAGGCCATGCCCAATCTCGTCCATGGCGCCGACTGCGCGGGCGCCGAAATGCAATGCTCCAGCCTTTCGAACCTGCCGGACTACTGGATTAAATGATAGCCCCGGGGGCGCCAGTTTAAGTTGGTATTTACCAGATGGGGGCGGGCCCTCAATAAGCCCTTCAGCAATTATACCGAGCTTTCCCGGTATCCGTTACCTGACGTTGACCGTTTCTCGAGCGAGTTCCACTCGTAAACCCTTTGGACACCGGCGGACGACAGTATCGCTTGCGGAAATTCACGAAGATGAATTCAGGGGCGATCAGGATGTTGGCCAAGATACTGGACAGGGCGAGACACCGTGCTGGAAAGCCGTTCGGGGGTGGGGCCTTGTGGTCCCGAGACCGTAAAAATGCGGGCTATACGCTGCTCGAACTGTTGGTCGTGATGGGCATCCTGGCAGTTCTGACGGCGGTCGCGACGCCGCAGCTGATGGGTTATTTCGGCAAGGCCAAAACCCAATCAGTGCAGCTGCAGATCGAGAATATCGGGACCGCGCTCGAGCTCTATTATATGGAAAACGGCGGCTATCCGAGCGCCGGCGCTGGGTTGAAAGCCCTCGTCGAGGCGCCGCCAGAGGCGCCGCGCTGGAACGGGCCTTATCTGAAGAAGGCGAAGAACCTGCTCGACCCCTGGGGGCGGCCGTATCAGTACGTCATCTCCGACGGCCAATATGAGGTTTATTCGCTAGGCGCGACCGGCAAGGCAACCTCCGTGTCGGCGGTCCAGTCATCGTCATTCCGTAGTTCCGGAAGCTAGCCTGTAAACCATTTCAAGTATCGATCAGGGCTTTCGGCAGCCGAGCAGCTTCGCGCTTGGAAGATTTACACAGTGCTGCAAAAAAGCCCCGTCAATAAAATGGACGGGGCTTGTTAGGCTCTGAAGTTCGAAGAGCAGTGGCTTGGAGAATCAGGCCAAGCGCACGGCTTCTCGGTTCTGCCTGTTGCGATACGCCACGAAGCCTACGCCGAAGAAGCCCAAGATCATCATGGCCCAAGTAGCCGGCTCAGGCACCGCGGTAACCTGGAGGACCGACGGAGCGCCATTGGCTGACACATACCAGAGTTCGAAAGTAGCCGGAGCTTCGCCAAGCGGATTTGTGAAACCCTGAGTAATCGCCGATGTTTCCGCGGGGCTGAGGAGCCGAAGGCTGCCGTTGATGAACAGCGTCGCGCCGTCATCGTGTGTGATCGTTCCGCCAGGACCGTAATACGTGCCCGTGATCTTGAAGAACGTGACATAGGCGTCGCCCGCGACGCTCAGGCTCGTGTTGCCGAAGGCTGCCACGTCTGCGATCGACGAATTGGGTGAGGAGTAGCCGGAGATATTCGCCAAAGTCAGGAAGTTCGAAGCAAGATTGCCGGCCGAGGTGGTGTTTTGCGGCGAATTGTCCACCCAGTTAAGCGGTCCAGTATAGGTGAAGTGAGCATCGGCGGTCCCCGACGGAACCGCATTTGCAAGGTTGTTCGAATCGACGCTGTTAGGCGCGCCGTTCCATACCGTGACGTCAAACACACCGGTCAGGAAAGCAGCCGACGCCGGAACGGTTGCCAGTCCAAATAACGCGACACCAACCAGTGCCGAGGTAATCAATTTCTTCATAGCAATCCTCCAATTCCCAATTCCGCAAGCCACAGGTGAGGCACGCAACCATTAATCGGATATTAAAGAAATTGGTTTGAGTCAACGCTAATTTTGCGGCGCAATGTCGGAATTAACAAAATAAATATTTTAAATTCTCAATTTCTCGATATTTAATTTGAGTTATTTAATTGAGAGTAATGCCGAATTCCCTGTGAGCCGGGTGAAAGAAGCGAGAAATCCCGACCTGACAAATGGGAGGTTGAAGAAATACTCATGACAGATTTGCGGTCACATGCGAAAACGTTCGGATTGCAGGGAGGGTAAATGGAAGTTACTTCGACACCAGTATCCGCTGCAATCCGAGGGCCGTCAGGTTTCTAAATTGAATCAATCGCTTATTCGGGTGCATCCGGCTGGACGATTGGCCAACCAGATGGCTCAATTCATGTTGGCTCGCGAGATCCAGGCGTCGTGTGGGACAGACGTGGTCGTGCGCGGTTATCACATGCCGGAGTGGGGATTGGATGCCGGCCCGGATGGGGCAGGGCCGAGATCAAATTTGTCGATCGGATCAAGTTTGACCCGGGTCAGCTATCTTTCCGCGATGATCGACCGCTATAGGCCGGTCACGCTCGAGCTGGATGGCGTCGTTCAGAGAATAGGTAATTACGGCAATATCGACCAATACCGTAACATATTTCCGTTGAGGCAAGGCGAGGGCGTTCCAATCGGAGATGATTGCATCCTGATACATATCCGGGCCGGCGATGTTTCCGCGCCCTCTCACGATAGCTACGGACCGATCCCGATCAGCTATTATCAATACCTCGTCTCAGCAACGAAGTTACGGCCAGTGTTTATAGGCGAAATTAGCCCTTCGCCCTACATTGAAGCTTTGGCAAGCAAGTTTCCCGAGGCTGAGTTCGTCGGCGGCGCGTCGGTATTCGACGATTTTCAAACCATGCGCAGGGCCCGCCATCTCGCGGTCTCCGTTAGTAGCTTTTCGTGGCTTGCCGCCCTGCTGTCGAATGCGGAAACCATCCACGTACCGCTGGCCGGCTTGTTGGACCCACGTGCGCGGCCTGACGTGGATCTGCTTCCACTCGGCGATCCTCGTTATCGATTTCACAACGTCAGCGCTGGCGCCTGGCATAACCGCTATTCAGACATTTTCGCACATCGAAGTGACTTCGGCCCAATCTCCGCGATCGAAACCGGGCGCCTCAAGGCTGCAGCCGCAAGATGGACCGCATGGAAAAGCGCCAAGGTACATTTCGGGCTGATGCGCAGGATGATCGTCCACAAATATTGCGGCTAGCGGCAACTCGCATGCAGGAACGATGATATTGCGCTTTAAATCAGTTAACCCGCGGTTTGTGCGGCTCGTTAATCAATTCCACAGATTTCGTATCGATACCGCAGTTCGGGCCGCCAAATGATGATGTTTCACGCTATTCAGACGGGACGAGCGGCGAGCCGCTATATTCAAACCAGGTTGTGCGATCTCCACGGCCAATTTCGATCGGCGAGATAAGTTTTTGGGGGCGACAGCCATGATCTTGCGATGGCTGCGCTGAAGGGACAGCAAGCATTGTCGATCATGCAGAGAAACGCTAACCGGCCGCATGCCGCGTGTGGCTGAAAGGCGCGATCGTCATGGCTGGTCTTTGGTTTGGTGAGGGATGAGTTCAATAGAAGCACAGCAGCCACCTGCACCGGCGTCACTGCGCTCTCGCGCGTTTCGGGCCGGCAGTTGGGCATTGATGGGACATTTTTCGAGCCTGGCGCTTCGATTCGTTGGAACCATCATTCTCACCCGGATATTCGCTCCTGAGGCTTTTGGAATCCTGGCTGTCGTGATGTCGGTCCAGGTTGTTGTCACGTTGCTGACCGATATCGGGCTGAGGCAGGCTGTGATCCAAAGCCCGAACGGCGAGAAGCGGGAGTTTTTGAACACTGCTTTTACCCTGCAGATACTGAGAGGCTTCTTTATCTGGGGGTTGAGCGCCATCTTCGCAGCAGGGTTAGCGATCGCAATGACGCACCATCTGCTGCCGTCTCAGTCAGCATATGCTGATCCCCAGATCCCAATTTACCTTGCAGTTGCATCGTTCTCGGCAGTGATATTGGGTCTGCAATCCATGAAGGCGACTATCGCCGGCCGCAATTTACAGATGGAGCGGCTGTTCGTCATTGAGATCATCGCGCAGTCAGTCAGTCTGATCTTCGTCATTCTGCTAGGTTGGGCTACCGTATCTCTGTGGTCTTACATTCTAGGCATGCTGCTTTCGGCTGCAATCACAACATTGCTTACTCATTGCATGCTGAAGGGCTGCTCGGATCGGCTGGGCTGGGACCACGACGCGAGTAGGGAACTGTTTCGATTTGGCAGATGGACTTTCCTGTCTTCGATGCTGAGCGCCTTTGCGGCCAATGGGGATCGTCTGTTGCTTGGCGGGTGGCTCAACGCGCAAATGCTGGGCTTTTACTCTGTCGCGTACAATTTGGCCTCGGTGCCCGACGGGCTTGTCGGCAGGGTGTTCGGAGGCGTTTCTTTTCCCGCGCTTAGCGAGGCGGCCCGCCAACAGCCGCATCGCGTTCCTGAGATATACTTTCGAATGCGCTGGCTCATGGACGCCGCGCTTTTGTTCATCGCCGGATTTCTTTTCTCGGCTGGCTCGGCGATTGTCCACTTGTTGTATGATCCGCGCTATGCGGCCGCCGGCTGGATGCTTGAATATCTGTCCTTTGGACTGCTTTTCGCACGGTACGGCATATCTCAGTCTGCCTATCTGGCTATGGGCCGGCCAGAATATCTCACGATATTAAGTGTTACCAAGCTGATCTCGCTTTTCTTATTTGCAACTGTGCTTTTCTACGCGTTTGGCGTGCAAGGCGCCGTGCTTGGGGTCGCCTTCCACATGCTGCCGACGACGCTTTGCACGTTTTATCTGAATCGAAAGCATGGGTTGAACAGTCTTCGCCTCGAGCTTGGCGTGCTATTCACCTGGGTGATTGGCTGGCTAATCGGCATCGGATTATCGAAGGTCATATTTGCCTGCTGCTGATCGGATCCAGTTTGAGGACATGCCGAGAGCGATGGCGCGAGAGTAGGGAGTACGCAGTGACATGAACGGAAGGAAGGAGGCAGTCGCCAGGAGATTGCGTGTTCTGATTCTTGCCGAAGCCGCTAATCCGGAATGGACCAGTGTGCCTCTCATTGGTTGGAGCTTGACTAACGCGCTGTCAAAGGTTGCCGACGTGCACCTCGTTACGCAAGTCCGCAATAAGGCGGCTCTGCTTCGAAAAGGCTGGATCGAGGGGGAAGCCTTTACCGCGATCGATAATGAAGGAATCGTCGCGCCCTTGCATTCTATGGCTACCCGTTTGCGAGGTGGCCACAATCAAGCCTGGACAACGGTCATGGCATTTACGGCTTTTGCATACTACTCGTTCGAGCTGCAGGTGTGGAAGCGCTTTCGCCGCCAGTTAATCGCCGGCGAGTTCGATGTGGTCCATCGTATCACGCCGCTGAGCCCCACCACCCAGAGCTTGCTCGCCGCGAAGCTCGCCAGGCACAACGTTCCCTTTGTGCTCGGGCCGTTGAACGGTGGTGTACCCTGGCCAAAGGGGTTCCGCCACCGTCAGTATGCCGAGAAGGAATTTCTTTCGCACATCAGGCCGCTGTACCGATTGATGCCCGCGTACCGATCGACTCGGAAAAATAGCGCAGCAATCATCTCGGGATCGAGATTTACGCAAAGTGAACTGCCCGATTGGGTACGCCAGAAGAGCATCTTCATTCCGGAGAACGGCGTAGACAGTGATCTGTTTAGCAATTTCAGAAAGGAAAATTCATCGCTGCCCTTGCAGGCGGCGTTCGTCGGGCGACTCGTGCCGTACAAGGGGGCGGACATCCTAATCGAAGCTGCCAGACCGTTCCTGGAAGCTGGCTCTCTGAAGCTGCACATTATCGGCGACGGGCCTCAGAAGCCGCTTCTGCACCAGAGGGTCGAAGCGCTTGGCCTGCAGGAAAGTGTAGTTTTTCACGGCTGGGTCCCGCATGCCGACATTCAGGCGAAACTGCGCTCCTGCGATTTCCTTGGATTGCCAAGCATCAGAGAGTTCGGCGGCGGGGTAGTCGTAGAGGCGATGGCGCTCGGCGTTACTCCGATCGTCGCAGACTATGGTGGACCGGCCGACCTCGTTGATGACAAGACCGGAATCCGCGTGAGATTTAGCGACGAAGCGAGTCTGACCGCAGGCTTTAGATCAGCGATCGGAAGCGTTATTCAGGCACCCGAATTGCTGAACGAACTCGGAAGCGCGGCGCGCGAGAAAGTGCTGCAGAATCTGACCTGGGACGCCAAGGCGCGGCAAATGCTCCGCATCTATGAGGCTGTTAGAACCGGGAAGCAGGATCTGAGCACCTTAGGGCTACGACCAGCACTTTGAGAACAACACGAATTTCTTAATTGCGTGCCGCCGCCACAAGGCCATCCCGCCAGATCGGACGCAACCTCAACGGTGCTAGCAGCCTTCGGGCAAGTCTCGCTTTCGAAGAGTGGCCTACGCGTCCCAACTCATCGTGCTGGATGAAGATCTTGGACAAACCGGCACGCTCAAGCTGCCAATCTAGATGGTTTGCAGAGTATTCGAGCTGGTGACCGAGCCCCTGCCCGGGCTGCGGAAGCAGAAACCGGTCCAGAAACTCAATTCCAAGAAACATTCGTATTAAATTTCGAAGCCGGAACAGGTTCGGTGTCGTCAGGAAGAGAATTCCTCCCGGTTTCAAAAGACGCTTGATACGCTCGAATAGCACATAAGCCGGGACAGGAACGTGTTCAATTACTTCCAGGAGAACTACGGCATCGAACGCGCCCTTGGCAGAGTGTTCCTCATCGCTCATCAGGTTGTACGGAATAAAAGGTATGTTCTGCCTCTCGATCGGTGCAATGAATTGATCCGAAATATCGCCCACGACACATTCGTCGTTGAATAGCTTGCTGCACATCACCGCCATCTGCCCACCGCCAATTTCTAGAATTCGTGCTGGCCGGGGCAAGTCGAGTTCGCAAAATATTTCAAGGGAGCGCCAGTAGCGTTCCTGATCGTGCCTATAGTAATCGTCCGATTCGAAAAAACCCGCGCCGATGATACAAGATGCGTAAATTCTTTCAAAATCAGGCCTCAGGTTTGTAATTTGCCGTTTTGATTTGATCATCTGCGTCCCCTGTTTGTTCTTTTTAAAATATCACGAAAACGGCGCCCCGCAAATAAGGTCACTCATTGTATTCAGCACGCCCCGCGTCAATCGCTTTTCGCAACAATAGTTCAAGTAGGCTCGATCTTGGATCAAGCGAAGCGTTTCGTCCTGCCTTGCTGTATCTAAAAGTTTGGTGGCTCCTGATCGGTTCGAGCGAGCGACATTATGCATGTCCGCCGATTTCGAAGAACAATCGTACTTGCCGCAAAGCATCGGAATGTATTCGTGATATAGTTTTTAGTCGCAGATCATGATAGCTGGATTTTCGATGGAGAGCGCAGTTGCAACATTGGCGCTATTGCTTTGGCCGCTCGTAGCTGCTGTGCTGTTTTCAGTGAGGCCTGCTGTGCAGGCGACGCTGTGGACCATCGTGGGGGCGCAACTCCTTCTTCCGGTGGGGACGGGAATCAAATTTGAAATGATTCCATCTTTCGACAAGGCGACGCTTCCGAGTTTCTGCATTTTTTTGGGCTATCTGATCGTCGTCGGTCGTCCATGGCATCCAAGATTCGGCATAGCAGAAGTGCTGGTCGCGATATTCTTATTCGGGCCGATTATAACATCCATGTTGAATGGTGATCCGGTCTTCGCAGGCGACCGAGTGATCCCGGGCGTTGGTCTCTATGATGCCGTATCGGCTGTTGAAGCGGCACTAATTGTTCTACTACCTTTTTTTGTTGGGCGCGGATTGTTTCGAACAGAGCAGGCGAATGAGCAAGTCCTCAAAGCCTTGGTGGTTGCCGGACTGTTTTATTCGATCCCAATGCTGTTCGAGATGCGATTTAGCCCGCAGTTTCATTTTTGGATCTATGGTTATTTCCCAACTGATTTCATTCAGCAGGTACGGGACGGGGGGTACCGCCCGATGGTCTTCACGGGGCACGGGCTTATCGCAGCAATCTTCTTGTTTATGAGCGTTACTGCGGCCGCGGCCCTTTGGCGGAGTGGCGGTGGCCTTCGAAGGTCTGGCGGCGTAACAGCTTATCTGGGAGCCGTATTAATCCTTTGCAGGAGCGCGGGCGCGACGCTTTTCGGAGCCATTGTCGTACCATTAGTCTGTTTTGCGAAGCCTAAGCTCCAAGCGCGGGTGGCCGTCGTCTTCGTCCTGCTCGCACTGTTCTATCCGATGCTCAGAGTTGCCGATTTAGTGCCAACACGGCTTATGGTCGAACTTGCACAATCAGTCAGTTTCGACCGTGCGTCATCGCTCCAGGTTCGGTTCGAAAATGAAGCAAGCTTGCTCGAACGAGCTTTACAACGGCCGATATTTGGCTGGGGTAGGTACGGAAGGAGTCGCATTTACGATGAAGGAGGCAAAGACGTAAGCGTTACCGATGGTCATTGGGTAATTGCGATCGGCCAATTTGGCATACTCGGCTTTGTCGCAGAATTTGGACTTCTTGCGCTATGCGTCATAAAGGCTGCTGCAGCCGCACGACATGCACGGTCATTTAAGGAAAACATCTTGCTAACCGCTCTCGCGTTGATTGTGGCAACCAATGTTGTGGATCTCCTGCCCAATGCCAGCTTGTTGCCGATGACCTGGCTGTTCTCGGGAGCGCTGTTGGGACGCGCTGAAGCCTTGCAGCAAGCAGCCATGCGGCTCAGCACGTCTGCCTCTGGCAGGTTTGGGCACCCTGACATTACACCGTCTACCTCGCGATTCGGGTGAACAGGTAGTTTAATTACTCGGTAGAAACTCGCTCGACGGGCGAGATCAACTTTAAGAACTAACTGTTATTTGATTGACAGGAAACTGACGCACCTTGAGGGCATCAACGATGGAAATCTCGCGCCGAAATTTCTTGAGTGCTGTATCTGCGACTGCGGTAATCGTGGGAAGCCCGAGCGTGCTGAGGGCGGCTGCCCCTCCACCACGAAGTGCGAGCACCAAACCGCCATCCACAACAGGCCGATCATTGATTGGCACCTCGATTGAACCGGGGATATTTAAGAATCTGGCTCTTTCTCTTGTGAACTATAGATCGAGTCCGGGATACGCCTACCCTGCGATTCTCGATGAGAACAACTATCCCACCTCGACCCCGGCAGCGACCATAGGGGCCACTATATTTTTCCCGACTAATCTAGCTCCTTCGACGCCGATGGTGCTGAAATGGTCGGGCCTGGCGACCATCCTGATGTTGCGGGGGGCCCCGGGATTCGTTGTCACGTCTGGGGCCGGGTTTGTCTCGGGCGGGACCAATTTTAACCTTACCGCCGTTGGGACCAACGGAAGGATCGTGTTTACCTTCGCTGGAGCAACGCCTAGCCAGGTTGCGTTCGGCTTCCCGGCTGGGGCGAAATATTCTGGCCTCTCGAATTTAGTTCTGTGCAGGCTTTCCGACGAAGCTGCCATAGATCAAGCGACGACTCCTGAGGAAATGTTCGACGATAATTACGTCGCGACCTACCGAACACTCAACCCGCGAATCGTCCGCCCGATGGGATGGACCAATCCAAATTTTGGAAATGTTTCGCAGGCGAGATACATCGCGCCTTGGCGGACGGCCATCAATCTTAGCGCCCAGCGCTGGGCTCCTGGTGCGTGGGCCGGCACTACGTCAGGCACCAACGATTACACATGTGCCTCTCAGAAGGATGCGACGAAATCCTATGTCGATGGGGAAATGATCCAGCTCCAGTTTGGCAACGCAAACACGTCAAGGACAATTACCGTCAATTCGGGAGCGCGGGGGGCGGTGCCGGTGCTCGCTGGGTCCGGCGGCGGAACGTGCCAGCCTCTGAACATCGGTCAAATTGCTGCTAACAGTCTCGCGACGCTCACCTATGACGCGGTTCTTGGGGCCTTCTTGTGGCAAGTTGACGGGCAAACAGGATGCATTCCCTATGAATTGCAGATAGCGTTCGCCAATCGCATAAATGCTGACTACTGGTGTAACTTCAGCGCATCGATGGACGATGCATCGATCGCGTCGATAACGAGGCTGGTCCGAGACAAGCTGAACAGTAATTTGAAAGCCTATTTTGAGCTTGGTAACGAAGTTTGGAATTGGTCATTCCCTGTCACGCCATGGGCCAATGCCAAAGGGGTCGCCCTGGGATTTCCATCTGATAACGGCCGTCAGTTCTTTGGCTGGCACGCGTTGCGATTCCGTCAAGTAATGGGTTTGGTCACCTCAAACTGGGCTCCTCGACAATCTGATCAGCTCAAGCGTGTCATGGCGTTTCAGGCTTTTGGGGGAGTCGGAGCGACGACCAACTACGAGCTGCAGGGGGCCGACTTGAGCGGAGCCGTCTACCCAAAATATGCGGCCAAAGGATTTCCGAACTACAATGCGGCGCCAAACAGGCCCATCGACTATTGTGACGTTCTTTCGTATGCAACCTACTATTCAGGGGCTCAGTGCGTTAATTTCGATGGTAACTATCTCAGGGTCGGCGCTGCCGCGATAGCGGGACTGCTCGCGGCCGCGGATGACTATGCGACGGCGGTGCCAACTAAGATGGCTTCGGCTCTCGCGTTCCTCGACAATGATATTCGGACCGGGACGTTGGCCACCGGGACGGCTGGAAGCGAGACTTTGCTCGCGCTGAATAGTGGAGCAAACCGTGGTGTTGGTATCTATCCGGCCTGGGAAGCGGTTGCCAAAACCTTTGACAAACCCGTCGCCTGCTACGAGGGGGGCCACGAAAGCTGGTACCCCTCCGCCGCGACCTGTACAGCGTTGGGTATCTCGACCACCTACGGCGGTTCCGATGGAAAAATTGCCAAACTGCTTGAGGCTTATAAGCAGTCAGACACTTTTGCTATCCTTGTACGGGACCAAATTTCCCAGTTTATGGCTCAGCCACATTCACAGACGCCGGCATGGCTTTTAGTACCTGGCAAAAATCAGTGGGGCTTGAGTTCGGGGGACTCTTATGCGCCAAAGTACAAGTCTTGGGATGCGCTTGTGAATTTCAACAAGCAATCGACAAACAAATAATTAGACGCAAACGATTATCGCTTGGCCTGGCAGATGAGAAAAATGCTTCCGCGAACTTTTGCGCTTGCCCATAGCGAGCATCGGAGCGCTGCGTTGGTGATGATGCAGAGACGACTCATTGGAAGGATCCACCGGCGAGGATCAAGCCTCTAGGTTTTATTCCCGACTTCTGCTTACGTTCTTTCAGTAATTATGGAGGGGCGACGCCGGCCAGCAAGTATTTCGCCCGATATGCGATGACCCATTCTTATCAGCGGACGCTCGATTGCAATCGCAAACGCCAAGGCGACAGCAGTTGCCAGGACGAACGCAATAACCAGGTTGAGCGGCGCCAATACGAGCACTGAAACTGACCCTGCCAGCTTGCCTAGAACGACCTCGGAGACGTTCAAGCAGAGGACGTGGACAAGATAGATTCCGTAGGACAGCCTGCCAATGAACACCAGCGCTGGATGAGCCAGGATCCTAACGCGCGCCGACTCTAACGTTAGAAGCGCCGCCAGCAACAGGCCGCCAACGAGGCTGTAAAGAACATCGATTGGCTGTTGAAACGGCCAATAGGTGTAGAGCGGTGAAATGAACTGAACCGCTGCGAATATCAATAGGATCGCGCAAAACCATAGCCGGCTCGAGAGAGTCCGAGCAATTGCGAAATATCGGGCTTCATTCAAGACGATTGCAACGGCGCACCCCACCAAGATATGAAAATAGGGGAAAAGCAGCATACCAAATCTTCCGAAGTGCGGAGAGCAAGCGAATATGGCGACCATGGCCATGCAGGCCGGCAGCCGCCACGCGCGAAGTCTCCAGAGACAAACAAAGATGAGAACCGGCCAGACCAGATAGAACTTTTCCTCAATACCCAGCGACCATGAGTGAAACAGGGGAATATTGGAGGTCGCTCCATTAACCCCAAAAAAGAACGGAAACTCCTGAAGATAGGTCAATAGGTAAGGAAGAGCTCCGGAGAAATTCGCGGCCTTGTCGGACCGGATCTGCAGGCCGTAAATCAGGACAGCGTAAATCGCTACCGTGATGTAGTAGAGCGGAAAAATTCTAAAGGTCCGCCTGACGTAAAAAGCCGAGAGGTTAAGGCGACCGTTTTCGCGCTCCTCGCGCAACGCAAGGAAGGTTATCAGGTAGCCACTCAGGATAAAAAACATCGTGACGCCGCGTTCGCCGGCGAGCCACGACCACTGTCCAATATGGGCATGAACCGTGATCGTCAGCAAAATGGAGATGGCGCGGATCCCGTCGAGCAGCGGCATCCTTGTCCGGTCCAGATATTCGGTATGTGTAAAACCTGCGCGCTTGACTGGACCTTGCGCAGTCGACGGGTCAGATTGGTGAACAATGTACGGCGTTGGGCGCATTGGCTATACTTTGAGGTGCTGAAATACTGATTTATCGAATAGTATGGCGAACAGATTGACCAATTTCATCGTCCTGATAGGCGCGTTTAATCACCGGCGAGCTATTTCCGGGTGACGACCCACACGTTATCTAATGGCAGTATTTGGCGCTAGCCTGCCTCCAGAGCCTGGATATTAATACTAACTGCCTATTCGAGCCCTGCGGGCTCGTCCAAGGCAGCGTATTGATTGCATGGGTTAGTCTTTAAAGGTATTTTTCGCGTTCGTTGGATGTCTGTACGAATGGGGAATCGTAGCGCGGACGTTCTATGGTTATTTCAACACAGCTTCGGGTTATTCAGTAACAGCTTAGCCGGCTCATTAAACTAACATCGGCGAGAATGAAAATAACTTTAGCCCCGAAGCGTTCTGCGAAGTTTACATGACATGTCGATTTGGCTCCGGGCTATACGCGTTCATCAGTGGCTAAAAAATCTGCTTCTCTTCTTGCCGGTTTTGGCCGGTCACAAGTTCACAGATTTATACACGATCCGGTGCGCGCTGTTGGGTTTTGCAAGTTTCTGCCTTTGCGCCTCTGCAGTCTATCTGATCAATGACATCGTTGACCTGAAGTCTGACAGCGCGCATCCGCGCAAGCGCCACAGGCCGTTTGCCTCTGGCGCAATACCGGTAAAGCAAGGTGTCATAGTCGCTCCGATTTTTCTGATTATCTCCATTTTGATGGCGGCTTATCTGTCCTGGCTGTTTCTTTGCGTTCTTATGCTGTATTTCCTCCTGACTTGCTCTTACTCGTTTTGGCTGAAGAACCAGGTGATAGTCGACGTAATGCTGCTGGCCGGGCTGTACACCATGCGGGTGCTGGCCGGGAGCGCTGCGACAGAGATCGTTCCGTCGTTTTGGCTCTTGGCCTTTTCTGTATTTGTGTTTTTGAGCCTGGCTCTGGTGAAGCGATATTCTGAATTGATGTTGATGCGCGATCTGCAAAAGGAAGGCGCGGCAGGAAGGGGTTATTTTGTCCAGGACTCTGTGGTTCTGTTGAGTCTCGGCTCTGCGGCGGCCTATAGCGCCGTTCTGGTCCTCGCATTGTATATCAATAGCCCCGATATGGTCGACCTTTATTCAAGTCGATGGCCATTGTGGTTGCTGTTGCCCCCTTTTCTTTACTGGATGACACGCATCTGGCTTAAAGCTCATCGAGGAGAGTTACATGAGGATCCGCTCGTATTTGCGGTGACCGACAAGCAAAGCTGGGGCGTCGCCATGACATCTGGCATTGCGCTCATTGCTGCGACCATGATGTAGCCTGCGATGCTGGCAAAAAGAACGCATCTGATCGCGTCGATTTTCTTTTTGGTCAGCGTGGTGGCACTGACTGCACTCGCCGATCGAAATGGTTACGAAGGAGACGATCTAAACTCTATCCTTCCAATGCTTCATCTCGACCAGGCAAAGCGCGGCGAATTGCTGATCTATCGATATGGTTGGCAGCCACTCGCCTACGAGGTCGGCGCGGCTGTATTTTGGATCACTCGAACGCCATCGGCCATATTTCTACTCGCACCAATCGCGGGCGCCATCTCCCTGACGTTGCTGCTCCTTACTGCTTGGGATGATAAACGCTCATGGTCGCGGCTTGGAATGGCGCTTATTGCGCTTCTTGCCATACCGGAGCTTTGGTTTTCGGGCCTCTACTTCAATTCCACCGTTCTTGGCTTGCCCTTTGCGTGCGCCTCAATGCTGCTCTTGCGAGGGAGCGCGGGGCCCGCGTCATTCTTGTCTGGCTTGCTCTTGGGCATCGCGACATTAATGCGCTTGGACTTTGGGCTAGCTGTCGGCGTCTTTTCCTTGTTGGCCTGGAAGCAGAGCCGCTCTCTACGCGAGGTGCTGCTATTCAACTGCGCGGTCTTCGTAACGATTGGCGCTTCATACTTTGCGGGACTATTTAACCCCTATGAGATTCTGGATATCTATGCGGCCTCCGTCAGGGAAATGGCGGACAAAGCGCAGAGCCTTGGCTGGGATCTCAGAACGAAGCTTGGGGTATTGTCTGTAATGTTCAGCCCTCTGGGATGGGTGATCTTGATTATCGGAGGACCTATCGCCGCGCTGCGATGTTTTCGAGAAAGAAAAATTGCCTCTCTCGTCTGGGTCGTGGCAATTGCACCCGTTTGCTTGCCGTTGCCAAATTTGCTTAGCGTAAAGTATGCCGTGCCATTGCTGATGTTCTTTCCCGTCATCCTGGTGGAATGCTTGTCATCCGCGGAGCACGCTGTGTCTGCTCAGCTCCGGAAATGGCCATTATTTATTTCAGGCGCGGCGACAGCGGGTTTGCTTTTTTTTTCGGCGAGCTTTTACGGACGAGCCCCGTACCTCACGCTGGAGACGCGCGCCTCGCGTCAGGTTGGTACACACGATGGCACTCGTTCTTACGGCGGGTATTTTTGGCAAATGTTCGCTGTGGAGCGGGGAGCTGAACTAACTCCACATCAGGAGTTCGCGCAAAGGGTCCTTAGTGAACTTCGTGAGGTGAACGGTCCTGACATAGTCGTTGCAGGAAACGAGAACTTCTTCAACCCAGGTGGAGCAGGATGGCGCGATCTTCAGCTATCGATGGAGGCTGATGGGATTCATGGATCAGTGGTCGCTCCACATACGATCCAATTTGAGCTGAATGGCCGAAGGCTGACGTTGATCCGCGACGTTCCGGCAAAGATCGACGCGCTGTTGGACCGAGGTCGAGGGCTCAAAGTGTACGATCTTCGCGACAGTTCCGGCTAGTCAATGCGACCGTGACGGTGAAGTGCGAGCAAAATGAAGGCGGCGTCCCCGCATGTGGTTATTCATGGCAATTTCCTCGGCGACGATTTCCGCTGTCTACCCGGCTTCAGGCCCTTGCCAGTGTACATTACGTAAAAAAGCTATCAGCCAAACGGCAATAAATGCTCGTCCAAGCCATTCCATCACTTCACCCCCGTTGTGTCGAGCATCTCCTTTAGGACGCCAAGGGCCCCTAACGATGTCGCATCCAGTGTTCGAGCCGGGATCTATACCGGCCTCTCCCAATGCGCCATCACTCCATTAGAGATCGAGTACGTGACTAGGGTTTGACTGCCTCTGCGATGATACTTGTTGCCCAAACAAAAGGAGGAGGCGGCATCCCGTAGCGGGTTTCCAGGTTCTTTAGTTCCAAAAAGCTTGAACCCGTCACCTGCGGCGGTTTTCGTTCAAGGGCCGAAAAGCCAGCGGACAATGCAATCTCACGCAGCGACTCAAAGTCCCAAACGTATTGATGCCCCCAGCTTCGAAACATTGCATTTGCCCAGATATCCCTGGTCAGGCGTTTATCCTCGAGCCAAATCGTCGAAATCTGTTCAATGGTGCATTCATTGCTGATGCCGAGTATGATTCGACAAATTTCCTCCAGATCCGGCGTGGTGAGGCGAAAGACGCCCCTTGGCCTCAAGACACGGAAAGCCTCTTTGAAGAATGGCAGAACCGCGTGTTTTGGAATGTGCTCGATAACTTCACAGCCATAAATTGAGTGTAAACTGCTATCCTGGAACGGCAGCCGTTCAGTGATGTCAATGCCGATTTCTGCACCGGAACCCGGCAGATCGGAATTGAGCCAGCCGTCGCGCTTATGAGACCCGCTACCAATCTGCAATCCTGTGAAACCTTCGCGCTTTAGATAGCGTTCGATAATTGCTTTGCGGGCGGTCCACGCGTTGAAATTTACCGCCAGACTCTTGGCTTGTTTGACTGGCTGATAGGCCCAGCGGGCAGCGCGGTAGAAAGCGGATTTTTCCATACACCATTTCCAAGTTGCCGCCGCGCAAAACTATCTGACGCAGCTTTTCCCGCCTAGTCCCAGAGGAGCGCGTTCCTGGCTCTGCCCCAGTCTGGGTTCTGGATGGTTGTCGCGTTGCCCGATTTGCAGAGAGCGGAGTACCTGCTAAAACCGCACAGTCGGCAGATCCCATTTACTGCAATAGAGAACAATTTTGCATGCTGGCTATCTACTATTCAGTATACGTGCAGACTTGAGGGCAGCCAACAAAATACTCCCAGGCTTGGACCTGCAAATGCAATTGATCTCTTAGGCTTGCATTTAACGCAATATAAATGAGCAGACGCTTCATGCTGGCTCGAAACTGTCGCTCCCCAGACCGAGCAGACGTTCTGACAGCTGGAGAATTTCCTTGCTTGAGAACCTGTAACCCTTGCTTTCCGGTTCGCCCACCACAAACCCGAAATGGATTCCCGTGCATGTGGCCCAATGACGATGTGTAGCAGTAAACCGGTCTGGTGGCTCCAGAACCAACAAGGCGCAACCGCTTGCAAGAGCATATGTACAATGAGATATATGGCTACCCTCTATGGACATGACTAGCTTTGCGTTCTTCAACTGGCTAAGTATAGTTGGAAGATCGTCCTCTACATCTACTATCTCTACGCCTTCGCGAGCCAAACACTCTAGTAGCTCACCTTCATTTGCTATGAATCGGGGCGAGCCGGCCCGGCCGCGTCTCAGAAATACAACCTTGTCTCTATCGCGGTCAGGAAAAAGGCGGCTGAGCCTGTCTTGCAGCTCTAGGTAGCGCTTCTTCTTCAAGCTGTTCTGCGCGTGGTCTTGGAAGATCACAAGATCATCGATGAAGGCGCTTTCGGTTGGAGTCCAATCTTGCCCAAAGTAACTCGCATACATCTTTTGATGGCTGGAAAACTTTTGGCCTATGCAGATTGGTGCGCCTGCTTGTTCCGCCAGAAGATACTTTAAACAGTCATCTCTCAACCAATGGCCGAAGTATGTATGGCCCGCTGCGCTCGACGTCAGGCTCGCCGAACCGAAGTGCTGAACTGTATGAAACTGGTGCTCCAGCGCACGGTCCGATACGATGTATCGCATGTTGCTTGCATACACCGATCCATTATGGATAATTGCATCTTTGATGTGGTAAGCTACGGTGGCCTCGTGTGTGTAGGTGTCTGCAAGCATGCTTGCAACCTCATTTCCGACTGGCTGATGGCCAGTGCCTTCCGTAATACGGCTCAGGTGGTGCTCAAAAAAAAGAGGTTGCGGGACCTTCGTCCGTTCCTCTCGGCAAAGTATTTCCTGCCGAAAAGAGACCGAGTCAGGTGTTCCAGGTCCACGGATGACACGCCTGAGGAGGCGTCTAAGAGGGGCGGTACGAAAGGCCGCGTATCTCATTCGTGTTCTATTTCTATACTATTAATGTTCCAAAATCGATTAGAGGGCGCACCGCATCCAACAGTGCGGGTAAACGGCTCATCCCTCTCTCTTTAGTAACTTACGTTGTCGCAGAGGCAAGGCCTATTGCAAGCGCTGCACAAAAGATGAGGCGGGATAAGGCAGATATATGGTAACTTACGCAAGCGACCGACTGTTGTTGGTGTTGCCGGTTCAAGCGTTCCATTTCAACGGGCGGATATTTCTAGACCAGCAAGCGTGCCATGGGCTGGGGTTGTGGTTGGAAAATTTTGAGCAGATCATATTAGCCTGCCCAACGCATGATTGTAAACCGCCGCCCGATCGATCACCGATTGACGGCGTAAAAGGCGCGGACAGATTGTCTTTCGTGCGCTTGCCCGTCGCTTACGAGGCATTCCACTTTTTCGCTCGTCTTCCGGGTGTCTTCATGACCCTGAGGAAGCAAATCTCATTATCGAGCCATTTGCACTTTGCGATTGGGGGGCTTTGGGGCGATTGGGGGGCAGTCGCTGCCTTGATTGCCGCTCGCAACGAGCGCGGTTTCGTGGTTTGGACTGACCGCGTTGAGTCTGCCGTTATTTCTTGGCGTGCAGACACCAAGAGTGGAGTTAGGCGTATTTATTCAAAGTTGCTTGCGATAGCAACGAGCTATTACGAGAGGTATGTAATCAGCCGTTGTGCCGTGGGTTTATTCCACGGAATGGATTGCTTTAGCGCTTATGCCAAATTTTGTAAAAGGCCATTCCTGGTCCACGACATTCATCTCGATAAATCGGACCAGATCAGTGAAGAAGAAGTTAGAGAACGACTCAGCCATCGGCGTACGCTTCAAATCGTATATGCCGGTAGAGTTCACGGCGAGAAAGGTATTCTTGATTGGATCCAGGTCCTGCATGCAGCCAGAACCAACGGCCTGGATTATCGTGCAGTTTGGTATGGTGACGGACCCCAGCTCGCTGCCGCCCGCGAGCGAGTGCTTGAGCTCCAATTGGACAGTCATATCCAGTTCCCAGGTGCAATCAACGATCATCAAGCTTTGATGTCCAAGCTCAAGCTTTGTGATGTTTTTCTCTTCTGTCATCTAACCCCGGAGTCGCCGAGATGTCTTATAGAAGCTCTCGTGTGCGGACTACCGTTGATCGGTTACGACTCTCCCTATCAACGCGATCTAATCCAGAGGCACGGGGGAGGAATTCTAACACCAATTGGCAGTCCAACCCTAGTTGCGAGGTCGCTATCCGAATTCTTGGAGAAGAGGGAGGAAATTACTCTTGCAGCACGAAAAGATGGGATGGGATTTACCGCTCAAGAGGTGTTCAAGCATCGTTCTGAGTTAACGCGCCTAGCTAGCAAACGTAACATACCTGCGTTCATTGATCCGGCCGAAAGCGAGTCCTCTTAACTGTACGACACGGTGAGTTCGACGAGGCGTAGCCTCATCTGTGTTCTACCGACCGTCGATCGATTGAAAGCGGCGCTGGTCATGGATTACTCGCGAAGTAAGGCAGGTAAATGTCATTGAACTATGGACAACCCAGTGTATGCCGATGAACCGGCTATCGAGGAGCATGAATCTGTTGTGGGCCGTGAGTCATCTGAGGTCAGCGCTATCGCGGTGACAATGCGGATGGCTATTTGTCGTACGTGAGGAGAACGCGCAGCCGAGTACAACGAACTAATTGGAAGAGCCGCCAAACGAGCATACGACCATCACTTGTATTCCAATATCTTGCTGTGTTGACCGGTGAGGCGATCGCGCAGGAATCTCATCTGTCCGATGCTTTCTGCCAGTCGCGCAAGCTGCTCAAGGATAGCAAACTGAAATCGGCTCTTCAAAGCTCCCGAAAGTCGGAGGACCCGGCGCAAGAGTTGCAGCGGATAGATGAGGAGAAGCGCAAGACCTTGCAATCCGAACAGAGCCACCGCCAACGCACAGACAGCGGGAATCCCTATTCCCCATATCCAAGCGCGCCGGCTTTCCCACACCCAAAGCTGTTCCGGTGGTGATCCGTGCACCTGACGTCCAAGGGCGAACGCATAGCCGCTGCGAACCATACGAAGCCACCACTGCCCAAACCTGGTGATGGCGGCGTCATGCAATGTCATTTCGTGGTCGATGCGCCAGATCTTCCATCCGACCGAGCGCAGCCGAACACAGAGCTCAGGCTCTTCGCCCGCAATAAAATCTTCGCGATATCCGCCCACCTTTTCAAGCGCGTCCCTGCGCATCATCACATCACCGCCGCAGGCGCGGGCAATGCCGATCGGAACGTTCCATTCATCATCACAGATACGGTTGTATATGGATCGATCCGGATAGCGTTCGCGTCGGCGTCCGAATACCGCGCAGACCTCGTCGTGCGCTTGCAGGAATTCGACCGCCTGATGCGGCCATTCCTTCACTAGCTCGCAATCCCCGTCCACAAACTGCACGTAGTTCAGATGGGGCGCTAATTGCTTCAAGCGCGCAAAGCCGGCGTTGCGTGCCCTGGCGGCGGTAAATGCTCTGCTCATATCCAGCGCAACCACCGTCACCCCCCGACCACGCGCCCACTGAACGGATCCATCGGTCGAGCCAGAATCGACATAGACGATCACCTCGGCCTCCGAAGCCGAAGCGAGGCACCGCTTAAGGCGTTCGCCTTCGTTGCGCCCAATCGCGACTACACCAAAACGGGATGAGGCGGACGTCCGCATCAGTGATCGTGTAGGTCCAAAGACGATGACCGGCGCGGTTTGATGATCGCCGGAACTCCAATCGCGATGGAATTTTCGGGGACATCCACGAGCACGACAGCATTCGCTCCGATGACCGAATTATCTCCAATCCTGATTGGACCAAGCAGCTTTGCTCCCGCGCCGATATCGACATTGTTGCCGATGACCGGCGCGCTGGGCTCTTCGATCCGGCGGAGGCCTACCACGACGCCGTTGCGGATTCTGCAGTTATCCCCAAAGCGCGCATAGCCGCTGACGATGATGCCCCCAAAATGGTCGATGACGAAGTTGCGTCCCACGATCGCTTCGCACGGTAGCTCGATTCCCGTTATGATCTGCACCAACTTGAAGAGGATTTTGTATGTCAGCGAGCACAGTCTTCGGAGTAATTGCGGCCGCACTTTATAACGCCATTGGCCAAACCGATATACGATCATTACCCAAAATCCTTGGGCACCCCAATCTCGACCGTGAGCACGAAAATCACTGCGGATGTTGTCGAACATTAACGTCACCGATCCGGACGATGCACAAGCTCTGCAAATGGCGTGCTCCGTCAAATTACAAATTCAGCCTATAGTGTCGCGAGTATTAGTGCGCTCAAAGAATCCATGTATCTGGTGATCCAAGCTTCGTGACCTGATCGCACCAATCCGGAAATATGTTATCCGGGGTGGTAAATCTTACCGAATCCCACTGCTACGGCGTGGCTGTCGATATCGGTAATGACTACCGCATTTGCGCCAATTCGAGCATGAGCACCTATCCTGACAGGACCCAGAATCTTCGCGCCCGCTCCGATGTCGACGTGGCCTCCGATCTCGGGAACCCCGCCCTGCTCGCGGTGGCCCAAAGTCACCTGATGGAAGATCAGGCAGTTGACGCCAATTTTCGCGTCGGGATGAATAACAATGCCGTTAGGATGTGGGATGAGGAGGCCACCCCCGATCTGACAGGTTAGCGGGATATCTGCGCCGGTGACGACGCTCCAAAAGCGGTGGCGCAGGACAAGAATTTTGCAGAAAAAATGACCGAGGAGGCCACCGCGAGCGCGCCAAAATTGATAGCGTCGGACAGAAAGAAGGAGCTTCCGCCCAGGATCCCAGAATTGCCTTGGAACCTCGCGCGTCCAATCTGGAACATCGGCGCTGATCTGGTTCATCGGCTCGTTTAATCTCTGAGGTAGCCGTGCTGGGAGTTTAGCCGACTCGTTGGGTGACAATCCTGATTTATATGGAGATTCCCTGCTCCCTGCGATACAGAATTGGGGCGGGGGTAAGGTTTTCATAATATTAGTTAAATTCTCGACGCCGACTTAATAGGCGCCACAGGAATTAATCACGTAAACTAAAACGATTTTACCGGTTAAGGATTTGGTAGTAAATCGTTGCCGCGGCTCGTGCATTGCATTCGGATTTCACCGTCCGTTGATGGGTATTTCGTAAGAAAGTGTTTGTGATGTTAAAGGTTTTGCGGGTTTCCGACGGCGGTTCAGCGCCCGGAGAGAACGTCGAGGAGAGCCTCAGGGAGCGAGGGAGTTCCGACGATCTGGACCGGGATGTCTATGGCCTGCTGGGTCTGCCGATTGATGCGATCAATTTCGCAAATTTGCTCCGATCAATGGATGCCGCAAAAGACGCGTCTGCACCTTTTCTTGTTTCTACGCCAAACGTCAATTTCCTTGTCAAAAGCCAAACTAACGTCGACTTCCGAGAATCCATATTGGCAAGCGACTTATGTTTGGCTGATGGCATGCCGCTCATCTGGATAGCGAAGCTGCTTCGCGTTCCGGTACATGAGCGCGTAGCAGGGGCTGACCTTTTTGTGAAACTGAAATCGACGGTTCGGGCAGGGCGCCCGCTTAAGATTTTTCTGCTTGGGGGGGCAGAAGGTGCGGCCGAAAGGGTACGTACCAAACTCAATTCGGAAAAATGCGGCTTGGAGTGTGTTGGAGCGCTCAATCCAGGGTTTGGAACGGTCGAACAAACGAGTTCCCAGGGCATCATCGACGCAATTAACGCGAGCGGTGCCGACCTGCTGGCCTTGTTCTTTGGTGCCGAGAAAGCCCAGCAATGGTTGATCTACAATCATCACCGACTGCTACCGCCGATCCGTGCTCAGTTTGGCGCCACCATTAACTTCGAGGCTGGAACCGTAAAACGAGCGCCACAGCTTCTCAGGAGTACCGGATTCGAATGGCTTTGGCGTATCAAGGAAGAACCTTATCTTTGGCGTCGTTACTGGAACGACGGGAAAGCTCTTTTAAGGCTGCTTGTCACCTGCGTGCTGCCCCTCGCGATTACTGCCCGCCGAGCCAACGCCAATTTCCTCACCATTGAGGCCGCCGCCGATCCGTCCTCCGTCACACTGCGATTGTCGGGATCTGCTACGGTCGACCACATTGATCAGGCAATTGACCAGTTTCGGGCTGCTCTTGCGACCAGCAAGCAAATAATCGTTGATCTGGCTCATACGGATGGCATCGATCCGCGGTTCTTTGGATTGCTTCTGATGGTTCGTAAATGTCTTGCGAGCCGGGGCAAGAAACTGGTCTTCGCGGGTATGTCCCCTGAAGTAAGGCGGATGTTCAGTTTGAACAGGTTTGACTACCTGCTCTCACCCTGACCGTTGCGCAAGATGCTCTGTGTCCTAAATGAAAGATACGAAATGAAGCTACCGCGGGTTCGAAATATTCGCAGCTACCGGTTATCAGCAGCGCTGGCTCTCTTGCTACTTGCCGGCTGCGGATCTCCGGAGCAGAACGCGCAGCGCTATTATGAAAGCGGAATGGCCCTGATTGAGAGGGGCGATGATCTCGGCGCGCGTATCGAACTTCTCAAGGCTGTCAAATACAAGAGCGATAAGGTTGAAGTTTGGAAGGCGCTGGCCGGCATTGATGAGCGCACCAAGGCGACATCCCTCCTTCTTGACTTGCGCCGGATAGTCGAACTTGACCCGAACGACCTCGACGCAAGACTGCGCCTTGCCAGAATAATGTTGGCGGGCGGCGCTGCCGATGCGGCAGCTCGTGTCCTCGATGGAGCAAAAGAGGATGGTCCGAGCGCGCAACTCCATGCATTGAGGGCAATGGTATTGTCGCGAGCGAACGATAGCTCGGGCGCGACCCGCGAGGCGCAGCGCGCGCTCGAAATTGACCCGAAAAACGTAGACGCTGTCACTCTGCTTGCTGCCAAGAAACTCTCGGAGGGTGATGCTGATGCCGCGCTGAAGATGCTCGATCCGCTCAATCTGGAGCAAAAGGACGCAACGGGCACTTCGCTGCTGAAAATACAGGCCTATGCCCGAAAGGGTGATATGGTCCAAGCGGAACGCCTTTTGCGCAAAGTAATCTCACTCAATCCCAAAGAGCAGAGCTATCAGGCCCAGCTCATTCAATTGCTGGTCTCGCAACGACGGTTCGATGAAGCCGAGGTGGAGTTTCGTGCCAGAGCAGACGCTAATTCGAACGATGCTAAAGCCGGTCTCGAATTGGTTCGCTTCCTCAGCCTCACGAAGGGCCCTGATGCAGTACGCAAAGAACTTGATAGCCGGATAAAGGCTGGGGGAGACACCTTCGACTATCAGCTCGCGCTCGTCGCACTGGGCATCGCCCAAGGCAAAATCAAGGAAGCGACTGAAGCGCTGCGGTCCCTTACCCAGTCAGCGCCTTCACCGGAAAAGAAGACGATAGCACAGGTCAAGCTCGCGGAAATCCACGTCAGCAGGGGAGAAGTTGCGGCGGCTCAGCCGATCATTTCGGAAGTCCTCGGTAAAGATCGTCGCAATGCGGGTGCCTTGCGACTTCGCGCCGCCATCAATATTGATCGTGGCCAATTTGACAACGCGATATCGGATCTCCGCGAAGCGCTAAACGATCAACCGAAGTCACCGGACTTGTTGATCCTGCTGGCTTCGGCATATGAACGCGCCGGAAAGAACGAATTAGCGGATCGCCAGTACGCCGATGCACTGAAGGCTGCTAACCAAGATCCCCAGATCGTGCTTCGGTATATAGGATTTCTGCAGCGCCGAGGAGACCCCGCCCGGGCGGAAGATATGCTGGCTGAAGCCGTAAATCGGTACCCCAGCAATCTGCAGCTTTTCTCGTCGTTGGCTCAGGTCAGATTAAGTCGACAGAACTGGTCCGGTGCACTGAATGTTGCCGATAGGATCGAGAAGATCAAGGACGGTCCCGCGCTGGCGGATCAGATTCGCGCCTCAGTCTTCGCTGGACAGAACAAGATCGACGATAGCATTGCTGCGTTGGAGAGCGCTCGTCGCACCGCGCCGGATGCTGTTCAGCCCGTGGTATCGCTGGTCTCGGCTTATGTCAGGCAGGGTAAGGCGGATAAGGCCGTCGCCCTCTTGCAGGAAATGAATAAAAGACTTCCTGCAAACGCGGAGATCCTTGTGTTGCTTGGTCGGGTGTGGACGTCACAGAAGAACGATGATGAAGCAATCAAGGCTTATAGGGAGGCGATCGCCCAGCAGCCGAGAGAATCCGTCAGTTACGGTGCATTGAGCGAGATTTACGTCCGCCAAAAGAACTTCGATGCCGCCGGAGATATCCTTCAGGCGGGCTTGAAGGAGTTACCAAACGATCTGAACCTTCGTCTGGCTTCTGCGTCACTGCAGATTAGCAGGGGCACTAACGATGCTGCCATCGCGCAATATGAGTCTATTCTAAAGGATCAGCCGAACTCTTTGCTGGCGATTAACAATCTGGTCAGTCTACTTCTCGACTATCGGTCGGACACCGCCAGCCTTGACCGGGCCTTTTCCTTGGCCGAGATGCTGAAGAATTCGAGTGTGCCACAATTCATGGATACGGTCGGCTGGGCCCAATATAGACGCGGCGACTTCAAGGGCGCCGTCTCAACTTTGGAAGCTGCTGCCGAGAAGTTACCAGACCTGTCCGCTGCTCACTATCACCTTGGCATGAGCTATGCTGCAGCTGGAATGCCGGAGAAATCCGCCGAGCAGCTCAAGATGGCGCTTTCCCTTGAGCCGGATGGCACAGCTCTGAAGGAGAGTATTCGTGCAGCTCTGAAATGAGCGGCGCTAGTTTCCTGCAGGCAGCAGCGTATAGCTATGTGTGAGGACTACCATCAAGCTATGGGAGTCGGCAGGCCCGGTACCTGAAACAGTTGGCGTTCCAGTTAGTGGGTCGATATTTGTGCTGGCGCCGCTACTGGCAAATCGATGAAGGTATCTGTAGCTCAGTTGCGCCAGCCATTCTCGCGTCAGACTGTAATTATAGCTCGCTGACGCCGAAGCGAAATCCGTGCTTGTAGTCGATATTTGGCGATTTATGCCCGCCGACAAAGTCAGGCTTGATCTTGAATTGAGAACCTGTGTGATATTAGCTGAAATCGAGTCCCGCTTGAACAATGAGCCAACGACGCTTGGCCCGACCGACTGGACTGCATTGATCGCCAGGGTCGTATTCTTAAGCATACGGTAGGTCAGGACGGCATCGCCAATCCAATCGGCGATCGAGCCCGAGACGGGCGTTGTGGATGGAACGCCAGCGATTACAGAAGTTGATGCGCCTCGTTCGGTCGCAATATAGGCAGCACCGACATTTGCTCTAAATGAGAGTACGGCCGATAACGTTGCATCTATTCCTATCTGGTTACGGTAGATCTGGATGCTCGTATTGAACGTGTTGCCATAGTCAAGGAGCTCAAGCTCCGACGAAAGGTTGATGGAGGTTATCGGGTTTAGAGAGTGCCTCCAGACTCCTCGCGCCAAGGTGTCGGTGAATGGCGTTCCAGCCGTGGAGGGTTCATAGCTGGTTCGTGTGGACGTGGCTAACAGGGATAAGCTGTCCCTGGGGGTAATTGAGCGATCGATACCGCCCGTGCCCGTCAATCGGTCAATAAATCCGCCAACGTTGCTTACGACGCCGAGTTCGTTCAAAAGAGCAAAGGCTGCACTCGACTGTCGCCACTCAGCCTCTACGAACTCGCGATCGGACCGCGTTTTCTCTCTTTGCTCGTAACGCGCGCGAAACCCGTAGGTGAGGGACTCCGAAGGCACACCTTCGACACCTGGCCCCCAGTACTTTCTAAACGATCCATCACCGTCAATGTTGAAGCGCGAAGTAGGTGTTCGAGCTTCAGCGTTTGCGGTGAGCGTCGAGTAAGAGCCGAGAGAAGCGGCCGGTGACGTGCGCAAGAATTGATTGCTGTTTAATTCGACCGTTTCACTCTGAGTCGTTTTAATTGACCAATCGAAAGCCAATGCCCTCGATGCCGCCGTGACGCAGCATACGGATACGAGTATGGCTGTTCGCTTCACGGCGGGGCGCCTTTTGGAAGGGGATGAATCGTTAGTCGAAGAATCCCCGCTCTGGAACCATTATTACATCGCCCGCGCGCAACTTGATATTGCCCTCGAGGTCGTTGCCGGCTTCGTAGGCTTTATAATTGAACATGAAGATCGTTTCGTCGCCTCCCGACCCACGCCGGCGCACCTGGATGCGGCTTTTTGCTGCAAACGGGCCAACGCCGCCGGCCAGGGCGATCACCTGCATCAGCGTGGTCGGCTGCCGAACCACATAGGATCCCGGTCGGACGACCTCGCCAGTGATGAAAACCTTGGGCTTAAGATCTTCCTCAGGAATTTCCTTAGGCGCAGCCGCGACTGCGACTGTGATATCGAGATTTTCTTCTTTGTAGTTGTTCTTCAGCTTGGCCTTCAGGATATTTTCGACGGCTTGCGCCGTCAGGCCTCGCGCGCGGACATGGCCGGCAAGCGGGAAGGCGATTTCGCCTGCCGGATCGACTACCACGGTGCGGTCGAGTTTCGGATCCTGCAAGACCGTAATCGTTAGTGTGTCACCGGACTTTAGGGTCTGAGCGCCAGCTGCAGAGACACAGAAAAACAGGCAAAATATGACAAAAAAAACCCGCATTGCTCATCCCCTCATCAGCATCGGCTAGGTAGGCTTGCGGGAGCAGCGTTAACTTTTCCGACGTAGCCGACTTAGAAAATAATGGATTAGAAAATAATGGATTTCAAATACTTAAGGAACCCTGGAGACCTTCTTCACTGGAAAAATGCTGTACTGTTGCTTGTCTGCAATGACGTCTCTAACCAGTTGATCTGAAATGATTTTTCGATCGTTGGCGAAGCCGTACACCAAGGCGGTATCGCAAAGAACATTGATCATGCGCGGGATTCCGCCAGAAGCGCCGGCAATGAGTGCGCAAGCCTCCTGGGTGAAAAGTGGTCGGGGTGATCCTGCCGCTTGCACGCGAAAAGCGATGTAGTTTGTGGCGTCTCGCTCATCCAACGGCCTAAGGTGGAAGTCGGAGGAGATCCGTTGCGCGAACTGGTGCAGCGATGGGGCTAGCAGGAGGTCCCTGAGTTGGGGTTGTCCCACCAAGATCAATTGCAGGATCTGGAATTTGTCGGCGTTGATATTTGACAGCATCCGAAGGTGTTCGAGCGCTTCCGGTTCAAGATTTTGCGCCTCATCAATGATGAGAATGGTCCTTCGTCCATTCGCGTATTGGCCGTACAGAAAATCTTGCAAGTGTTTGAAAAGATTTGGATAGTTTCCATCGAAGGGCTGCCCGAGCGACATCAGGATCCATTGTAATAGTTCCTCGCGCCCCTGCGGCGAATTCGAAATTAAGCCAACCGTAATAGCGGGGCTAATTTTCTTGAGAAGATGCCTTACAAGTGTCGTCTTGCCGGAACCTATTTCACCTGTGATCACCGTGAAGCCAGCGTTGTTCATGACGCCAAACTCGAGCATCGTGAAAGCCATCGAGTGCATCTTGCCCCAGTAGATCATGTCTGGGTCGGGAAGGATCGAAAATGGCTTCTCCCGTAGCTGATAGAATGCCTCGTACATTGATGTTCCTTAGACGGCACTGCGGTTGGCTTATAGCTCAATTTAACGAATACTTCGCGCCGCAGCCGCGGTTTCTTCAAACTGCGTGAATCGTGCCAGTGGAACCGGTTGGGATCTGCACATTAACGATGAGCTGGCAAATCGGTTTGATTCGTAACTATTAACTAAAATTAATGTCGATTGATGATATGCTGAACCACGAGCATTCAGATGCGAACCTTGCCGTCTCTTGATAGACTGATGTTGGATGACCATGCTTCAGAAAGTTGATTTCGAGGACGACTATCAGGAATTGCAGGAGGACCGCAGTTACCTTCTGCGGCCGGCATTTTACTGGGAGCTTTTCAAGCGCCGGTGGCCCTACTTCGTTTTGCCATTTGTCGTCATTGCTTCCACGGGTATCGCGGGGGCGTATTTGTGGCCTCCGACTTACATGTCCGAAGGCAAGATCCTGGTTCAGTCGCAGCAGATTCCCTCGGAGCTGGTCCGACCAACGGTGACGAGCGCAGCGCAGGAGCGCATTCAGGTCATTCAGCAGCGTACCATGACGCGCGACAATCTGATTGCCATCGTCGACAAATTCCAGTTGTTCCCGGAAAAGCGGTCGCTGATGTCAGTAACCGAACTCGTAGAGCTGATGAAGAAGAATACAAAGTTTGCGCCGGTCGATCTTCAGCTGGATTTCAAGCAGCGCTCGCGCGCGGATAACCCGACGATCGTTTTCTCGGTGGGCTTTGAGTACCCGGAACCAGATACTGCGTCGCGTGTGGCCAACGAACTGATGACGCGCATTCTGAATGAAGATTTGCGCGACAGGACAAGCCGGGCGACAGATACAACAAAATTTTTGGCGCGCGAGGTTCAGAGGCTACAGGCTGAAGGTGTTGCGCTTGATAACAAGATTGCTCAATTGAGAGTCTCGCAAGGTAAGCCGTTAAAGAGCGATCAACCCTCGACGCTTGACCAACTAAGAGCCGAGTTGACGCAGAAGAGCGCGCTATACTCGGATCGACACCCCTCTATTCAATCGTTGAAGCGCCAAATTGAAGCGCTAGAGAAGACAGCGCCTGCCGTCGTTGGCAATGATCCAAATGCCGCAGCGAGCCTCGATGCGCTTACCGCACAGCAGGAAGGGCTTCAGAAAAATCTTGACGCCGCCTCGGCGAAGCTTGCGGCAGCACGACTTGGCGAAAACCTGGAAAAGGATCAACAGTCCGAAAAGCTGGAGGTCATCGAGCAGCCGACAGTTCCGCAACAGCCAATTAAGCCGAATCGAACCAAGATAGCGGCCCTGGCGATCGTTGCAGCCTTGATCGCAGGCGCCGGCCTGGCCTTGCTGGTAGAAATTTCAGACAAGGCCATTCGCAGGGCTGGCGATCTTTATAGTATCGTAGACAGCAAGCTGGTTATCTCGATTCCATACATTGTTACCGGGGCCGAAACTCGGCTTCGACGGCGACGCCTGATCACGTTGGTAAGTTGCTCTCTCGTACTCCTGGCGGCCGCGCTCGTTGGCGTCTACTTCTTTCTACCTCCGCTTGATTTGGTCATGGCGAAGGCGAGAGTCGGTTTGTTCCGTTGAGCTGAAGGGGCGGGAGTTCGAACAATGGATTCGATCAAACAAGCTGTTGAGCTTGCGAGGGCTGCGGATGCTCCGGGTCAAAGCGCAATTGCACCGGAAGTGGTTCGTCCCGGATCAGTCGATCCCGCGATCAGAAAAGCGCAATTGAGTCCTGCGCATCTCGAACGATCCCGGATCGTGGCGCAGGGCTCTGCGACGCCGCAGGGGCGTTACTATGACATGCTGCGGACGCAGATCTTGCAGGAAATGGACAAGAAGAGCTGGCAGTTCCTGGCGATCACCTCGCCCACGGCAGGCTGTGGCAAGACAGTGACAGCTTGTAATCTGGCGATAAGCATAGCCCGCTTGGCGGAGCGATCGGTCCTGCTTGTGGATCTGGATCTTCGCAGGCCAACGGTCGCAAATTATTTGGGCGTTCAGGGCACTGGGGGGGTGATGAGTGTATTGGAAGGGCGTGCATCGCTCTCCTCTGCAGTCATGCAGGTGAACGTCGGCCCCACGAACTTTTTGGTTCTTCCCGGAACGGTATCATCATCGAGCTCTTCCGAATGGATGGCTTCGCAAACAATGGGTACCTTGTTGCAGACCATCAAACGGGAGTTTCGTTCACGTATCGTAATCTTTGATCTGCCGCCTATGCTGCTTGGCGATGATGTGATTTCGATTCTGCCGCGAATGGATGCCACCTTGCTCGTTGCCGGCGTTGGCGCCACGACAGTTGCTGATGTCAAGGAGTGTCAGAAACATCTGCAAAGAAGCCCTGTCATTCGCGTTGTAGTGAACAAGGCGCAGGAAACCCCCGATTCCTACTACGGATATTATTGACCTTCATTGAGAATGCCCGCCGGCAGGAAAGTGGCGATCTCGGCGGCTGGCACAAAGTACTTGGCAATATCTTGCGTCTTCGTGCGTCCCGAGTATGGACCGCTTTGCGATTTCGAGATTTTGCGGCTGATGATGCCGAGCAGGCATCGACGGTCAGCGTCGAAAACCCCTGATCCTGAATTTCCCGTTCGAGCCACGTCAGCTATCACAGTACTGAAACGTCGGGTCTCAATCGGGAGTCGTTCGGGTGATAAGATTTGAGAATGCGCCACCTGTCCTGGTACGATGGTCACGACGCGTTGACCCGGGACGGGAGCCTGTTTGCACAACGTCATCCGACGCAGGCTCAATCGGGAGGGAAGCAAATCCTCGTTGACTGCCAGGAGCGTCAGATCGGTGCCTTCAAGACTGCCTTCCTTGATGACGCGCGTTGGATATCCCTGACCGGCAACCACGACCTTGGGCCTCGTCATCCACGCACGGCCAACCACGTGTGCGGCCGTAAGGAACAAGCCGCGGCCAAGATATATTCCATTGCCTGGCCACGGTTGGACTGGCGTTCTGTGAATGTTGACCGCGTATGCAAGCAACGAGTCGCTGAAATCTTCCGCCCAGCAGGGCGTCATGTAAATGGTCGAAGTGAACAGAATGACGAAAAGCCTGGGCCAAACAGATTGGGCGAACAGTTTGTTCACTGCACTCTCACATCCGAACTCCGCGGATCCTGGCGATGTACGGAGCGACCATTAGCCGATTCGGACGGCAAGTTAAGACACGCCGATAAAGAACCTGAGTTCCTTCGAGGGAACGGCAGCAAGCAAGTCTTTAATGAACTGGTCTTGCAGTTTGAATGAAGCTTCGCGGGGCAGACCGATCGTTGAAACTCTGATTAGGGCACCATCCGGGATCATGCCGCGCAAACCATACTTTAGACGGCTGAGCTGATGTTCGAACACGGTGTTTGAGATATCGTTGCCCACTCTCATCCAGTAGGTCAAAGGCTCAAACCGAGATTCCCGTTCGGCGATGAGCCGCATGGTTTTGATAGGCGCACTTCCATCCTTATAGCTTACTGCCGTATCGGTCTTGTCGAAGACACGGAATCCATTTGCTGTATAGCAGATTTCCGGTCGATGGGCTTTGAGCCTGTAATTTTGCACCGGACCATAGGCGACCATGAGCATGACAATGTTGCCATGGCCATCGGTGTAGCCGCGTGCCACTTCCTGGCTGTAGTTCCTTGCTGATAGCAGGTCCGGTTCAGCAGACTCCTCAGTTGGCTTAACCGGGCTAATTTCAGGGACGAGCGTCCAGGTGCCAAATTGTCGCGGCACGATGCTTTCAAGACTGGGCGATGCAGCTGTTCTCGCCATCAACTGGCGAGGCTGGAGCAGTTCCGCAAGCGCCGCAGAACCGAGAAGCGCGATGCTCGCCAAAATCACCTGAATGCGACTAATTTTCATTGGTTAACTCGATGTGGATTCGGCATTCCAAATCATTGTATTTGGAAAGAATAATATACATGAACGGCTGTGATTTCCAATTAAAACGACGTAGGTTTGTGCCGCGTCAATATTAACATAAACCCTTGAAATTTTTAGCGCCGTGGCCATTGGTCTCGACGCGCGACGAGTAAATGCGTAAGCAGTTATTGCCAGTGGGCAGAGGATTTCAGCCTGCCAAAGCCATGTCGTATCACGGAGTTTTGAGATGAAGGGCTTATCGGTCCGGCTCTTTCATATTGCAGCAGTTCTGGGCGTTTGCGCAGCCGTGCTCGGAGGATGCAGCAAGAAATCCGATGAAGCCGCGGCCTATCGTGGTCAGGTCATTGCGCATGTCGGCGACGAAGTTGTGACAACGCAGGAGTTCGAAAACGAACTGCGCATTACCAGCATTCCGCCTGACAAACAGAAGGATCCCGCGGTTGTAAGGAAGGTGGTGGGAGATCTGGTTGCTCGCAAGTATCTGCTGCAACGGGCGCTCGCTGCCAAGCTTGATCGCGAGCCGAGCGTATTGCTGGACTTGTTGCGCGCGCGCGAGCAGGTCCTGGAAAACGCAATTCTGCTTCGTTCAGTAACTTCCAAAGCCCCTGGCAAGGCGGACGTCGATAGGTACATCGCGAATAATCCAGGCAAATTTGCCAATAGAAAAATCCTAAGCGTCGAACAGATTGGTTTTCCGTTCGGACCGAATGGTCAGGCGGTGGTCGATGCCAACAAGAACGCCAAAACGCTGGACGAAGTTGATCAGCACCTGACGTCGGCCGGAATACCGCACGCTCGCCAGACGAGCGTATTGAACAGCGGCGATATTCCACAAGACTTCAATAGCACAATCGAGGCTAAGAAGGCAGAGGACGTGTTCTTCCTGCGCTCTGGTCCCAACGGCATTTTCTTCAAGGTGAAAGGTGAAGAAGCGCGTCCGCTTGAGGGGGAAGGCCGCGGCCAATGTCGCGCGGCAGATGATGAGAGCGGAGGCGTTAAAAGGGGAAGCCAGCTTGGCCGCTTACTCGGCTAATCTCGAAGCAAGGTATCAAGGTGAGTATGCCAAAATAATGAAGCCGGGTGGAGACGGAAAAAATTGACGCCTGATTGGTGTACAGTGATTTCGCCCGCCCCTTCTGTTTTTCAATTTTGGCAGGCCTAGGATATGGCAACGCTCTTTGATGTAGTGACCGTAACTTGCTTTGTCGGACTGGTCATCGCTTTCCTTCAATTTACGGACCGCGAAACCCGTACGTTGATGCATTTTATGCTGGCGGGTATCGTGTTTGCGGTCGCGAACCAGGTTGGCAATTCCGGTTCAACCGTCCTTGCTTTGCTGCTGGTTGTTGCGGGCGTGATCTATCCGGCTCTGATTGTGCTGCGGAAATAAAACCGGTTGTTGAGCTTTCTGCAAAATGTTAGTTATTTGAAGCGTTTAATTGGAAACACCGATGACTTACTCCCAAGTGTTCCAGCCCACGAAATCGGATACTTCAGCGGGTTTGCTTTGGTCGGGACTGCTCGTGGCCTGCGTCCTTATTGCCTACGCGCCGACTGTTTCGAATCTGATTGATGGACCTTGGCAGACCGAGCAAGAAGGCCACGGCCCGCTCATCATTGCGGCTTCACTTTGGTTCGTCTGGCAATCGCGCTCCACCTTGAAGCTGGTCAAGACCTCGCCGGCTCCGATTGTCGGCTGGATGGCGCTCTTGTTTGGTCTGGTGTTGATGTTCCTGGCGCGACTCCAGCAGGGGCTCGTAACCTTTGAAATGTTTTCGATCATCCCGGTGATCGTTGGTTGCATTCTGATCCTGCTTGGTTGGCCAGCGCTCCGTGTCCTCGCATTTCCAATCGCTTTTCTTTTTTTCGCGGTTCCGATGCCTGACTGGATAATCGACGCGGCGACCGTCCCGCTCAAGGTGCTCATTTCCAATATGGTGACGGGCATCCTGTATGCTGCGGGTTATCCTGTCGCACAAAATGGCGTCATGATCATGATCGGTACGTACCAGCTCCTGGTAAAGGACGCATGCTCTGGAATGAATTCGATTTTTGCCTTGTCGGCGATCGGGGTGTTTTACGCATATGCGTTCCGGTGGTCGGAAAAAGTCCGGAGTGTCATTCTTCTGATGTCCATCATTCCAATTACGATTGCTGCTAATTTTATCCGTGTTCTGGCGCTCGTGTTGATCGCCTACTACGGTGGTCCCGATTTGCTCGACGGGATCGTTCACGACTTGACTGGTATCAGTTTGTTCGTCGTTGCGCTTTTCCTGCTCTTCTTGCTCGACGCTGCATTGGGTCTTTGCATCGCGGCCTATCGCCGGCTTCACGTGCGTTCTCGCCAACAGCAGGCTGCCGCCTAAATCGGAACGCCCATAAATAGATCCGTGATGCCCGCTGGACAATTGCGGGAGGCGATTCCTTTCTGCGAAAGTTTGGATAAGCCTGGGTTGTCGATTGTTTCGTTCCGCACTACCTGATGGACCACTGCGATAGGGAAAGAGTCGGTGGGCCATGGCGCTTACTTATGCGATACCCGATCTTCACGGTCGTCTCGATCTGCTGGAAGGCGCGCTCGATCTCATCACACGACACTCAAGTGGTCAAAAGTTCAAGATTGTGACTTTGGGAGACTACGTTGATCGTGGCCCGGAGAGTCGGCAGGTCATAGAGCGGTTGATGGGGTTGAAATCCTCCACGCTGGACCTGCTGTGCCTCAAGGGTAATCATGAAGCGATGATGTGGACGACGAGCCGCAATCTCGCCGAGTTGAGTTGGTGGCTAGAGAACGGAGGTGACAAAACGCTCGCCTCGTATGGCGCCGTCGACGATCTAAAGGTCATTCCATCGGCGCACCTGAACTGGATAGCTGATCTTCCACTGATGTACGTGGATCATCAGAGGGTCTTTGTTCATGCAGCTGTCGACCCCAGGATTCCGCTCTCCAAGCAAAATGAACAGACGCTCTTGTGGAGACGATATCCAAGGGGCTTTGCGGGCGGTCACGGTCGGCGTCACGTTGTTCACGGACATCACGCCGATCAGAAGGCACCATTGGTAACCCAGGGTAAGACCAACCTTGACGGAATGGCTTGGATCACGGGCCGGCTTGTGATTGGCGTGTTTGTGGACGACCAGAGCGGTGGCGCCGTTGAATTTTTGGAAGTTTTTGGGCCTCCGGCAGCTTTAGCGAAGTCGGACTGAGAAGCTCAGGGAAGTTCGATGCTGACCTGACTACTCACGTGTGCTGGCTCTGGCCCGAGCAATTTGTTGACGCGAATCACTTTCTTATTCAATGCTGCTGGCAGACTTAAAGTCATGGGGCTGGCAATGAGATTTAATTTTGGCTTGGTTGCAGGTTTATGGTTGGCGTTTAATTTGGCCCCGGCAAATGCAGCGACACTTACCGAGGGCTTCACCTTTTCGGATAGTTCGAACACGGTGATTGCAAGCGGGTCCTTCAGTTACGACTCGGCGCTCGCCGGGGTTATTGGCTATTCTGATTTGACCGCTTTTTCGATCAATGTGCTCGGGCAATCATATGATCTTTCCTTTGTGAATTCGCAGCTGAGTAACCCCGACGCATACGTCTATTTTGGCTTTGATCTCGGGTCGAAGAGTTTCGTTCCTAACGCGGTTAATGGATACGCAGGATTTTACAGCACGATACTGGCGGCAGGGGATGACGTAAGCGGTTTTTTTGTATCGCCGTTGCCCGGACAAGATGATCCAGCCAATACCGGTGCTGATGGGCAAATCGCAAAGTACGGCCCATTTCAAACGGCCAATGCATCGCAAGTTCAGGTGAATGCAATCCCGGAGCCGTCAACGTGGGCAATGATGATTGCAGGGTTGCTTGGTTTGGCGGGTATTGCTCGGATAAAACGTCGGCGGGACTCATTGCAGCTCGATCAAGCAGGCTCGTAGGCGAGGCGGTGTCCTTCTTTCGCACCGCACGCGGATCATGATAAAGATGATCGGTGCGTGGTGTTGAACGAGGACGACTGCCGCTTGATAATCGTTTATGATGTAGCCCAGGCGGAGCGGGGTATTGGCTAAATAGGCGCCGTCCTGATCGGCGACGCCTGCGGCGTGCGCGCCGCTTTGGATCATGAGCCGCTACACCTCCGATCCCCTCAGCACTTGCGCGGCACTAGCCGGAGCTGCTGCTCATGCGATGATGTGCCAGCAAGGTACGGCTTAAGGCCAAGCCAACGTCAACTTTTCACGCGGTGCCCTGCTTCCGGAATTAATTCTGAGGGACTCGGCTCGCCATCAAGATACTCTCAACGACTGCGAGACCAGATCGATTAATTTGCTCGCTTCTTTGTCCACATCATGCTGTTGAAGGACTTTCGCGCGCGCGGCGTCTCCCATTCTGATCATCGTTTCCACGGGGGCATTGAGGCAGGCGTCCATTGCGCGCGCCAGCGCCTCGACATCCCCTGCAGCTACAAGCCAGCCGTGCTGCCCCGTTTCGACCAGCTCCGGGATTCCAGCAACGAACGTACTAATGACCGGTCTGCGCAACGCCATGGCTTCCATGATGACGACCGGCAAGCCCTCCGCGAAGCTCGGCAAGACCAGCGTCCGCGCTGCGAGAATTTCGGAGCGAACCTCGTCGCTGCTGATCCAGCCTGTTATTCGCACGATGCCCGTCAGCTTGTACTTTGCGACGAGCGCCTCGATCTCGCCGCGCATTTCGCCATCGCCGGCGAGCACCAGTTCGAACTTCGTTCCGCGTTCCGCCAGCAGCCGCGCCGCCTCGATCAGCAGCAACTGTCCCTTCTGTTCACACAGGCGGCCGACGCAAACCAATCGCCGTTCGCTGCCCGCCGCCGTGGTGTCATCGGTTTGATAGAAGGCTGGTTCAAGCCCGCAATGGACCACCTTTATCTTGGGCCAATAAGAATGGGGGACATTGCGAAAGAGCTGGCTCCGCCCGAATGAACTGACCGCGACGACAAAACGAGCCCGCCGGATTTTCTCAGGCAGCGAGATGAACTTCGGCTTGTCGAATTCTTCGGGGCCGTGGGCGGTGAAGCTCCAGGGCGGCCCTCCGAGCTCGCCGACCAGCATCGCTACTTCGGCAGAATTGGTTCCGAAATGAACGTGCAGGTGCTGGGCGTTTTCGCTGCGCAGCCACAGGGCCACCTGACACGCCTCGAACAGATAAATCAAATGAACGGGGAGGGGACGCTCCGCCCGCAGACCGACTTTCAATGTCAAGACGATCGCGCGAAACAGGCCGACGGGGTTGGTTGCCAGAATGCGCAAGAATGAAACGAGTAGCGGCGCGGCGCCGCCGCGCAGGACGTAACGCGTGCGGGCCTGCTCGAGCTGATCTTCGGCGCCGCGCTGCGCGTCGGCCCAACCCCGGATCGATATTCGCAGGATCTCGTGACCCAGCCGTTCGAGCGCCAGTATTTCGCGCCGAATGAAACTGTGGCTGATCGCCGGATAATGGTTAACCAGATAGGCGATCTTCATAAAGGGTGCTCTGCCTGACTTATCCGAAAGTAGGCCCGATAAAACATGCTCATTCGGCCCGCGTCCTATTTATCTATTTGGGAAATATAGTAGTAATCTAGGGGGAAACAGGATATTTATACCTGACTTCCATACTCACTTTTTTGCAAAAGACGTTAAATCAAACGTTTCGAGATCGGTATTTGTGAAATGTTGATCTTGGCCGCTATGGCTGGATTGCTCAGCGTTCCCGTCGCTGTCCTGCTGGTTGAAGTCGTTGCAGCTCTCAAGGCGCCAAGGCTGGAGCCTTTCGAAGTCCAGGAATTAAATATTGAGAAGCGGGTCGCGGTAATTGTTCCTGCGCATAATGAGAGCTTGGGACTTAATCCAACGCTGCAGGATATCAAGGCGCAGCTTGGCGCTGGAGACCGCATTATCGTCGTTGCCGATAATTGCACCGACGACACCGCGGTGGTTGCGACCGAAGCGGGGGCCGAGGTCATAGTCCGCAACGACCCCAAAAGAATTGGCAAGGGATTCGCGATGGGGTGGGGCATAACCCATCTTAGCCAGGACCCGCCTGATTTTGTCCTCTTCGTCGATGCCGACTGCCGGCTCCAGGCCGACCTGATCGAGGGGCTGAAGCGGGTCTGTCACGGCGTTCAGCGGCCGGTACAAGCGCTGTTCATGATGCAAAGCGCTGACAATTCACCCGTCAATCACAGCTTTGCAGAGTTCGCCTGGATTCTCAGAAACTGGATTCGGCCGCTTGGACTAAGAAACCTTCATTGCCCTGTTCAATTGATGGGGACAGGAATGATGTTTCCCTGGAATGCGATCAACACCGTTCCACTGGCGAGCAGTCATCTGGTGGAGGATTTGAAGCTAGGGCTCGATCTGGCGAAAACCGGCCAAGCCCCGTATTTCTTTCCGTTTGTGAAAGTTAGCAGCGTATTTCCGACAAGCGCCAAGGGGACCGAGAGTCAGCGTCAGCGCTGGGTGCAGGGTCATCTCGCCACCATCGGAAAATTCGTTCCGCGACTTCTCGTGACCGGTTTAATGCGCAGGGACGTAAACGTCCTTGCGCTGGCGCTTGATCTTCTGGTGCCGCCACTCTCTCTCCTTGCGCTATTGATCATCGGGACAATGGTCCTGACTTCGTCTGTTGCGCTGCTGGCAGGGCCGTGGCTGCCCGCCGTGATCGCGGGCGGCAATCTCGTTGGATTTTTCTTATGTGTCGTTCTGGCTTGGTCTAGATTTGGGCGCCAGGTTTTCCCTGCGCATGAGGCATTATCGTTCGGCTCTTTTGCATTGAAAAAAATCCGGCTCTACGGCCGGATGTTGATAGGCGGCACCGCGTCCCAATGGATACGGACCGACCGGTCAACTCCCAACTAGCCACCACGCCGCGGTTTTTTTCCACGACTTCCCCCAAATGGGTCACGCAAGCGTTATCGAACTTCAATAAGAACGCGCCAGACAAAGGTTGGTCTGGTGTTCCGGTCGCATCACCCTGTTTTGACTGGCACATCGTTTGCTTGAGTTTTCTCAGGCAGTAGGAGGGGGCTACCTATGAAAGCGCACAGCCGCACGACGGTGGATGATCTGCCGAAATCAAAGAAGCCGAAGAAGGCTTTGAAAAAGCCCACAGCTGTCAGCATTACGGAGCGGTATCTGGAATTGCGACGCCTTCGGGAGCGCTTGTCCGAGGCGGAAGCTTTGCGAAGTTCACAGTGAAGAAGATACGTCAGGTGTTAGCTCCGCCGCTCTATTTAGTAGCGATCGGGATCGCCATGGTTGGTTGGCTATGGGCGATATTTGCCGGCGTGGGATGGCTTTTGGGGGCTTAGCTAGCTGGCTCCCGGATCTCCGTCATCGGCGGCGTTCAGCGCCAAGTCTTGACCGTACCAAGTCTGACCATACTCTGTCCCGTGCACGGCGGTCCCGAGCAGGGGCGGGCCCTAGGGCTAGTCTAGTCCCGGCTATGGGCACTGTTCGGCATCCAGTTGGAATAGATACGGCCAGGCCGGCTAGCCGGCTTGCGAATCGCCGCGCGCTCGGGTTCCCATCCTGGATAGTGTCGGAGCGATAAGCGCCTTGGGGTGGGTTGCGTCGCCATTTTTCTTCGGGCTTGTGACCGCCGGGCTGGTTGCCGGATGGCGCGAGAGGATGGGACCCATGCCGGACAGGCTGACGAGCGCGCTGCTTGCGGCGCTGAATGAATCGACCGAGATCAAAGAGAGCGATTGGCGACAGCTCGAAAGAGCCCTGCGCGGCCAGTCGGACAGGGTTGATAGCCGGCCGGACATCGAACCGAGAACGGGCTCAGAAAACAGATTCGCCGCGACGGTATGCTCGGGAATGGCCAAGGTCCGAGCGAATTTCTGAGCGTTCGGCCACGATTTGGAAAAAGCCGCCGCTGAAGCGGCTTTTCTTGTTATACAGATGGCCGTCCGCTTCTGTGTGTACGAAAACCATGTGGAAAGCCTTCGTTGTCTTGGCCGCCTTGATGTTGAGCTCAGCGGCGCTTGCACAGGAGAGCGGCCGCATCAGGCGACCGCCGCCTTCTGCCGCTGAGGCGGAGCGGATCGTCTCGGAAATGGCCATGAACGACAGCCTGCTTCAGAAGGGCGACATTGTCGTCACCGACCGCGGCTTCTTCGTTTTTCGCGGGCCGGCTCCGGATGGTGTGACCAACGAGTTCACAAGGGTGCCCGATCCCGGCCTTGCCGGCAAACCAGCCCGGTAGTCCTGGGGCAAAGTCCCGCCTTGACGGTAGGCGGCAGAACCAGTCCGTGGCCGGGCAATCGTTTGCGATTCGGCGACAGGGTTGGGAAGGCGGCAATTAAATGTGATTAATTAATAAAAGGGGGCATTAAAGACCGAATCAATCCTGCCCGATGGTTATCACGGCTTTTGAGTAATTACCTCTCTTCGGTATTGAGAAGGCACGCCGGATGGCGTCAGCCAAACCAAATAGAGCCAGATTTTGTCGAAAAGAGCTTAAATACAACCGATGCACGCAACGGGTGGTCTTTTGCAACAACCTGCGCGATCAGGCCGTTAACGATAAACGCTGCCGCGGAAGATGCGGCTTTGCACTAGTTATTCCCCGTGGTAATAAGTTGGTAACAATAAACAATGGTGTTCGATTTATTTGATCGCCTCTTGAGGAATTTAATATGTCGCTGCGGTCTCGTTTGCTCATTGCTCTATCAACTACCCTGCTGGGTTCCACGGCTGCATCGGCCGGCCTGGTTACCGTCACCAGTTACGAGATGAACAACGGCAACGGGCTGATTCAAAACGGCAACTACAACTATTTCGATTCGACCTATTCTGTTCAAGCCAATGCCAATACCAACGGCTCTTCATTGGTCGTGCCATCAAATGGGGCTCCCAAGGAAGCCTTGCTGACAGGCGGTACCGGCAAACTGACCGACACTGTCATTCCAACGCAGAATTATTCGTTCGGGCCCCAAAACTACGTCGGCTGGAAATATCAGGATCCCACCATCATTTTTAACCTTGAGGCAGGCAAGAGCGTTAGTACGATTACGTTGTATGTAGCGAGCTCGTACGCCGGTTCGCTCGGCTTCATGGGCCTCGTTGGACAGCCGGCGTCGGTGGGTGTGTCGATCACCACAGCTAACAATACGATCTTAACGCCGAGCTACACTACTACGTTCACGGACTATCTGGGTAACCCGTACACCGGAACTGAAGTCATTACCTTGGCTTTTTCTACGCCCATTCTTTCCAGTGACACTTTCAGCTTGACCCTGAATAGGGGGCCTTTGCTGCTGGATGGCATCAACTACTACAACAATCATGTTGCCCAAGAAGGTTGCGATGCCGCCGGTTGCTTTCTCGATAATGTCAATGACTTCAAGAATAGCGCATACACTCCAAATCTTGAGCCGTGGATACTGCTGAGCGAAGTGCAGTTCACCACCGCCGTGCCTGAACCGTCCACTTGGATCATGATGCTCCTTGGTTTTGCAGGCGTGGGTTTTGGCATGTATCGGCGCAATGTCCGCCCCGTGCCAGCAGTGGCATGATCTGACCTCTGCGCAACGACCGAAAAGATGGAAGCCACCGAAAGGTGGCTTTTGTTTTGGATAGCAGAGCTGGCTGAATTGTTCAGTCTCATCCAAGCGTTTCACATCCACTAAGGAATGAGACGCTCAGCCACCACCATTTTGATTGCTCGAAGCGGTAGCATCAAGCGGGTGCAGATGTGCACGGCTTTCAATAATTGATCGACGTCTGCGCGAAAATACCTTGAGCCCGCTGATCGCCCGCGAGGCGCCAGCGATACTGCAGCGTCAACTCCCAGTACGAGGGCGGCGCCATGTATTTTGTCTCGCCGAACCAGTAGCGTAACGAACCACCTGCGCCGGCCGAGTAGGCGGAACGGTTTGCGAATGAATCGTCGTAGTTTGCGGCCAGCACGGCGTGCGGGAAGAATACCAGTTTGCTGCTGATGGGATCGAGCCGGAAGCTTCGTCCGAAGCGGCCTTCCATGATCGCGACCAGCTGTCGCTTCTCGAGGAAGCGATCCACCTCCGCGTAGACATACCAGGTCGGCCAACTCGGATCCAAAACACGCAGATCCGTGCCGACCGTGTAGGAGTAGAGCGCGCGCAACAGCGTGTCATCGCGCGCCGCATCGCCAAGCGCAATCAGCTTGTCGACTTCAAAGACCAGGTTGGCGTTCGAAAACGGCTTCCAGCGGGCGCCTACCATGCCCTGTGTCGTGCGCCCGCCCGTCGGCCCACCGGACTGGTCGTAGAGGGTTTCGAAAAGGCGACCGAACAGCTCGAATATCGCGCCATTCCTGTACCCGAACCCTTCCGGGCGATAATAGAGCTCGGTTCCCAGTTGCGACGTGTAACTGCTGGGCGCCGTTATAGTCAGGAACGGATTGGGCGCCGAACCAACTTTGCCGTATGTAACCGAACTGTTGATGCCCCATACGCGGGCGAGGTCTGAAACCGTCCGTCGCGTCTCGAACAGCTTTTGATCGTCAATATTGATCCGTCCGTCTGCCTTGGCGTCGATCCCTTCCATCAGATAGGCGATGGCCTTTGGATTTTCGAAGCGACGCATAGCGGTATATCCCGCATCGATCGTGGCCCGAGCCGGCAATTGTCCATGGGCATGCGCACGATCGAAGCGCGCCAGCGCGACCTCATCATTGCCGACCGCAACGGCCAGGTAGCCAACATCGGTGTCCCGGATGGACGTCAATTTGCCACGGGCTATCGCGTGGTCGAACAGCACACGCGCTTCTGGTTTGCGGTCCAGCTCGACCAACGTGTTGATCTGCGCCCGCAACGCGCCGTCTCTCTGGACAGCGGTGGCTGCCAGCCGTTCAGCGGTCCTGAACTCGGGAAACGATTCTTCCTTTCGGCCGAGCGCCTGCAGCGCATAGGCCTTGCGGATTGCCGTGTCATAGCTGACGGCCAATTTCTGCAACGCGCGCAATGCCCGCAGGGGCTCGTTGGAAGTCACGGCGGCATCGGCGAGCGAAAGCCTGATGTTGCGAGCTTGACCGGGAGGAAGGCCCTGCTTCAGGGCGTTTTCCCAGTCCGACATCGCACCGTTGAAATTCTTGAGCTTGCTCCTCGCATATCCGCGTTGCGCGTAGATTTCAGCGCTCGCATGCCCCGCATTGATTGCCTTGGTGGCCTCTGTCTCGGCCTCCCCGGGGCGGCCAGCAGCCATCAGGATGTTGACAAGCAGAAGCCGGCTCGCAACGGCATCGGGCTCAAGCTCCACGGCTTTGCGCGCCTCAGCGACCGCTAACTTGTAGTCCTTGTCTCGTTCGGCCCGATAGGCGCGTTCTTTCGCCTCATAGAGTTCTGCTGCAGCTTTCTCTTCAGCAGATGCAACGGGAGTCAGAATACTCGAAACCAGAGGTGCCTCGAGCTCGCAGCGAACGCCACTGGCATTGGCTAAACAATTCTGTATCGGCGCCGGCACGCTACTGCCGTTGCTCTGCAGCACCCCGATGCGTTGGCGTGCGCCTTCGGCGTCGGTCAGTCGGGTGATGACCTTGGGATCGGTTCGCGAATAGCTGCCTAACAACTCTATCGCGGCGTTGAAGTCCCCCGATGCAAGAGCCGCATCCGCGGCGATCAGGCGGATATTCTTTTGCTGAGCCTCGGTCAGGCCCGGGACCGCGAGAGCGGCGCTAAAGTCAGAAACGGCGTCGGCGCGCTTTCCCAATCGCTGGTTGATGTGGCCGCGCCACACCAGGGGGACATAGTCTGCCCGATCGAGCGCTATGGCTTCGGTGGCAGTCGTCAGTGCGCCGGGCAAATCATTGTCCGCGAGCTGGGCGCTCAGCAACAACAGGCGATAGGACATCGAATCCGGGGCATATTCGACCGCGCTGCGCGCCGCCCGGATCGCCGCCTTGGCATCGCCCTTCTCAAGCGCCTTGTAGCCTTCACCGGCCGGCCGCTGGGCGAGGCGCTGGCGAATATTGGCTTGCCGCCCTTCGAGATCCTGGTTGCCCGCAAACGCCGCCGATGCGGTCTTTGTTGCCTGCTCGGCCAGGGTGAGGTCGCCTGCAGCGACCAGGGAATCGATCAGGAGAAGGTGCAGCCGCAGGAGATCAGGACGGAGCGCCACAGCCTCTGCGGCGCTTGTTGCGGAGGCCTTGTAGTCGCCCTGGCCGAACGCCTTGTAGGCGGTTTCCGCCGCTGTATAGGCGTCGCCCTCCAGCGGAGGACCGTTATCAGCGATCTGGGCACTGGCACCCGCGCACAAAACCACGGCGAGCAAAAGCGCCCCCAGCGCCGCCCGAAATGCCGTCTGGTTCAGGTATTTTCCGCCCCAATTGCCCATGCAACCAGTGCTACGCCAATCCCGTTAAATTTTGACGCTAAACTGTAGCCCGGGCGGCGATTCAGCGGAACTGAGATTCAGCTTTTAAATGGCGCAGCAGGCCTTGATGTCATTCATTTTTCTCACTTTTTTAGGGGCTGTGACGTTTTTGCTGCGCAATGTCCGAGCAACACATCACGCTGCTCGGGTTAACCATTTTCTCGTTGCGCAGGGCCAGCACAGCTCCGTTCCAGCCGCCAGACCGATAAGGCTTCGGGCGCACAATTCCCCGACAGCGTCAGGCCCATTTTGAAGCTGCGATCGTGCCCTGGCTTCAGCGGCACATAGTCGCGCGGACCGCTCGACAGGCTGCTATGCCATCACCGGCCCCTGTTAGGGTTAAATGCGTTCAGCCGTTGCAGAACCCAGCGGGAATCTGGATTTGTTAGGCTCTGGGCAGCGCACGGGCCGGCTCTCGACCTGTTGATTTTTAACCGTGCATTATTTCAGATTGATGCATTACCGATGGGTGGATTCGATATGGGTGTTGAAGCGCACGTCACCCTGATGGACAGGCAAACCTTCAAGCTGGTTTGCGAACAGTGCGGCAGCCTGACGGTTGCGCTACCGATCGAGGCCCAGCCGGACCCGTGTTCGATTCTGAAATGTGGGCGGTGCGGCTCTCCGCGAGGAACGCTTCAGTCGCTGCGCGACACGTCAATTCAGGCGGGCATTCGGCATCCGGTTTAGTGGAAATGGCCGGCGACGGCTTTGACTTGCGCTCTGTTTTCAGCGGCGGGATCGGCCTTGCCGGAAGCCTGATAGTCCGATGTGATTGTCGGCTGTTGACGGCATGGCGGCTGAACTCGCGAACGCAAATTTGTCTCGCGAACCCCGGATAATCGCGGAAAAATACGCCTGGAAGGCCCTAGTCAGCATCCGGTCAAGCGGGGTAGGCTCGATTGGGCAGGCTCCGGTTTGGCCGTCGATGGGCTGGGTACGTCGTTCCCAAGGAGCCGGCCGCAACCCGGTGAGGCGGAGGTCATCACCGGCGGTTAGTCTTGTATTTTCGAGTATCTGTATTTCCGAAAGCAACTAGTAAATTCGCGCGAGGAAAGAAACATGCGAACGATCTTTGCGTCCGTGCTGGTGGCCGGCCTTTTGATTGCTACCCATGCCGATGCGGCGCCGCTTCTGAGCCATAGCCAGCCTGCCCCGGATTCGTTGATCACGGCCGCGAAGGTCATCTGTGACGAGGCGGGAAACTGCTATCGACCGAATGTGCGACGGCCCGTCGCCAGGTGGGTCTATGGCGACAAGAATTTCTATGGACCGTACGCTGGACCTGGCAACTACGGTAATCCGCGGTATCGTTACAGCTGGTGGCCCTGGTAACTGATCTTATCTGCCGGACATCGTTGCGGCGTGGGTCCGTTAGCCTGCCGAAAGCCAATGCAGGAATGTGGCGCAGCCGCAAATGAGCTGCGAGGCCAGCAGGAAAACGGCCCATGAAACGAACAGAATACGAATAACCATCCTCGCGCACTCGACCGGCTGCAGATCGCTGATTGGTCGGGCACAACGCACCAGATTCGAGATCGTTCATCATCGTCGACGCACGTGAAGCGCGGCCTCGGAGCTTCGTTTGTTGAACCTCCTAAGCCGGGCGTCACCATCAAGCGATTAATGCAAGCGGCTTAAATCGCGATCAAGGGCCGGTGAACTAAGCCCGGTCGACGCCGGGTAAGCGCCGACGTCAGGCGGATTTGCTGCAGGCCGCGATTATATCTCCACAGGCAGGTTTGTGCGGAACCCAAATTAAGCTAGTTTCGCCCTACAAACGGTATCAAATCGCTGCTATAGAATTGCGAGAGTTTGCCGATATTGGTGCGCCAGTATTGGTTTTAAAGATAATCACGCTGTTCAATTGTCATGGTTATTAAAATGAATGATGCAGCCCCGTGGCCTCTGCGTCCTCGCGAGGTCGGGCCAAGCGATCCCGATCAGGAACTGGATGGCATCAATTGGTCGGCAGCTGCACCGAGCTGGCGTTCAATGTTTACAGGGCTGTTTTTGCCGCTGCTTGCCCTCGCGTTGCTGGTTGTCTCCATTGATCTCGCTTTGGGCTGGTCGTTTGGAAGATGGATCGACCCTTCGTCGAGCATGTCGCCTTTGCTGCTCGCCGCGATCATGTTTCTGCCGGCGCTGATATGCGCTTTTTGCTGCTGTAAGTTTTTCCTGTATTTGAAAGACAGGATGCGATGAGGGCGGCTGCTCGATCCGGCGATTGAGAGCATTGTCTTAGCGGATCGAGTATGCATCTTCTGACGGATTCAAAGCCCGTATGAAGTTGCGTCCGAGGCCGACTCGCCCGTTTTGATGTCTGCGACGGCGGTCCGGACCCGGCCAGAAAAACGGACGAGGACCGCCTCTATCCTGCACGAATTCAAACCTCAAACGCCGGACGCATGGCGTCCGGTGGGTTTATGATTACAAGCAGCTACGCCTTCATGCGCGCTGGCCAAGCCCGAGCAACAAACGCCGTTTGGGCGCCCTCTTGACGCCGCCGGCTGCCGCCACGCAGGTCGACGATGGCTATCTCTCATCATCGGAGATTTCCGGGTTCAAACTCAACGCCGACTGGGTGGTGCTTTCAGCCTGCAACACGGCGGGCAGTGATGCATCGAATTCGGAGGCATTCTCCGGGCTTGCGAGAGCGTTTTTCTATGCAGGCGCACGTGCGCTGTTGGTCTCACACTGGCCTGTTCGCTCAGACGCCGCTGTTGCCATCACGACCGGCGCAATCGATGCGATGCTGTCTCATCCGGATATCGGCCGCGCTGAAGGGCTTCGCCGCTCGCTCTCGGCCTTGATCGCCAGGGGTGGCGATTATGCGCACCCGAGCGCATGGGCACCATTTGTGCTCGTGGGAAAGGGTAGCCCGTAGCGCGCCACGCTTCCCTTGATATCGGCCTCGCGTGCGACGATGATTTCCGCCTGTGAAATCCATCCCGGCAGCTCGGGCTGGGCTTTGAAAAGGGTCTTTCATGCACGCTGAAATCAAACCCTATCGCATTTCGATCGCCGACGACGTGCTTGACGATCTCAAATCGCGGCTGCGCAACACGCGCTGGCCGGAAGCCGAACTGGTCGAGGACTGGAGCCAGGGCGCGCCACTGAAATGGATCAAGGACATCTGCCGCTATTGGGCGGAAGAGTATGATTGGCGCGGGCGCGAGGCGCGGCTCAATCGCTTTGCGCAGTTCACCACCGAAATCGACGGGCTCGACATTCATTTCCTGCACGTCCGTTCGCCGCACCCGGAAGCCATGCCACTGGTCATCACGCATGGCTGGCCGGGTTCGGTGGTCGAGTTTCACAAGGTGATCGAGCCCTTGACCGATCCGACCGCGCATGGCGGCAACGCCGCCGACGCGTTTCACGTCGTTTGCCCGTCGCTGCCGGGCTTCGGCTTTTCGGAGAAACCGAAGACAACCGGCTGGGGCGTCGGTCGCATCGCGTCAAGCTGGGCGGTGTTGATGGATCGCCTTGGATATCAGCGCTATGGCGCGCAGGGCGGCGACTGGGGATCGGCGATCACGACCGCGATCGGCGCGCAGGACACCGAACATTGCGCCGGCATTCACATCACGCTGGCGATGTCGACGCGGCCGAACGTGGAAGGGCAGCCGACGTCCGAAGAAGCGCGGGCGCTGAACGGCATTCAGCATTACGCCGATTGGGATTCCGGATATTCCAAGCAGCAATCGACCCGGCCACAGACGCTCGGTTACGCCTTGACGGATTCGCCGAGCGGGCAGGCCGCGTGGATTCTGGAAAAGTTCTGGGCCTGGACCGATTGCGACGGCCACCCGGAGAACATCCTTGGCCGCGATGAGCTGCTCGACAACGTGATGCTCTATTGGGTGACGGCGACCGCCGCCTCGTCAGCTCGCCTGTACTGGGAGAGTTTCGGGCCTAAGCGCCGCGCGCCGTTTAAGGTGACGATACCGACGGGCGTGGCCGTCTTCCCCAAGGAGATTGTCACGCCGGTGCGAAAGTGGATGGAAGCGAGCTACACGAATATCCAGCACTGGAGTGAAATGCCGAAGGGCGGTCACTTCGCGGCATTCGAACAGCCCGATCTGTTCGTGCGGGAGGTGCGGAACTATTTCAGGACACTGCGGGATCCACCTGTATCCTGACCAGTTGAACGGCCGTTCAGAGATACCAGGCGAGTACGGCCTTGAGCAGCGCGTTTTCGATCACTGGAAGAACAACGATCTGGTTCATGCCGGCCGCGCGGGCGAGCTGCGCCGCGATCGATTCATCGACCTTCAGATGTTCGTTGATGGCCGGCATGCCTGTCGCCCAGGCGCCGCCAATGCTGCCTTCGCCCTTGCGGATCGTCTTTGAGGCATAAAGCGAGGTCAGGTCGGCATTCTTGCTGCAATCGCCGGACTGAAACACCAGTTCCGTTCGCGACGGATTCGGTACCCAGATCTCAAAGCGTCTGGCGATCGGCGTTGCCTGTGCAGACAGGAACGTCATGACCCAGGTTTGATCCGGCGGCGTCACGTAGGGAATGCCGACGCCGCAATTGATCCCGATTTCGCTCGCTTCCTCCCAGCGCAGAAAGCTCTTGGCGTTGTGCAAATCCTTGATGATGAGCGGCATGCCGGCTTTCCAGGCGCGGCCGGGCAGGCCGAATCCGCGCGGGAACTTGGTGTGCCGCGAATTGAATTCGAACATGTCGGCGGTGCCGTAGTAGCCGTCGACCAGGCCCATCTCGTGGGATTTCTCCGGATCGTTGTGCCAGAGTTCGATGGCGCCGACGTGCTTTTCGTCATCGCCGCAGAACAGCACCATCACGGCCATCAGGAATTCGCCGGCAAAGACCGGCATCGCCACGCCGCAGGTCAAGCCGGCTTCGATCGCCTCGTCTGTGCGCTTGAAGTAGGAGTTTGCGAATTCCGTGAGAATGACGGGATGGCCGGAGGCCCAGGCCTTGCCGGGCAGCCCTTCGTCATAGGCGAACAGGGCGTTTTCGCTGACGGCCTTGAACTCCGCGTACTCTTCGCTGCAAAGACAGCCGCCGAACTCCAGGCGCGTGCGGGTTCGGTCGGGCACCCATAGTTCAACCACGCGAATGAATGTCTTCATCGGACGCACCTGTCGCTACGCCTGATATCAGCATCGGCGATTTCGCGACGATATGTGCGATCAAATTACAGGCAGGCTGCGCTCAAAGTTCGTGCGGAGTTCCGGCGCACCCAGCAGCGGCTCAGTCAGTCTCGATAAGACGGATCAGCCCGATCGAGCTTGCGCAGCAGGGCCGGCCAGGCAAGGTTGCCGTTACGGGTGCTACGCTCGGGTTTCGGTTGCATCCGCTCATAGGTGTCCTCGAGGATGCTCTGCGGCGGATAGATCAGCTTGGTATTGCAGGACAACGCCATGACCTGCACCTGGCAGGCGCGTTCGAGACGGAACAGCACATTGAACGCTGCCGGCACGGTGCGGCCGACGACGAGCAGGCCGTGGTTGCGCAGGATCATGGCTTCATGGTCGCCGAGGTCCCTCACCAGCCGCTCGCGCTCGTCGACATTGTCGGCGATACCTTCGAAATCGTGATAGGCGATGTGGAGAAACCGCATCGAGGTCTGCGCCAGCGGCAGCAAGCCGCATTCCATCGCCGAGACCGCCATTCCGGCCGGCGTGTGGGTATGCGCCACGCAATCCATGTCGTGCTTGGCCATGTGGATGGCGCTGTGAATCACGAAGCCGGCGACGTTGACGTCATAGTCGGAGGCGTTGAGCAGCGTGTTGCCATCGACATCGATCTTGATCAGGCTGGAAGCGTCGATTTCCTCGTAGAGCATGCCGTAAGCATTGATCAGGAACTGGTCGATCGTCCCCGGCACCCGGCAGGAGATATGGTTGGCGACCATCTCGGTCATCCCGTACATCGCGGTGAGACGGTAGCAGGCCGCAAGATCGACCCGCGCCTGCCACTCCTCCGCGCTCACCTGTTCGCGAACCGATTTCACGACCTTGATGGCGGGCGAATTAACGGGAGGGTTCATGGCGTTTCTCCACGGTTGAATTATTGGGCAGGGCGGGCCGGGTCATTGGCGATCAGAATAGCGGCAAATTTCGCTGCGCTGCAAGGCGAGCACTGCAGGCGTTATTGCAGGTCTGGCGGGTGAAATTCGAATGCGGGCGGGACGTCGATCTCACGGGGTACTTTCTCTATGATAGCGGGGTATTCCCGCCTGACTTGCCGCGAGGCGAACAATGAATGCCATGACCGAAGGACGCTACCGGCTGATCGGCTCGACCGCGTCGCCTTACGCCATCAAGCTGCGCGCGCTGTTGCGCTACCGGAGAATTCCGTTCGATTGGGTCATCATGACCAAGGCGCTGCGCAAGGCGACCGAGCATTTGCGGCCCAATCTGATTCCGGTGCTGCAGTATCCTGACGGGACCTACCGCGGCGAGACTACGACGCTGGCTTATGATCTGGAGAGCCGTCACAAGGAACGCTCCGTCATTCCCGATGACAAGGCGGTCGCATTTGTCTGCGATCTCCTGGAAGACCTCGCCGACGAATGGGCGGTGAAGCCGCTGTTTCTCTATCGCTGGTGGGATCCGGAAGATCAGGCCTATGTCTCGCGCTGGGCGGGAGAGGAGTGGTCGGTCTCGGAGGCCGAGACGGGCAGCCCGGAGGAAATCGAGCAATTCCGCCAGCGGCAGATTTCGCGCATGGTCATTCTCGGCGCGACGGCGGAAAACAAGCCGCTGCTGGAAGAGAGTTACTTGCGGATGCTGGCGGCGTTCGAACCGCATGTCGGCATGTCCAATTATCTGTTCGGCCGCCGGCCATCGCTTGCCGATTTCGCCTGGTTCGGCCAACTCAGCGAGATGGCCACCGACCCGACGCCGATGCGGATCATGCGCGCGAAGGCGCCGTTTACCGATCACTGGGTGCGGCGGCTGGACGATGCATCGGGGGTCGAGGGCGATTGGCATTCGCGCGAGCAGGCGTTCGGCGGCATGGCCGAGGCGCTATTGCGAATTGCCGGCGAGCTCTATCTGCCGTTCCTGGTCGCCAACGCCGAAGCGTTTGCCAAAGGCCTTGAGCGGCTGGAGATGAATGTTTGGGGCATGCCTTATGCGCTGGCGCCATTCAAATATCAGGTGAAGTGCCTGCAACAACTTCGTGACAAGTTAGCCGCCCTCGATGCTGAGAGCCGGGCTGCGTTGCGGCCGGTGCTGGAGCGCACCGGGTGCTGGCCGCATTTGGCCGTCGGCTAGGTGTTCAGCGTTTCGGAAATTTTTTACTTGCGATGACGGCCGCCCAGCGCCGTCGCGATCGACTCCGGGTTCCTGATGCGCTCGATCAACATGTCGATGCGATCGCCGCCCCAGAACAATTCGCTGTTGAAGACCATGGTCGGCACGCCGAACACGCCGAGCGCTTCCGCTTCATCGATGATGCGGTCGTGTTCGGCCCGCGCCGGGCCGTGGACGTAAGCCTCGAACGCCTCGGCCGAGCCGCCGATCGATGCGATCACGCCCGAAATGTCCGACAGCTCGTCGATTTCGAGATCATGGCTCCAGAAGCGACGGAATACCGTGTCGTGATAGGGCCGGAACAAGCCATGGCGCTGTGCGAACAGCATGCCGGCGCTGGAATAGAAGCCGTCGTAAATGCGCCGCGGCCCCTTCATGGTGAGGCCCTGCGCATTGGCATAGCGGCGCGCGTCCATATAGGCGTAGCGCACCTTGCGCCAGAAATGCGGCGTGCGCTCTTCCACCGTGCCCATGAATTCTGGAATGCGCAGCGTGTAGGGCAGCCATTCGAGTTCGACGCCATGAGCGTCCTCGAGTTCAAACAGCCGCTTGTTGGCGACGAACGCATAGGGGCTCTTGTAGTCGGTGTAGATTCGTACGCGCGGCTTATCCATGGTGTATCCTTGTTCGATCGGATCAGTATTCCCGATCCGAACAGAGCATGGAACCATGCGGCGCGGTTTTGATATTCCAAAGGTTTTGATATTCCAAAAACGAATGGGCCCCGGTGCATGAGAGCATCGCGGGGCCCGACATCTTCGTTTTAGGCGAAGGATTTCTGGTAGACACCAGTATGATCTCAGGATCCGGCAGCGCGTGGCCTTTGCGCTCCAGTCCCGCGGATATGTCGTTCGAATTGTTGAAGGCGCAACGAGGCTGGCAGCTGCTTATGACCTCGACCGCACCCTGACCTTGCGATGAGCAAGGTCACCAGTCTGATCCGGTGGCGTCATGCTCCTCCTCAAGAGTTGGCCGACGGACTTTCGTCCGCTTCCGCTGCGTGTCGTCTCGATCATCTCACCGAAGCGCCAATGCCTGCGAAGTGGGGAGCCACCCCGCTCCGTGACTCCAACAGGTGCAGCATCGAAATGCTGCGGCAGATGCCGGCCGGTGTCAAGCCATCCCAAAGTCAACTCGCGCGCGACTGGTTCCCGGGAACTGGTTCAAGCCTTGTCTGGCGGTAGTCCCGTAGGTCGGGGTCGTGGGTCATCGCCCAATAATCCACGAACCGCCACGGCATCGCCGAAAACACTCGACCTTGGCTGTTGCGATAATACGTAGTCATGCCTGGGTGAGTCCAGATCAACTGCTCATGCTCGGCATCAACTTGTCTGATGTATTGATTGTGCGCCTCGGGGCGAACATCGACCGCAGCGATGCCTTGCTCGATCATCTCAACGAGGCAAGCGGAGATGTACCGGCTCTGGCATTCCGACTGGAAGATCACGCTGCCGCCGTGCGCGGGGCCTGAATTGGGACCGAGCATCACGAAGAGATTCGGAAAGTCCGGCACGGTGAGCCCGAGATAGGCGGTCGGGTTGTCGTCGGCCCAAGCCACCTTAAGATTCTTGCCGCCGCGTCCGGTGATATTGAGGCGCGCCGCCATCTCCGTGACCTTGAATCCGGTCGAGATGACGATGACGTCCGCAGGCCGCAGCTTGCCGTCGGAGGCGACGATGCCGTCGTGAGCGAGATGATCGATCTTGTCGGTGACCAGTTCGACATTCGGCTTCGTCAGCGTCCTGAACCAGTTGTTGTCGAGCAGGATGCGCTTGCCATAGGGCGGATAGGTCGGGACGCATTTCTCGATGAGATCGGGACGGCCCTTCAGTTCGGACAGGATGAAATCCGTCAACTCCTCGCGATGCCGGTCATTGCCCTTGTTCACGGCGCGCTCAGGATGCGGCCAATCCGGGTCCTTGCGCAGGAACGGCAACAGACCGTCGCCGTAGCGCCAGAACATGTTGAAGCGATACCACTGCACGTAAAACGGCAAATGCGCGAGCAGCCACCGTGCGCCTTCGGTGATGGGATCGGAATAGCCTGCCACGGGGCGCGCCCATTGCGCGGTGCGTTGGTAGATGGTGACCGACGCGACGCGGTCGGCGATCGAGGGCACCAGCTGCATGGCGGTTGCACCGGTGCCGATGACGGCGACATGTTTGCCGTCGAGCTTGATGTCATCGGTCCACAAGGCCGAGTGCAGCATCTCACCCTTGAAATCCTCCTCGCCCTTGAAGTGCGCAGGTGAGGGGTCGTTGAGTTGGCCGATCGCGCTGACCAGCGTGGTCGACTCAAAGGTCTCCTCGCCATCGGCGGTCTTTAACGTGGAGATCCAGCGCCGCTTGTTCTCGTCCCAGTGCGACGATTTCAGCTCGGTGTTGAGGCGGAGATGTTTGCGGATGTCGTATTCGAGCGCGACCTTCTTGAGGTAGTCGAGCAATTCCTGGCGCTGGGCGAAATAACGCGTCCACGGGTTGCGCGCGCCGAACGAGAAGGAATAGGAATGGTTCGGCGTATCGACGCCGCAACCGGGATAGCGGTTGACGTACCAGGTGCCGCCGAGTTCGTCGTTCTTCTCGACGATGGTGTAGGGGATGCCGAGGCGGCCAAGGGAGACGCCCAGCGCGATGGCGCAGACGCCGGCGCCGACGATCAAGACATGTTGCTGCGCCAACTTCTCACCGGAAGGAGGTTTGGTCCAGCGTGCCTCTCGGGGAATGAAACCCATTTCCTCGCGCATCAATGGCGCATATTCCGGCGTGACGTTCTCGCCGAGTGTCGCGCGCATCATCTTCAGCATCAGCTCGTCGCCGGGGTCAGTAATGACGGGCTTCGGTTCGCCGTTTTCGAACAACTTCAGCACGGCGGCGCGGATTTCGGCCTGGATTTCCGGCGGGACGCCGGCTTGCGGATCCGGAATCAGCCGCACGTCGCGCTTCGGCTTGTAGGGTGGTTCCAGCCAGCGCTCATCTCCGGTCATGTGCACCAGAACCATCAGCAACACGCGGATGTCACCCTCTGCGATGGCCGACGACAGATCGAGCTTCTTGCGCGATACTTCGATGTTCATGCTCATTTCCTCATTACGCGTTCGGCGCTTCGCGCAGGCCGCCATAGGCGGCCCAGGTGGTGCCTGCGATATATCCGGCGTCTACGGGTAGATTGATTCCGGTGACGCCGCTGCTCATCGGCGAGAGCAGCCACGAGATGGCCTGTGCGACCTCGATCGGCTCGACCAGCCGGTTCATCGCGGTCGGACTTTCCAGCCATTTCTTGTTCAGTGCGCCGGAGGCGATGCCGGCTTCCAGCATGGCGGTGCGTGTAAAGCCGGGCGAGACAGCATTGACGCGCACGCCACTGCGGCCCCATTCGGCGGCCAGCGTCTGCGTAATCTGAATGACGGCGGCTTTCGCGGCCGTATAGGCATGGATCGGTCCTGACGTCATGCCGGCAACGGAGGCGACATTGACGATCGCGCCCTGCCGGCGCGCAGCCATCCTCACGCCGACGCTGCGGGCGACCAGAAACGTGCCGCGCAGATCGATATTGACCTCGCGGTCCCATTGATCCATTCGCACGCGCTCGATCGGGTGCATCTTGCCGAAGACGCCGGCGGCGTTGACCAGTCCCGCAATTGGTCCGTGCGCGGCCTCGATGTCGGCGATGCCGCTGACGACGGCGCTTTCGTTGGCGACGTCGAATGGTGCCGGCCACATGACGACTTGCGTTCCAGCCAATGGTTCTGGTGCGATGTCTGATATCACCACGCGCCGGCCCTGTTCGGCCAGCAGCGTCGCAGTGGCGGCGCCGATGCCGCGGCTGCCGCCGGTGACGAGGACGATACCCTCAGCGGTCATGGTTGTTGCCTTTTTCCGGTGTGAACAGGCCGCGCGTAACCAGCTTTCGGTAGGCGGAGATGACATGCCCGGGCGCTGCCGTGACGCTGCCGCCAACGTAGGAGTAGCGGCGGCTCAGATAGCCGCGCGCGCCCATCAAGATGTGAACGATGGCTTCGAACTCCTCGTCGCTATAGTCGATGATCGCGCCGGCCTGACGCGCGCGCCGGAGGATGCGGACATAGGCGGTGGCGATGTTGTCGAGATGTTTCTGATAGCCGATCGGCGCGAAATATTCGGCTTCGTTGAGGATGCGAAGAAATTCCGGCACTTCGCGGATGAAATCGAAGAAGGCGCTGAAGCGTTCGATTTCCTGCGTTGCCGCATGTGCGCTTCCGGTGCGCTCGCGGATGAAGTGAACCATATCGGTGCCGACCTTCGGCAGCAATTGATCGAGCAGTTCCTGGCGGTTCTCGAAGTGATTGTAGAACGTTCCCTGCGCGACACCGGCCTCCTCGGTAATGCGGGCAACCGAGGCCTCGGCGTAACCCACTTTGCCGACGACCTTGGTGGCGGCGTCGAATATCCTGCGCTTGGTCCAGGCGTTGCGCTCGGCCCGGTTGAGTTTTGTCACCTTGCCCGGTGCGGCTTGCGATGATTGCGTCATGCGTGGGATTCCAGTTCGGCGCGCAGCACGCGCTTGAGCACCTTGCCCGAAGGGTTACGGGGCAGGCTTTCGCGGATGATCAGTTGCTTCGGCACCTTGAAACCTGCGAGGCGCGCGCGGCAGTGATCGGCGAGATCCGGCAATTCCAGCGTGGCGCCGTCGCCCAGCACCACGACCGCCACCGGCTTTTCGCCCCAGCGCTCGTCGGATAGGCCTATGACGGCGACTTCGCGCACCTGCGGCAGTTCGTAGATGACACGCTCCACCTCGGAGGAGGCGATGTTCTCTCCGCCGGAAATGATCATGTCCTTCTTGCGGTCGGTCAGGTAGAGAAAGCCGTCCTCATCGAGATAGCCGACGTCTCCGGTGCGAAACCAGTCGCCGAAGAACGCCGCCGCGGTTTTCTCGGGATCCTTCCAGTAGCCCTGCGTGATCTTCGGTCCGCGCAGGCAGATTTCACCGTTCTCGCCGGCCGGCAGTCGATTGCCGGCATCGTCACGGATTTCGATTTCGACATGGGCAATGGCGCGGCCGGTCGAGCCGATCTTCTCGATCTCGCGGCCGGCTTCCATGAAGGTGTCGCCGCCGCATGTCTCGGTCAGGCCATAGGCGTCGATGTAGCGGGCGTTCTTGAAGTAGTCGGAGAAAGCGCGGATGCGCACTTCCGGGGTTTTCTCGCCACCGCCGATCGTCCATCGCAGGCTCGATACATCGTAATGGTTGCGAGCAGGGCAGGTGAGGATCGCGGTCGTCATCACGGGTGCGAACCAGGCGGCGTTGAGTTTCTCCGTCTCGATCGCGGCGAGCGCCTGCTCGGGCTCGAAGTTGCGGTGGATGGAAAGCATGCCGCCGTGCCAGAGCACCGCGATCCCCGGCAGATCGAGCGCGCCGACATGATAGAGCGGACCGACCACCAGTAATCGCGTGTCGGCGTTCAACCCGAGTGCGAGCGTCTGGTCGGCCGACTTCCAGTAGAGGTTTTCGTAAGTGAGCATCACGCCCTTGGGGCGATCCGTCGTGCCTGACGTGTACATCAGCCGCATCAGGTCGCGCGGTTGGCGGACGTGCATCGGGGCGGCGGCAATATCAGGCGCAAGGCGCGTCGCGTCGGACTGTGCGGCTTCGTCCAGCAGCACCACCGGCGCGCCGCCTGCAGCGATGTCCGCGAGTTCGTCATCCGCGATCAGGATGCGCGCACCGGAATTACCGACGATGTAGCCGACTTCGTCGGCGCACAGACGGTAGTTGATGGGCAGAAACACCGCGCCGATATGGCTGGTCGCAAACACGAACTCGAGGAACGCCGTGCTGTTCTTCATCAGCACCGCGACGACGTCGCCGGGGCCGACGCCGCGTGCGGCGAGCCATCCGCCAACCCGACGTATGCGGGCGTCGAACTCGGCATAGGAGACGTCCTCGCCGCGGTATTTCAGCGCACAGCGATCAGGCGTCCGCCGGGCGTGAAACGCGATGAAGCTGGATAGATTGATCATTATCCGCCCAAAAGCCCGGTTTCCGGGTCCGTTTTCTCCCTAGATGAATTATGAGTCGTAATTCATCTTTGGCTTGACGTCACCCCCCTTGCTCTGAAATCCTTGTGAGTACGGAGGCGACGCGATCTCCGGCAGGGATTTGGGAACGCAAACCCCACAGGGAGGAAGCAATGACGAGAACCCGCAAACCGGGCGTAAGCCGCCGCGCGACATTGGCGATGATGGGCGCCGGGGCCGTAACATTTGCGACACCCTGGGTGGCGCGCGCGCAGGCCAAGACCATCAAGGTCGGCATGCCGACCATTCTCTCCGGACGCGTGGCGCAGCTCGGAACGTCGTCGCGTAACGGGGTGATGCTGGAAGTCGAAAAAGTCAATGCTGCCGGCGGGCTGGCCGGACGTCAGGTCGAAATGGTGATCCGCGATTCCAAGGGACAGCCGCAGGAAGCCGCCCGCGTCTCCCGCGAACTCGTCAATACCGATGGATGTGAATTGCTGATCGACGCGGAAGCGTCATCGGGTGCATTCGCGGTGCATGAAGTGGCGCGCGATCTCGGCGTGCTCTGCCTTCACACCAACTCGGAAACCTCGGCGCTGACGGCCGATCCCAAGCAGCACATTCCCAACGCGTTCCGCACCGCGCGCCAAGGCGTGCATGACTCGATCGTCGGCGGCAGCTACGCAGCGGCGATCGCCAAGGCCAAGGGTCTGAAGAAATGGGCGACCTGTTCGCCCGACTATGCCTATGGCCGCGACACAACCGGCGAATACGTGACGTATCTCAAGCGCTTCGCGCCCGACGTTGAGATCATTAGCGAGTCCTGGCCCAAGCTTTTCCAGCCCGATTACACCGAGGTGGTGACGAAAATCCTGCAGGCGAAGCCGCAGGCGTTGTATTCCTGCCTGTGGGGCGGCGACCTCACGTCCTACATTGACCAGGCCAATATCTATGCGCTGTTCAGCCAGATGGAGGTGTTTGCGGTCAATATGGCCGACTACACCGCGCTGACGGTGGTGAAGAACCTGCCGAAGGGCATTCACTCCGGCAACCGCTACATCAAGACCTATCCCGCAACCTCTGAGAACGCCGCTTGGGGTGACGCTTACAAGGCGAAGTACAACGAATATCCCACCAACTGGTCATGGGAAAATGCAACTGCAATCATGCTGTTGGCGGAGGCTTCGAAGAAGGCGAATTCAGTCGACGGCAAGAAGATTGCGGAGGCGTTGCGTGGGTTGAAGATCAAGTCGCCGTTCGGCGCCGACGGCACCGTCACCATGCGCGCCGAGGACCAGACCCTGGTTGGCTATGCGATCGGCTGGGGAACGACGATCCCGCAGGAGCCTTACGTGCCGCAAGTTCAGGCCGGCGACTGGAAGACGATCTTCGAACTCGAAGCCGAGTGGAAGAAGACCAAGGGCTACACCTGATCGATTGGCGAAGAGCGGAGGCGGTGTAGCCGCCTCTGCTTGCTGCCGAGTGTTTCTCGCGCGCCCCTGTTGGCACGCTGCAATGGATGTTTCCCTTGGATCTTGACGCGCTTACCGGCTGTCTCGCCAGTTCTGCCTGCCTGGTGACGCAAACCACCAGCGGCTTCATCATCGGCATGTTGCTGTTCCTGGTCGCCGTCGGGCTGACGCTGATCTTCGGCGTGCTCAAGGTGGTGAATTTCAGCCACGGTGCCTTCTATATGTTCGGCGCCTATTTCGCGATGACGGCCTACCAATACACTGGCAGCTTTGCGCTGGCGATGTTGTGCGGGGCGGCCGGCACGGCCTTGCTTGGCCTGATCTTCGAGCGCGTGTTCATGAGCCGCGTCTACGGCTCCGACGTGCTGATGCAGTTGCTCGTCTGCTACGCCTTTGTGCTGATCTTCGATGACGTGGTGCGGATGATCTGGGGGCAGGAATTCAAGTCGATGGGTATGCCGGCGGCGTTCCAGGTCGCGCCGCTGTTCATCGCCGGCGGCGTGGTGCCGCCGTATTATTTGCTCCTGATCGGCGTTGCGCTGGTCGCTGCCGTGATCCTCGGGCTCGGCCTTGCCCGCACGCGAATTGGCAAGGTGATCCGGGCGGCCGCGCATAATCCGGGCATGGTGTCTGCGCTCGGCATCAACACCGGCCTGATTTATGGTGGGGTATTTGCGTTGGGCGGCATGCTGGCAGGCCTTGCTGGCGCGCTCGCCGCACCCGTGCGTTCGCTGACGCCGGGCATGGGATTTTCCGTCCTGATCGAATCCTTCATCGTCACTGTGATCGGCGGCATGGGCTCGATCCTGGGGGCGCTGATCGGCGCGATCCTGATCGGCATGATCCGCTCGTTCGGATCGCTCGGCTTTCCCTTGTTCACGGAAGGCCTGATGTACCTGTTCATGGTGATCGTGCTGGTGTCCCGGCCCACCGGCCTGTTCGGCAAGGAGGTCGCATGACCGAGCTGCAGGCCGAACAGGGGGCGCCGGCACTCGATGTCCCCCACACCGAAGCAAAGCCGCGCCGTAATCGGGATGCCCTGATTGCACTTGCGGTCTTTGTCGTGCTTGCGCTGTTGCCGATGGTCTTCAGCAGTAAACTGCTGCTCGACTTCGTGATCCGCTGCGCGGCCTATGGGCTGTTCGCGACGTCGCTCAACCTTCTGGTCGGTTACACCGGCCTGACATCGTTCGGCCATGGCATGTTCTTTGGCCTTGGCGCCTACGGCTTCGGGTTGATGATGCAGAAGACCGGTGTTCCCATCCCTGTGGCTTTCGTCGCAACGTTGGCGATCACGTTTGTCGTCGCCCTCGTCATTGGCGCCATCTGCGTGCGACTGAAGGAAATCTATTTCGCCTTCGTGACGCTGGCGTTCCAGATGCTGATCCACTCGACCATCCTGTCCTGGGTATCGCTGACCGGCGGCGATCAGGGATTGCGCGGTGGCATTCCGCGTCCGGCCTTTTTCGGCATCGATTTGTCGAACCATGTGCATTTGTACATCACAAGCTGCGCACTGCTGGTGGTCGGGCTTCTACTGATGCGTCAGATCGCGCAATCGCCGTTCGGCTATACCTTGCGGATGATCCGCGATAACGCCAGCCGCGCCAGCTTCGTCGGCATCGATGTCTGGCGCGCAAAACTCACGATCTTCGTGCTGGCGGCGCTATTCGCCTCTACCGGCGGCGTCATCATGGCGCTGTTCGTCTCCGGAGCCTATCCGGAATTCGCCTATTGGACCATTTCGGGCGAGGGCATCTTCATCAACATGCTCGGCGGTGTGACTACATTTCTGGGGCCGATGGTCGGCACCGTGCTGCTCCTGATCCTCAACGATACCGTTACTCGTTGGACCGACTATCACGGCATCGTGCTCGGGATCGTGATCCTGTTCTTTGCCATCGGCCTGCGGAAAGGCCTGATGGATTTTGTTGTCGAGTGGTATGCGCGACGCCGCAAAGGTTCGGGGCAGTAGCCATGCTGGAGATACGCTCCCTTTCGAAATCGTTCGGCGGCGTCAAGGCGACCGACAATGTGACGCTCGATTTTGCCGACGGTTCGCTCACCGCCGTGATCGGCCCCAATGGCGCCGGCAAGAGCACGTTCTTCAACCTGATCACCGGCGCGCTGAGGCCCGACTCCGGACAGATCCTGCTCAACGGCGTCGACATGGCCGGGCGATCGCCGCCCGAGATCGTGCGTCACGGTATCGGCCGGGCGTTTCAGGTAGCCAGCATTTTTCCGTCGCTGACGGTGCAGGAGACCATGCTCGCCGCCGTCTGCGCCGATCAGCGGCGCGCCAGCGTGCTGCACCGGCGCTTCCCGTTGGCCGAAACCCGCGACCGCGCCGAACAAGCGATGGAATTATTGGGGCTGGCCGGCAAGCGCAATCGCACCGCGGCGACGCTGTCGCATGGCGATCAGAAGCTGCTCGATATCGCACTGGCGCTGGTGCTCGATCCCAAGGTGCTGCTGCTCGACGAGCCGACTGCCGGCATGGGCACCGAGGAACGCTGGCGGATGATCGACAAGGTGAGGGAGCTCTGGGAGAAACAGAAGATCACGGTAGTGTTCATCGAGCACGATATGGATATCGTGTTCAAAATCGCGCCCGAGATCGTCGTGCTCTGCTATGGCCGCATTCTCGCGACCGGCACGCCGGATGCGATCCGCCGCAACGAGGCTGTGATCGAGGCCTATCTCGGCACCGAACATCACGCCGGAGCAGCGGTATGAGCGCGCAGCCGGTCGTGCAGGTCGAAGACCTCGACGTCTATTACGGCACCAGCCAGATCCTGTTCGGCGTCGCCCTCGCGGTGCGGCAGGGCGAGACCATGGCGCTGCTCGGCCGCAACGGCGCCGGCAAGTCCACCACCATGAAGGCGATCATGGGGCTAGCTCCCGCACGCCGCGGCAAGGTCACTTTGCGCGGCAAAGTAGTGTCCGGGCTGAAGCCACATCACATCGCGCGCGCCGGTCTCGGCTTCGTACCGGAGGATCGCCAAATCTTTCCGGAGCACACGGTCGAGGACAATCTGGTCATCGGCGCCAAGAAGGGGCCTGATGGCGAGGACGAGTGGCCGATCCGGCGCGTTTACGACGTGTTTCCGCTGCTGGAGCCGCTGCGGCACCGGATCGCGGGAAGGCTGTCGGGTGGCGAACAGCAGATGCTGGCGATTGCGCGCACGCTGATGGGTAATCCGGCGCTGTTGCTGCTGGACGAGCCGAGCGAAGGACTAGCGCCGATCATCGTGCAACGGATCGGAGAATTGCTGCGGCAGCTTCGCGGCACCGGCGCCACGGTGCTGATCGCCGAGCAGAACATGCATTTTTGCCTTGGCCTTGCGAGCCACGCGACGGTTATCGATAAGGGCCAGATCGTCTACACATCCGGGATCGAAGAGCTGAAAGCCAACGACAACATTCGTCAGCGCTACCTCGCGCTGTAGCTTTCGGCCGGGCCGGGGGACGGAATGACCACCGAACGCAAGCTATCGCCGACGCATGAGGCGCCGTATGCCGGCCTGCGCGTGCTGGATTTCGGGCAGGGCATCGCCTCGCCCTATTGCGCGATGCTGCTCGGCGTCTACGGGGCCGACGTCATCAAAGTCGAGCCGCCGGAGGGCGATTGGTCGCGTTTCCTCGGAACGACCTATGGAAGCCATACCACGCTGTCGGCGGTCTATGACCGCGGCAAGCGCAGCCTTTGCCTCGACATGAAGCACAAGGACGGGATCGCAATTGCCCGACGGCTGGCGGGAGATTGCGACGTTCTGATCGAAGGCTTTAGGCGGGGCGTCGCCGCGCGGCTGGGGATCGGCTACGAGGAGCTGTCGCGCGACAATCCCGGCCTGATCTACCTCTCGGTCAGCGCCTTCGGGCAGAGCGGTCCTTATTCGAAGCGGCCCGGCTCCGATTCCGTCGCGCAGGCGTTCTCCGGCCTGGTGTCGATCAATGTCGGCAACGACGGCACCCCGCATCGGGTCGGCACCACGATCTCCGACGTCGTTACCGGGATCTACGCCTTCCAGGCGATCGCAACGACGCTGTTCGCGCGCGCAACCGTCGGCGCCGGGCGCTGGATCGACGTCAATCTTTGCCAATCGACTTCCGCCCTGCTTGGTCACAAGGTCGCCGAACATATTCTGGAGGGCGGCGGGCCACGTGCGCTTAACGTGCCGGCGGGCTTGTATCAGACTGCCGACGGCTGGATGATGGTCACGTTGGTGAACGAGCCGCAATACAAGCGACTGTGCGCAGCCATCGGCCGTGACGACCTCGCCAGCGATCCGCGCTTCGCCGATTTCGCCCGGCGCGCCGTCGTCATCGGAAGCGCACACGATGCCGAGATCGACCGCGCCAAGGCCGAACATTAGATCGCCGGAAGTCAGATTTCCGGCTTTTGCGCCGCAGACTTGCCGTAATTGTCTTACCAGACTACCTTAGGTATAACCTCTCAAATCGCAGTAACTCCCTTAACGCAGCCGTCGCTCTGCAGGCCCCTGCATCCGGCCGACGGATTTGAGTTATAACGCGAGGTAATGAGTAATGAAGATTCTTGTTTCGGTCATTATGCTTGCCATGTCGGTCTCGACGCCGCCGCATATGGGAATCGTCACGGGTGGTGCGGCTGGCACCTACATCAAGATTGGCGAGGACATCAGGAAGATCGTCGAACCGAGCGGCGTCTACTTGCAGGTTCTTGAATCGGCCGGCTCTATCCAGAACGTATTCGACGTTCGCAAGAAGCGCGGTGTGCAACTCGGTATCGTGCAGTCGGACGTGCTCGAATATATCCGCGACATTTCTGACGACCAGGAACTGAAAGTTATCGCCACCAAGCTTGCTGCCGTTTATCCGCTTTACAAGGAGGAGGTCCACGTTCTCGGTGATCTTTCCTTGAAAACGCTGCAGGACTTGCAAGGCAAACGTGTTGCGATAGGTCCTCAAAGAAGCGGCACTTACCTGACTGCAAAGACGATTTTCTTCCAGACGGGAATCACGCCCTCGAAAGAGGTATTTCTCGGCGGCAAGGAAGCGCTGGATTCGCTGCGCAAGGGCGAAATCGATGCCATGTTCTATGTGGCCGGCGCGCCAGCGACGCTGTTTTCGGAGAACACAACAGTCGACGATAAATTCCAGCTCATCGGGTTGGACGACAAAGCCCTCGACAGCTATCTCACGGCAGTCATCCCGGCCGGCACATACAAATGGCAGGAAACCGAGGTGAGAACGGTAGCGGTCAAAGCCGTTCTGATGACGTTCAACTACGCTGGCGAACAGTGCCAGAATGTGGCCAAGGTGGCCAAAATTATCCGCGAGAACAAGGCTTGGTTGGATGTCAACGGACACCCGAAATGGCGCGAAGTGAATCTCGACGAGAAATTGCCGAAGTGGCCGCAATATGAATGTGTGGTGGCAATGCAGGAGCGCGCGCTGCCCAAGCCAAAGGGCCCGGATATCAAAATCGTGCGCTAGTTTTTTGGTCTGCGCCTCGGTCAGCGGACCTGGTATGCAATTGAAGCGCCCTCAATTTGGATCGCATTTCTCATTGCGGCGCGGATCTTCAATCCCGGCGAATGGCTGCACAACGCCCATATCGAGGCGACCAGGGCAGCGGTCTGCCAGCAGACGCCGGGCGTCGGGCCGGTGTACTCTCAACGCGGATGCCGGGCATCGCGACCTTCTCGAAGGACGACTTGTGCCCCGCGCCTGATATAGGCCGGGACAGTTACGAGGTGCTGCTGAAAGTGGGTTTCGAGCGTTGCGCCATCGGCGATCTGGTCAAGGCCGGCGCGGTGCGTCAGGCCAAGGGAGGCACGGCATGAGTACCGATCTCGTTCGTTATTCCGTCTCGAGCAATATTGCCGAGATCATGCTCGATCGCGGGCCAGTCAATGCGCTCAGCATGGACCTGATCGATGCGTTGCTGGCGGTGCTTTCGAAGGCGAGGGACGATGAAGCGGTGCGCGCCGTCATCATCGGCAGCGCCCACAGGGTGTTTTGCGCCGGGCTTGATCTGGACATCGTCCGTGGCAAGCCCGGAATCGAGACCAAGAAATTCCTCGAACGGCTGTATTTCGCGCTCAACGATACCCAGTATCGCATGGGCAAGCCGACCATCGCCGCCGTCGACGGCGCGGTGCGCGCCGGCGGCATGACGATTGCGATCTCCTGCGACATGATCATCGCCGGCGACGCCTGTACCTTCGGCTATCCCGAGATCGATGTAGGCCTGATCCCCGCCATTCACTTCGTGCAATTGCCGCGCTTGGTCGGCAAGCACCAGGCTTTTGGTCCGCTGTTCCTCGGCGAACCCTTTGACGCCGCGACAGCCTTTCGCATGGGATTGCTGAGCGAGGTGGTGCCAAAGGGCACCGCGCTTGAACGCGCGCGGGAGGTCGCAAACAAGCTCGCTGCCAAGTCTCCAATCGTCATGAAGATCGGGCGCGACGCCTTCATGCGGGCGGTCGACGCCGATTTTCGCCGGTCGGTCGAAAACGCGGCCGAGAGCTTTGCGCTTGTCGCAACGACGGAAGATTGTCAGGAAGGGCTGAATGCGTTCGTCGAGAAGCGGACGCCGAACTACAGGGGGCGCTGATGGCTGGATTGTATTTCGAGGAGTTTGAGGTCGGCCGGGAATTTCACCATGAATTCTCCAGGACCGTGACCGAGATGGACAATACGATGTTCAGCCTGCTGACGATGAACCCGCAGCCACTGCATATCGATGCGCATTTCTCCGAAAATACTGAATTCGGCCAGCGGCTGTTCAACAGCCTCTATACGCTCGGCATCATGATCGGCATGAGCGTCTACGATACGACGTTAGGCACGACGATCGGCAATCTGGGCATGACCGACGTCAAATTCCCAAAGCCAGTATTCCACGGCGACACGCTGAAGGCGCATACCAAAATCATCTCGAAGCGCGAAAGCAAATCGCGGCCGACGCAGGGCATCGTCGAGTTCGAGCATACCATGACCAATCAGCGCGGCGAGGTGGTCGCGAGTTGCCGCCGGACCGGCCTGATGCACTGCAAGCCGAAGGCCTGAGCCGATGAGATCATTCCTGTTTGTTCCCGGTGACAGTCTGCGCAAGTTCGAGAGCGCCAAGAAGACCGCGGCCGATGCGCTGATCCTCGACCTCGAGGATTCGATCGCACCGGAGGAGAAGGTCAGTGCGCGGCGCACGGTGCGCGAGATGCTCGATGCAAGGAGCCCGAGCCAGAGAAACTATATCCGTGTCAACGCGCTCGATACCGGCATGACGCTTGGCGACCTCGCGGCCGTCATGCCGGGCCGGCCCGACGGCATCGTGCTGCCGAAATGCGCCGGCGCCGCCGACGTCAACCGCCTGTCGCTGTATCTCGATGCCTTCGAGGCGGCCGTCGGGATCGAGCATGGCTCTACGAGAATAGTGACGGTGGCGACGGAAACGGCGAGGGCGGTCCTCAAGCTGCTCGACTTCGAGAACATGAGCCCGCGGTTGTGGGGCATGATGTGGGGCGCCGAGGATCTTGCGGCCTCGCTCGGCGCGTCGCGGAACCGGACAGCAGGACGCTTCCACGGGCCGTTTCTGCTGGCGCGCGATCTCTGCCTGATCAGCGCGGCGGCCGCCGGCGTGGTTGCCATCGACACCATTGCGACCGACATCAACGACCTCGATGCGCTTCGGGAAGAGTCCATCGCTGCGCGTCAGGATGGTTTCCTTGCCAAGGCGGTGATCCATCCCAAGCATGTGGACGTCGTCAATGCCGCCTTCATGCCGACGGACGAGGAAATCGCCTGGTCGGAGAAGGTCGTGAAGGCGTTCAACGAGAATCCGACTTCAGGCGTGGTGAAGATCGACGGCAAGATGATCGACAAGCCGCATCTGCGCGCTGCGGAGAAAATCCTGGCGCTGCGGGGGCGGTAGCCGAAATCATTTAGCCGGGATGGAGCGCAGCGAAATCCGGAATCCATCCGATATCCGGCCCCGGATTTCGCTGCGCTCCATCCGGGCTACAAATCGGCCTTGATCGGATTGACAGTGTAACACGATCGGCAGCAAATGCAGCCAATCAACAAGAAGGAAAACACCATGGTTGACGCGCTGATCATCGACGCATGCAGGACGCCGCGGGGCGTCGGCAAGGCCGGCAAGGGCGCCCTGTCGGGCATTCATCCGCAGCAGCTCGGCTCCACGGTTTTGCGTGCGCTGGCTGATCGCACCGGCATCAATACCGCTGATGTCGATGACATCATCTGGGGTACCAGCTCGCAACGCGGCCAGCAGAGCGGCGATCTCGGTCGGATGTCGGCGCTCGATGCCGGCTACGACGTGCGCGCCAGCGCGGTGACGCTGGACCGGTTTTGCGGATCCGGCATTACCAGCGTCAACATGGCGGCCAACTCGATCATGTCGGGCTCGGAGGACCTCGTGATCGCCGGGGCACCGAGATGATGTCGATGGAAGGCCGCCGCGGCGAGGGGCCGTTCATGATGGACAACGGCAATCTTCGCCTGCGCGCCCGGCACCCGCAATCGCATCAGGGCGTCTGCGCCGACGCGGTGGCGACGCTCGAGGGCATCACGCGGCAGGACGTCGATGGACTCGGCCTCCCAGAAGCGGGCGGCGGCCGCTATCAAGGGCGGACATTTCGACAAGAGCCTCGTGCCGGTCTACCGCGAAGACGGCAGCCTCGCGCTCGACCGCGAGGAATACCCGCGGCCGCAGACCACGCTCGAAGGGCTGGCCGGCTTGAAGCCGGCGTTTCCTGCGATTGCTGACTATGCGCTTGACGACAAGGGGACAACCTACCGCAAGCTCATCCTCGACAAATAATCCCGACCTCGACATCAATTTTATGCATCACGCCGGTAATTCCTCCGGCGTCGTGGACGGCTCGGCGGCCATCTTGCTGGCGTCGCCGAGTTACGCAAAAGCCCATGGCCTGAAGCCGCGCGCCCGCGTCGTCGCGATGGCGAATATGGGGGACTCGCCGACCTTGATGCTGAACGCGCCGGTGCCGGCCGCCCGCAAGGTGCTGGCCAAAGCCGGCCTCACGCTCGACGATATCGATCTTTTCGAAATCAACGAGGCGTTTGCGGTCGTCGCCGAAAAATTCATCCGCGACCTCAAGCTCGACCGCGAGAAGGTCAACGTCAATGGCGGCTCGATCGCGTTCGGCCATCCCATCGGTGCAACCGGCTCGATCCTGATCGGCACGGTGCTCGACGAACTGGAGCGGCGCGATCTCAAGCGGGGGCTGGTAACGATGTGCGCGGCCGGCGGCATGGCGCCGGCCATCATCATCGAGCGCGTCTGACGGCAGGGCCATAGCGTTTTCGAGCGAAGTGGATACCGGTTCGCGTGAAGAAAACGCGTCAAAACGAGAATCTAGAGCTTCGGTTCTGATTCAATCAGAACCGAAGCTCTAGGCAGCCGGAAACTGCAACTCGAATGTAACGCCTTCGCTCGACGGCAATAGCTGGATCGATCCGCCGTGGCTGGTCATCACAGCCCGGACGATCGATAGGCCCATTCCGGTACCGCCGGTGTCGCGGCGGGTGGTGAAGAAGGCATCGAAAATCTTTTCCCGGTTCGGTTCGGATATCGGGTCGCCGTCATTGCTGACGGTCATCTTGATGGAAGCCTCTTCCGCGACAGCTTCGAGCCGCACGCTCTTGGCGTTGTGGCGGATGGCGTTGTCGGTCAGGTGCGACAACACGATCAAAGCCTTTTCGCTGGACATGCCGATCGAGCGCTCGAGGCACCCGGTTGCCTCGATCGCACGTGTCGGAAAGCGGCTCTTCAATCCGCCGATCACCTGCGACAGTTCGGTGTGTTCGTTCTGCGGCGCGGTTTCGGCGCGCGCCAGTTCGCGCAGCCGCTGCGTCATGGCCTCCAGGCGCCCGGTGTCGCCCAGGATGTTCGATATGAAATTCTTCTGCTCCATCCGGGTAAGATTGTCGGATTTGCTTTGCAGCGAATCCAGCAGCAATTCAGCGGCGCCCTTGATCGATGTTAGGGGCGACTTCAGTTCATGGGTGAGGTGCGCCGAAAACGTCGCGATGTAGTCCGACCGCCGCGCCAACTGCTCGGCCATGTCGAGGAAGCTGTGCGACAATTGGGCGAACTCGCGCGTGCCGTAATGGGCGAGCGGCTGGAATGCGTCGCGATCGCCGCGGCTGATGCGCGCGGCGCGATCGACCAACTCGCGCATCGGGCGGGTGATGGTTCGGGAGAAAACCAGGCCGATGGCGATGGTGGCCAAAATGACCGTCAGTCCCGCTAGAATGAACTTGCGGCGCTCCTGATAGAGATGATCGAAGATGTTGCTCGGCGTTCGCGAGGTATAGATGACACCAGCAACGCGGTTGTTGACGATGACAGGCATCGCCGAGAACACGTGGACGCCGACGCCGCGGCTGATGGAGTAGATCGGAGGAGGCGGCTTGTCGGGTTTGCGTATCCGCAGGGCCGCCCGATACTGACCCTGCAGTGCGGTGGCGATTTCCTCGATATGGGCCAGCGATTGGCCTACCTCGTCGCGTCCGGCGATCACGACGCCGCGGGGATCGAGGATGCGGAATCCGGCCAGCGTGACTTTCTGCGTTTCCAGGATGATCGGCATCAGCCTTGTGCCGATCTCGACATAGGCAGCCGAGGCAGGCGCGTTCGCGGGAAGGGCGTTCGGCCGCCGGCGGAGTAGATCGCCGCCGGCGGCAAGATCGAGCGCGGGCCGGATCGGCGTCAACTGGTCTTCGCGATCGGGGCGCGCCTGGGGTGGAATTTCGGCGCCGAGGGCAATTCCGCCCCCGAGACGGGCTTCCACTTCCCGCGCATAAACTGCGGCCAGCACCCGGCTTTGTGCGATCAGCTCCGCTTGGGTCTGGTGAATGAGCTGGTTGTCGTAGAGGCGAAAGAAGAACAGTCCGACCAGCGGCAGTGTCGCCGCGGCGGCAAGCGCGGTGAAAATGACCAGCCCTACGGACGGCCGCCATTTTTCGCCCGGGCGTCGTATCATGCCAGCGGCTCGCATCGGCCGAGCTTGAAGCCGACGCCGTGAATGGTTTCGATGACGTTGTCGCAGTTCACGGCAGACAGTTTGGCGCGGATATTGCGGATGTGGCTGTCGATGGTGCGGTCCGACACCTGGATGTTGAGCTGATAGGCGGCGCTCATGATCTGCTCGCGGCTGAAGACAAGCGTCGGCCGTGTCAGAAATGCCCTGAGGATTCCGAACTCGATGGCCGTCAGCCGAAGCGGGGTTCCGGCAAACTCGGCGAGATGCTGTTCGGGGTCGACGGACAGCCTGCCTTGCGACAGCGCGGCCATGGACGCCTTGGCATCCTGCCCGCGCGAAGCCATGCGACGCAGGATGACGTTCACCCTCGCCACGAGTTCGCGCGGGCTGAAAGGCTTGGTGACATAGTCGTCACCGCCGATCTCCAGGCCCAGGACGCGATCGATCTCGTCGTCGCGGGCGGAGAGAAAAAGGATCGGAATGTCCGAGGACTTTCTGATTTCCCGGCAGACGTCCAGGCCGTCGAATTCCGGCATGCCGATATCCAGAATGATCAGATCCGGCCTGTCGGCGGCGAAGCGGGTTAACGCCTCCTTGCCGTCGCGCGCCTCGAAGACAGTCATCCCGGCCTTCTTCAGTGCAACACGGATGACCTCGCGGATGTGCAGGTCATCGTCGACGATAAGAATGCGGTGCGTCAAAGGTCTCTCCGGGAAGTCGTACTAGCCTGTGGTCGAACTCTTCTGTGGGGCGTCCAGGATGCGCTGCAGCCGCCAACTTCGGAGGCCCCAGCTGCGCCAGGATACCACCTCTCTTCGTTGCTGTTCTACAAGGCTACCACGGCGGGAAACAAGGGTGGGATCGAGCCCGCGAAAGGCAATGGCCCGGTCGATCGCCGGCAATGCCTGCGGTCCGAGGGAAAACAGATAGTTCATGTCGATCCACACGCCCTTGCCGGCGGCTTCGCGGCTATGGCTGACATTGTAGTCGGCGATGATGGCGGCGAAATTGACCAGCGAGCAGATGTAGAGCGTTGCCGTCAGGGTGAGGAGGTTGGCGCGGATCAGCCAGCCATTCGGGCGGTTCAGAACGATGCGGGCGACGATAAGCACGAGTCCGAACGCGACCAGTACCATCCAGATGAAGGCTGCGACGCGCCACCAGGTCAGCAGATAGATTTGAACATAGAGGTCGAGGCGCAGGATCGATGACAGCACCAGCAGGACATTTTGCGCCACCCATAGGTAGACCAGCGGCCGGATTACCCTTGATTGCTCGACCGGCCCACCGGGCCGCATGGCGGCCAGAACGAAGCCGGCCGCCAATAGCGCCGTGACAATGAGGGGATAGGCGCCCCGGTGCGCATATGAAGCGTAGCTGATATCAGCCGGCAGGGTCGCGTTGCCCCAGAGATAGGCGACGTCGAGAACGGTTTGAACGGCGAACAGCAAATTGAACAGAATCAGCGAACGGAGGATCGTCGCAACACCGAAGAAGTCATTTTGGCCCGATGGTATTCCCTGCGCCAGTGCCGCAGCTTCGGCTAAACCTGTCGGCATCTTGCGCTTGCCGCTCCACCGGACGTGGATGAAGGGCCATACGATCGACAGCGCCACAGTCCAAAACAGTACGCGTCCGAGGCTCACGTAAGAAGCCGTGTTACCCGGGTTCAACAAGCCGATCCACTTCTCGAGCAATGGATTGGCCGATACCAGCAGAAATACGAAGATGCCGCCGAAAACGATCGGAACGAACCAGACGGCAAACCCGGTCCTCAGTGCCGGCAGATTGAACGCGCCGATGGCGTCGCGGAAAAATCTGAAGGGGCCGACCAGATAAAGATCGCATAACGCCGCGGCTCGCTCGGGCAGACGATGCCGATCGCGATTGGTCGTCAGCAGCAGGCCTACGCCGAGAGCCAGCACCATGAAGGTCAGAGACGCGACGTTGAATTCCTCGATAGCGGGGACAAGGGCGGCCAGCAGGAGAGCGCCCGCCGGCAGTGCCTGGCTTCGGTTCAAGATTGCGAGGTTGGCGAGTAGCGAGCCGCAGGCCACGGCGACTGCAAAGATGGCGGCCGATATTCCAATGCCGTGCCCGTAGAACAGCCAGTCGGCCAGCGCTGCCAGCGCGAGAACAATGGCTGCTTTGACGGGAAAGGTGCCTTCCTGAACGGAGCCGGCATTGGACGCCGGCGCGATGAAATCAGCCATTATTGCGCTACCTGTCTGGAGAGGAAAATTGCAAACCAGCGCCGTCGCGGGGCGCTCGCAAAGCCACCACCCGTCGTTGGCTAGTCTCGTGGGAACAGGCATTCGATCAATCGCCCCTGGCTTGCAGTTCGGACTATCCGATGCGGTTGTGCAGTTGCTTGGAGCGCCCTCTGCAAGAGTTCAGGATTCTTATGCAGTTTCCGTGCAGGCGCGCTTATGCGCTCGCGCATGCCGGGTAAGTTTGATACGGGCAATCGTCTCGCCCCGTCTCCGCAAAGCCCCCAAACTTTTTCATGCAAATCCTCAAGCGTATCGGCATCATCCTCGTCTGGCTCGCCGGACCAGTCTTCGTTTTCGCAGCCGTCAACAAGAACGACCCCTACCTGATTGCGCTGCGGGGGCCAGGAAACATTGTTCTGGCGGCAGCGAGCATCATCGCCGTGGTGGTCCTCATCCGCCGCGGCTATTGGAGGCGAGGCGTCGCCGGACGGTTGCTTGTTCTGCTGTGGTGCCTGCCATCGCTGTCGATGCTCGGCGCGCATACTTCGTTTGAATGGCGCAAGCGGAGCATCTTGCAAATCGGCGCTGCACAGGCGCGAAACCTTGGGCGACACTTCATCGTGGGATACTCGTCATTCCCTGAGGTGGCCGTTCTTGCCGAGAAGGGCCTGATCTCCGGGGTCTACATCACCAGGCACAATATCGCGGGATCGACGGCGGCGCGTCTGAAAGAAGAAATCTCCGCGCTGCAAGAAAAGCGGCGTGCGGCCGGCCTGCCGCCTCTGATCGTCGCCGCCGACCAGGAAGGCGGCATCGTATCGCATCTGGCGCCGCCCTTGACCAAGTTGCCGGCGCTATCGACCCTTGCGAGTCTGGCGCCGGATGTTCGCGCCGAGAAGGCGGAGGCGTTCGGGCGTACGCACGGGCAGGAGTTGGCGGCGCTCGGCGTCAACATGAACCTCGCGCCGGTGCTGGATTTGCGCCCCGAGATGAAGCGCAACCGACTCGATTTCAACACGCTGATTCGCTACCGCGCGATTTCCGATGACCCGGCCATCGTCGCCGATATCGCGCGAGCTTACGTCAACGGGCTGGAAGCGTCAGGCGTTGGCGCGACGGTCAAGCATTTTCCGGGGCTCGGACGCGTACGAACCGACACCCATCACTTCAGCGCCGATCTGGATACGCCTCTGGAAGAACTCGAAGCGTCGGACTGGCTTCCCTTCAGGAAGGTGCTGGCCGGCTCGAAAGCGCAACTGATGATCGGGCATGTCACGCTGACATCCGTTGATCCGGATCGCGCGGCGTCGCACTCCAAACGGGTCGTCGACGGCATCGTTCGCAAGAAATGGAATTATCAAGGCGTCGTCATGACCGACGACCTCGTGATGGGGGCGATCTATCAACGCAACGTCTGTACGGCGGTGGTCGAGGCGCTCAATGCCGGTGTCGATCTGCTGCTGGTCGCCTTCGACGGAGCGCAGTTCTATCGCATCTTTACCTGCGCCGTGGCGGCGTCGGCCGAGGGAAGGCTCGACGCCGCCATGTTGGGCGACAGTGATATGCGGTTGAAAGGGGCATTCCCCAGGGAGCGCCAAGGCCCACGGTATTCTACGACATCGAACACTGCTGCTCCGGGAGTACTAGCCCGCCCGATGACTGATTGATCGCGCGGGCCCGCTTGGCTTTTCGCGCCGTGTGGGTCTTGCCAATTTACATATGATTGCGTGAGGCCTCGCCGGTGCTGCCAATGATGGATTGAAGCAAAAGTGAAATTCTCTTTCCCGAGCAGGCTCTGATCACCCAATGAGGGCTAGCGCAGCGAGAACGCATTTTTCAACTGCACCAGGAATGTCACTACCCATGCGCACGCAAACATGCCCGCGAGACCAAGCGCCGTTCTGCGATCGATCAAAGACAGGCTTGTCCACCACCATATCCGGTAAAGCCATATTCCCGTCGTGGCCACGCCAAGCAGGCAGACCAGCATCTTGAGAAAGGATGAGTTCGCGACACCTAAAGCACCGAACAAGAGCGTTGCTGGAACGAGAAACATCGTGCAGGCGGATATCAAAGTCTCGTTCATGGGTCCTCAAGACATCTACGAATCGCAGGCGACATATGCAGTTTGCAGCAACCTTTGCCCTTCCGGAAGGGACACCGATGCGCAATTCCGCCGGCGGCTCGACGGCGCGGCTGTTCGTGGCCGGGCTGTGCTGGCTTGCTGATGTAGTCGAAGCTTTTCGATCGCGCTGCGTGGACAGCGATATATGTGATCAGCGGTGGTGCAGGACGAAGCCCGGCGCGAATTATTTGGCGAACCGGCCTTCCTCAGGTAGCCCCGTCATTGCCTGGGTCCGGAATGCTGGCTTGTGATCCTGCCGTTTGGACCACGACACGTAGTAGGCCACGCCCGTCATGATCAAAATCCCGGCCAAGCTGACCAGGATGTGCATGGCGAGCGAATCCGGGCCCGTGATCAGGACAAGGTGTCCGGCAAACGAAAGAAACACGCCCGCGCAAAACACTGCCAGCCACTCCTGGCCGCATTTGATGGCCGGCTGCAGCATCTGCCATCGGAAACCGGACCAGTCGCGCGGCACCATGTAGGCAAACAGAAAAGCCAAAGCGAGAAAGTGAAGTACCCTGTGAGGGGCGAGGTTTTCCTTGTCGTTGGGAAGAAAAGCATCGCGCAGGAGATCCGGGACAATGCCGGCTTGGGGAAATTTCCCTGCCACCGTTACCACCAGAGCAAAGAGCAGGTACAGCCACGCCGCACCGCGCAGCACTGCGAGATCCTGAAGCTTGTATACGGCGCGGATTTGATTGGCGCCGCTCAATGCAAGCCAAGCGCCGAGCACAAACAGGAGTTGCCAGCAGAACGGGTTGAGATACCACCGTCCGTCCGGAAACGCAGAAAAATTCCAGTCGAATTGGCGGGCTGCGAAGTAGAGACCAATCGACCCAGCCATGGTGACATTCGGTCGGCGCACCATGCCGAACAGAACGAACGGCAAGACCGCCATCAATACAATGAACAGTTGCAGCACTTCGAGGTTCAGCGGCTTGGCCCGAAGCAGCAGGCCATGAATCAACGTCCGGACCGTATGGTCGACGATTCCCGTGACGTTGAATTCGCCGATAAGTGCGGGCGCCGCGGATTGGCGCGCGACATATCCGATCAGATTGATGTAAATCACGAATAGGACGATATAGGCGGCGTATAGCTGCCACAGCCGCTTGAAGATACGGGTTGCCGTCACGACGAAGCCGCGCTCCAGCATCATCTTTCCATAGAGGATGGCGGCAGTGTAGCCGCCGACGAATACGAACAGGTCGGTGGCGCCGCTGAATCCGAAGTTGCGCATGGTCAGCAGGCTGACCGCATTGTGCGGAACGTGATCCAGAAAGAGAAACCAGGCCGCGAAACCAAGCAGGAGACAGAGTCGAAGATCGCCGTCGCGCGCGGCGAGCTCAGCCTTCATTGACGGATACATTCTGGGTTAAGAACTTTGCAAGTCGGAGGAATCGAATCGCGAATCTAGCGCGATTGTCCGCACCGTCGGAATAGACTTTGCGTGAAGAATAATTAAGCAAGTTGTCGGCGATTCAAGCCTGCCCAACAATCACAATGTTTTGAGGGAATAGCGCGGCGCGGCCGAACATGGGTCACACCCGCTCGTGTTTGCGCAAGTCGCGGATGTGATCGAACTGGCTGGCTTGCAGATCGGCGCCGGCCGGGCCGATGTCGGGCAGGGCCGCTTCGCTGAGAATCTCGGCGGTGATGTCCTCGACCGAGCAATCCGCGATTTCATGGATGAAGCTGATGTTCCTGTATTCACCCGAGGCGATCCGGGAGATGACCTCGCGCCTTGTGATTTCGGGATCGACGATGGCCTCGCGACCGCGGCGGCCGTAGTCGATCATCACGACGAAATACTGCATGCTGGCGATCTGACCCTCATCCCGTGCATCGGAATCAATGAGGGCATTATTTCTGAAAAACGGAAATTTGTCAAGTAAAAATTCGGAAAAACAGAAATACTACCGTGAAGAAGGACAGGCGGTCGCGGGCATCGGCAGAATCAGTCGATTCGGCAATTGCGACGGCGATCGCTATTTGTCCGGCGTGCGGCCACCCGCTGCCCTTGTCGCCTTGCGCGACCGGGCCGCCGCCTTGTTGCGCAATCGCTCGATCTGGCCCCTCGGCAAGGTGACGCAGATCTCGCCGATCCATTCCAGCTTTACGCCGGTGATCGGCTTGGCATTGAAACTCGTGAGGTTGACCGAGGTCGATGATTTCCCCCGCTCGATCGTCTTCAGATAGCGCTCGCCGGTCTTCAGGCGGACAGCAGCCTCCTCGCCGTAGAAGCTCGACAGCGGGTGACGCTGCTCGCGATAGACTACGATAATATCGCCATTCTCGTACTTTGGCAGCATGGAATCGCCGGCCACCTCGAAGGCGATGGTCTCTTCGGCGATCGGGAAGGGCAGTTCGACCTCGCCGAGGCCTTCCGGCGGCACCTGCTCATGCTCCGGCTCGATCGAGGCGCCGGCGCCGACGCGGCCCATGATCGGCACCGAGTTCAGTTCGAGATATTCGATGATCGGTGCGATCTCAGAAGCCTTGATCAGGCGTAGCCCGGACAAGATTTCGGAAACCGCGCCAGGGCGAACGCCCATCGCGGCGGCCAATCCGCCCTTGGTCTTGCCCGGCTTTTCCAGTCCCCGTTCGATCAACCTGATGTCCAGCATGGTCAGACCTTTCCGAATTTCAGAAATAATAGCAGTTCCGATTATCCGAAATCAAGCTTGACTTTCATTTCGGAATATCAGAAACTGTTCGCCGGCGTCGGGCGGCGTTGACAAGAGCAAGGACAACAAATGGAACTGTCGAACTGGGCGCCCGAGCACTCGGACGCGCTGCGGGAATTTATTGCCAAAGGCATGACCTTTTCGGAAGCCGCGCGAGCCATCAATTCACGATTCAATACGTCCTACTCCCGCAGTGCTGCGCTCGGACGCGCCCGGCGCCTGGGGCTGGGACCGGACGATCGCCAGCAACCGTCGATGCCGACCAAGCCTGCTGAGCTGCACGAGATCGCTGAACCCCGTCCCAGCGATTTCAGGACGCTTGCGCTTCCCTGGCCGACGCCGGTGTTCAAAGAGATCAAACCGGTCAAGCTGCGTTGTGTGGCGATCGAACCGCGGCATCTCTCCCTGATCGAACTGGAGCGCGGCGACTGCCGCTATCCCTACGGCGGCGATGAAGAGGGCGAAGCCATTACTTTCTGCGGTCATCCGCGCCGCCCGGGTTCGAGCTATTGCACTCCCCATTTTCATCTGAGCCGCGATCCGATCGTGCCCGCCGAACGTGCGGTGAGCACTGTTTCATTGCTCGTGGTGGAGGTGGCATGAAGAACACTGCTGTCACAGGCGTGGCCGAGAGGCTGAAACGGCTGCCGCGCTGCCATCGGATCGCTCATCTGCGCGCGCTGATCGGACTTCAGCCGGTGGGCTGCGGCCGTAGGGACGAATTATCCGAACTGCTACGTGACGAGATATCGAGCACATCAAGCGAATAGATCTTCTGGTCGAAGCCGAATTCCACAGTTTTCGAGGAGTCCATCAGATGCCGAGAGCCAAACGCCGAAAGCCGTACAATCCCGCCAAGGCACATGACCGAAGGTCCCGCGATCTGCTACGCAACGCTGAGGTCGCAACCGTCGAGGTCGAGAATCCCCTGGCGTTGGAGCCGGGCGAGAAGATCGTTGCGCTGCGGTCGATCCGCAACGATCCGCTCGCTCGGCTGCATTCCCATCGCCAGATCGACGAGGCGCAGTATCAGGCGGGGCGTGCGTTCCAGAGCGATTGGGAGAAGGCCGAACGCGGGCCGCGCGCGGTCGATCCGACCCGGGAATATGTCGATGGCGGGCAGAGCCGCGAACCGATCACCGAGGGCCAGCGCAAGGCCGTGCTGCGGTTGAACCGGGCCGAGCGCGAACTCGGCGCGGACGGCTCGGCGCTGGTGCATGACGTCCTGGTCCAGGGCCTGACCATGGAGCAGATCGGCCAGCGGAGGGGCCTGTGTACCAAACGCTGGAGCGACTATTTTTCAAGACGATTCCGCGAATGCCTCGACCGGCTGGCGCTGTTGTATGGATTCGCGACGGAGCATCCTGTCCCCGTCAAAACCCTCCCGCGCTGAATCGCAGCGGCTGTACTACGTCGTAGGCAGCCTTGCTCAGCGGTATGGCGTAGTCGACGGTCAAGGCGCCGAACGGCGAGGCCCAGGTCAGGCCTGCGCCGACCGACGAGCGCACGACATTCTTGTTGGCGACCTGAAGTCCTGCCGTCGATCCGCTATAGCGGAATACGCTGCCGGCATCGACAAAGGCCGTGGCCCTGAGGCCGTATTCATTGGGCACGCCGGGGATTGCACTCTGCAGTTCGGCGGTCGTTGCCCAATACGCGCTGCCGCCGACATTATCCATCGTGGTGCCCGCCGTCAGGTCGCGCGGGCCGAATCCATTGGGGGAAAATCCACGCACCATGGTCGGGCCGCCGAAGAAATTGTTCATCAGCGGCACCTGCTGGCCGCCCCAACCAGTCACGTAGCCGCCCTGGGCGCGAACCATGCCAACGAGGTCGCTGTTGATTGATTTGTAGTAGCGCACGTCTTCCGTCGTCTTCAGAAATTTCACATCACCACCAAGTCCCGCCAGGTCCTGGCTGAGCTGCGACCTGATTCCGCTGGTCGGGCTCTTTGTGTTGTCCAGCGTGCTGTAGGTCGTTGTGCTGCCGGGCGCAGAGACCCAGGTCGGCCCGGCGGCCGCCGCCTGCTGGACGGCCAGCGAAGGTGTCAGGCCCGAGCTGTTCGGCGAGAGCGTGATGTTCTGATTGTAGATCGAGTAGCGCCACTGCACGCCGAGTTGCTCGTTGATCGGCGTCCCCAGCTGCAGCCTCGCGCCGTAGGTGGTGGTGCCGTAGGATTGGTAGCTGGTGGCGTCGCTTTGGCGGCCGAAGAGTTCGATCCCCGCCGCGACCTTGGTGCCGAGGAAATAGGGTTCGGACGCGGCCAGATTGACCCCGCGCGCATATTGGCCGTAGGTGAAGGCGGCCTGGACGTTCTTGCCCGTGCCGTAGAAATTCCGGTCGCCGACTTTGACCTCGACGAGCGCGCCGTCGGTGGTCGAGTAACCGCCGGCGACGTTGAAATCGCCGGTCGCCTGGTCAACCGCCTCGACATCGAGGATGACATGGTCCGGGGCCGAGCCCGGCCTGTTCGATATCTTCACCGTTTTGAAGTAGTTCAAATTCTTCAAGCGCCGCTCGGCCCGGTCTATCAACGTCTTGTTGTAAGCGTCGCCTTCCGCGATATCGAATTCGCGCCGGATCACGTAATCGCGGGTGCGCGTGTTGCCGTGGATCTCGATCCGTTCGACATAGGTGCGAGGCCCCTGTTCGATCACGAAGGCGACGTCGATGCGTTGTGCGTCGGCATCGCGGGTGAGGTGAGGAGTCGCCTGGGCAAAGGGATAGCCAAGCTTTGCCATTTCGATCGCCAGCAGTTCGGTGGTCCTGTCCAGGGCGTTGCCGTCGAACACCGCGCCCGGGTGCGCGGTGGGGAGCGCACGAAGCTTGTCGCAATCCATGCCCGGGACGTTGCAGGCGACGCTGACTTCCCGGAAGCGATAGAGCGGACCCTCATCGATTGCGAAGCTCAGCGTAAAACCCTTTGTCGCCGGATCATACTCGGCCTTTGCCGGTGAGACGCTGACGTCGGCGTAACCCTTGCTGCGGTAGTAAAGCCGCAGTTGTTCCTGGTCTTGCGCGATACGGTCGGGATCGTAGACGTCACCGCCGGTCAGAAAACTCAGCATGTGGGTAGCGGAAGTCTTGATCACGGCGTTGAGCTGCCGTTTGCCGAAGGCCTTGTTGCCGGTGAAGTCGATCTGCCGTACCGGAGTTTTTGCCCCCTCCGTTATGGCGTAGATGAGGTCGACCCGGCCATTGCCGCGGTCGATGATTTGCGGATCAACGCGGACCTCGGAGCGGCCGGCACGCCGGTATGCCTCGATGATGCGGCCGACGTCGGCTTGCACGGTGGCGCGCTGCAGTGAGCCGCGCGGCTTCGCTTCGACGGCGACGGCAAGGTCGGTGTCCTTGACCTTCTTGTTGCCTTCGAATGCGACGCGGTCGAGCACGGGCGCTTCGGACACATGCACCACAAGCCGCTCGCCGGCGCGTTCGATGGAAATCTTGTCAAACAGGCCCGTTGCAATCAGCGCTTTCAACGCAGCGTCACGCGCGGCTTCGTCGAAATGTCCGTCAGGGCCTGCACGAAAGTGGGAGCGCACGGTCTCGGCGTCGACGCGGCGATTGCCTTCGACGATGACAGATGCTTGCGACGGCGAGGCGGTTTCTGCGACGACGGGTGTCGCGAAAATCAATCCGAGGGCGCCGGCAAGCCGAAAAGCGGTCCGGCTGCGTTGCGTGATGCGTCTAATCTCTGTGATCCCCACGTCCCGCGGGGCTCCTATTGATCGGCTGAGATCGAATTGCCCGCGCGGGGCAAAAAAATGTCTGGGATAAGGTGAATTGCGGGCGATGCGCCACAATTTGACCGCTCTTTCTTAATCCGGACTTTCTCAGAATTGTCGCAATGCCCGCTTCATGCTTCGCCATCGAGAGAGCCAGAGACGCTCGCGTACGGAACCGCGCATGCGTCTACGCTCACAGGAGCATCACATGCGTTATGCAGCTTTCCTCGCCGCCGCGCTCATGCTGATTCAGCCCGCGCATGCAGAGAAGACGCCGGAGGTCGATCCGCGCGCTTCGCTCGGCGTGGTCCAGCAATGGATCTATAATTACAGGGCCAAGCCGGACTATGCCCACGTCCCGGCAGCCGTGCGCGTGCTGTTTCATTCGCAGACGTTCAAGGAACCGGAGAATGCCGGAATCTATCTCGGCTTTATCGCGGGTGCGATCGGCTCAAACCCTGCCAAGGCCGAGCAACTCATCGCCGGTTTCTTTCCTGTCCGACCGGAAGACGAATGGGTGATCGTCCGTGCCATCGCCTATTCGGGGCTGCCCGACTGGAGAAACGTTCTGCGCCGGGTCGCGCCACGGATGCCGGGCCGGCGGGTTATGATCGACGCCTACTTGGCGGGCAAGCTGCCGACCTTGACCGATATCCCGCTGGAGGAGATGAAGCCTGGTGTGATGGACAAGTTGCGCGGGGCGTTCACCAAGAATCCCTTCGCCAAGGACGAGCGGAAGCTGAACACGACGCTCACTTTTGCGAGCAATCAGGATTTGCTGGATACGCTGTGGGGCTACTATTTTGCGACCGGCTCGCACGCGCCTATCCAGCGCATCATCCAGATGCTGCCGTGGAGCAAGAGCCGCGACACGGTCGACAAGCTGACGGTCGGAAGCATGGCGCGATACACACTGGCAAGCTATGCGATCCGCGATGCCGGTTTGCGCGAATATCTCCGCAGCGAACTTGCCAGACAGCCCGCGGCGGTCAAAGCGCCGCTCGCCGAAGTGGTCGAGGCGGCGGACACGGTGCAAATCGCAGCGCTCCGCAAGGACGCGCTCGCCGCCGTGGATGAACTCAAGATCAAGGGCTCCGATAGCCGCCGCGACCTCAGCTTCTGGGGTCAGGTCGGTGTCGGCGCGGTCGCGCTCGGTTGCGTCTCTGCGGCTGCGCTGGGGCAGGTCGCAGTCGGCATCCCCTGTGTGATCGGCGGTTCGGCCTCGCAGGGGTTGCTGTCGTTCTGGGAAAAGCAGCAGTAGTTCAGGGCTCGTCGCCGCAGCTCATTCCAGCCCGGCGCGGCGAAAGCCTTCGAGATAGTGCTCGCGATCGGCGTCGTGCTTCCAGGGTAACTGCGTCGCGATCCAGGAGAGCGAAATATTGGGCTGGGTCCGGCGCAACTCGTGAAGTGCGGTCCGGGCGAGTTCAATCTGGCCGGTCATGCCGGCCGCGACCGTCAGCACGCGATAGGCGCCGGTGAGGTCGCCGCGCTGACGGGTCGCCTCGCGCGCCAGTGCAATCGCTTCCTGATAGTTCCTTCCGACGAACTGGGCGTAGGCCGCAACGCCGTAATAGATTGCTGAAGAGGGATCGCGCGGGCTCTGGCGGATGGCGCGTTGCGTCGCCGCATAGGCATCCGTCCACCGCCCGCTATAGGACAGCGCCAGCGCGTAGTACCCCTGCGCCAGCGAGAAATTCGGGTTGAGCTGGAGCGCCAGTTCGAACTCGGCCAGCGAATGGTCGAGCCGGCGCGTGGAGAAATACACGCTGCCGAGGGCCGTATGCGCCCAGGCATCCTCGCTATCGGCGGCAATTGCCGACAATGCCGCTTGCTCGGCGACAGGCGCTGCAGTTGCAAGATCAGTCCAGCCCAGATGCACGCCGAACATATGGTTGGTCGCGAACAGGGCCAGCGCCTGGCCGTAGTTCGGATCGATCGCAATCGCGCGTTCCAGCAGCGCCTGCGCGGCGAGGCTGTCGGGAAGCGTCACCCGCCAGTGATGCGACAGCGCCCGCATCACCAGATCCCACGCGTCCACGCTGTTGGGCGGCTTGCGCCGGCTGCGAAAGTTCTCCGCGGCGTAAATCTGCGGCTCGATCGCAGCGACGATGGCGTCGGTGATCTCGTCCTGCACGACGAAAACGTCGGTGAGGTCGCGGTCGAAACGCTCCGCCCAGATATGACTGCCCGTTGCGGTATCGTTGAGCTGCGCAGTGATGCGTACACGATCGCCGCTCCTTCTCACGCTGCCTTCGAGCACGTAACGCACCCCGAGCTCGGCAGCGATCTGCTTCATCTGGACCGCCTTGCCCTTGTAGGTGAACGACGAGTTGCGCGCGATCACGAAGAACCAGCGCAGTTTCGACAGCGCGGTGATGATGTCCTCGCTGATTCCGTCGGAAAAATACTCCTGCTCGCGGTCGCCGCTCATATTGTCGAACGGCAGCACGGCTATTGCCGGCCGGTCGGGCAGCGCTAACCCCGAACGCGGTTGTTCTGTTTCCAGCGCCGAAGCGGCCTGTGCATTGCACGACCCATTCACGGCGCCGACGAAGCGAAGCCCCTTGCGCGGAATGGTGCGAATGAGCCGCTGTTCCTTGCCGTTGTCGCCGATCGCGTTTCGGGCGGCGTTGATCCGGCTGTCCAGCGTCGAGTCCGAGACGATCCGTCCTCCCCACACCAGCGCAATGAGATCGTCCCGGCTCACCACATGATCGCGGTGTTTCAACAGGTGAACCAGCAAGTCGAACACTTGCGGCTGCATCGCTACCAGTTCGCCGCCGTGGCGCAGCTCGCGACGATCGGTGTCAAGGACGTGATTATCGAAGTTGAATTTCACGTGCGCTACCGCACCTTTCTCAAGAAACAATCAAGTCCGCCTCATGAAGAGATCAAGCGTCAGGCAAAGTCCTGGGGCCATTCCCCGTGCATCCTGCCAAATTGGGGGTTGCAATCCCATTGTCTGCAGCGGAGCCAATTTCATGACGGAAACCCAAGCCATCAGCCCGGCGATGCCGGGTAATCGAATCCTAAAATTCACTGCATTTCTTTTCGGAGGTGTGGCCTATCTCACATTTCTGATCACGATTCTGTACGCCATCGGGTTCGTATCGGGCTCGCCGTGCCGAAGCGATCGATAGCGGCGCGAGTTCGGGGATATTCGAGGCAATTATCGTCAATCTCGGTCTGATGTCGTTATTTGCCATTCAACATAGCGTCATGGCGCGGAAATCTTTCAAACACTGGTGGACGCAGTTTATTCCAAAGTCGGTCGAGCGCAGCACCTATGTTTTGTGTGCAAGCCTGACGCTTCTGTTGCTGTTCTGGCAATGGCGTCCAATGCCGGCCGTGATCTGGAACGTCCAGGAGCCGGAAATAGCCATGATGATCGCCACACTGTCGTTCATCGGCTGGGTGATCGTGTTCACGAGCACCTTCCTGATCAATCATTTCGAACTGTTCGGACTGCATCAGGTCGCCAACAATCTCGTGCGACGCGAGATGCCGGCGCCCGTCTTCCGGACACCGTTCTTCTACCGTTTTGTCCGGCACCCGATCTATCTCGGTTTCATCATCGCCTTCTGGGCTGCCCCGACGATGAGCGCCGGGCATCTATTGTTTGCGGCGGTGACCACGGCCTACATCTTCGTCGGCATCATGCTCGAAGAGCGCGATCTCGTCGGCATGTTCGGCGACGAATATCGCCGTTATCGGGAGCGCGTTTCCATGCTATTCCCGTAGCGCAGGCCGGCGTGATCACTTCTCAATCAAGGAGACAGAAATGATGAAGCATACCGGAAGCTGTTTTTGCGGTGCGGTCGAGGTCCAGGTCACGGGTGCGCCGGAAGGAATGGGTTATTGCCATTGCCATTCCTGCCGTTCGTGGTCCGGCGGACCGGTGAACGCGTTCACCCTGTGGAAGCCGGAAGCGGTGCGGATCACGGCGGGGGCGCAACATGTCGCGACGTTCGAGAAGACTCCGATGAGTCAGCGCAAGTACTGCGCGGAGTGCGGCGGTCACCTGATGACCAATCATCCGACGCTCGGGCTGGTCGATGTCTTCGCGGCAATTCTGCCGACACTCCCCTTCACGCCTGGCGTTCACGTCAATTACGCCGAGACGGTGCTGCCGATGCGGGATGGGCTGCCCAAACTGAAGGATTTCCCCGCTGAGCTTGGCGGGTCCGGTGAGATGATCGCCGAGTAGGAAAACGGGCATGTAAAGGCGCCGCGAACGCTGTTCGCAGCGTCTGCGCATCGATAACGCGTCGCTCGACTCCCGGACCTGACCGGGGGCGGACGACGTCTTTTTGGGGTACCAGCCTTGGAGGCGAGGGCAATGCCGCGCCCCGCGCGCCGTCATGAGAGCTATGTCAGCGGCAGGTCCCGCCCTGCAAAATCGGGGTTTGGCGTTACCCGTCTGGTTCCGGTAAGAAAACCTTGAAGTCGCGGCGAAAACCTTCGTTTCGCCAGGCAGAATAACAAGGGGAAATGCTGGAGATGACTGCCAAGCCGCAATTGCCGGAGCGAACGCCGCGCGTAAAGGGCGAGCCGACTGCGCTGGATGGTCTGCTGGTCGTCGACTTCACCCGGGTCGTTGCCGGCCCTGCCTGCACGCAGACGCTGGCCGATTTCGGCGCCGAAGTGATCAAGATCGAAAACCCTGACGGGGGTGATGATACCCGCCATTATGAACATGCGGAAATCGGCGGCGAGAGCGCGGCCTTCCTTGGCCTCAATCGCAACAAGCGCGGCATCGCGCTCGATTTCAACAATCCTGCGGCGCTCGAAGTCGCCCGCGAACTGATCGCGAAAGCGGATGTCGTCGTGGAGAATTTCTCCGGCGGCGTGATGAAGAAGTTCGGTCTCGACTATGCCTCCGTCGCGCCGACCAATCCGAAGCTGATCTATTGCTCGATCTCGGCCTATGGCCGCAAGGGCGAGTTCGCCTTGCGTCCGGGGTTTGATCCGATCACACAGGCCGAAAGCGGCTTCATGTCGCTGAACGGATTTCCGGATGGGGAGCCGGTGCGGACCGGTCCGCCGATCGTCGACATGGCGACGGGCATGTCGGCATGCAACGCTATCCTGCTAGCGCTGATAGCTCGCGACCGGCTCGGCCGCGGCCAGCAGGTCGAGGTCGCGCTGATCGACACCGCCGTGGCGATGACCGGTTTCTACGGCATGGCCTATCTGATCAGCGGCGCGAACCCGGGCCGCTTCGGAAATTCGCCGAACGGCTCGCCCACTGTCGGCGTCTATCAGGCATCCGATGGGCCGCTTTACATGGCCTGCGCCAACGACCGCCTGTACCGCCGGCTCGTGGTAGATGTGCTCGAACGGCCGGACCTCGTCACCGATCCCGAGTTCGCCCACAGGAAAAACCGAACCGCCAACAAGGAAAAGTTGCGCGCCATCATCGCCGGTATCTTTGCCCGCGACAGCCTTGAGCACTGGATGGCCAAGATGAAGAAGGCCAACATACCGGTCGGCTATCTGCGCACCGTAGAGGAAGGCTTCAACGCGCCGGAAGTGCGTGACCGCCATCGTCTCAGCCGGATTCCGCATCCGACCGCGGGCGCCATCCCCAATATTGAAACGCCGCTGCAGATGAGCTTGACGCCAACCGTCGATCCCGTAGCGGCGCCGCTGCTCGGCGAGCATACCAGGGAGGTGCTCCGAAAGACCCTAGGCTACGATGAGCGACGTATCGCTGATCTGGCCGAGGCGGGGGCTTTCGGGAAGCCGGGCAATACGGCCTGAGCGGCACCGATCAGGTTTGATGCATCTCGCAAACGAATAACATCCCTGCGTTTGCACGACGCCTAACTCGTTCAAAGCGGTAGCTTTTCCCGTTTGTCTGCGGTTAATGTGCCGGCAAAATGGGAGAGAAGCACCATGAACGACGGGACGCCCAGCCGGCCGGCGAGGAATGTCGAACTCGGCGCCAGCGGCGAAGAATTCCAGAATCTCCACGAATTCGTCCGCAAAGCCCGCGCCCGACTCAACCAGAACGCATGGGACTATATCGTCGGCGCCTCGGAGACGGAGACCACCATGCGCCGCAACCGCATGGCGCTCGACGAGATTGCATTCCGGCCCCGGGTGCTGCGCAATGTTGCTGAGGTAGACGGGTCGACCGAGGTATTCGGCCGCCGCTTGCGCCTGCCGGTCATGATTGCGCCGGTCGGCGCACTCGAGATTTTCGATCCCGATTCAGGCGCGGCCGTCGCGCGGGGAGCCGGTCGGTTCGGCGCGGCCCACATGCTGAGTTCGGTGTCCGAACCAGGACTTGAGGCGACCGCCAAAGCTGCGCCCGACGCGCTGCGCATTTACCAACTCTATGTCCGCGGTGATGACGCCTTCGTCGAGGACGTTGTCAGTCGAACGATTGATAATGGCTATGCCGCGTTCTGCCTGACCGTCGACACGGCGCATTACAGCCGGCGCGAGCGCGATATCGCCAAGCGGTATGTCCGCGAAAGCCGCATCCGCGCTACCGGCGGCGACTTCCAGAAGGGGCTGGATTGGCGCACGGTGAAGCTGATCAAGGACAAGTATAAAATTCCGCTGGTGATCAAGGGCATTGCGACTGCGGAAGACGCCGCCATCGCGCTCGATCACGGCGTGGATTGGATCTATGTGTCGAACCACGGCGGCCGCCAGCTCGACCATGGACGAGGCTCCATGCACGTCCTGCCGGAAATCGTCGACGCCGTTGCCGGCCGCGCCAAGATCATGGTCGACGGTTCGTTCTGCCGCGGCACCGACATCGTAAAGGCGATCGCCTCCGGGGCTGATCTGGTTGGCATCGGCCGGCTGCAATGCTGGGCGCTCGCAGCCGCGGGCGAAGCCGGCATCGTGCGGATGCTTGAGCTGCTGGAAGATGAGGTTATCCGCTGTCTCGGGCTGCTCGGCGTCACCAGCTTGACCGAACTCGACAAGTCTTGTCTGCATGCGGCGACCGCGACGAATCTTCCGAGCGTGTTCAGCGCCTTTCCATTGCTGGATATCGAGCCCTACCGCTATTGAGAAGGGCGGCCGCGCCGGGTTTTTTCGGCTGAAACCACCCCTTTCATTTCCCGAGTTGGTGGCTCGTCAGGGAACCTGGCGGGGCATCTCCGCATTATCAGCTGCGCCGAGAACGGCGCCGCCAAACACGAGTTTGATCTCCCATGGCCAAGTAGTCGCAAGCGAATGGCAGAAAATCCTTTCGCTCAATTCAGCCTCGAGAAGGCTATCGGCCTTCGTTGGACGTTGCGGGATATTCAGGCCCGCCGGCTGAAAATGTCGCCGGTCAGCGAGGAAGATTTAAGGACATTGACGGGCCTCGGCCTGGTCGAAGTGCGCGACGAAGGTCTCGTGCTGACGTCGGCCGGAACGGCCGTGCTGAACGGGTCGTAGTCAGCGCGCCTTCAGGAAGCTTTCGCCGGAGTCGCAAGGCGTGCAGCGGTAGGTCAGGACGTCGTAATTCTGGTCGCGCGGCTCGATCATGGTCAGCCGCATCTGTGCGCCGCATTTCATGCAAGGCATTTCTATGCTGGTTTGAAAGCGCGTGCAGGTAGGCGTCGGTCGAAGCGTTTGCAGCATTTTATCCCCATGTCCCAAGAGAGACTTAAAAACCAGAGACGCAACGCCACCGACAGTCGATCCCTTAACCCGAATCACTATGCCACACTGTTGCCACCATTGGAATCCGGCGCCGCATCCGTATGGCTAGGGTCGCGAGGAAAGGAAAGGAAATCATTCCTTTGGCCCCATTCGTTGGGATTGGGCCGGCCGGATGCCGGACAGCCGGGCCTGTGCCCTGGCGGAGCTCGATCCAATACGACGCAGACGCAGCCGGGAATTGTGCTAACCTGCCAAAGTCGACATTGGAGAAGCGACCATGACTGAACCGAAACTCGAAGTCCCGGCCGAGCTGCGCGATCTGGCCGAGAAAACCATCGATCAGGCGGAAAAGGCGTTCGGCATGTTCTTCGATGCCGCCGGAAAGTCCATGACGTCGATGCCCGGTGCGGGTACGGAAATTTCCAGGCAGGCGCTATCGTTCACCGAGCAGAATATGAAGGCAGCCTTCGAGCATGCCCGCAAACTCGTTCACGCGACCGACCTCCAGGAAGCGATGCGGATCCAGTCTGAATTCCTGCGCAGCCAGTTCACCAACGCCGGCGAACATATGCGTCAGATCACGGGCGGCGTCATATCGGCCACAAAAGATTCGACGAAAGGCAAGTTCTGAGGAGGCGCGCTAGCGGCGGCGTCCGATCGCGACACCGAACAGAAAAGCGACGAACAGGCTGGTCAGCGGCGCTTCGCGGGTAATCGCACTGATGGTCGATAGCGGCATTCCCGGTTGCCGTGCCGCCGTGATCGTGTCGCTGAGACGGCCGACCGCAGCCTGCAGCGCAGCAGACACTTCCGTGAGCGTGCGCGATACGTCGGTCGCCGTGTCGATGGCGCGTTCGGCCATGCCGGGTTGCGATGGATCTGAGGTTTCGTTTTTCACGTTCTGCAACTCACTCGATCGCTTGCCGGGGTGGCGGCTGACGTCCTGTCAATACACGGCCAGGACAATTGTTCCCCGCCAGTTATCGCCGCTTTGCCGGGTCAATGGAGGAACCTTCGTCGTCGCCGGGATTTGATTTCGTCAGAGGAAATCAACACGGATTTTCGGATGGCGGAAGATCGTTTGAATCGACATGGTGGCGCGCCGCTGAAGGTTGCGATTGCGGTCGCGGTTTTCGGCGTGCTCGGCATGCTGATCGTCACCCACGGGCTATGGAATAAGCCGAAGGTACAGCCGGCCGTGATCGCGAATTACAGTTCCACCGGCGAGGCCGCCCGGGCAGCCGGCGCACAGGTCATGCCGACCGAGCCGAAGCTGCAGGTGGAGCCTGAGCCACTCGTACCGAAGCCCGTTCACCCGGTTAATCCGGCGGCGCCTCGGTAGAGCGCGACGTTGACACGTCGGGCAAATCACCGGCATAACGGCATCATCACAGAAATTCGCGGGCTTCGAACGAGCGCGTCAGCGCACGCTGACGAATGCGCCCCAGCACGCAGCCAACCCGGCAGCGACCAGCGCGAGCAGCGGATTGTCGCAAAACGGGCTGCCGTATTGGCACATCGCTACGCCCAGCGAACCGATCTCGTGACGGCCCGCTGCATAGAAGAAGCCCGACAGAATCGCGAGCATGGCAGCAACGAAAAACATCCGAAGGCCTCCTTGCGCTCTGTTGGGCCGCAGGTTGCGCCATCCACGGCCTAACGATTTCGTTTCGATGTCGTTGTGCTGGCTTGAATCTGGTTTGCTTCGGCCACTTGACGCGTCGGGCAAATCAGGGGCACATTGGCATCATCGCAGAGATCGTACAGCCCGCGCCTGAAACGGTGGCGGGCTTTTCATTTCTCACTACAATCGGCCGAGGCCGTTTCAATTTGTCGAAACCGTTTCGTCGATTTTTCTGCAATTCGTTGACCATTCGAAAACGATTTGACATGTCGGGCAAATCACCGGCATAACGCCACCATCGCAAAAATTGCAAAGCCCGCGCGGAGAAATCCGCCGCGGGCTTTTTGCTTTTAATTCTCGAATCGGACGGCGGCCGCACATCGACGCCGCAACTCCCAACGCCCCCCGCCCGGGCGTCGCGAGCGCGCCGCCGTCCGAGCCTTCCACCGCCACCCAATTGGCCGGCATGCGCGAACATGCCGGCCCGCGGCGCGAAATCGTCACGCGCCGCATGCGGCCCCCCGACGGGGATAAGGTTCGCGCCCCAAATGATCTGCGCCTGCACCCCGCGATCATGCCGCACGTTTCTTTCCGGAGAGAAGCCGATGACCGCCTATCTGATCTCGCTCGCGCTCGTCGGTCTTGTCGTCATCGCCGTATCGGAGGAATTCTCGTGAGCGCCGACTTCACTCAATTCATCCCGCGTCCGAAACGCGGTGACATGCAGACGGACTTTCCGGCAATTGCGTTCCGCTCAGCTCGGCAGGATCCTGTCACCGATCCCGTCGATGCTGCGCCGGACAAGCACACCGGGCCGGCCAGCCGGGAAGCGTAATGGGTAAGGCCAAGGCCCTTCTTGAAATTCGCTCCCTCGCACGGAGCCACACCAGAACCGCGATCCGCGTTCTCGTCGGCATCATGCGGTGCAAGGATGCGACGCCCGCTGCCCGAGTCTCGGCCGCCAACGCCATTCTCGATCGCGGCTGGGGCAAGGCCACGCAACCGTTGGAGAACGGTGGTGATGGGGCGCTCGAACTGATCCATAGAATCGAGCGCGTCATTGTCCATCCTGATGGGAGCGCGGAGAGTGATTGAGACGCGATCGTCTCCTTCAGCGCGACGATTTTGCTTTGATCTTCTGCTTCAAGTGGCCGACAGAAGTGAGCACAAGACAAGCTGACACTTAAGGGCAATGCGCTCCGGCGCATCTGCACAAAAAATCCTGAAACTATTGGATGCTACCAGAAGGATGATGCACGAGAAATCCTCATACGATCGATAGGGTTATCTTCTCAATGGATTGGTTGAACCCCTGCATCATGAATGGCTCCCAAAATGGCTGATCAGAACGTTATAACCTCACTAGTCCGTTCGATGACTTTCTCGCTGGTCACAGCCTCATTGCTGATTGTCCAAGCCTCGCCCACCCGCGCCGATCCCGTCCTCTGCCTGGAAAAAGCAAAGTCCTATTTCGCTGAGATCGGTCAGTTGCTGTCGAAAGAAAAAAACTGGATCATGCCGTTCGTCGAACTCAATGAGCGATACTCTCCTCTTGAGGATTGTGACACTGATCTCCTGCTGCAGGAAGCCACCCAATGGCGGTTTATCCAGCCAATAATCTACAATCCGCACGCGAAGTATTACATTGTTCGTTTCTGGAGCAATGACGTCAAGGTTGAGTTCGCGTATAGCGCCTTGACGAAAAAGTCCGACACTCACAGCGCTGGGTGGGTGAAAAAGTAGTGACGCGATCTTCTCTACGTTTCGGACCGAATGATGCTTGCTGCGTCCGGGCGCGGTTTCGTTGCAGCGACTCCGTCGAGCCTCGATAGTCGCATCGACGTCGACTGATTGGCAGCCGATGGATCATCGCGGCGTCTTTGCCAAGACCCGTAGCCGATCGATAATCGCGACTTAACATCCGCGCTACCTCCACTCTAGCGGTGGGACGACGAACCATGGATCGTTGCGGTGAGTCTAGCGGAGTTGGCGCCACACAGCATTCACCAAAGGAGTAGCGAGATATTCAATGCGTGAAAGAATTTTTCTCACTTACACCAATGCGTCCGCGGTGCCTTATCACGGAGCGGTCTTAGGACATCATGTCGTGTTGAACTACATCGACTCCAATGGAGTTCATCATACACTCGAGGGGGTGCCAGAACGGAAGATCAATCGCAATGCCGAAAAATTGGTCGCATATCTTGACGAGGAATGGTTTTCAGATGGCATAAGGAATACAGATTCGCGGTTTCGACGATTGAGAGCGCAGGAAGGCAAAGGTATTGGCTTCGCCGCGTTAGACAAGCCGCATACGATGATTGCCAGTGGTCATGATCTCAGTTCGCAATGGGATCAAATGAAAAAATTCGGTGCCGGCGTTAACGCCACTGGTTACGAGTATCGTCCAACGTCCCAAAACAGCAATTCCTTTGCAGCCGGAGCCTTGAAGCAGGCAGGCTTTCTCGGGCCGGGTACTGTGCTTCCTGAAATCTTTGACCGGCTCATCGCAGCCGACCCGGCAAATGGCAGAGCGCATGCCGTCAGTGTTCCGGGCTTCGACCAGCGCCTGACAAATCCGATCAACATGGCCGTGCCTCCCCTTGATGCAGTGCCATTCGTGCCAACCAATTCGTCTCCAGCAGACGAGCGACATGCCTCGTTCGACAAGCGGTTCGAGAACTCTGATCCTTCGCCTCAACGCGTGGAAAACGGCGGTCGATCTGCTTGGCTGCCGCCGATTGGAACTCGCGGCGTCACTGGCGCTAAGCCCGAGCGATATCTAGCTCGCCGCGTTGCAGGCCAACCCGAAATATCAGCATTCGACGCGGGTGCTCCAGCGGTGCCCTTCATTCCGTCCGATGAGAATTCCTCATCTCCTCGTTCCAATGCACTTCCTGACCGCTTCGGAAACTGGACTTCCTCACCTCCGGTCAGTGCGCCGAGACCGACATATTCGCTTGCGCCGGCACCAGCGGAAACACCGCCCGGTATCGTCCCCGGCAAGCCGGAGCCCGATTTGCCCTTCCCGCTGCCGATCTTGAGTTCTTCGAAGAGTCCATCGGCGCGCGAGGAAACGATGGACGACTTTCTTTTCGGCTTGCTCCGCTTCAGAAGATAAGGCGTTTGCGGCAATCAGACTCCTGGCATCGAGATATTGACCTGATAGCAAACTTGAAATCATTGAATAGGTCGCGCCGTTGTCTGTCCTGAAAATCCCCACAGCCAAAGTCTTCGAACCCCTCCTGGAGCCCGCACGCTACAAAGGGGTGTACGGCGGCCGCGGCTCTGGTAAATCCCATTTCTTCGGCGAGTTGCTGGTCGAGACCTGCCAGGCCGAGCGCGGCACGCTTGCGGTTTGTATCCGCGAGGCGCAGCGGACGCTGGCGCAATCCTCGAAGCGGTTGATCGAAAGCAAGATCGCCTCGCTCGGTGTCGGCAGCGGCTTCAAGCTCTACAGCGACAAGATCGAGACGCCGGGGGGCGGTCTCATCATCTTCCGGGGGCTTCAGGATGACGCTGGAAAGTACCGCCTGATGATGAAGGCAAAGGAGGCAGCGACCGCAAGGCCATTGCCGCCGGTGGTGCGGCCCGGAACGACGCGCTCCCCGGCTGAACGGGATCAGGCGGACTTGCGGACGCTGAGCGCCAAGCTCTCGAGCTCGGGCGACATCAAGGACGCGGTGGCGCTCTATCACGCCCGGAAATCCGGCAGACGCTAGAACAGCGTCTCGATAGGAGAGGCTTCGGGTCTGCACAAAAAATCCTGGAATTATGCGCGCAAAGTCCGACGCCATTCACGAATAATCCCTCCGACAACCATAGAGTTGGTTTCTTCTGGGATCGCGGCTAGCATGATGATGATTATTCGCCCGAGAAATGTGTTTCTTGCACTGACACTGCTGCTCTTACTATGGGTGGCTCAATGCTCCTATCGCACCAACTACTATTGCGGGCCAGGCGATCATCCCATTCAGTCAGAAGTGGATGCGATTGCCGTCGCAAAAAGGAAGATTGTCGAAAGGGGCTTATTTAGCTCGGAAAGCTTCGGAAGCATATCGGACTTCGTTGATGCCGTCGGGCGAACGGAGGATTGCTGTCACGCAATTCGGTCTCGCAACATTCTGGGTTTCATAACTTGGGATGTCTATCTCGGTGCAAGAATAAGGCCCAGCGCCCGTCTGTACCCGGGGATGCCAACTGATTTTTTCAGTCATAGCGTCCTCCTGGACCTGTCGAACTGCGGTTCGATTGCCACCGAGAATTCCTACAAGATTGTTGACTAGAGGTACAACGTTATGTCCGGAAATAGAGTCAAGCTGACAAATGGTGATCGTTGGACGGCGCAACAGTTTCTCGATCACTATTTCAAACCGGCCGCGGCCGAGTGCGCCAGGTTGCGGTAGATATACCATGGTACATGAGTGATGGGCCAGGAAGATACTATCATCCAGGCATGTTTCCGATCATCGAGAACACGATCAATCGTCGTGATCTTGCTCCGGGAAGGTACGACCTTTGGAAATTGGCGCCGCTGAAGGAGCGCGATCCTTCGGTTAAAGCGGGGATAACTCACTACCTTACCGATCCGGGATCAAGTGATTACAAGACTCGCGTCCTGGTGTTCGGTGACGAGAGTGCCAGAGTATCGGGTCACGTTCTCGTCAATCCAGATGGGACCAAGACATTCGAGCGAGTTGAAATCAGGCCAATGGACACGGATTTTGATTTCCGTCACAACAATTGGAAGAGGTTGCATGTCGAACTTGCTCGCGAGGCAGCAAGGCTAATATACGATCCCAGAAATCGGGGGACTTCTTACGAGATGGAGTACCGCGGGCATGGGCGGCTCGATGAGCCGGGTCCAAATCGCGGAATTGGGCGAATCTATCATCCCTTTACCGACTCACAACTGAAGGCGGCGCTAGGCAACCCCGGTAGCGCGCCTCCGGGATTGCTGCCGAGCTTTACCGCCGCTCCACCTCCTGCGATCAAAGAGCATCTTCAATATCTGGATCAAGCGAACGCCAGTCAGGCGCAGGCCCCCGGAGCCGGCGCGGTGGTGCCGCCTTTCGGTCCCCCGATCAATCCAGACCCGCTCCCTGGCGGCGTCGCCGGCTGGATAGCCTCGATGGCAGGCGTCGATCCCGCGAACCCGACGCAGCCGCAACAAGGCGCGCTTGGGAGCCCGGGCGGCAATCCGACGCCGCAAAGGCTGCTGCCGCCGTGGGTCTTCTTTGGTTCGCCGTAGGCGTGTCGATCGTTTTCCTTCGCGGTCAGATGTTCCTCGATACTTGCGGGGCAGCAGTTGTCCGCGCCGGCTTCGCGCGTGAATCCCGTCGACCATCGATTCTCCAAGCGCATGCGCCGCCTTCGAAGAGAATGGTGGCGCGTTTTCTAAGGAAATCTATCAATGCCGAACGATGACCGCGACTTTATCGAACGTGCCGACTCCGCGGCTGAAAAGCTCCATGGTGAACCGATGACGACTGAGGAGATCGCCAACAACTTTGCGCTTTTTGGACTGCAGAAGCGCACGACAGCTCTCGAAAAATTCGATACCGAGCTGCGCGGCGAGATCGATTTCAGTCCGCACGCCCTGCGCCGGCGCGTGCAGTTGATGGCATTGCGCAAGGAGATGGGTGGCGTGCACGAAGCGCTGCGCAAGGCCAGGCGTTAGACCGCTCGCATGCGTCCGACTACAAATCCCGTCCTCGCCGCATTGGCGCAGGCGCGAATGCGAGCTGCGCCAATGTTTGTGAAATGGTGCGAGCTGAACGGCCTGTCGCCTTGTCCTGCGGAGCCAGCGCACGTCGTGCGCTTCGTCGTGGACTGCGCTCCGCTCGGCATTGAGCGGCTTTGGCCTGCGATCCAGGATATATCGAGGCTACACGTCTCGGTCGGCCTCGCCGATCCGACCCTCGGAGGCGTGGCGGCCGAAGCTATCAGCGATCTTGCCGGAATAGATCCGCCGCGCTCCTGGCCGGCCGGTCACAAGCAGCGTTTCAAATCGTTGCCATATGACCTGCAGGTCTATGTCGCGAGCCACGAGGCGCAGCGAGAAAAGGCGCTGCGGCGGGCGCAGAACGAGGCGGCGAACGCGAGGCGGACGTCGGCAGCATACCCGAAGAGCGAGACCAACCCGAATGAGGAAAGCAAATCCGATGAAAACGACACGCACCCCAGCTCTTGAAGAGCGCATCAGACTGGTCAGGGCCGATATCGAGGCGGTCATCGAAGCACGAGTGGATGCGGTGGCGAAGGAAAGTCCCGGCGTTCCCTCCGGCGTGATCCGCAATCTCCTGACGGCGCGGGCGCCGGCATGCCCCTGCGCGCAATATCTCGAGCTGGACACCAAGGCATAGCCGGCGACTGGCCGGGAACGGAGGAGTTCGAAAATGACTCTCTATAAATGGTCGAAAACGGCGGCCAGCAATGCGACAGCCGATCCCTCGATCAACTGGCAGGAAGGCCAGGCACCTTCCAGTGTGAACGACTCTGGGCGAGCGATGATGGCCTCGATCGCCAAGCATCGCGACGATATTGCAGGCGCGATCGTCACGGGCGGGACAGCGACGGCGTATACAGTCTCGAGCTACGGGGTATTCGAAACCCTGGCCCGGCTCGATGGACAGATCATCGCGTTCACCCCGCATGCGACGAACGGCGCGACGGTGACGCTCAACGTGGATTCGCTGGGCGCCATGCCACTGCGATCGGCGCCGTCAACCGAATTGCTTGCGGGCACGTTGATCCAGGGTACGCCTTACGTCGCGCTCTATAATTCGAGCGATGCCGTGTTCTACCTTCAGGGATTCTACGGCAATCCGTACAATGTGCCGCTCGCTGCTGGGCTGGACTATTGGGGATCTTCTGCGCCAAACAGCGCGTTTGCATTCCCGATCGGACAGGCGGTTTCCCGCACGACCTATGCGTCTCTCTTTGCGCTGCTGGGAACCACATTCGGGATTGGCGACGGATCCACCACGTTCAATCTGCCGGATAAGCGGGGGCGAGTTTCTGCTGCGGCCGATCCGACGGGGACGATTTTGTCATCAGCCACGATGACGCCAGATGGAAACACGCGCGGCGCTACTGGCGGCTCCCAAGTTCACACTCTGACGCTCGCTCAATTGCCGACCGGGATCAATTCCAGCGGGAGCAATTCGATCAGCGTGAGTGCTAGCGGAGGCCAGATCGTCACAGCCACAGGTCTTACTTCGTCTAACGCCGGGGCCGGTTCGCACGGCGGCGTCGATGGCGTTGGATACTCAGGCACGATTACTTCGACGGGGTCCAACTCTATCGCAGTCACCTCGAACAACACAAGCGGCAACCCGCACAACAACGTTCAACCTACTATCGTCTGCAACTACATCATCCGTATTATCTAGCCACGTCACACATGGCGGCGCCAAGATATACGAACACATTAGGAGCAAGCGCGGGGGCGAACTTCAGCGCTGTTGAGCGTATGACATGCTTGGCTGAGCCGGCTGCTTTGCCTCCGACGAAGGTCTCGTAAGCCAACGAGTTAGGGAAAATTTTCGATGCCACTGGCTTCAATCCGCAGGTATCCAGAAGATTAATAAATCGGTCAAAAGTGTAGTGGTTGATGTGCCCGAACGGTTTTCCCATCACGATCGAGCGCTGCAATCTGAATGTATGTTCGAGGGGCACCTCAATGAAAACGCGTTTAGAAACGCGCTTAAGTTCATTCAGAAAAAGTCGCTCGTGTTCAACGTGTTCCAGCACGTGGATGGCTATCGTCGTATCAAACGATTTGTCCTCGAATGGCAGTCTGTAACCGTCGAACGACCGGATGGCATTGAGAGTGCTTAAGCGGCGAGATGTTACACGATCTATGCCTGACGATGAGATTTCAACCGCGTCCAATTTCGATGCAATGCGGCGGGATTCTATCTCTTGCAAAACTGCGCCATCACCAGCCCCAACATCCAGAAGGTGCCCCAGGCTTTTGCCGCCGAGTCGCACTAGGTGATCGACGGACTGCTTGGCCGCGATTGTTCTCTTGGCTGCAACTGCTTCATTGTAATAGCCATCGTAAAAGTCGCGAAGTTCAGCGCTCTGACTCATAGAAGACCCGCCCTTAAGGGTGCGTTCCCATCTTTACCACCACAACCCCACAGCGAGCAATACAGATGGTCGATATTAACGCCCTAGTTGCGGCGAATGCAAAACGCTGGGCGAATGCCAGGTTGAGCCGGAACTTCACCTCTGTTGCCCGTCATCTGGTGGCCGCGAATGCCAAGGCCAGATACCAGGCCGTTTCCGTCAAAACCGGCGTGCCGTGGGCGGTGATTGCCGTCATCCATCAGCGCGAGTGCTCGCAGGATTGGACGGGGTCGCTGGCGCAAGGCGATCCCTGGAACAGGGTTTCCGTCCATGTGCCTGCTGGCAGGGGCCCGTTCAGGTCCTGGGAAGAGGCTGCGGTCGATGCGCTCGTCAATTGTGCCCCGTATGCCGCGCGCAACGAGGACTGGAGCATCGGCCGGACGCTGGCCAAGCTCGAGCAATATAACGGGCTTGGCTACGCCGCGCGCGGGAGGCCGTCGCCCTACATCTGGTCCGGCACCGATCAGTATAGATCCGGCAAATATGTCCGCGACGGGGTCTACGATCCGAACGTCGTCGACAGCCAGCCTGGTTGCGCCGGCCTGCTGATGGCGATGATGGCGCTTGATCCCACCATTACGTTCACGGGCACGACGATCGCGCCGGCGATCCCGGTCACGCCGCGCCCAGCCGCAAAGTCTGCCGCGCCATCCATCGCCAATCCGGCGAAAGGCTCCTTCGCCGCGTTCATTGCCAACATCTTCAACACCGTTTTCAGGAGGAAATCATGATCACCACATGGAACAAGGTCAAGGCATGGTTCAAGGATTCCGTGACGATCCTCTGGGCGCGTGTCCAGTACGTCGTCGGCATCGTCGGCGCCGGGCTCATCGGGGCGTTCTCGGGATACGACTTCACGCAGCTGTCGAGCCTGGACGCCAAGTCGGCGTTCAAGATGCTGGCCTTTGCAGCGCTGGCCGGCGTGATTACCGAAGTCTGCCGCCGCCGGACGCTCTGACATGAAGATCGCGCTTGCCCTGCTGGCATGGGCGGCCGTGCTGGCCGGCGCATGGGTGATCTGGATGGCGAGCCAGCTCTACCAGGTCCGTCCCGGCGTGTTCGGCGCCGAAGCGCTGGCGGTCGTGTTCGCGATGTGGATGACGCTGGAGGCGCGCAAATGTGGATGACCATCATCAGTTTCATCGGCGGCCCCGTCATCAAGGGCCTGATCGACGGCTACAAGGCCAAACTGGCGGCCGGCAACACCTCGGAAAAGATCGCGAGCGAAACGGCATCTGCCGAGATCGCAGCCCAGGTCTCCGAAGCCAACGCCATCATGCAGTATCGCATCGCCGAGATCGGGCACTGGTATGAGCCGGACAAGCTGATGGGATATTTCGTGGCGATCTATTTCGGCAAGCTGTTGATCTGGGGCAAGGTTCTTGGCCTTGGCACGACCGATCCGCTCGCGGGATTCGCGGCGATCACCTCGAATCTCGTGGTGTCGTTCTATTTCGCCAAACGAGGCTTTGAGAACGTAGCGCGGATTATCAAACGATGACCTGGGAGCAAGCTGCGGATGTCAGGGCCATCGTCGTCGAGACCTTGGCCGAACAGAAGAGGATTCGTCACGACGATATCGATGCAGTGGTTCTCAAAGCGATCGCGACGACACTGACCTCGTTCGGAATTGATGAAGAGGATCGCAAAGAGTTGCGCGCGGATTTTCAGCATCTTCGACGCTGGCGCAGAAGCGTCGAGCAGGCACAGAGCTACACCTTCAAGGCAGTCATCACGGTGATTGTGACGGGATTCGTCGGGGCCGTGTGGCTCGGCATCAAGGCGACGCTCGGCAAATGATCTGCGGACGTACCGAAACACTGGCGATGGGCTCGAATTCAGGTGCGACAGATGTATCGGATTCGTGAGGTTGACGGGAATGACGATGATATTGCGGACACGCTCGAGGAACTTCATCAGTTGACATTCCTTGACGCCGCCCCCATTCCCGAATTTGATCAAGGGCACTGGTGGCTTGCCTTTCGTGGAACCGAGCCGGTCGCGTTCGCCGGTATCATTTCATCCACCCATGTTTTCAATGCGGGCTATTTTTGCCGCGTTGGTGTGCTGGGGGAGCATTGCGGGCATCGGCTTCAGTTGCGCCTGATGCGAGCCACGGAGGCGCGTGCGCGTCTGAATGGGTGGTGTTCGATCATCTCTGACACCACAGATAATATGCACTCAGCCAACAACTTCATCCGCGCGGGCTATCGCCTGTTCAATCCCAAGGCTCCCTGGGCCTGGCCGCATACGCTTTATTGGCGCAAGGACGTGAAATAGCGGCTCGTCCGTTGTGTACCGCAAATTGCTCTACTCGCCCGGTGGCCTTGCAGCCACCGGGCGTTTTTGCGTTTTAGGGGCCAGCGCCTTGTGGCGGAGTAGCCATGCTTCCTGTACGCCTTGATCATTGGCGGTCAGGCGGTAGACTGGCAAGGCTCGGGCGGCGCACACCAACGGAGCAGGCGAGGAAAAAGCATGGCGGGAGGCGGCGGAAAGCCGGATGCAGGTTCGTCCGCGGGGCCGGGTGCGGACAGCTATGTCGCCATGGTTGCGCGTGCCAAGGCCCTGATTCCGGAATTGCGCGAGCGTGCTTCAAAGACGGAAGAGCTTCGGCGCCTGCCGCCGGAGACCGAGCGCGATTTGCATGACACCGGCCTGTTCCGAATCGTGCAACCCAAACGCGTTGGAGGTGCCGAGCTTGACTATGTCGCTCTGGTCGATTGCGCCGACGCGCTGGGGCAGGCGGACGCTTCCGTGGCCTGGAATTTCGCCAATCTCGCCAGCCATCACTGGATGCTGGGCATGTTTGACCGGCAGGCGCAGGACGCTGTCTGGAGCAGGAATGCCGATACGTTGATCGCGTCGTCCTTCATCTTTCCAGCCGGCCGCGCGAGAAAGGCGGATGGAGGATATGTCCTACGTGGTCATTGGCCGTTCTCCTCGGGCGTCGAGTCTTGCGACTGGAACATGCTTGCCGGCGTGGTGTCATCGGACGATGAGGCTGACGGCATCGAATACCGTATATTCCTGCTTAACAGGAGTGAGTACAGGATCAATGACACCTGGAATGCGACGGGACTGTGCGGTACCGGATCGAACGACGTATGGGTCGAGGATGCCTTTGTTGCGGAGAAAATGACCGTCGCGGTCAGCGACCTGACCGGCGGACCGACGCCGGGAAGCACGGTCAACCCGAACGCGCTGTATGCGCTGCCGGTATTCTCTCTTTTTCCTTACGTGTTGTCGGGTGTCGGCTTGGGTAATGCGCAAGCATGTCTGAATGACTACGTCGAATTCGCGCGGCATCGGGCCTCGACCTACAATCGTACTAAACTCAGCGACCTGCAGACGACCCAAATCAAGATCGCAGAGGCCTCCGCCAAGATCGACGCAGCCCGCCTCGTCATGCGCACGAACTGCGTCGATGCGATGGCTGACGCAAGGCGAGGCTACATTCCCGATCTCGCGGCAAAGACGAGACTGCGGCGGGATGGTGCGTTCGCGGTGAAGCTCTGCACCGAAGCGGTCTCGCTGTTGTTCGCGGCAAGCGGTGCGCGCAGTCTGTTCACGTCAGGCGCGCTGCAGCGGCAATTCCGCGACGCCCACGCGGTGAATTCGCACCTCGCATTCAATTTTGATGCGGCGGGAACCAACTATGGACGCGTGGCGCTTGGCCTGCCGTCCGAAAATCTGACGCTCTGAGGCTGGCGGATGTCTGACGCACCCAAACATCCGGCCGATCCGGCCAATGAATTTGCCAGTGACAACTCGGCGATCGATCCCCGGGACTTCCGCAATGCACTTGGCACGTTCGCCACAGGCGTCACCATCGTCACGGCGATGGCGGCGGATGGAAGGCCGTATGGCGTGACCTGCAACTCGTTTGCCTCGGTGTCGCTCAATCCGCCGCTGGTGTTGTGGAGTCTGGGGATGTTTTCCCAAGGACTCACGATTTTCCAGAATGCCAGCCATTTCACGATCAATGTTCTCGGAGCTTCCCAGCAAGCACTGGCGTCGCAGTTTGCAAAATCGTCGGACGACAAGTTCGCTGGGGTGAGCTGGACGCCGGGGCTTGGTAACGCGCCGGTATTGACCGACAGCGTCGCCAATTTCCAATGCCGTGCGGCCAATCGGTATTACGGCGGCGACCACATCATCTTCCTGGGCGCCGTCGAAGCTTACACCTATAATCGGCAGGAACCCCTGCTGTTCGCACGCGGCAGCTTCGGCCGTTTTATTGCCGGGGACGGCAAGGCGTCCTCGTGAACGGACCGCCGAAGCTTGCGGTCCTGTGGTAGAGCGGCAATTTTAATTCTTTGCCATCTCTGCGCGATACCAGTCGCCAATCTCGCTGGCCGTCATCAGTGCCACCCCGTCGTGACCGAGGACGTAGTCGAGCAGCGCCTCCAGATATTTGATGCGATGCGGCACGCCGGTGATGTAGGGGTGAATCGATATTGCCATGATCCGCGCGTTCGACGCGCCTTCGAGATATAGCCGGTCGAACTGATCGGTGCAGCGTTTCTGGAATTGCTCGGAAGGCAGATGCTGCAGCGCATGGATGACGATGTCGTTGGTTTCGACCGAATAGGGAATTGTGGTGATAGTGCCGTGAGGCGTGGCGATATCCTGCGGCAAATCGTCGATCACCCAATCAGCGACATACTCGATGCCGTTGAGGCGAAGCAGATCAAGGGTTTCCTCGGTCTCCGTGAGGCCCGGGCTTTCCCATGACCGCGGTGGCTTCCCCGCAAATTTGGAAATTGTCTCGACCGAGCGCTTGATGGCATCCGCCTGGTTCTCGACCTTGTGCATCGGCCCTTGCACGAAACCGTGACCCATGAATTCGAATCCGGCGTCGAGGGCAGCAGACGCGACACGCGGGTAGGCGTTGCAGACATTGGCATTGAGCGCCAACGTCACCGGCATTTTGCGATCAGTCAGCGCCTTGAACTGTCGCCAGAAGCCGGCGCGCATCCCGTATTCATGCCATGACCAGTTCGGCACGTCTGGTAATAGCGGCTGACCCATCGGCGGGCTCAGCACCGTGCGAGGCATGGCATTCTCGATCCGCCATTCTTCGACATTGAGGATAACCCATACCGCAAGCCTCTTGCCGCCGGGGAGCGTCAGCTTCGGTCGGTCGACTTGCGCTTGATAGGGGATGCGGTCGTTCAAGGCCACGGCAAGCTTTCCTGATCTCGGTGGACTATTCGGCCGCCCTGGAGCCACTGGATGTACCGGCATTGACTCGTGGCATGACCTTTTCGGCCATCAGGATCATTGACTGGCGTCCGAGTTTGCTATCCTTCCAATCCTTGCCGGCATAGAGCAGTGTGCCAAAAGGCCCAGTCTCCTCCTGAAACGCCAGCAGTCGATCTGCCACGCTCTCCGGCGTGCCATGAATGATCAGCTTCTCGCAAATCGACTCCAGCGTCACCTCGTCGTCGGGCTGATCGCGGCGCGTCTTGAACAATTCGAGGCGGCCACCGCGCTTCAGCTTGGTGAACAGCGAGCGATAGTAATAAACATAGGGCCCATTTGGATCAGTGGCGTAGGCCTTCGCCATTGCTGCGTCCTTGGCGACGAACACGCTCTTGGCAACGCGCCAATTTGCCATATCCGCAGGGCGGCCGGCGCGTTCGCACCCCTCGACGTATTTCGGCCAGTGGCTTTTCACCCAGGCCGGCATCAGGAAGTTTGCCGAGATCGGCTCCCAGCCGCGCGCGGCGGCTTCCATGACACCCTTTGAGAACGGCGCCACCGCAGTGACCACGATCGGCGGGTGCGGCCTTTGCAGCGGGCGCGGAATGAAGCCCTGGCCGATGTCTTCGATCAGGGTTTTCTCAACCGATATGTTCCAGAACTGGCCTTGCAGATTATAGGGCGGCTCGCTGGCCCAGATCTGGAGCACCTGATTGATCGCCTCCAGGAACATGGCATTCCTGTCCGCTTCGAGATTGCCGAACACTTCCGCGTCCGATAGCAGGCCACCGGGGCTGATGCCGAAGATCAGGCGGCCGTCGAGAATATGATCGAGCATCGCGATCGAGGCTGCAATCGCCGCCGGGTGAGCGTTCGGCATGTTGACGGTGCCGGTGCCAAGCTTGATCTGCCTGGTCGCCGCCGCGAGCCACGCAATGAAAGCTATGCAGGAAGTGATATTCTCGGCCCTGTCGGTGACGTGCTCGCCGACATAGGCTTCGGTGAAGCCGAGTTCATCGGCCAGCAGGAAAGCCTCGCGGTCCTCCTTGAGCGAAAGCCGCCAATCCTTGTCGACAGGATGGACTGGCATCGTAAAGAACCCAAGCTTCATGGTCTGCTCTTCCCCAAAGGCAGGCTTTTTAATCGGCACAGAACGTGCGTCGTTCGTCGCTCGAAAACAAGCTCAAAGTCGAAATATTCACCCGATAACAAACTTGACCTTTGTTGATCCCAACCCTCTAATTCTGCAAAAATACAGATAATTGGCCGGGGAGGTCACGCCAAAAATGAAAGCCTCGGCTTTCGCTTACGCCCGCGCAACCAGCGTCGCAAATGCGCTGGATTTGCTGACCGTGCATGGCGAAAAGGCCAGGGTGCTGTCCGGCGGCCAGAGCCTGTTGCCGGCGATGAATCTGCGCCTGATCACGCCCGAACTCATTATCGATATCGGCGAATTGGCCGAGTTGCGTGGGGTCGTGGTGAAGGGAGACATCCTCACCATCGGCGCGCTGACACGCCACGCCGATCTCTTGAAATCTCCGGAAATAGCAGCCCATGCTCCCTTGCTGGCGGATGCGGTGGCCCATGTTGCCCATCCTGCGATCCGCAACCGCGGCACCATCGGGGGAAGTCTTGCGCATGCAGACCCGGCTTCTGAACTGCCTGCCTGCATGCTCACGCTCGGTGCCACCATCATTGCTCGCGGGCCAAGCGGCGAGCGGCGGATTGCGGCAAGCGAGTTCTTCGTCGGTATCTACGAAACTACGCTTACGCCGCAGGAACTTCTGGTCGCCGTCGAACTACCGGTGCCCCCGATAAATTCGACGCATTTCTTTCATGAGTTCGCCCGCCGACATGGCGACTACGCGATCGTCGGTCTCGCGGCGCAGGCCTTCGTCAGGGATGGGCGGTTTGCTGATCTTCGCCTTGGTTTCTTTGCCGTCGGCGATCGCCCGATGCTAGCCGCGTCTGCCGGCAAACTGGTCGATATCGCCATCACGCCAGCAGTATTATCCGAGGCGTTTTCTGCATTGGATGAAGAACTCGACCCTCTGGAGGATCATCAGGCGACACCTGCCATGCGCCGGCATCTGGCGAAAGTTCTGTTGGCGCGTTGCGTATCCTCGCTGCTCGATCGCCCCGATCTCCGCACGGGAGCTTCGGCGTGACGAATGCGGTTGCGATTTCGCTTGTCGTCAATGGTGAGCGTGTTGAAGCGAATGTGCTGCCGCGCCTGAATTTGGCGGATTTTCTTCGCGAGCATCTTGAACTGACCGGCACGCATGTCGGTTGCGAACACGGAGTGTGCGGTGCATGCACGGTCCGCGTCAACGGCGATATCGTCCGTTCCTGCCTGTTGCTTGCGGTACAGACGCACAATGCGATGGTTGAGACGATCGAGGGGGTCTCCGACAGCGGCGAGATTGCCGACTTGCAATCTGCATTCCGGGAACGTAACGCGCTGCAATGCGGCTTCTGTACGCCGGGAATGTTGATGGCGGCGCAGGATCTGCTGAAGCAATCGCCGTGTCCGGATCGAGAACAGATTCGCGAACATCTTTCCGGAAACTATTGCCGCTGTACCGGCTACCAGGCCATCGTCGACGCCATCGAGACCACAGCGCGGGCGCGCGCCGGACGCTTGCCATGACATCAGCACAGGAAAAATCTGAAACGCTTTCCGCGCTGGACCGTCCGAACTCCTATATCGGCAGGACAGTACCGCGGCCGAATCTCGACCGGCTGATGCAGGGGCGGGGGCTCTATGTCAGCGATATCAAGTTGCCGCGCATGGTGCATGTCGTGTTCCTGCGCTCGCCGCACGCGCACGCGAAGATCAATGGCATCGACGCCTCAGTGGCCAAGCAGATGCCGGGAGTGATCGCCGTCGTCTCAGGCAACGAACTCTCGACCGTTATCACGCCGTGGGTCGGCGTACTCTCGCATTTGAAGGGCCTCAAATCCGCTCCGCAAAGCGCCATCGCCGTTGAGCGCGTGTGCTGGCAGGGCGAAGCGGTCGCGGCCGTGGTGGCGAGCAGTCGTGCTCAGGCGGAGGACGCCGCGGAGCTTGTCTCGGTCGATTATAAGGAGCTCGATGCCGTAACGGACATGCGCACCGCGCTCGATCCAGCGACAGCCGTGATTCATGCTTCGCTGGGCGACAACCTGGCTTTTGAGCGCAATCACGATGCGGGTGCCGTCGATCAAGCCTTTGCCGAATGCGACGAGGTGGTGGAGGCGGAGTTTGTTTTCGGGAGGCACACCGGCGTGACACTCGAACCGCGCGCGGTGGTGGCGGACTGGAACGCCGCGGAAGCCAAGCTGACTATCTATCAAGGCACGCAGGCGCCGCATATGGTACAAAATATTGCGGCGCTTCATCTCGGTTTGAAGGAATCGCAGGTCCGCGTGGTCTGCAAGGACGTCGGTGGCTCCTTCGGCATCAAGGTTCACATTTATGCCGACGAGATGGCGACTTATGCGCTGTCCAAGCTGCTGCGGCGTCCGGTCAAATTCGTTGCCGACCGGGTCGAGAGCTTCAATACCGACATTCATGCCCGGGACCATCGCTGCAAGGGAAAGATCGGCGTCAAGCGCGATGGCACCATTACGGCATTCGAGATCGACGATCTCACGGGCATCGGGCCCTATTCGATGTACCCGCGCACGAGCGCGATCGAGGCCAATCAAGTCGTCAATCTCGTCGGGGGTCCCTATGTGACGAGGAATTATCGCGCGCGGACCCGCGTCGTGTTCCAGAACAAGAACGTGATGTGCCAGTACCGCGCCGTCGGCCATCCGATCGCCTGCTCGGTGACGGAGGGCCTGGTCGATCTGGCGGCCATGAAGATCGGCATGGATCCGATCGAGATCCGCCGTCGCAATCTGATTGCCGATGACGCTTATCCCGGTGCTTCGCCGTCAGGTTTGCGCTTCGAGCAATTGTCGCACCATGCAGCGCTCGCCAAGCTCGTCAAAATGATGGACTACGACGCGTTGCGCGCCGAGCAGGTCGTTCTGCGGGCGAAAAATATCCATCGTGGCATAGGTATCGCCAGCTTCATCGAGGTTACGAATCCCAGTGCGGCGTTTTATGGCGTCGGCGGTGCGAAGATATCCTCGCAAGATGGCGTCGCGGTGCGGCTCGACGCGCAGGGGTCGGTGATCTGCCAGACAAGTATCACAGAGCAGGGACAGGGGTCGGAATCGCTTACCGCACAGATCGTCGGAAGTGTGCTTGGCGTTTCGATGGATCGGGTCCGCGTGATCCTGGGCGATACCGACAATACGCCGTACGGCGGAGGCACCTGGGCCTCGCGCGGCGCTGGTATCGGTGGAGAGGCCGCGCTTCAAGCCACCAAGGTGCTGCGCAAGAACATCCTCGACGTAGCGGCCGCCGTCCTGCAATCGACGCCAGGGGAGCTCGACATTGTCAACAATGGTGTCGTGAATACCATCGATGGTACGCCGCGGATCGATTTGAGCGAGCTTGCTCGCATTGTCTATTTCCGTCCCGATACGCTGCCGCCGGGCATTCAGCCCGAGTTTATGGCTAGCAGGCACTTTGTCCCGCGCGAATACCCCTTCGCCTTCACCAATGGCATTCAGGCCTCGTGGCTGGAGGTCGATACCGATACCGGCTTTGTGAAGCTGCTGAAGCACTGGGTGGTCGAGGATTGCGGCACCATCATCAATCCCCAGCTGGTCGATGAGCAGATCAGGGGCGGCGTGGTCCAGGGTCTTGGCGCCGCGCTGTTCGAGAAATGCGTGTATGACGAACGCGGCCAGCTAACCAACGCCAATATGGCCGATTACCTGGTTCCGATGTCCGGTGAAATGCCTGACATCGATGTCGGGCATGTGGTTTCACCGACTATGGAATCCGAGCTGGGCGCGAAGGGTGCGGGTGAGGCTGGCACGGCAGGTGCGGCAGCGGCGGTAACCAATGCGGTCAATGACGCACTTAGGCCGTTTGGGACAATTATCACGGAGATTCCTCTGACGCCTCAGGTTGTCCTGACCGCCTTGGGGCGAATTTAGTACGAAGTTCGAAGGGCGGCGACTGCCGCCCGTTCGCGCTATTCGGCCGCCGCGTTCGCGACCGCGCCCGCCTGCCGGTTGGTCACAACGACCTTGATCGCATCTTCGACGCGCTCGCGGGCATAACGCAACGCGGTCGGCAGGTCGGCCAGCGGAAATGTGTGCGTGTGGATCTTCGTGGCATCGAAACGCTTTTCCGCCATCAGCGCCATGGCGCGGCGGGTGGCGCTGCGGCCTTCGCCACGAATTCCGAAAGTATAGATATTGTTCTTCACGAGACGCGCGAGATCCATCGTGACTGGATCGTGCGGAAACGCGGCGAGGCAGATTTTTCCGCCGCGGTTGGTCATTTGAATGGCCTGGTTGATCGTCGCCTCGGTGCCGGCGCACTCGACCACATAGTCCGCGCCGATACCGCCGGTGAGTTGTCTGACGACCTCAACCGCGTCCTCGTCGTTGATATTGACGACACGATCGGCACCGAGTTCCCGGCCGATCGTCAGCCTTCTGTTGCGTGTTCCCGTCAGGATGACCGGGCCGGCGCCGAGCGCCTTGGCAACGGCCACCGCGAGTAGTCCGATCGCCCCCGGGCCGATCACCACCACGCTCTCGCCGGCCACCAACCCTCCCAATTCCGTCAGCCCATACATCGAGGTACCCGCGGTAACGACCAGCGTCGCCTCCGCGTCACTCATGGTGTCGGGCACCCGCGCCAGCGTGTTGATGTGATTGACGGCGTATTCGGCAAAGCCGCCGTCCGTCGTGAAGCCGTTCGCGCGATGGCCCTTCTCCGGCTTTCCGTAATTCAGACATGAGGTATACATGCCCTGGCGGCAGCGCTTGCACTGGCCGCAGCCGGCGTGGATCTCCACGCTGATCCGCTCGCCGATCTTGAATTCGTCGACATCGGGTCCGAGCGCGGCGACCGTGCCCATATACTCGTGGCCCGGCGTGAAATTCTTGTTGAAGGGCAGGCCGCCTTCAATGCTGGCCGGCGATCCCGAATGAATGATTTCGAGATCGGTGGCGCAGATCGCAACGGCATCGATCCGGATCAGGACTTCGGCGCGTGAAGGCACAGGTACTGGCTTCTCCTGCAGCAGGAGCTGATCCGGATCGCCGAGCACCCAGGCTCTCATCCGGTCAGGAATTAGAAGATCGGGCGAGGTCTTCACGCCTGGAGGTTGGTACATGAGTCTCTCCTCTAGCGCCGGATGCTACCGGAAATCGCCGGCCAGCGAAATTGCCGGATGCCGCTGGCGTCGTGCAGGTTTGCTGCATAGCAAAAACGCCTTGTCGCAAAACCTTCATACGCGGCCTATACTTGCACACCGGTCGGTGATGAGATCGTCAATTGCCGCCTAAACCGGAGTGACCCATGAAGACCGTCCGTTTTGTACTTGCCTTGCTGGCGCTGTCGCTAATCGCGCCCTGGCAGTCCGCCAAAGCGGCCGACGTCATCTGCTATAATTGCCCGCCGGAATGGGCGGACTGGGCTTCGATGCTCAAGGCGATCAAGGCCGATCTGAACTACGACATTCCGCACGACAACAAGAATTCCGGCCAGGCGCTGGCTCAGATCCTCGCCGAGAAAAACAATCCCGTCGGCGATATCGGTTATTTCGGTGTCACCTTCGGCATGAAGGCAAAAGCGCAGGATGCGCTTGAGCCTTACAAGCCGGCGAAATGGGACCAGGTCCCCGCCGGCCTGAAAGATGCCGACGGCTACTGGACCACGATTCATTCCGGTACGCTTGGCCTGTTCGTGAACAAGGACGCGCTCGGCGGCAAGCCGGTGCCGGCCTGCTGGAAGGATCTGCTGAAGCCGGACTATAAGGGCATGGTCGGTTATCTCGATCCGTCGTCGGCCGCGGTCGGGTATGTCGGCGCGGTCGCGATCAATCTGGCGCTCGGCGGCTCCGAGGCGAATTTCGATCCCGCGATCAATTTCTTCAAGGACCTGCGGAAGAATGATCCAATCGTTCCCAAGCAGACGTCCTACGCCCGGGTTGTCTCCGGCGAGATGCCAATCCTGTTCGACTATGATTTCAATGCCTATCGCGCGAAATACTCAGAAAAGGGCAATTTTGAATTCGTGATCCCCTGCGAGGGATCGGTGGTGTTTCCCTACGTCGTCGGCCTCGTCAAGAACGCACCCGACAAGGACAAGGCGAAGAAGGTGCTGGATTATCTCTTGTCCGACAAGGGACAGGCGATCTGGACCAACGCCTACCTCCGCCCGGCGCGGCCGATCGAATTGCCCGAAGCCGTGAAGAAGAAGTTCCTGCCTGACAGCGACTATGCGCGCGCGAAGAACGTCGACTGGGGCCAGATGGAAAACGTGCAAAAAGGCTTTGTCGACCGCTATCTCGCCGAAGTCCGTTGAGGCAATATGGTGCCCCTTCGATGGGGCGCTATCTTCTGATGTCACATAAGTCCTTTGTCTGGTCATGCCTGCTGCCGCTTGCGGTGGTGACGGCGGCATTTTTCCTGTTGCCGATGGCGCGGCTGGTTGTAACCGGGGCAGGCGGACCGCAGGGGCTCGCGGGATATCTCGCGATCCTGACCGAGCCGCGTTACCGTGCGACGCTTGTCAACACCGTCCTGCTGGCCGCCGCGACCACTATTGTGACCCTGATCGTGGCGACGATCGCTGGAATGTTCCTGCAACGGCATCGTTTCCCGGGTCGCGCCGTTCTGATTGCGATGCTGACCTTTCCGCTGGCGTTTCCCGGCGTGGTGGTCGGCTTCATGATCATTCTCCTCGCCGGGCGGCAGGGCCTGATCGGCGATTTCTCCAACCGGCTGTTTGGCGAGAAGCTGGTCTTCGCCTATTCGATCTACGGCCTGTTTCTCGGCTATCTCTATTTTTCCATCCCGCGCGTCATTCTCACCATCATGGCCGCGGTGCAGAAGCTCGATGTCGGCCTGGAGGAAGCCGCGCGTTCGCTCGGCGCGGGCCCGTGGGCGGTGCAGCGCGATGTCGTTCTGCCGGCGCTGGCGCCGGCTTTCGTTGCTTCCGGCGCCATTGCCTTTGCGACCGCGATGGGCGCGTTCGGTACGGCGTTTACCCTGGCGACGAACATCGATGTACTGCCGATGCTGATCTATACCGAATTCACGCTGGCTGCGAATTTCTCCATCTCGGCCGCGCTGTCGGTCGGGCTTGGCATCATCACCTGGTTTATTCTTGCGCTTGCTCGCTCCTTCAGCGGAAGCGCCGTTGCGGCGGCTGGATGAGGCCATGCGCGATCGCCTGATCCTCACCGGCCAACTCATTTTCACACTGCTGGTCGCCGCATTCCTGGTTGTACCGGCGATCCTGTCGATTTCCGCCGGCGTGACCGTGAATTATTTCCGTGGCATCCAATCGGGCGTGACCCTGCAATGGGTCGTGCAGGTATGGCAGCTCTATGCCGGCACCATCCTGCTGTCCTTCGTGGTCGCATTTGCGACGCTTGCGGTAACGCTCGCCGTGGGCGTTCCCGCCGCCTATGCCTTGCATGTGCGGGGAGGGCGCCTGTCGCGGATTGTCGAGGAGATCATCACCCTGCCGTTGGCGATCCCTGGCCTGGCCATCGCGCTGGCATTGCTCTTGACCTATGGCGGGTTTGGCGATTTTCGCCGCTCTTGGCTATTCATTCTCACAGGCCATGTCATCTTCACCATGCCCTTCATGGTGCGATCGGTCATGGCCGTGTTCGCGACCGTCGACATCAAGACGCTGGACGAGGGCGCAGCATCGCTCGGTGCATCGCCGTGGCGTCGCTTCCGCGACGTGATCGTGCCCAACGCGGCGCCGGGGATATTGGCGGGCAGCCTGATGGTGGTGACGTTGTCGCTCGGTGAATTCAACCTGACCTGGATGCTGCATACGCCGCTCACCAAGACGCTGCCGATCGGACTGGCCGACAGCTATGCCTCGATGCGGCTGGAGGTGGCGTCGGCCTATACGCTGATCTTCTTCGTGATGATCATCCCGCTGCTGGTTGCAATGCAATTGTTTGCCGAGAAGGAACAGAAGAGATGAGTGCGCAGGCCGGACATGGCGCCTCGGTGCATATCGAGGCCTGCGGCAAGACGTTTGCCGACGGAACCCGAGCGCTCGAACCTGCGACGCTCGACATCGCGCGTGGCGAAACGCTGGTGCTGCTCGGCCCCTCCGGCTGCGGCAAAACCACCATGCTGCGCATCATCGCGGGGCTCGAAGCGCCCGATGCCGGCGGCAGGGTGCTGTTCGACGGCAAGGACATGACGGCGGTGCCGATCGAGCGGCGCAACGTCGGCATGGTGTTCCAGTCTTACGCGCTTTTCCCCAACATGACCGTATCGGACAATATCGGCTATGGTCTAAAGATCCGCGGGATACCGGCTAGGGAGCGGGCGGCACGCGTCGCCGAACTGGTGGCGTTGACCAACATCTCCGGGCTTGAGAACCGTCGCATCGACCAGCTTTCCGGCGGGCAGCGTCAACGCGTCGCTCTGGCGCGTGCGGTTGCGATCCGGCCGGGCATCCTGTTGCTCGACGAGCCGCTGACCGCGCTCGACGCCGCGTTGCGCGATCGGCTGCGCGGCGAACTGAACCGCCTGCTGCGCGCGCTGGGCATCACCACGATTTATGTGACCCACGATCAGTCCGAGGCCATGGAGCTCGGCGATCGCGTCGTCGTCATGCAAAAGGGAGCGATTGCCCAGATCGGCACGCCGCGCGAGATCTACTTCACGCCGCGAAGTCGCTTTGTCGCCGAATTCATTGGCGCCGCGAATATCGTCGAAGCGGCCATCGAGGGCGGCCATCTCGTGTTGCCGGGCGGACGGCAGCCAATTCGCTGCGATGTGGACATGCCGGCGGCGGTCGCGATGATCCGCCCCGAAACCATTCGCGTGACGTCAGCCGGAAGCGCGTCGCTTTCGGGTATCATCGACAGCGTCAGCTTCATAGGCGACAGGCAACGGCTGGTCGTCAGCAACGCGTCCAACAGGTTGCTCACCGTCGACGCGCCGAATACGGTTCAAGCCAAGGCAGGCGAGCGCATCGGGTTGTCGATTTCGCCGGACGCCGTCCGCCTGTTGCCGCCTGAAAATTGAGAAGGCCGATGTCGCCAAAACCGGTTCATATTGCCCAGATTTCCGACCTGCATATCAAGCCGCCGGGATCGCTTGCCTACGGCAAGGTCGACACAGCGAACGCGCTCGAACGCTGCATTGCAGCACTGAACGCATTCGACCCTGCGCCGGATTTTGTGGTGATCTCCGGCGATCTCGCCGACACGCCGACAGCTGAGGAATATCAATATCTCAAGCGGCTGCTGGCGCCACTCAAGCTTCCGTTCGCAGGTATTCCCGGCAATCACGATTCGCGCGAGTTGATGCGCGCCGCGTTTCCTTCCGCTTCGTATGCCTTCGTATCAGGGCCGCTCAATCAGAAGATCGAGGTCGCCGGGCTCGATCTGCTGTTGCTGGATTCAAGCGTACATCGAAAGCCGCATGGCGAACTCGAAGAGCCTACGCTGCAATGGCTTGATACTACTCTGGCTTCGTCGCCCGACCGGCCGGCACTGCTGTTTTTGCACCATCCCCCGTTCAAGGCGGGCATTTGGCACATGGACCGCCAGAATCTCGTCAACGCAAGCGAACTCGCGCCTATCGTGCGCCATCATCCCCGCGTGCAGTTGATCGCAACCGGGCATGTCCATCGCGCGACACTGACCATGTTTGCGGGCGTGCCGACCACGATCTGTCCGGCCCCAAACCATGCCGTCGATCTCGATCTGGCCGAACTGCGCGAACCCTCCTTCAAGGTCGAGCCGCCGGCCTTCCATCTCCATAGCTGGCTTCCGGGGGAGGGATTCGGCACGGTTGTGACCCATCAAGTCCCCATCGGTACCTTCGACGGGCCGCATCCGTTTTTTGGACCGGACGGCAAGCTCCTTTAGTCACCGCGCGCCCTTGGTGGGCATTCGGTACCCGGGCCAGTCCAATTTCCGGACCGATTGCAAAGCGGAGAGTTCGAGCGCAATCTTTCCTCAACAGAGGCGGCTGCGATTGAGCAAGCTTGCCCGATCAGGGGGGAATGTATGCGTCTGGTCCATTTGCTGATTCCGGCGCTCGCGCTGTTCTCAAGCCACCAAGCGATTGCCCAGGGGAGTTATCCCGACCGGCCGATCAAGATGATCGTGCCGCTGGCCGCGGCAAGTGCGGTCGATGTCGCTGCGCGGATCGTCACCCAGAAGATGGCCGACAATATGGGCCAGCAAATCGTGATCCTGAACCAGCCGGGCGCGTCGGGGCTGATCGGGGCCGAGGCCGTCGCTCGCGCCGAACCGGACGGTTACACGATTGGCGGATTCAACGACAGCATCATGACGATGGTGCCGAACCTGCAGTCGAAGATGCGCTGGGAGATCCTCAGGGATTTCGAGCCGGTGTCGCTGGTCGCGACGGTGGAGTGGGGGCTGATTGCTAACAATCAGGCGAGCTTCAGGAGCGCAGCAGATCTGATCGCGGCCGCGAAGGCGGCACCCGGCAAGATCGATTATGGCTCGGGCGGGCCAGGAAGCCCGCAGCATCTGGCGATGGCGATGTTCGCGTCGGCTGCCGGCATATCGCTGACGCATGTGCCCTACAAGGGCGCCACCCAAGCCGCAACCGACATTGCCGCCGGCCAGATTCCTGTCGGTTTCCAGGGCCTGGGCACGGTCGCAACGCTCGTGCGCGGCGGTCAACTCAGGCTGATCGGGGTGACCACCGAGAAGAGATTGTCGCAATTCCCTGATGTGCCGACCGTCTCGGAGTCCGGCCTGCCCGGCTTTTTCTTCAACTCGTGGTTTGCAATTCTGGCTCCTGCCGGCACCCCGAAGGACATCATTGCCCGTTTGAATGCCGGGGTGTTGAAGGCGGTCGGCGATCCCGACGTGCGCCGCAAACTTGAAGAGCTGGGCTTCGCGGTCCGCGGCAGTTCGGCGGCGGAGTTGCGCGCCATGACGCGCGATCAGCTCGCCAAGTATGAGCGCGTGATCAGGGAAACGGGAATCGCCAAGGAATAGCCAAGGAATAGCCGCCGGGCGGATGACGCCGCGGACGCCGGTGGCCTGTCGGGTCGGTGCGCGGCCTGATGCGAGCCGTTAGTGCGATCGTGCGAGGAAAGGTTCACCGAGGGGGATGGCGCAATATGCGACATGGCTGGGCCGTCTTACCCCCTGGTTGGAGTGGCGTTTTCGGGAAGATCGATCGCAGGCCTTTTTACCCATGCCGAAGGAGTTGTCTCTGCGGCATCCGGCTATTTCTACGCGACGGGCTTGGTTTACGGGCTTATGGCGCATTTGTGATACTGTTTTCCGCCTATCAGCGATGGGGACAGGCGACGACCCCGCTGCTTGTCAGCCTGCTGAGGGTAGCTATTGTGCTGGCCGGCAGATGGATGCTGCTGCTGCAAGCGCCTCGGCTCGATTGGCTGTACTATCTTGTCGCAGGTTCCACGGTTATTGGAGCGTTAACACTGGGCATCGTTTTCGCATTCCGGCCGCCAAATCGACGCGTTTTGATGCTTTCCGGTTGAAAAGCTGACCGGCGTTGATTACGGAAGGGCTGCATCCCCTGCAGCTTTCTCTGGAGTTTGACTGACGTGCCTCAACAAAGGACGGGTGAAGCTCACGGGTTCTCAAGCGGCAAACTGTCGGTCTTGCGCAAGCACCCGATTTTTGCCGACCTCGAGCCAGAGGCGTTCGAGCAGCTCTGCCGTTACGCCAAGCACTCCTCGCTGAAGCGGGGGACCACGCTGTTTTCCAAAGGGGACCCCGGCCACAGCCTGTACGCGGTCATTTCGGGTACGGTGAAGATGAGTATTTCCTCGCCGGATGGCCGCAACGCAATCCTGAACATCGTTGGGCCGGGGGAAATTTTCGGCGAGATCGCGCTGCTCGACGGACAAGCCCGCTCGACCGATGCCATCGCAAACAGCAATTGCGAACTCTTCGTTATCGACCGGCGCGAATTCATCCCCTTTGTGAAGGCTCAACCGGCGTTGGCAATGAAATTTATCGAATTGCTCTGCGAGCGGTTGCGGTCGACCAGCGATCAGGTCGAGCAGATTATCCTGCAGAATCTGCCGGGACGGCTGGCCAGTGCGCTGCTTCGCCTATCCGAAAAGCACACCTCTGCCGCGCAGGGCCGAACCATCGCGATCACGCAGCAGGAGATCAGCGAGATGGTTGGCATGACCCGGGAGAGCATCAACAAGCAGTTGCGCGCCTGGGCAGGCCGCGATTGGGTGCGTCTCGAGCACGGTGCCATCGTTGTGCTGAATGCCGAGATGCTGCGCGAGATGGCGGAAGCGGGGTCCGGGCACGATGGCGAATGACCGGCGATGCCCGTCACGAAGCCGGCCAGTGAAGTCCGGACGCTCAGGGCTCATTGACTGGCGGTTACGGGATTGGCGCCACGTTCAATCGTGAATTCCACGTCAATCAGCCCACGCGAGTGATTCAGGTCCGATTGCGACATCAGCAAGGTCAGATCTTTGCCCTTGAGGGATGCAAGCACCTCCGACAGCCGTTCCGACAGCGCTGGCGCAATGCCTTCGAACGGCTCGTCGAGCAGCAGGCATTTGGTGCCAATGGCAAGCGCCCGGCCGAGCGCGACCAGCTTTTGCTGTCCGCCGCTCAGCGATAGCGCCTTGCGCTGGCGCATCTCGGTGAGTTCGCCGATCACCTCATAGACGAAGTCGAGCCGGGCCTTGCGGTCGAGATGCCGCGCGACCCACAACGGCAACATGATGTTTTCCTCGACCGTCAACTGCGGCACCAGGCAGCGATCTTCCGGCATATAGCCGATCCCGAGCGCCGCGCGCGCATGGCGCGGACGGGACGTCAGGTCGCTGCCTTCGAACCGCACCATGCCCCTGGCCGGCGTGAGGTGCCCCATGATCGAACGCATCAGCGTCGTCTTGCCCGCGCCGTTGCGGCCCACCAGGCTGACCATGGCACCTTTCGCGACGTGCATCGTAAAGTCGCGCAATGCAGGCATCGACTGGATCTCGACGACAAGATTGTCGATCGCGAGCAATGGCGTCGCGTCGCTCATCGCACGCCTCCGGTGACGTAGCGGCGGACTTCCTGATTATTCAGGACCTCGGCGGGCACCCCGTCGGCCAGAATCCGACCCTGATAGAACGCCACGACGCGATCGGCATAGCGGCTGACGATTTCCATGTCGTGCTCGACGAATACGATGGTCGCGGCGTCGGGCGCGACGGCGTGAATAACGCGATCCATGGTCGTGAATTTTTCTTCCGCCGATACTCCGGAGGTCGGCTCATCCAGCAGCAGCAGTTTTGGACGACGCACCAATGCCATGGCGACGTCGATCAGTTTGCGCACGCCGCCCGCAAGCTCGGAGATCGGGCGATCGGCCAGATCGGCAAGGCCAAAGCGTTCCAGCAGCTCGACGGCCTTGTCGCGGCGACCTTGGGCCTCTGCCGGCGCTCCGAGTGACATCCGAGTGCCGATGCCGGAAATCGCCACAGCGAGATTTTCGGCAGCGGTGAGCTCGACAAACAATTGCGGAATCTGGAATGAACGGGAGATGCCAAGCCGGGCTACGCTGCGTGGCGAGTGTTTGCCTATGTCCAATCCATCGAGCAGGATCGTCCCGCTGTCGGGTTTGAGATAGCCGGTGACCATGTTGACGAAGGTCGTCTTACCTGCGCCGTTGGCGCCGATCAGGCTGATCTTCTGACCGACCGGAACATCAAGGGTAAGCGCATCGGCCGCAACCACTGCGCCAAAGCGCTTCTCGAGCTGGCGCACCGAAAGAACCGGGTTCACGGTGCGGCTCCTCGTTCGGCGGTGAAGGGCGCCGTCGCCGGGATGCGCCGCTTGCGCCGGTCCCTGATCCAGAGCGAACCGATGCCACGCGGCAGAAACAGAATGACGCCCAGGAGGAAGACGCCGAGCACGAGCTGCCAGGTATTGGGCAAATAGAGGTTCGAGAACGAACGGACCAGCTCGAGCGCCATTGAGGCGACGAAAACGGCGGCCACGCTCTGGTTGCCGGCAAGCACCGCCACGAAGACGAATTCGCCCGATGTGGTCCAGTATGCGAATTGCGGATCGATATGCCGTTGCGCCATCAGGGCAAAGGCGCCGCTGGCGCCGGCGAAGATGGCGGCGATCAGGAAATTGATCGATATGATCCGATTGGCCGAGAGTCCGAGATATTCGACTCGTAGATTGTTTTCGCGCACCGCCAGGCTGGCAAGCCCGAATTCGGACCGGAACAGGATGGTCGCGGCGATACCGGCGCATCCGGTCACGATGACCGAGACGGCATACAGCATGAAGTCGGCCTCGCGCGGATCGGTGAAGCTCATGCCAAACAGGCTCGGCCGCCCGACATTAAACCCGTCGGAGCCGCCAAGCGCGGTCGATTTCACCAGCGCGCCGTAAAACACCATCGATAGCGCCAAAGTCAGCATGCCAAAGAAAATCCCGCTGTAGCGCGCGATCAGCGGCCCGATGACCAGGCCGAGCAGGCCACCGCAAGCCGCGCCGACGATCACCTGTGCCACCGCGTCGGTGAGACCCCAGGCATTGGCGATCAACGCCACGCCATAGCCGCCGGCGGCAAAGAACAGGCCCTGGCCGAATGACACGTTGCCGGTGCGCGCCAGCACGACGATGCCAAGGGCGATCAGCGCATTGGAGGCGGCAATCGTCGCCAGCGACAAAGTCCAGGTCGGCAGCGCGAGGCCGGCCAGCGTCACCGCAGCGACAAGGCCGATCATGACCAGGGGATGCAGGCCTTTCCTCATCAAATCCGCCTTGCCGTCTCGCGCTTGAACAGGCCCTCAGGGCGAAACATCAGCACTGCCGCCATGATCAAATAGATCATGAACAGCTCGGCTTGCGGCATGAGATGCACCGAAGCAGCGCGCGCCAGCCCGACCAGAATCGCGCCGACTGCCGCGCCCTCGACGCTGCCCAGCCCTCCGATCACCACGATAGCGAAGCTCAGGATGATGACGTCCGAACTGAGGCCCGGCTGCATCGATATTTTCGGCGCGGTCAGGGCGCCGGCGAGCGCGGCGAGCAGGACGCCGAACGCAAAGGCAATCGCATAGACGCGGTTGACGCGTACGCCCATGCTTACGCTCATTTCCTCGTTATGTATGACGGCGAGCACGATCTTGCCGATCACGGTGCGATTGAGGCCGAACCAGATTGCAAAGCCGACCACGGCCGAGATCGGTATCAGCACCAAATCGTAGCCGACGTAATAGAGTCCGGCGAATTCGAGATTGCCGAACAGCTCATATGGCTGCGTCGCATAGATCGGATTAACGCCCCAGATCAGCTTGGTGACGTCTTCCAGGATCAGAAACACGGCATAGGTCACCAGCAGCAGCACTACTTCGTCGCGACCGTAGAACATTTTCAGGAGGCCGCGTTCCAGCAGAAGTCCGACGGCGGACGCGATCAGCGCCACCGAGAGCAGCATGGCGACGAAACCAACGCTTGGGGGAAGGCCGCGCGCGGCCACCATGGTTACCGCTGTTGCCGCGATATAGGCGCCCAGGGCGTAGAAGCTGCCATGGGCGATGTTGAGGATCTTCAATACGCCGAATACCAGCGTCAGGCCGAGGGCGACGATGAACAGCCACGAGGCCTGAATCAGGCCATCGAGAACGATCGTCAAAAAGAAATTCATGGCGGTGGAGTCACGCGGGTTGTCGGTGGGCAGAAAAAGGCGGCGCGGAGCTTAATGACGCGCCGCCATATGCGCTCATTGGATACCAGTGCGGCCTAATTGCACTTGGCGCCCTGCATGCCGCCTTTGATCCAGTCGATCGACTTCACGCCCGGGGGCGGGTTGACGCATTCGGCCGCGAAGTACTGGATATCCACTAGATCGACCCGCTTGAGATCGGGATTGTATTTGGTACGGCTGATCGCGATCGGCTGGATCGCCTGATGGCCGTCGGCGAGCTTCATCTGAATGAGTCCGCCGGGCGACGGCCACTCCAGACCGGTCATTGCCGCGACCATTTCATCGGTCGAGGGCTTCTTTCCGCCGTTCTTGCTCATGGCCTTTTCGACCGCGGCCTTCAATCCAAGAATCGATTGCGTAATACGATAGGCGGCCTGGACCGGATAGACGCCGTTGGCGGCCTCGTATCCCTTGAACAGCCAATCGTTCAGAGGGGATTTCTGCGACATCAGGCCATAGGCGCCGCGCGCGCCGATGATCGTGCCGTCGGGCATCTTGTCGCCAAGCGGCGGCAACACATGATCAGCGGCGCTGAACACCAATTGGCTGCGTTTTGGCAATCCGCGGGGAGCCGACTGCAGGATGAAGGCCTGCAGATCGCCGCCCCACAAGCTCGAATAGACCACATCGGAGCCGGCGCCCACCAGCGCAGAGATTTCGGTGCCGTACTGACCCGCACCAAACTTGGGCAGCAGGTCTGTCTGAACCTTGACGTTCGGATACAGTTGTTGGGCGGCGGCGACGAAGTCAGCCCGGCTATCCTGGCCCCAGGCATAGTCCTGGTTGATCGCCGACAGCGTTTCCATCTTGATGTTCTTGGCCTTCATATACCTGATCAGGCCGACGTTATCCATCGTCGCATGGGCGGCGGTTCGGAACACATAATTGTATTTGGATTCCTCGAAGATGCGCGGCGTTCCGCAATCCATCAGCACCAGCATCTTCTTCAACTCTTCGGCGATCGGCGCCACGGCAAGACAGTCGCCAGAACCGATATAGCCGAGCACGACGTCGACATTGTCGCGCTGGTAGAGGTTGCGTAATTCCTGCACCTGCTTGGTGGCGCCACCATTCTCGTCGATGATGATGGGCTCGATCTTGATGCCGCCGAATCCGACCTTCTCGTAAGGCGAGGGCACTGAACCCTTGTTCAGCTGATCAATGACGAACTGCGCGCCGTTGCGGGCAGGAACGCCAAAACTATCCGCCGCCGGCCCCGACAGGAACGTCACGATGCCAAGCTTGAAGGTTTCCTGAGCAGACGCGGGTACCGCCAGCCCCAGCGACGTCGCAGCGACTGATGCAAATAGGACAGCGCGATTAGTCCGCCGAAGACGGTCCATGCTTTCCTCCCCTGATTCGACGGGTGTTCCCGCCCGATTATCCGCGCCGCTTTGCCCCGGCATCGGCCATTATTGGGATGAGTTTAGGCAAGCTTTCACGGCACGTCCATACGCGCCTTGTCGAAAGGGAAGGTCGGGGTGAGCGGCTGGATGCCGCCTTTGTCGAAGACGTTACGTCGGTTCGGCGCTTCGCCTGCTTCACATGTCGAACACTGCAACCGCGCGGATCGGCGAAGCCGTCCCGCCGCGCCACTTCATCGGCAGGCCGATGAAGGTGAACTGGCCACCGCCCAGCAGCGCTTCGAGATTGCACAGGCTCTCGATATGGGTGATGTCGAGGTCGAGGCAGGCCTTGTGGACGAGGGCATTTACTTTGCCTTCGGGTCCCGGCCGCATCGAATCGATACCGAAATGCACGACGCCCTGCTGCGCCAGCCATTCGGTGGCGGCGACGTTCACGCCGGAATTGTCGCTCGAATATTCCTTGTGGGGGAATGTCCGCTCGTGGTGACCGGTGCAGAGCAGTACGGTGCCGCCTTTCGGCACCGGCACGCCGGCCTTCACCACCGCTGCCTCAAGGTCACCAGGCGTAATCTCCGCGCGCGCCGCAATGTGGCGCAGATCGATGCAGATGCCCGGCACGATGCATTTTTCCAGCGGATACTCGTCGATGGATATGCCGCTCTTGCCGAAATGTCGGGGCGCGTCGATATGGGTGCCGGCGTGGTCCACCATCGAGATGAACATCGACGCCAGCCCGTGCACATTGCCGGACTCGGCAAACGATTCTTCGTGGGTCTTCCAGACGCCGTGTATGACGGGAGGGTGGCCGGGATAACTCGGGGTGCGATGATAGAGCTCTCGGCTGAGGTCGATGATCTTCACGCAGAGTCTCCCGCCGCGAACTGCGGCGCCTGTTCTAGAACCCGAACGCCCTCGGCAGCGCCAGCGACAGCCAGGGCACGTACGTCACGATCATCAGCACCGTAAACATCACGTAATAGAATGGCCAGATGCCGCGCATCACCTCGTCGACCGAAACCTTGCCGATGGCGCAGCCGACGAACAGCGTGGTCCCCACGGGCGGCGTCAGCAGGCCGATGCCGAGATTGAGCAGCATGACGATGCCGAAATGCACCGGGTCGATGCCGAAGCTCTTCACGACCGGCAGCAGAATCGGGGTGCAGATCAGCAGCAGCGGCGCGAGATCGAGTGCCGTTCCAAGCACCAGCAGCATGATGTTCAACCACATCAGCAGCACGTATTTGTTGCTCGATATCGCAACGAAGAACTCAGTCATCTTTGCCGGCATCTGCATCAGGGCGGCGACATAGCCGAAGCACGACGCGGTAGCCACCAGCGTCAGCACCATCGCCACGGTCTGCAGCGTCTTGTAGACCAGTAGCGGCAGCTCGGACCATTTGTAATCGCGGTAGATGAACATCGTGACAAAGAACGCCCAGACGCAGGCGACCGCACCCGCCTCGATCGGCGTGAAGACGCCGGTGAGGATGCCGCCCAGCACGATGACCAGCGTCACGATTCCCCATACGGCGTCACCGAGCATCCTAACAGCCTGCCGGATCGGCACCGGCTCCCCCTTGGGATGCTTGTCGCGATAGGCGTAGAACAGGCAGAGCACCATCAGCGAAAAGCCGAGCAGCAGGCCGGGGAGCACGCCGGCCAGGAACAGGCTGGTGATCGACACCACGCCGCCGGTCGCCAGCGAATAGATCACTGAATTATGGCTCGGCGGAATGATGATGGCCTGCAGCGAGGCGCTGATGGTCACATTGGTTGCGAACACCCGCGGATAGCCCTTGGCGGCCATCTGGGGGATCATCACCGAACCGATCGCAGACGTGTCGGCGACCGACGAGCCCGAGATGCCGCTCATGATCGTGGTCGCGAGGATGTTGACCTGCGAGAGGCCGCCCCGCATGCGTGTGAACCCGACGACGACGGCCGCGAAGTCCACCAGCCGTCTGGCCATGCCGCCCTCGGCCATGATGGCGCCCGCCAGCACGAAGAACGGAATGGTCAGCATCGAGACCTTGCCGACGCCGCTGGCGAATTGCTGCATGACCGCGCCGACCGGCAAGTCGATCCAGAGCGCGCCGACCAGCGAGGACAGCGCCAGCGCATAGGCGATCGGCATGCCGATCGCGAAGAAGAAGCACATGCTGAGAAGCAGAACCGCGATATCCATGGCAATTACTCGACCGGTACGTGGGCGTCGCTGCCGTCACGCGGCGGCGGGCCGATGGTCAGGCGTTCGACGACGAACAGAAGCATCATGGCGCCGCTGACCACGATCGGAAGATAGGTGATGCCGACCGACAGCCACGGAAATTCGTCCACCGAATTATCCCAGGTGGTGTGAACGAGCCGCAGCCCCCACACCACCATGAAGATCGCAATCACGCCCATCAATACTTCGCTGAGGAACAGCGAGGCGCGTCGCAGCAGCGGCGGCAGCAAGTCGGTGCCAACCGTCATGTTCATGTGGATGCGCTGGCGATAGCAGTTGGCCGAGCCGATGAAGGTGATGCCGACAGTCAGCAGCACGGCCATCGGCTCGGGCCATGACGCAGCGCTGTTCAGGACGTATCGGGTATAGACGGCCCACGGAATGACCGCCGAGACCAGCACGAGCGCCACGCAGGCGATCACGGCGCCGGTCCAGTAAACCGCATCGGTCACACGCCGGAGAGTTCCGGCCGCAGAATTGGACATTTTGACCTCGGAGAATAACGGCGCTTCAAATCGCTTCGGCGGCGCGGAGAGGCGGTGGCCGGAACGGACGTCGTCCGGCCACCCGCCAATCGCGAGCCGGGCGCTAGTTCACCGCCTCGATGCGCTTGACCATCGCCGCGTATTTCGCGCCGTATTTGTCCCAGACCGGTTTGACGGCATCCTGGAACGGCTTCTTGTCGATGTCGGTGATGATCTCGGTGCCGGCCGCCTTCATTTTTTCGATGGCGACGTTCTCCGCTTCATACCAGAGCACACGCTGCTCGGCCTGCGCTTCCTTCGAAAGCTTCTTGATCAGCGCCTGATCTTCCGGCGACAGCTTTTGCCAGGAGATGCGCGAGAAGACCAAAAGCTCCGGAATGATCAGGTGTTCGGTCATCGTGAAATACTTGGCCACCTGATAATGGTTCTGCGCGATGAAGGAGGGCGGATTGTTTTCCGCGCCGTCGACCACGCCGGTTTGCATCGAGCTGAAGACCTGATCGAAGCCGAGGGCTACGCCATTGCCGCCCAGCGCGTTCATCGTGTCGACGAACAGCGGATTACCCATCATGCGGACCTTGAGGCCCTTGAGGTCGGCGATGGTCCGGATCGGCCGCTTGTTGTTGTAGACGTTGCGCGAGCCGGCGTTCATCCAGCACAGCGCGATCAGGCCGGTCTTTTCGGTCGCGGAAATCTTCGCCAGCAATTCGTCGCCGATCTCGCCGTCGATGACTTTCTCCATGTGCTTGGAGTTGCGGAAGACGAACGGCATGTTGAAGACGTTGACGTCGTCCACGACGGGGCCGACGGCGCCGACCGAAATACGGGCGATCTGCAGCGCGCCGAGCTGGGCCTGCTCGATCATTTCCTTTTCGCCGCCGAGTTGCATCGACGGGAACATCTGGATCGTCAGCCGGCCGTTGGTGGCGGCTTCCAGCTTCTTGCCCATTCGGACGACGGCTTCGACCGTCGGATAGCCCAGCGGATGAACGTCCGATGCCTTCAGCACCATTTTCGTTTGAGCAAATGCGGATGATAGCGGCGTCGTGGCCGCCATCGTGGCCCCGAGCCCTGCGCTCAGCTTGATGAAGTCGCGGCGTTTCATGGTGTTCCTCCCTGATGTTGTTTATCGTTTTATGGACGTCTGAACTCTAGGATCGCTCGTCGAAGTACTCCGGATTGATGTGTTGAGTGGCCGAGATGTTCTCGAGAAGGCTTTCGAGGTGGACTTCCATCGCCCGTCTTGCGCCCTCTGCATCATGCGCCTCGATCGCGGTCAGCACGGCCTCGTGTTCGACGATCACCTTTGCGATCCGCCCGCGCTGCGGCAGGGTTAGCCGGCGGTAGCGATCGACGTGGACCTTCACCTGCTGGATATATTTCCAGATTCCGGGATAGCCTGCGACATCGGCGACTGTAGCATGAAACATCTCGTCGGCCTGATGGAACGTATCGCTGTCACCGGCGGCGCTGGCCTCACGCTGGCGTTCCAGGATCGACTGCAGTGCCAGAATCTGGCTCGATGTGGCGCGCTCTGCGGCGAGCCGTGCGGTGGTTTCTTCCAGCGCCTTGCGGATGATGATGGCCTCGGGGAGCGCGGCCACCGGAATGCGCGAGACGAAGATGCCGGACTGGGGATAGATCTCCAGCAGGCCCTCATCCGATAATTTGAGGATGGCCTCGCGAACGGGGGTGCGGCTCACCCCGTAGGAGAGCGCGATTTGCGCTTCCGAGATGGCTTCTCCGGGTCGGCGCTGCAGCGACACCAGTTCGACCCGAAGATCGGAATAGATCTTCGACGCCGCCGTCGCCGCGCGAGGCCTGCCGCTGCGGCGAGTGCCGGCGGCCATTCGGCGAACCGTTGGATCCGTCTTTTTCGATGCGCGGGCGGGCATGACTGCTCTCTCGATTGATATATTAGTATATGAATTGACTTTGACAATCGAAAATCGAGCCGCGCAGTGGTTTTGTGCCGTGCGCGCCCCGCAGGGGCTCATCCACCTATGAGCGCCTAGCCCCGGCCGCCGATGAAGCCAGCGCGTTTCCGCTGTTCGTGTTGCCCGGCGCCGGTCAACAAGTCGATCAGGTCCTGGGCTTGTTGCGGGTGGGCGGCGGCGATCGTGATGCCTGCCGTGTACATGGTTGCGAGTTCGCAGCCCGGCGGCAGCGAACCGGACAGGGTTACGCCTTTGGTGCTGATGATCTCAGTCGATTGCGTACACCCGATCGGACGCCGCGCCTCTGACGCCGCCAGTTCGCGCATCGCTGTCGCGCCGTTCGGGAAAATCCTGAGGCGGGTGGCGACCCTTTCCGCGATGCCGAGCTGATCAAGGACTTTTGCAACGTGAATTCCGGCCGTCGAGGCTTTGGTATCCGGCACGAAGATCGTGTCCGACGCCAGCAAAGCCCCGCGCAAGCCAGCGGCATCCTTGACCGCGGCCGGGGGATCGCCGGCGCGGACGGCGAGGGCGGTCTCGACCAGGCCGACATCGGACATCGAGGTGGCAATCACCAGCTTCTCCTCCACCAGTTTGGCGACGAGCGCAGCCGTCAGGATGATGATGTCAGCCGGCGTGCCCTTGCGCAATTTGTCGGCCATGGCGCCGACCGCGCCAAACTCGCCCGCGACATCGAAACCGGTCTGGGCCTTGAAGGCCGGCGTCAGGCTTGCGACCAGGCCCTGTGCCGCGCCGCCGCTCAGGATGTTCAGGGTGTTCATGAACTCAATTCCATCGCGGCAATGATTCTGTCGCGCGTAATCGGCAGATCGCGCACCCGCACGCCGAGCGCGTCGAACACGGCGTTGGCGATGGCTGCCGTAACCGGGCCATGGGCAGCCTCGCCGGCGCCGACCGGATCGATGTCCGGACGCCGGATAACCTCAACCTCGACGTCGGGCACTTCGCTGAAACGCAGGATCGGATATTCCATCCAGCTCGTGCTGGTGATGCGTTGCCGGTCGAAGCGGAGGCGTTCCTTCAGCACCCAGCTCGTGGCCTGAATGGCGCCACCCTCGATCTGGTTGATGACGCCGTCGGGATTGATCGCTTCACCGACATCGACTGCGAGCGTCAACTTTCTGACGCGGATATCCTCGGCGCTCTCGATCTCGGCGATCGCAGCGCAATAGGCGCCGGTGTTCTTGTAGCGGGCAAAGGCGATGCCATGACCGACGTCGGGCTGCTTCTGGGGTTTCCACTTGGCGCGAGCGGCAACGGCGCGGATGACATCCTTGGCCCGCTCATCCCGTAAGTGGCGCAGCCGGAACGCGACCGGATCCTCGCCGCGCTCGGCCGCGATTTCATCGAGGATGGATTCGATCGCAAACACATTGCCCTGCCCACCAAGCGTTCGCAGCGCCGAGGTGCGGATTGGCATCGTCGTCAGGCGATGGCTTTCGATGCGCCAGGATGGAAAATCATAGAGCGGGATCGAGTTGCGATCGCCGCCGCCGCCATTGGCCTGCGGCGGATTGGTCGAGATCATGCGCGGAAAAGGATTCGCCAGTTCGAACCCCGCCAGCAAGGCAGGCTGTGCCGCGCGCCCCGGCCGCGCCGCATGGCCGTTGCTCCAGATCGAGTGCCGCCAGTCGACGATTTCTCCCTGCGCGTCAAGATCGGCCTCGATCTCGATCGCCATCGCCGCCCCAAAAGGTGCATCCGACATCTCGCCCTGGCGCGACCACTGCACCCGTACCGGCCGGCCGCCGGCTTCCTTGGCGAGCAGCACGGCATCGAGCGCGACATCGTCGGCGGCGTTATGCCCATAACAGCCGGCGCCTTCCATATGCTCAACGGTGATGTTCTCGACCAGTAGTTTGAGAACCAGCGCCAGATCGGCGCGCAGGAGATAGACGCCCTGGCTGTGGGTCCAGACATGGACGCGGTCGCCGTGCCACTGCGCCATCGCGCAGGACGGTGCGATCGACGCGTGCGCAATATAGGGGCGGGTATATTGCCGCCGGATGGTGCGCGCTGTCGTGCCGGGCGATGCGGCCGTTTTCTTGTCGATGATCGTCGATTCCGACGGCTGAGCCTTCAGGAATGCAGCCAGATCGTTTTCGTCGGGCAGGGGCTCGCCGTCGGACCAGGACGCGCCTTTGCGTAGCGAATTGAGGGCCGCCTCCGCGCCATGTTCGGTCTCGCTGACGACACCGGCAAAACTGCCGTCGCGCACGATCGCAACAAGACCGGCCACCGTGCGCGCGCCATCCTCCTTCAATTCGGTAAGTTTCGCGCGCGCGTTGTCCGGCCGCAGCACGCGGCCATGCAGCATCCCCGCCAGCGCCTGATCGTGGATGAATCGCGGCCGGCCCAAAACCTTGTCCGGAATGTCGATCCGCTGAATTGAATTCCCGGCCAGTGCCCGGCGAGAGGCGATCTTTGGCGTTACTCCGGGCGTGGCATCGCGATCGAGCGAGACTTCCTCGGTAAGCTCCCAATAGCTGGTCCTGACATTGCCGGGGCCCGAAATGGTGCCGTCCTTGACGTCGAGCGTATCGATATCGACCCCGAGCCGTTCCGCCGCCTGCTGAAGAAAGATCCGGCGAACTTCCGCGCAGGCGTGGCGCAGCGCGCGGCCCGACTGCTGGATGGAGAGACTGCCCGACGTGATGCCCTCGTTGGGGCTACTGGCGGTCGACGCGCGGATCATCTGCACGCGTGACAGATCGATATCGAGTTCGTCGGCGGCGATCTGCGCCAGCGCTGTCACGATGCCTTGCCCGATCTCCACCTTGCCCGGCGAGACCGTCACTTGTCCGTCGCTTGAGAATTTCAGCCACGACGACAGCTTCGGGTTTGCCGCAAGGCTTACCGGCAGTGCGGGCGGGGAGGGAGCGGGCGCCGGCTGGTTCATCCTGCCGTCATTTCTTCCGCCGCGCGCAGCACGGCGCGAACCATGCGATTATGCGATCCGCAGCGGCAGAGATTGCGGTCGAGCGCTTCCTTCACCTCCCGGCCTGTCGGTGACGGATTTCGCTTCAACAGCGCGGCGGCGCTCATCAGGATGCCGGAGACGCAATAGCCGCATTGCAGCGCCTGCTCGGCGATGAAGGCCCGCTGCAGCGGATGCGCCCGCTCGCTCGTTCCCAGTCCTTCGATGGTCGTGACGTCCTTGCCTGCCACCGACCACAGCGGCGTGTCGCAGGCAGATACCGCGCGGTCGCCGACGATCACATTGCAGGCGCCACACTCGCCTGCGCCACAGCCGAAATGCGGCCCGGTCATGCCGATCTGGCCGCGCAGAATATCCAGCAATGACCGGTCGGGATCAGCGTCAATCTCGGTCTCGGCGCCGTTGAGGCGAAATCGAACGCTCGGCATCGAGGGCGAACCTACTCTTGTGACTTCTTATTGCGGCGGCCTGTCGAATTTCCTGACGACTTCCCCCCACTTCACAATATCCCCGCGCAGGAATTTGTCGAATCCCTCCGGTGTCATCGACATAGGAACCGCGCCTTGCTGGGTCCAGAGCTTGACGATATCGGGTCGTTTCACGATCGCGTTCACGGCCGCATTGAGTTTGTCGATGATCGGCTTTGGCGTGCCCGCGGGCGCCATCAGGCCGAGCCAGATGGTGGCCTCATAGCCGGGAATGCCCGCCTCGATCACCGTCGGCGCATTGGGCAGGACAGTCGAGCGCGTTTTGCCCGTGGTGGCCAGCGCGCGCACCTGATTTTCGGCGACGTTGGGGGCCATCGCCGGAACCGCGTCGATCATCATCTGCACCTGGCCGCCGATCACGCCGCTGCGCGCCTCGCCGCTGTTGCGGTAGGGCACGTGCAAGACGTCGATGCTGGCCATGGCTTTGAACAGCTCGCCCGCCATGTGGTACGGCGTGCCCTGGCCTGATGAGGCGTAGTTCAGTTTCCCGGGCTGCGATTTGGCGAGCGCGATGAACTCCTGCAGCGTCTTCGCCTGCACGGAGGGATGAACCACGATGACAAGGTCGGAGTAATTGACCGGCGCAATCGGCGCGAGATCGCGCATCAGTTCGTATTTGCGCTGTGGAACCAGCGATTCATTCGCAGTCTGGGTGTTCGACATCATCAGCAGCGTATAGCCGTCGGGCGGCGACTTGACGGCATCCTGCGTGCCGATCACACCGCCGGCGCCGGTACGGTTTTCGACCACGAAGGGCTGGCCAAAACTCTCCTGCAGAATGTTCCCGATCTGGCGGGCGGTAACGTCGGCCGGCCCCCCGGCGCCGAATGGAACAATCACCTTCACCGGCCGCGACGGATAGTCCTGTGCCAGACCGGGCGTCGCCAGAACAGGTGGCGCCGCAACAATTGCCGCCAGCGCGAGCGCCGTTCTCAAGCGCATCATGTCAACCTCCCGAACTGACTCTTTTTCTGCAAGGGCCCGTTTACCGGCCTCGTGCCAAGTCTAGTGCCAAGTCTAGCTATCCGCGCACTGACTGCTAGTCCCAGAATCAGATATTCGTCAGCGCATGTAATTCAGTGGATCGCCACAAGGAGCATGACATGAGGATATCACCCAGTCTGGCCGCCGTTGCGATCATGCTCTGCAGCTGTGCCGTGGCCAACGCCCAGACGCTTCCAGCCTATATGGCGCCGATATCCGGCAAGACCGCCGGAACGTCGTCGGATGTCGCGACCAGGGATATGCTGGCGCTCAACACCGGCATGTTCGAGCTCTATGGCGATGCAGCAAAGATTTTCCAGAAGAACATCCTGGGCAAGCATCCGGTGATCCTGGGTTTGTTCTCAGGCGCTGGCGGCCGGATGATCCTCTATCGACCGGGTATGGCGCCGATCGACGCGCCGCAGGTGCCGATCGTATATCAATTGCTCAAGTCTGTCGGCCACAGCACGATGGCGTTGGCCCAGGTCGTCGGTCCCTACATCGATAATGGCGATGACAAGTCCTGGCGCGGCTCGATGCTGGCCTATCGCAGCCGCATGCAGTCGGCGCTCGACGTCCTCGATGCGACACCGATGGAGCCGGGCTGGCGCGACAACAACCGCACCATCCTGCAGAACAACATCGCCTTCATGGACGAATGCGTTGCCAGAGGCGTCATTCCATTCGCTGCACTCGAAGCTTTCGGCAAGAAACAGGCGCCATATCTGGCGAAGAACGTTGCCTGGGCGGCCCAGACGCAGGTCGCACACTGGATGACGGTGCTGGCCGAATGGAAGAAGCAGCTCGGGGCCGACTGGGACAAGACCTATGCCGCCAGCAACACGATCTACGTCGCGCGCCAGAACAACGTGCTGTTCAGCGTGCTGGCGCAATTCTTCGGCCCCGACGCCATCAATAACCGCCTGTTATTGATCGAGACGATTTCCTTCACGACCACGCCGGCCGACATGCTGGAATCGCTGACCCGCATCATCGCCGACCGCTCCGTCGGAGCGCTGTTCTTCGGCAATTACCATCTGATGGATTACGAACTGATGGGCGGCGATGCGCGTGCGGCGATCATCGCCGAGACCGGCAAGCGCGGCATGACACCGTTCCTGCCGCCCGTCGTTCCCTTTGGCTCGAAGCAGTGGCCGACACTGGTCACGCCGGGGCCGGGGCCTGCGACCATCGCCGATCTGAAATAGTTCGGGCAAAAGGTTGAGAGCATGCAGCCTTCGCGACGCGAGTTTTTGAATTGGGCATCGGCGGGCGGCATCGCGCTCAGCCTGTCGCGTTTGGGATCAGCGGACGCGGCCTCCTTGCCCCCGCGCGCGTCGCTTCCGGGGCGCGCGAACTGGAACCCGGCCGCCGATGGCGCGGGGCGGGTCGATGGCACGGCCAAGGTAACCGGCGCGAAGCTCTACGCATCCGACTTCCGCGCCGCCGATCTTCCGGGCTGGCCGGCCAATACCTCGCACGCGATGCTGATCCGCGCGCCGGATGCGACACACGTCTATCTCGGAATGGATCTCGCGCGGCTTGGCGGCGCGATGAAACCGTCGGTCGTGGTGACATCAGCCGATCTCGACAAGATCGGCGCCCGCGTTCCCGAATTTTATACCGGCGACCTGTTCTGTCCGCTGGGCAAGACACCGCTCTATCTGGAGCAGCCCGTCGGGCTGTTGATATTCGAGACGTTCGACGCCTTCGATCAGGCGCGCCTCGCATTGCGCGATGGAAAGTTCGTGAGGCTCGGCGAGGAGACCGGCCCCGTCGCTATGCCGGCCTATGGCGCCTATCGGTTCACGCGCGTGGCGGGCCCGACACCGGAAGCGCCCGACGTCTATTCGCCGATCATGGCCGGCTGGGTCAGCCCGGGACGCTCCCAGAACGTGCCGCTTCCGATATGGTCACCGGCCGCGAAGGACACCGAGGCTTCCTACGCCAAGGCCGCGATCCATGGCGAACGGATCCGCGCTGAACTCGCGGCTGAAAATCCGAATCTTTTGGTGCTCGATCGCGAATTCGAGACGCAATCGGTCGATCCGATGTTTCTCGAACCGGAGACTGGCCTCGCGTGGTACAGCAGGAACGGCGCAAGCCTTGAGCTCGTGCTTGGCGTGCAGTCGCCCTATGAGGCGGCGGAGTCGATCGCGCATATGCTTGGCGAGGCCCGCGCTCCCTTCAAGCCGGCGCGGATCAATACCCAGTTCACCTATATGGGCGGCGGCTTCGGCGGCCGCGATCACACGCCGTTTGTGCTGTATGTGGCGCTGGCGGCGATGTTCTTCCCCGGTCATCCCGTGCGGCTGGCGCATGACCGGTATCAGCAGTTTCAGGGCGGCATCAAGCGCCACGCCTTCAAGATGCGGTCGCGGATCGGCGTTGACCGGGGAAGCGGAAAAATTCAGGCTTTCGCTGCGGACCACGTTCTCGATGGCGGCGGCCTGGCCAATTTCTCGGTCAATGTCGCAACCTGCGGCGCGACCGCCGCGATCGGCATCTATGATGTGCCGAAGGTCGACGTGACTACGGTCGCCGTTCATTCACGCGGCGTGACTGCGGGATCGATGCGCGGTTACGGCACGCTGCAGACGATGACGGCGCTGGAGGCGCTGATCGACGAAGTGGCGGCTGCCTTGCCGCTTGATCCGATCGAGTTCCGGCGGCGCAATGCGCTCGCGCCCAAGGGACGGACCATGACCGGCAATCCCTACGGCGTTTCGGTCCGCACCATTGAAATCCTGGATAAGCTCGAGAAGCATCCGATCTGGCAGCAGCGCGCGCAGCAGAAATCCGCCGCGGCGCAGGGCATGCTCGTCGGTACCGGTGTTGCGTGTGTGACCAAGGACTATGGCACCGGCGCCGATTGTTCGCTGGGGCGTGTCGAGCTGTCTCCCGACGGCAAGATCACGATCTATGGCGATCATACCGAGATGGGCAACGGCATCGGCACCGCGCTTGCCAACCGGGTCGCGATCCATCTCGGTGTGGTCGCTGACGAAGTCTCGGTGGCGCGTGTCGACACCTATGACGCCCTCGGATTGGTCACATCGGGTGATCCCTACACGATGGACCAGAAGACACAGGACGCTGCGGAGAAAAATCCGCGCTGGGTGCCCGCCATCAGCTCGGCGACCAGTGCCTCGATCGGCGCGCATGTCGGTACCCACTCGGTCGCCGAAGCCGCGCGCGTCATCTTCCGTTTCGGCCTGTGGCCGGCGGCGCTGGAACTATGGCGCATCGCGCCGAATGATCCGCGCGCAAAGGATTGGGCGAAGGCGCAATGGAAGGACGGGCATCTCGTCGTGCCCGGTCTTGCGCCATTGCCGCTGCCGACCCTCGCCGCAAGAGCGCATGCGCGCAACCTCGTGACCGGCGCCGTGGCCCACAGCTTTTCCCGCTGGGCATGGTCGCGCGCGCGTTTTCTCCTTTTTGGCGAACAATATCGCGCCGATATCGACGCGCTGGCCTTGCGCAGAGGCAACGGCAAGTTCGAGCGCATCAACCGCGTCAGCGTCAAATTCCCACCGACCGACAACAACCGGATCGGCACCAGCTATACCTCGATGTGCGGCACGCTGGTTCGTATCGAGATCGAGCGCGCGACCGGCGCGCTGCGCATCGCCAAGGCCTATAGCGTATTCGAATGCGGCCAGGCGCTCGTGCCTGAGGTGGTGATGGGGCAGGCGCAAGGCGGCTTCGCGATGGGTGTCGGCTATGCCCTGCTGGAGACGCTGCCGCGCTTTGAAGGCGGCCCCGGCAACGGCCGGTGGAATCTCGGGCAATACCTCGTCGCGCGCGGATCGGACCTGCCGCTGCATGACCTCGAAATCGAAATGCTGCCGCCACTGACCCCGGATGAGCCGCCGAAGGGCATGGCGGAAGTCGTCATGGTTCCGGTGGTGCCCGCCATCCTGAATGCGATTTTCGACGCGACCGGCCGCCGGTTTCAGTCCCTGCCGGTGACGGCAAACCTACTCAAGGGAGTTTTGGCGTGACTAAATTGAGCCTCACGATCAACGGCCGGGCGCACGGACCGGTGGAGGTGCGCGACGAACTTTCGATGAACGATTTTTTGCGCGAGTATCTCGGCATGACTGGCACCAAGTTCGGCTGTGGTGCCGCGCAGTGCCTGAGTTGCGCCGTGATCGTCGACGATCCCGATGGCACGAGCTACACCAGCCCGACCTGTGTCGCCTCGGCGGCAAGTTTTGACGGCAAGACCATCCGCACCGTCGAAGGACATGCGAAGGGCGACGAACTAACGGCGCTGCAAAAGGCCTTCATCCGGCACTTCGCCTTCCAGTGCGGCTATTGCACCGCGGGCTTCCTCAATGAGGGCCAGGTTCTGCTGGAGCGTCTGGCCAAGGCGCCCGTGAAGCGCGCTGATCTCGAAAACACGATTGCCGAAGCGCTCGATGGCCATATCTGCCGCTGCACCGGCTACATCAAATACCACGAAGCCGTGCGGGATGTGATCCTCGCAGATTCCAGGCGCTATCTCGTGGCCAACCAGTAAGCGAACGCCAGGGGCAATCGATATGAAATCGGAATTGCGGTTTCAGCTTGCGGTCGCCGTGCTTGCGGTCGCGGCGAGCATGTTTACCGGTTACGCCATTTCCCAAACCGCACCGCAATCGCTTGCAAGCCCGGAAAGCTTCGCGTTGATATCGGATACGGATGCGCGATCGGCGGCCATGTTTACCGAACTGGGCAAGGTGCTGACCCATCCGCGCTGCACGAATTGCCATCCCGCAACCGATCGGCCGCGGCAAGGCGACGAGGGCCGGCTGCACCAACCGCCGGTCACGCGCGGCGCGGACGGTCATGGCCTTCCGGCGATGCGCTGCTCAAGTTGTCACAAGCATGCGAACTTCGAACCCGGCCGCATGCCGGGCCATCCGGAATGGCATCTCGCGCCGCGCGAAATGGCGTGGGAGGGCAAGACGGTTGCCGAAATCTGCGCGCAGCTCAAGGACCCCGCACGCAACGGCGGACGCAAGGTCGAGGAACTCATCCATCATATCGGCGAAGACACGCTGGTTGGTTGGGCCTGGGTCCCCGGCGGAGGCCGCAGCCCCGCGCCGGGGACGCAAAAGCAGGCCGGTGCCCTGGTCGAAGCCTGGGTGAAGACCGGCGCGGGCTGTCCCGCGCAGTAGCATTTAGGCTTAGCGGCCATCGCCAGACGCTGCCGGCGATGGACAGCGGGCCATCCATAGGAATAATGCGGGGGATCAGGGGTATCTAACTTCGCCGACAGCGCGGGGATTCGAAAACATGAAACACCCAGGGATTTCACGCCGCCATATGCTGGCTGGCGCCGGTGCTGCTCTCGCGGGCGCAGCATTCTCCACGCGCGTGATGGCCGCTGCGCCGCCGCCGGAAGCGGTGACCCCGGCGCTGATCGACGCGGCGAAGAAAGAAGGCAAGGTCATATATTACACCTCGACCGATTTGCCGGTCGCGGAGAAGCTGGCCAAGGCGTTCGAGGCGAAATACCCGGGCATCGCCGTCCGCGTCGAGCGCACCGGCGCGGACGCGTGTTCCAGCGCATCGGCCAGGAATATTCCAGCAACATCCATGCCGTCGATATCGTGAACTCGTCCGATGCCGCGCATTTCATTGTCTGGAAACGCGACGGCATTTTGGCGCCTTACGTGCCGGAGGAGGTCGCAAAATATTATCCGGCCGAGCACAAGGACCCGGACGGCCAGTTTGCCAGCTTCCGCGTCTGGCTCAGCATCATTGCCTACAACACCAATCTGGTGAAAGCGGAGGACGCGCCGAAGAGTTTTGCCGATCTGCTCGACCCCAAATGGAAGGGCAAGATCGTCAAGGCACATCCCGGCTATAGCGGCACCATCATGACCGCGACCTACCAGATGCAACGCGATCTCGGCTGGAGCTTCTTCGAACAGCTTGCCAAGCAGAACATCATGCAGGTGCAGTCGTCGGCCGATCCGCCGAAGAAGCTCGATCTCGGCGAGCGCGCGGTGATGGCGGACGGCAACGAATACAACATCTTCCAGATGAAGGAGGCCGGCCGTCCGGTCGAGCCAGTATATGCCACGGAAGGGTCGCCGCTGATCATCGGACCGAACGGCGTCTTCAAGGATGCGCCCAATCCGAACGCGGCAAGGCTGTTTCAGTCGTTCAGTCTCAGCCGGGAGGCCCAGCAGCTGATCATCGATGTCGGCGGCCTCCGCTCGGTGCATTCTCAAACCGTCGAGAAGGCGGGGCGCAAGTCGCTCAAGGACATCAAGACCATGAAGGACGACGCCGCGGCGGTGGAGAAGGAGAGCGAGTCGATCAAGGCTCGCTACACAAAAATCTTCCGCATTTGACCGCTATGGCCTCCGGACTGCCTGAGACTTCGGTCGCCGAAGCGCTGGCCGAAAAGATCGTCGCACTGCAAGGCGGCGCATTGCCGGCCGCAACCGTGCGCAAATGCGAGGAGCTGCTGATCGACGTAGTCGGGCTATGTGTCACCGCGCGCAACGAGGCCTACGTCAGAAGCGCGTTGGCGGGTTACGACGATGATGGTCCCTGCACGGCGATCGGGCACAAGCGCACCCTGAATGCGGCAGGCGCCGCCTTCGTCAACGGCACGGCCGCACATGGCGAGGATTTCGACGACACTTTTGAGGGAGGCCCGGTGCATGCCGGCGCCGTGATCGTGCCGGCGGTGCTCGCCGCCTGCGAGCGGCATAATCCTGACGGTCGCATGGCGCTGATCGGGATCGCCGTCGGCACCGAAGTGCTGTGCCGGTTGAGCCTCGTGGTGCCGAAAGCCGTCCATAAGGCCGGCTTTCATCCGACGGCAATCTTCGGCGCGATGGGCGCGGCCGCCGGTGTCGGTGCGTCGCTCGGCCTCAATGCCAGGCAGATCGTCGATGCGCTCGGCGTCGCCGGCAGCATGGCTGGCGGCATTATCGAATACCTCGCGGAAGGTGCCTGGACCAAACGTCTGCATGCCGGATGGGCGGCGCAGTCGGGTATCCGCGCGGCGCTGTTGGCACGGGCAGGGTTCGTTGGCCCGCGCACGGTGTTCGAGGGCGTGCACGGGCTGTTCTACGGCTTCGCGCACACTACGGAGGGCGATTATGACGCGCTGACCGGCGATTTTGGCACGCGCTGGGTGACGGATACGCTGGCGTTCAAGCCTTATCCATGCGGGACCATGGCGCAGCCCTATATCGATTGCGCGCGCCGGCTCGGCGCGCGCGGCATCAAGCCCGAGGACGTTGCCGGGATCGTCTGCGAGGTGGCGGAGGGAACGGTGCACCGGCTATGGGAGCCGCTCGCCGACAAGCAACATCCCCGCAACGGCTATGCCGCGAAATTCGCCGTGCCTTATCTGCTGGCTACCGGCTTCGTGCATGGCGGCGTCGGACTCGGTGCATTCACCGAAAACGCGATCCGCGATGAGCGCGTGCTGGCGCTTGCCGCCAAGGTGAAATTTGGGATCGACCCGGACAATCCCTATCCGAACAGTTACACCGGCCACATCCGCGCCACCCTCAGGGATGGCAGCGTGGTGGAAGAGCGGCAACCATATTTGCTGGGCGGCGCGCAGGAGCCACTGACGCGGCAGGACGTGACCGACAAGTTTTTGCTCAACGCCGAGCACGGCGGCTGGAGCGCTGCACAAAGCGATGCAGCGTTGAAACTGATGGCGGGGCTATATAATGGCCGTATCGATCTTTCCTCATTGCGCGGGTAGCGACTCATGACGCAGGAACTCGCCGGCAAGGTCGCTGTCGTCACCGGCGCGGGCCGCAACATCGGCCGCGCGATCGCCCTGACCCTGGCGGAGGGCGGTGCGTCCATCGTGGTCAATGCACGCAGCAATCGCGCCGAGGCGGACGCGGTTGGGCGCGAGATCGAGGCCGCCGGTGGCAAGGCGCTGGTTCATATCGGCGACGTCGCCGACGCCATGGCAGTGCAGGCCATGGCGGATGCCGCCGTGAAGCATTTCGGCCGTATCGATATCCTTGTCAACAACGCGGCGCTGCGGCGCGAAAAACCCTTCGCCGAGATGGACTACGCGGGGTGGCGCGAAATCCTCGATGTCACCCTCGATGGAACGTTTCACTGCGTAAAGGCCTGCCTGCCGGCGCTGCGCAAGTCAGGTGAGGGGACCATCGTCAATATCGGCGGCCTCAGCGCGCATACGGGCGCGAAGAACCGCGCGCATGTGGTGACGGCGAAGGCGGGCATCATTGGCCTGACCCGGGCGCTGGCCCACGATCTTGCCGATGACGGTATCACCGCGAACTGCGTGGTTCCCGGGTTGATCGGCACGCCACGGCCCAAGGACAAACCGGAGCCGGCGCATCATTTGATCCATCAGACCATCACCGGCAATCGGGGCCTGCCGGAAGACGTCGCTGTAACCGTGCGTTTTCTGTGCGGGCCCGGCGCGCGCTACATAAACGGGCAGGCCATCCACACCAATGGCGGCGCCTATTTGGGCGCCTGATGCATGGCTAAAGGCCGTTTTTGCAGGTGTACTGCCTGACAAACCCTCTCGGCGACCGCGGCGTTTGATGTTACCTAGAAACGCATGAACCAGCATGCCAAGGTCGCTATCCGCCACTCCACCTGTCCGCACGATTGTCCGTCGGCCTGTGCGCTCGACATCGAAGTGATCGAAGGCCGTTCGATCGGCCGGGTTCGGGGCTCCAAGCTGCAGACCTATACCGCCGGTGTCGTCTGCGCGAAGGTCGCGCGCTACGCCGAGCGCATTCATCATCCCGACCGGCTGCTCTACCCGATGCGCCGCACTGGACCCAAAGGCTCCGGCCAGTTCGCGCGAATTTCCTGGGATGAAGCGCTGGACGAAATCGCCGCGCGTTTCGATCAGGCCGAGCGTGAATTCGGCGCTCAGTCTGTCTGGCCCTATTACTACGCCGGCACCATGGGGCTCGTCATGCGCGACGGCATCAATCGCCTCGCGCATGTGAAGAAGTATTCCCGTTTCTACGGCACCATCTGTGCGACTATCGCGCGCATCGGGTTTGCTATCGGCACTGGCAAGATCGCTGGCGTCGACCCGCGCGAGATGGGGGTCTCCGATCTCGTTGTGATCTGGGGCACCAACCCGGTGAATACCCAGGTCAACGTGATGACCCACGCCTCGCGCGCCCGCAAGGAGCGCGGCGCGAAGATCGCGGCGATCGATGTCTACAACAACGATACGATGAAGCAGGCCGATATCAAGATACTGCTCCGGCCGGGCACCGATGGCGCCTTCGCTTGCGGCGTCATGAACGTGTTGTTCCGCGAGGGTTACGCGGATCGCGCCTATATGGATCGCTACACCGATTGTCCTGACGAACTCGAGGCGCACCTTAAGACCCGCACGCCGGAATGGGCTTCAGCGATCTCGGGCGTGCCGGTGGAAGAAATCGAGGCGTTCGCGCGCGTTGTCGGCCAAACCAAACGTTCGTTCTTCCGCCTCGGCTACGGCTTCACGCGCAGCCGCAACGGAGCGGCGCAGATGCATGCAGCGCTGTGCATCCCGGCGGTGACTGGCGCCTGGCAGTATGAAGGTGGCGGCGCCTTCTTCAACAATGCTTCGATCTGGAAGTTCGACGAATCCATCATCGAGGGGCATGACGCAATCGACCGCACGACCCGCTGGCTCGATCAGTCCCTGATCGGGCGTATCCTAACCGGCGACGCCGAAGCCTTGAAGGGTGGACCGCCGGTCAAGGCGATGCTGATCCAGAATACCAACCCGGTGACGGTGGCGCCCGAACAGGCACTCGTGCGTCAGGGCTTCGCGCGCGAGGATTTGTTCGTCGCGGTGCATGAGCAGTTTATGACCGAGACGGCCGCCATGGCCGACATCGTGCTTCCGGCCACGATGTTCATGGAACACGACGACGTCTATTACGGTGGCGGGCACCAGCATATTTCGGTCGGCGCCAAGCTGATCGATCCGCCCGGCGAGTGCCGTTCCAACCATGAGGTGCTGCAAGGCCTCGGCCGTCGCCTCAACGCCGTGCACCCGGGTTTTGAGATGTCGCCGCGCGAACTAATCGATGCGACGCTGAAAAAGAGCGGCCACGGCGATATCGAAACGCTGGAAGCGGATCTATGGCGCGATATCCAGCCGGATTTTCGCACCTCGCATTATCTCGACGGCTTCGCGCACGCTGACAAGAAGTTCCACTTCAAGGCCGACTGGGCGCACCCGCCCGTCGGCAATCCGGGCTTGGGTCCCTGGGCCGAGATGCCCTCGTTGCCCGATCACTGGACGATCATCGAGGAGGCGGATGAGAAACATCCGTTCCGCCTCGCCACTTCGCCGTCGCGCAGCTATCTCAACACCAGTTTCAACGAGACGCCGGGATCGCAGGCTCGCGAGGGTGCGCCGACAGTGATGATGCACCCCGAAGACGCCTCAAGCCTTTCGATTGCCGATGGCGATGCCGTGACGCTCGGCAACATGCGGGGCGAAACCACGCTGACCGTGAAAGTATTTGACGGTGTACGCCGCGGCGTGCTGATCGCCGAATCCATCCATCCGAACAAGGCGCATATCGGCGGCCGCGGCATCAACATGCTGACCGGAGCTGAGGCTGTTGCTCCCATCGGTGGCGCGGCATTCCATGACAACAAGGTCTGGGTGACGAAGGCTGCGCCCGCCGGCTAATTCCCGCTTGCAGTCCGCTGCCATCCTGCCGCAAATGCTTGCCGTGCAACGGCAAACCAGGCGAGCAGGACAATGACCGACACGAGCAGCGTGATACGCGAAAAGCGCGGACAGGCGTTCTGGATTACCATCAATCGGCCCGACAAGCGCAACGCCATCAATACCGATGTGGTCGCCGGCATCGCCCGCGGCTATCGCGAAGCGCATGACGACAAGGAGGTCCGCGTTATCGTGCTGACCGGCGCGGGCGACAAGGCGTTTTGCGCGGGTGCCGATCTGCAGCACAGCGGCGCTGCCTTCGCGATGGATTATTCCCGGCCGAATGTCGACTACGCCGATCTGCTGCGGCTGTCGCAGAACGCCACCAAGCCCGCGATCGCCCGCGTGGGCGGCGTCTGCATGGCCGGCGGCATGGGACTGTTGTGCATGACCGACATGGCGGTCGCCGCCGATCATGTGATTTTTGGTCTACCCGAAGTGAAGGTCGGCGTGTTCCCGATGCAGGTGCTCAGCCTGCTGCAGTCGATCGCGCCGAAGCGGCTGGTCAGCGAATGGTCGCTGACCGGCGAGCCTTTCGACGCGCACACGGCCAAGGAAGCCGGCCTCCTGAACTACGTGGTGCCCTCGGCTGAACTGGACGCCAAGGTCGATTGGTTGATCAGCCGCATCGTCGACAAGTCGCCGACCGCGATCCGACGCGGCAAATACGCCATGCGGGCGATCGCCTCGATGTCGTTCGACGAGAGCATCGCCTATACCGAAAGCCAGATCGCGCTGCTGGCGATGACGGAAGACGCCAAGGAGGGCCTCAAGGCGTTCGGCGAAAAGCGCAAGCCATCATGGCCGGGCAAATAGCTCGATAGGACGGTTCCATAGCCTCCACGGACACGACCGAGGCAGCCCTTATGCGCGGTTATTCCTCGACTTCGCGCGTTCGGCGGCCTCGCGCCACCGTCGAACAATTTCGGCCGTGATGATGTATGCGCCAACAATCAGCAGAATGGCTTCGATCATGACTTGTCCCCGCCAAGGAAGCGCCGCCGATAAACTACAATACGCATGTGTAGTTGCCAAGTCGGCTTTCTACATCCGAAACGAGTTCCAATGACGAGGTTCCCGAAGGGGCGTCCGTTCTTATCTTGAATTGGAGGAGGGCAAATACGAGCAACGTCCTCGGCGCTGCGCGGCTGGCGGCCTTGTATATCGAGGAAACCAACGTGGGGACAGATCCCGGCCGCGATCGAGATCTGACACGGCCCGAGGTGGAGACACTGCTCGACCGCTGGTTCTTGCCATCAACGCACGAGGCGGTCAGCCAAGATCAATCGGGGGCGTAGACGACGTTTACCCCACATTCGCTTTCAGTCCGGCGGCTTCGATGCCAGCGACCGCGCAAGCCTCGTCATTGTCGGACGTGTCGCCGCTGACGCCGACGGCGCCGAGCAGGCCTCCATCGCCCTGGATCAGCACGCCGCCGGGCACTGGCACAAGGCGGCCTTGGGCCATCGTGTTCACCGCACTGACGAAGTAGGCCTGCTCCTGGGCGCGCTGGAACAACGCCCGCGATCCCATGCCCATCGCGAGCGCGCCATAAGCCTTGCCGTGCGCGATCTCGGCCCGCATCAGGCTGGTGCCATCCTGCGCCGCCGTGACCTTCACACAGCCGCGGGCATCAAGGATGGTGATGACCAGCGGCTTCAGTTTCTTCTCGACGCCCTTGGAAAGGGCGGCATCGAGAATCTTGCGGGCGACGTCGAGGGTAAGTTCGGCCATGAATAAGTTCCTTTGCGATTGAGTGGGGATTACTGGTTGGGCCGCGCACTGTCGAGGCTCATCGCGAGCACCCGGGCGACGTGCAGTGCTGCACGGTTCGTGCCATCCTTGATCTGGTGTCGGCAGGAGGTACCGTCGGCAACGATCAGCGTGGCCGCATCGGCGCGGCGAACGGCCGGCAGCAGCGACAGCTCGGCCATTTCCATCGAGGCTTGATAGGTGTCGGCGGCGTAGCCGAACGCGCCGGCCATGCCGCAACAACTGGATTCGATGATTTCGACACTGAGATCTGGAATGAGGCGAAGTATTTTTTCGACCGGCTTGAACGCGCCGAATGATTTTTGATGGCAGTGGCCGTGAACCAGCGCTTTCGCCGGCATGGCGCCAAGTGGCAGTTTCAGGCGGCCGGCTTCCGCCTCGCGAACCAGAAACTCCTCGAACAGTAATGCGTGTGCGCTGACGGTCTTTGCGTCTTTGTCCGAGCGCAGCGAGAGCAGCTCGTCGCGAAGCGTCAGCAGACAGCTCGGCTCCAGCCCCACGATCGGCACGCCGCGCGCGGCGAATGGGGCGTAAGTCGCCACCAGACGATCCAGTTCGCTGCGCGCCTGTTCGACCAGGCCGGCTGAGAGGAACGTCCGCCCGCAACACAGCGGACGGGCGCGGTCGACAGGTCTTGGCATATGCACGCGATATCCGCCTTCAACCAAAACACGCAACGCGGCGTCGAGATTCTCGCGCTCATAGGCGCGGTTGAACGTATCGGCGAACAGCACGACCTCATGGCCATCCGCGGCGCCGAAGACCTCAGCGCCGGCCTTGAACACGTCGCGGCGGAATGCGGGCAGGGCGCGCTTCGCGCTGATGCCGGCAAACTTCTCGAACAGCGCACGCAGCAACGGACTGTTGTTACGCCAGTTGGCGAGGGGAGCGAAGCGGGAGGCGAGATCCGCATAGCGCGGCAGATAGCCGACTAACCGGTCGCGCAGCGAAAGGCCGTGCTTCTCTGCGCGCGCAGCCAGCACCTCGATCTTCATCTTGGCCATGTCGACGCCGGTCGGGCATTCATGACGGCAAGCCTTGCAGGATACGCAGAGTTTGAGCGTATCCATCATCTCGTCGGAGGCTAGGGCATCCGGCCCGAGCTGGCCCGAGATCGCCAGCCGCAGCGCATTGGCGCGGCCTCGCGTGACGTCCTTTTCGTTGCGGGTCGCGCGATAGGACGGACACATCACGCCGCCCTCGAGCTTCCGGCAGGCGCCGTTGTTGTTGCACATCTCGACGGCGCCCTGAAAGCCGCCGCCGGCGCCGGGATAGGCCGACCAGTCGAGCACGGTCTTCAGCTCGCCTATGCGATAGTCCGGCGAAAAGCGAAACAGCGAACGGTCATCCATTTTAGGCGGATCGACGATCTTGCCGGGATTGAGCAGATTGTCCGGATCGAAGCGCTGCTTGACCTCCCGGAAATCGGCAACGATGCGGGAGCCGAACATCGCCTCGTGAAATTCGGAACGAACCAGCCCGTCGCCATGCTCGCCGGAGTGCGAGCCCTTGTATTCGCGCACCATCTCGAACGTTTCTTGGGCGATGGCCCGCATCGCCTTGACGTCCTTTTCGAGCTTCAAATTGAGGACAGGGCGCACATGCAGGCAGCCTTCAGACGCATGCGCATACATGGTGCCGCGCGTGCCGTGCCTGGCGAAGATGGCGTTGAGCCGTTCGGTATAGTCCGCGAGATGCGGCAGCGGCACCGCGCAATCCTCGACAAAGGAGACCGGCTTGCCTTCCTGCTTCATCGACATCATGACGTTAAGGCCGGAGGTGCGGAAATCCGCGATTGCCGTCTGCGTCGCGGGTTCTATGACGTCGACCACACCACCCCATTTGCGCTGCGGATGGTTCCAGCCGAAGCCAAGGTCTGCCATCAATTCGGAAAGCCGCTTTAGCTTTTGCAGATTGTCGAGCTGATCCTCTTCCGCAAATTCGACGATCAGCAGCGCATCCGGATCGCCGCGCACGGTCGCCTCGATTACGGGCCGGAACATCGCGATGTCACGCCCGAGCGCGATCATGGTGCGATCAACCAGTTCCACCGCGATCGGACGCAGCTTCACCAGATGTTGTGCCGCATCCATCGCTTCGTAAAAACTGCCGAAATGGCAGACACCCAGCACCTTGTTGCGGATCACAGGCCACAGCTTGAGTTCGACCTGCGTGGTGAAGGCCAGCGTCCCCTCGGAGCCGACCAGCAGATGCGCCATGTTGTTCGGCGCGTTGCGCGGCACCAGCGCATCGAGATTGTAGCCGCCGACGCGGCGCTGCACCTTTGGAAACCGCTCCGATATCTCGGCGGCCTCGCGCTCGCCGAGGTCGAGCATGTCACGGAATAGCGCAAGCCCGCTCTGGGACGAGTTCACCCGCGCCAGATCCCGCGGGACCTCGCCGAAATGCAGAAGCGTGCCGTCGGCCAGCGCCGCATCCATCGATAGCGTGTTGTCGCGCATGGTGCCGTAGCGCAGCGAACGGCCGCCGCAGGAATTGTTGCCGGCCATGCCGCCGATGGTGGCGCGCGAGGCGGTGGAGACGTCGACCGGAAACCAGAGCCCGTGCTTTTTGAGCTGGCGATTGAGGTCGTCGAGCACGATGCCGGGCTCGACCACGCAGGTACGGTTCTCGACATCTAGCGAGAGGATGCGGTTCAGGTGCTTGGAGAAGTCGACGACAATCCCGCCGTTGACCGTCTGGCCGCACTGTGAGGTGCCGCCGCCGCGCGGGGTGACGATCAGGCCGTCATCGCGGGTGATCGCAAGCGCGCGCAGCGCCTCATCGATGGTACGGGGGATCACGACCCCGAGTGGCATGATCTGGTAAAACGACGCGTCGGTGGCGTAGCGGCCGCGGTCGATGGCGTCGAAAAGGACGTCGCCGGTCAGGTCTGACCGCAGGCGTCGCTCGAGCGTTGAGGCGTTTTTCATCCCAAATCCAAAGCGATCCAAGAGGGCTGTTGTAACCCCTCAACGGGATTATGCACTTTTTACAGGACGAATTACATTATGAATTCATAATCGGCAAGCTAGCTGCCCGCAGTCGCGGCTGCGGTGGCATCCCGTGCCACGGCCAGATGTTCAATGGCTGCGGCTCGCTTGTTGCGCAAGTGCTGGAACAGGATGTCGCTCAGCTCGCTTGCGGCGCGACGGCGCAGCGCATCCAGGATCGCTTCGTGCTCGCGCATGGCTTCGCCCCAGCGCTGCCGCTTGCGCGCAAAATTGGCGGAATAGCGGACGCGGCGGATCCGGCCGGCAAAACTGGCGTAGGCCGCGCGCAGGGTCTCGTTGCGGGCGGCGGCAACGATACTCTCATGGATGCGCTGGTTAACCTGAAAATAGCCGTGCATGTCGCTATTGAGGTAGTGGCCGTACATCTCATAGTGCAGCCGCTCGATCGCGACGATTTCCTCGTTTGTGATGGCTTCGCAGGCAAGGCGTCCGGCGAGGCTTTCCAGGCCAGCCATCACGTCGAAAAGCTCCTCCAGATCCCGCTCGCTAAGCTGGCGCACGCGTGCGCCGCGGTTGGGAAGGAGTTCGATCAGGCCCTCCGCAGCCAGGACCTTGAGCGCCTCGCGCAGCGGCGTCCTGGAGATTCCAAGCATCTCGCAGAGCTGCCGTTCCGGAACACGTGCACCCTCTGGAATGTTGCCTTCGACGACGTAATCGCGAAGCCGCAGCAGGATTTCGCCGTGAAGCGAGGCCTCCTGGCGGTCGGACTGGGCGATCGGCACCCCGGCTTCGGGAATCGTGGATTTCATTTGCATAACAGTAGTTTGCGGAATCTGCGGCGTCGACGACCTAAATCGAATACCAAAATTAGATTGAAAAGACAAAAAATGAATGCAAAATGAGCTGCGCGTTGATCGAAACGGGCTTCCTGGGAGGTTATCATGCGGCAAGGACGGCATTTTCTGCAGATTCCAGGGCCGAGCCCGGTCCCGGACCGGGTTCTTCGCGCGATGGACATGCCCGTGATCGATCACCGCAGCGCCCAATTCGCCGAACTCGGGCGGGCGGTGCTGGAGGGTAGCCAGCGGATTTTCCAGACCGCTGGACCGGTGATGATCTTCCCGTCGTCAGGGACAGGCGCCTGGGAGGCCGCGATCGTCAATACGCTTTCGCCCGGCGACAAGGTCCTGATGGTGGAGACCGGCCACTTTGCGACCCTGTGGCGCCAGATGGCGGGCCGCTTCGGGATCGAGGTCGATTTCATTGCCGGGGACTGGCGTCGCGGCGCCGACCCCGCCCAGATCGAGGCGAGACTCACAGATGACGCCGAACACGCGATCAAGGCGGTGATGGTCGTCCATAACGAGACGTCGACCGGCGCCACAAGTCGTATCGCCAACATACGCGCCGCGATCGACCGGACCGGACATCCCGCTTTGTTGATGGTCGACACCATCTCCTCGCTCGGGTCGGTCGACTACCGGCATGACGAATGGAAGGTCGATGTCAGCGTCAGTTGTTCGCAAAAGGGTTTCATGCTGCCGCCCGGCCTCGGCTTCAACGCGATCTCGGAGAAGGCCCGCGCCGCTGCCAGGACCAACCGGATGCCGCGCTCCTATTTCGACTGGGAGGAAATGCTGAAGCCGAACGCGAAGGGCTTCTTCCCGTACACGCCGGCGACAAACCTGCTTTACGGGCTGCGCGAGGCGATCGCGATGCTGCTCGAGGAGGGGCTCGATAATGTGTTTGCGCGTCACCAGCGGCTCGCCGCAGCGACGCGAGCGGCGGTCAATCATTGGGGGCTGGAGGTGTTGTGCCAGGAGCCCCAGGAATATTCGCCTGTGCTGACCGCCGTACTGATGCCGCCGGGGCATGACGCCGATCAATTCCGTCAGGTCGTGCTCGACAACTTCAACATGTCGCTCGGCTCAGGCCTGTCGAAGGTCGCAGGCAAGGTGTTTCGCATCGGCCATCTCGGTGAATGCAACGAGCTCACGCTGCTCGGTGCGTTGACCGGTGTGGAGATGGGCTTGTCGGTCGCAGGCGTACCGCACCGCTCCGGAGGCGTCGATGCCGCGATGAAGTATCTGGAGCAGCGTCCGCAAGGCAATTCCCCGGCGCATCTCAAGGTCGTCGGCAGCTAGCCGGCAGCTCCGGCCTGCCCGGGTGGGCGCCGCTCCAGCCCTGCTCCTTATGCATTGACGTGCTGCGTCCGGCGGGCGACAAGCCCGCCAAATGGTGATATTCGAGCGGCTCGAAACGCCAAGGTAATACCGGGAAGGACGCCCATGACCGTGCATACTGGAAGGCATTTTCTGCAGATTCCGGGACCGACCAACGTGCCGGACCGGGTGCTGCGGGCCATGGATATGCCGACCATGGACCATCGGGGTCCCGAGTTCGCCGAGGTCGGCCACGCCGTGCTGGCGGCCATGCAGCGGGTGTTTCGCACCAGGCAGCCGGTGATCATCTACCCGTCGTCCGGCACTGGCGCCTGGGAGGCGGCCCTCGTCAATACTCTGCAGCCCGGCGACAAGGTTCTGATGGCGGAGACCGGGCAGTTTGCCGTGCTGTGGCGCGGTATCGCCGAGAAGTTCAAGGTCGATGTCGATTTCCTGCCCGGCGACTGGCGTCACGGCGCCGACCTCGAGCAGATCGAGGCGCGGCTGTCGGCCGACAAGGCGCACAAGATCAAGGCCGTGTGCGTGGTTCACAACGAGACGTCGACCGGCTGCGTCACCCATCCGCAGGAAGTTCGCAAGATTCTCGATCGCGTCAATCATCCCGCGTTGCTGATGGTCGACACCATCTCCGGTCTCGGCTCGCTGGAGTATGAGCACGATGCCTGGGGCATCGACGTGTCGGTGGCCGGCTCGCAGAAGGGCCTGATGCTGCCGCCGGGTCTCGGCTTCAACGCCATCTCGGAAAAGGCGCTTGCCGTGGCGAAGGCCAATCCCGCGATGCGGTCCTACTGGGACTGGCAGGAGGTCATCGCGATCAACAAGGCGGGCACTTGGCCCTATACGCCCGCGACCAATTTGCTGTTCGGTTTGCGCGAGGCGGTCAACATGCTCGAGGAAGAGGGCCTGGAGAACGTCTTCGCCCGGCACAAGCGCCACAGCGCCGCGACGCGCGCCGCCGCCAAGGTGTGGGGCCTCGAAACGCAATGCCAGGAGCAGGGCGCGCACTCGCCTGCGCTGACCGGCGTCGTCATGCCGGAAGGCCATGACGCCGATAATTTCCGCAAGGTCGTGTTGGAAAACTTCGACATGTCGCTCGGCACCGGCCTGAACAAGATCAAGGGCAAGGTGTTCCGGATCGGTCATATCGGGCACTTCAACGACCTGATGCTGATGGGCACGCTGTCGGGCGTCGAGATGGGCCTCGATCTCGCCAAGGTACCGCATCGCGGCGGCGGCGTGCTGGCAGCGATGGAAGTGCTCAAGGGACGCGACGTCGTCGCTATGCCGAAGGCTGCCGTTGCCTGAGATCGTTTGACCGAAACAACAACAGAGAGAGCTGCGATGAACGCTCCGGTAGCTGCGACCGAAGACCTGATTTATTCCGTCGAGGACGGTATCGCCCGGCTGACGTTCAACCGTCCGCAGGCGCGCAATGCGCTGACCTTTGCCATGTACGAACAGATGGCGGCGATCTGCGAAACCGTCAACAATGATCGATCGATCAAGGCGATGATCCTGACCGGCGCGGGCGACAAGGCGTTCGCGTCGGGCACCGACATCTCGCAGTTCCGCGCCTTCAAGACCGCGCAGGATGCGCTCGACTACGAGGCGCGGATCGATCGTGTGCTCGGCGCATTGGAAGCATGCCGGGTGCCGACGATCGCGGCCATTGCCGGCGCCTGCACCGGCGGCGGCGCGGGGATCGCAGCCTGCTGCGACATCCGTATCGGCACCGAGACCACGCGGATCGGCTTTCCGATCGCGCGCACGCTCGGGAACTGCCTGTCGATGTCGAATATTTCCAGGCTGGTTTCGTTGGTCGGCCCCGCACGGACCAAGGACCTGATCTTCAAGGCGCGGCTGGTCGAGGCGCCGGAAGCGCTGGCGCTTGGGCTGCTCAACGAAGTGGTGCCTGATGTCGCGACGTTGCAGCGCCGCGCCGACGAAACGGCGAAGCTCGTCGCCGGCCATGCGCCGATCACGCTCGAAGTCACCAAGGAAGCGGTGCGCCGCATCCGGCGGACGCTGACGCGCGACGAGGGCGAAGACCTGATCCTGCGCGCCTACATGAGCGAGGATTTCCGCGAAGGAATGGACGCGTTCCTCAACAAGCGCTCGCCGAACTGGAAGGGCAAGTAGTCGAACGGGGCGACAAGCGGTCAGAACCGCTCACTATGGTCTGGCAGCCTTTTTTGCCAGTTCCATGCCCAGGTCGAGCGCCGCGATACCTATTCTGTCTGAAGGGGTTGTGAGGCAACGTTGATCCATCCACGCAATGATCGCGTCGAAGTCGCCGCCGCCAACCATGTCCCGTTCGCCGCTGATGTTCAGGCCGCTGATAAATCCAACCAACCAGGATTCAAAACTTCCTTTGACGACCGCATTCTTTTTGCGGTTGGTCCACGCCGTGCAGGTTTGAGAACCCGCGCCGATGATTGAAGAACCGGCGTCCGCGGCGGTGGCAAGACAGGCCAGGAGCAAACCAATCGCGAACGCCTTCATGCTTTTTCACCGGCCGTCATTCGTCGGTTCGTGGCGCGGTAGGACGGCTACTTTTTGAGACAGAGACCGACGGCCGGACCAGTGCCGCACTTGGCGCCATCGGCTGCACCGCCGGACGGACAGAACACCGACACCAGATTTTCATTTGCATCGCAACTGACCTCGCCGCTCGCCTGAACCGATCTGATGGAAGCGCTAGCCGGTCCGGGATCGCCTTTTGCGCCGGGGGCGCCCTGCGGTCCTTGTGGCCCTTGGGGACCCTGTGGCCCTTGAGCGCCCTGTTGTCCTTGAGGGCCCGGCACGCCTTGCAAGCCCTGCGCGCCCTGCGGCCCGGCTGGTCCTTGTGGGCCGGCATCCCCCTTCGGTCCCGGATCCCGTCCGCACCCGGCGAGGGCTATCGTCGCGCCCATGAGGACGGTTATCAAAATCCTTCTCATTCAGCTTCTCCCCCTGATTTACCTTGTAGCGTGCATTAAATGGGCCCACTCACAGCCATGCAACGGAAAAGCGGCGAGATTGAATCGGCTGTACGTAGCTACGAACCTCCTGCGGGAAAGGTTTGCGCCTCATGCGAAAGTCATAGGGCGGTACATTGCGGTGCAGCTTGAACTCTCGTCTGTTCGCTCGCAAGATGTGGCAAGCAACCAGCCAAGTCTGATTTTACAAAGTCTTGCAAATACATAGGGAAGAAACCTCGTGGGACAGATGCTGAAAGCCGCGGCCGCCTTGACGGCCATGATCGCAAGTACCCCGGCGCTTGCCGCCTGGGAGCCGACCAAGCCGGTTGAAATCGTGGTCGCGGCCGGCGCGGGCGGTGCGTCCGACCAGATGGCGCGGATGATGCAGGCGGCCATCCAGAAGAACAACCTGATGAAGCAGCCGATGGTTGTATCGCTCAAGGGCGGGGCGTCGGGCGCCGAGGCGCTGATGTACATGAAGTCGAGCGACGGCGATCCCAACAAGGTCCTGATCGCCTATTCGCTTATCTACATGCTGCCGCTGTCGGCGAAGATCCCCTTCAACTGGCGAGACCTGACGCCGGTGTCGGTCGTTGCGATGGATCAATTCGTGCTGTGGGACAATGCCGAGGGACCGAAGACGGTGAAGGACTTCATCGCGGCCGCCAAGGCGGCAGGCTCGCCGTTCAAGATGGGCGGCACCGGCTCCAAGCGCGAGGACCACGTGCTCACCGTGTTCATGGAGCAGAAGACCGGCGCGAAATTCTCCTATCTGCCGTACAAGTCGGGCGGCGAGGCGGCGACGCAACTTGTCGGCAAGCACACCGAGGCCAACGTCAACAATCCATCCGAAAATCTCGAGGTCTGGCGCGCCGGCCAGGTCCGCGCGCTGTGCGTGTTCGACAAGGAGCGCATCGCCTACAAGACCAAAGTCACCGAGACGCAATCTTGGAACGACGTCCCGACCTGCAAGGAGGAGGGGCTCGACGTGCAATATCTGATGCTGCGCGCGATGTTTCTGCCCGGCAAGGTGACGCCGGAACAACAGGCGTTCTATGTCGACCTGTTCCAGAAGGTGACGCAGACTTCGGAGTACAAGGAGTACATGGAGAAGCAGGCGCTGAAGCCGATCTTCCTCACCGGCAAGGACATGCTGAAGTTCCTCGAGGAGGACGACAAGCTCAACACAGCGCTGATGAACGAAGCGGGCTTCGTCGCGAAATAAGCCGATCGTTATTTGTCGGCAGGGCCGTATCCCGCGATCCTGCCGAGAACGTTTTCGATCTCGGCCTTCGGCAGCAGGCGCGGTGTCCCGATCTGCAGGCAGCCGTGGTATTGCCGGGCCAGCGTTTCGACTTCGACGGCAAGCCACATCGCTTTCGACAGCGATGCGCCGACCGCAATCATGCCATGGTGTTCCAGCAGGCAGGCCAGCCGGCCTTCCAGCGCGCGCACGGCGTGCTCCGAAAGCTCCTGCGTGCCGAAGGTCGCATAGGGCGCGACGCGGATGGTGTCGCCGCCGGCACACGCGATCATGTAGTGGATCGGTGGAATTTCCAGGCCCATGATGGCGAGGATCGTCGAATAGATCGGGTGGGCATGGACTACCGCATTGATTTCTGGCCGGGCTCTCAGGATGTCGAGGTGAAATCGCCACTCGCTCGACGGCCGCTGGGCGGCATCGTGCGAGCCATCCAGGCCCATGAATACGATCTGCTCGGGCTGCATCGCCTCGTAGGGCGTGCTGGTCGGCGTGATCAGCAGGCCCTCGCCATGGCGCAGGCTGATATTCCCTGATGTCCCCTGGTTGATGCCGAGCGCATTCATGCTGCGGCAGGCATCGATGATCGACTGGCGTTTTTCCCGGTCCTTCGTGGTCGGCATTTGAAGACCCCTTGCAACCGCGCGACAATGCTTGATTATTGCGCCGCAGTATAGTCGAACATCTTGCGTGAAATCCTGACTGGGAGAAGTCATGACGCGTGCCGTGCTTGGCATCATCGGCGGATCCGGCATCTACGACCTGCCGGGGCTGGAGGACGTCCGCGAGGAGACCATCAAGAGCCCCTGGGGCGAGCCGTCCGCAGCCCTGACGCGCGGCGTGATCGGAGGCTTGCCGATCGTGTTCCTGCCGCGGCACGGCAAGGGGCATGTGCTGTCGCCCTCCGACATCAACTACCGCGCCAATATCGACGTGCTGAAGCGGGCGGGGGTTACCGACCTGGTTTCGCTGTCGGCCTGCGGCTCGTTCAGGGAGGAACTGCCGCCCGGCACATTTGTCCTCGTCGATCAGTTTGTCGACCGCACCTACCGGCGCGAGAGTTCGTTTTTCGGCAGGGGCTGTGTTGCCCATGTCTCGATGGCGCATCCGGTGTCGCCACGGCTGCATGTGCATCTGGCGGCGGCCGCCAAGGCCGAAGGTATCGCCGCGGTGCAGGGCGGCACCTATGTGTGCATGGAAGGCCCGCAGTTCTCCAGCCTCGCCGAGAGCCTGACCTACAAGGCGCAAGGCTATTCGGTGATCGGCATGACCAACATGCCCGAGGCCAAACTCGCCCGCGAGGCCGAGATCTGTTACGCCAGTGTGGCGATGGTCACCGATTTCGATTGCTGGCATCCCGATCACGACGCCGTCACCGTGCAGGATATCATTCGCGTGCTGAACTCGAATGCCAGCAAGGCCAAGGGGCTCGTCGCGCGTCTCGCCAGGGATTTTCCGCGCGAGCATGAGCCGTGTCCTGTTGGATCGGACAAGGCGCTCGACACCGCCTTGATCACGGCGCCGGAAGCGCGCGATCCGCGGCTACTCGCCAGGCTCGATGCGGTGGCGGGGAGGGTGTTGAACTCATGAAGGTCGACGGCCGACATTTTCGCAGCATCTGGCTCGAGGACGACGGCTGGACGGTCGGCGCGATCGACCAGCGGCGATTGCCGCATGAATTCGTGGTGGCGCGCATCGCAAGCGCGGAGGACGCGACCGAGGCCATCCGTTCCATGCTGGTGCGTGGCGCGCCGCTGATCGGCGCTACGGCGGCTTACGGCATGGCGCTCGCCATGCGTACCGACGCTTCCGATGCGGCGCTCGACCGCGCCTATGCCATGCTGCTGGCGGCGCGGCCGACGGCGATCAACCTGAAATGGGCGCTCGACGAGATGGCGCGCTTGCTCCGGCCATTGCCGGCGTCGGAACGCGTCGCGGCGGCCTACCGGCGCGCAGTCGAAATCGCCGAGGAGGACGTCACGATCAACCAGGGGATCGGCCGGCACGGTCTGGCGCTGATCGAGCAGATCACGGCGACGAAGCGGCCCGGCGAGCCCGTCAACGTCCTGACCCATTGCAACGCCGGCTGGCTTGCGACGGTCGACTGGGGCACGGCGACGGCACCGATTTATCTGGCGCATGATCGCGGCCTGAAGGTTCATGTCTGGGTCGACGAGACCCGGCCGCGCAATCAGGGCGCTTCGCTGACCGCTTGGGAACTCGGCCACCACGGCGTGCCGCATACGGTGATCCCGGACAACACCGGCGGCCATCTGATGCAGCACCGCATGGTCGATCTCGCGATAGTTGGCACCGACCGGGTGGCCGCCAATGGCGATGTCTGCAACAAGATCGGGACCTACCTGAAGGCGCTCGCCGCGCACGACAATGGCGTGCCGTTCTATGTTGCACTGCCATCGCCCACCATCGACTTTAGTATCGATGACGGCATCAGGCAGATTCCGATCGAGCAGCGCAGCGCCGACGAAGTGGCGAACATGACCGGCCGCACCGCCGATGGGCGCGTCGAGACCGTGCGCGTGGTTCCCGAAGGCTCGCCTGTGGCCAATTACGCCTTCGACGTCACGCCGGCGCGGCTGGTGACGGGATTGATCACCGAACGCGGCCTGCTGCGCCCGGAGCGTGCTGCACTTGCGAGCGCATTCCCGGAGCGCAGCGCGGGACATTGACGCCGGCGACGTCGACACGTATCCCCGTTCAGGTCTGTCGTATCGGGGGTCACCGTCGCCATGTCCAATACCGACATCGAAATCGTCGTCGAGGATCCGACCGCACCCGAAGCCGACTCGCCTGCGGTGACGAGCGTTCGCGCGGCCGACGTCGTCGTCTGCCTCCTGTTGCTCGCGCTCGCAACGACACTCGGATACGACAACTGGCGGACGGGAGCCGGTTGGGAATCGACCGGCCCGCAGTCCGGCTACTTTCCGTTTTATCTCTCGATCATCCTCGCCGGCGCCAGCCTCTATGGTCTGGTCGCCGCGTTCCTGTCGCGCAGGGAGGCTTCCGAGGTTTTCGTGACGCGGGCGCAGCTTCGCCGCGTGATGGCGGTGTTCGTGCCTACGGTGCTGTTCTGCCTCGCCATGCAGTTCCTCGGGCTCTATGTCGCGAGCTTCCTCCTGATCGCCGGCTTCATGCGGATGGTCGGCAAGATCGCGCTGTGGAAATCGTTGCTCACCGCCTTCGTGTTCACCGCCGTGATGTTCGTCACCTTCGACATCGCCTTCGACGTCATCATGCCAAAGGGTCCGCTCGAAGCGGCGCTCGGCCGCTAACGGGTCGGTAGGGCGCATCTGATGGAAGCCTTGTAATGGAAGCCTTGTAATGGAAGCCTTGGGCCTCTTGATGCATGGCTTCGCCGTGCTGCTTACCTGGAAAACACTGCTGCTGATGATGCTCGGCCTCGTGCTCGGCATTTTCGTCGGCGTGCTGCCCGGCCTCGGCGGCCCGAACGGCGTGGCGATCCTGCTGCCGCTGACATTCACGATGGATCCGACGTCGGCGATCGTGATGCTGTCCTGCATCTATTGGGGCGCGCTGTTCGGCGGCGCCATTACCTCGATCCTGTTCAACATCCCCGGCGAGGCCTGGTCGGTCGCGACCACCTTCGACGGCTATCCGATGGCGCAGCAGGGCAGGGCGGCGGAAGCGCTGACCGCGGCCTTCACCTCGTCGTTCATCGGCTCGCTGGTCGCGGTGATGCTGATCACGTTCCTGGCGCCGATGATTTCCTCCTTCGCGCTGAAATTCGGGCCGCCTGAATTCTTCGCGGTGTATCTGCTCACCTTCTGCTCTTTCGTCGGCCTCGGCCGCGAAGCCAAGCACAAGACTGTGATTTCGATGTCGCTTGGCCTCTTGCTCGCCGGCATCGGCATGGACACCGTGTCCGGGCAGTTGCGCATGACCTTTGGTTCGGCGGAGCTCTTGCGCGGCGTCAACTTCCTGGTCGCCGTCATCGGCCTGTTCGGCATCAGCGAAATCCTGCTCACCATGGAGGAGCGCCTCGCGCTGCGCGGCCACGCCGCCGGCATTTCCCTGCGCGTGGTGCTGTCGGTCTGGAAGGATTTGCCGAAATACTGGGTGACGCTGTTTCGTTCTTCCTTCATCGGCTGCTGGCTCGGCATCACCCCGGGTGGCGCGATTGCCGCCTCCTTCATGGGCTACAACCTCGCCAAGCGCTTTTCCAAGGACCAGGACAGCTTTGGCAAGGGCCGCATCGAAGGCGTGTTCGCGCCGGAAACCGCAGCGCACGCGTCCGGCACCGCGGCTCTGCTGCCGATGCTGGCGCTCGGCATTCCCGGCTCCGGCACCGCGGCGATCCTGCTCGGTGGGTTGATGGTGTGGGGTCTCAATCCGGGTCCGTTGCTGTTCGTCGAGCACAAGGATTTCGTCTGGGGCCTGATTGCGTCGATGTATCTCGGCAATGTCGTCGGTCTCGTGCTGGTGCTGACGACGGTGCCGATCTTCGCCTCGATCCTGCGCGTGCCGTTCGCAGCGGTCGCACCGATGATCGTGGTGTCCTGCGCGATCGGCGCCTACGCGATCCAGAACGCGATGTTCGATATCTGGCTGATGCTGGGCTTCGGCGTCGTCGGCTACGTATTCAAAAAAATCGGCATTCCTCTGGCGCCGTTCACGCTGGCGCTGGTGCTCGGCAACCGCGCCGAGGATGCGTTCCGCCTGTCGATGATCGGCTCCGGCGGCGACATGAAGGTGTTCTGGTCGAACGGTCTCGTCGGTTCGATCACGACACTGGCGATCGTGCTGCTGTTCTGGCCCGTCATCGATTGGGCGTTCGGCAGCGTCACGCGCATGTTGCGGCCGGCGAAGGCGTAGCGGTCCGGACGGACATTCCGCCGTCATTGCGAGCGAAGGGAAGCAATCCATAGCGCCGCGTGGGATAGATGGATTGCTTCGCTGCGCTCGCAATGACGTGGATACAGTTTCGCGTTCTCGCGGCGCGATGCGCCCGGAGTTTTGCATCTCGGTTAGCCCTCCTGAACTTAGAGGGCGCAGGGAAGACCGGGTGCACGCTGCGCCCGCGGTCTCGCGTTGCCATTGCGCACAGAGAACGCGCACACGCGCATACAGGTTCAGCGGAAACACTCCGGCCTTCCCTGCGCAGTGGCTTTACGGCTTATAGCGAGCTCCCCGGTGAACGGCTCTTTTGCTACCGTCGCCCGCGAGAGGCGTGCCTCTCGCGAACTTGACGCACGGCAAAAGCCAGGCTTCTCAAGGTCCAGCGCATCGGCAAAAGCGTCTCGACAAAAGCGTCAATGGCCCGAACCGGATTGTCGCGATCCACGTAGTCTTCAACACGCGCAGGAAGAAGGCTCGGCTGGTTCCGGTCAACACCGGTCTTGAAGGTATGATTCGTCATCAGTCGAATCGTACACTCGTTTGCCCAGCCGGCCGGGATTCTTGCCCAGTCTCGAAGCGAAACCCATCAATCATTGCGCGGAGGCGTGATGGGTTTCGCTGCGCTCCACCCATCCTGTACCCTTTTGAGCGTTCGGCACTAGTCTGGAGATGTAGACTGGTCGCACGGGCCGATCCGCCGGGAGCCGCCTGACCCATCTGTGCCATGAGCACCTGCGTAGGACCCGCGCCCCGGTGGAGCGGCTGCGATCGAGATCCACTAGGAGGTTTGCGCCAAGAGCGCCAGTACAGGGATCGATCGGGATCGCAGTGGCCCGCTTCGCAAGCGAGGAGGTCGAGCAATGGTCGAGGATGTGCATTGGTTTGTCGGGATCGACTGGGCAACGCAGAACCATCGCGTTTGCCTGTTGGATGCCGAAGGAAGACGCGTGGGCGAGCGGGAGTTCGTCCATGGCGGAGCCGGCTTGACGGAGCTGCGAGACTGGCTGCTTGAGAAGACCAAGGCCGCGCCGGGGCGGATCGCCGTCGCGATCGAGATGCCGCACGGTCCCGTGGTGGAGATGCTGCTCGAGCACGGGTTTACGGTCTTTGCCATCAATCCCAAGCAACTCGATCGCTTCCGTGATCGCTTCACGGTCGCAGGCGCCAAGGATGACAGCCGTGACGCTCTTGTCCTCGGCGACTCGTTGCGCACCGATCGGAAAGCCTTCCGGCAGCTTGCCACCGACGATCCGACGGTGATCGAACTGCGCGAGTGGTCGCGCCTTATGGATGAACTGCTGCAGGAACGGACGCGTCTGGCCAATCGCCTGCGCCAGCAGCTATGGCGTTATTATCCGCAAGCGGCCGAACTGACCGACGATGTCGCAGATGATTGGTTCCTGGCGCTGTGGCAGAAGGTGCCGACCCCCGCTGCGGCCGCCAAGGTATCGGAGAAGGCGATTGCGCGCATCCTCAAGGAGCATCGCATCCGCCGTCTCGACGCCACCACCGTGCTGCAGACCTTGCGCAAGGCGGCCTTGTTCGTCGCACCAGGTACCAGGGAGGCCGCGTGCGTCCATATCCGCAGTCTTGTGGCGCGCATGCACCTGATCAATCAGCAGATCAAGGAAGCCGGCGCCGCCCTGGACGGCCTTTGCGACAGCCTCGCAGCACAGGATGAGGAGAACTCGTCGGGGCAGAGCCATGAGCAGTGTGACGTGGCAATCCTGCGCTCCTGGCCGGGAATCGGCAGGATTGTTCTCGCCACACTGCTCACCGAAGCAGCGCAACCGCTGCAGGCACGAGATTATCACGCCTTGCGTGCTCTGGCAGGGGTTGCTCCGGTAACACGGCAAAGCGGCAAGCAACGCTTCGTGATCCGGCGCCTCGCCTGCAACAAGCGGCTGCAGACTGCGGTCCATCACTGGTCACGCGTCGCCATCCAGCGCGACGCAGCCGCTCGGCGACGCTACGACGCCTTGCGGCAGCGCGGCCATGGCCATGCGCGTGCTTTGCGTGGTGTGGCTGATCGCTTGCTTTCCGCCCTGTGCGCGACGCTCACCCACCGGACCCTGTATGAGGCAGACCAGAGGAGTGCTCAGACCGTCGCCACGCCGTAAAGCCTCATTCCTTTGTTCGGCCGCTTGCGACCATTCCTTCGTCCCGACCTGCCGAACCCAACAGCGCCGCGCACAGCCGCTGTCCAGGATGCCATCGGCACCGGCGTAGCCGGCGCGAAGCGTCCTGGACGGCGGCGAGCACGGCGCTACGCTTGTCACCCAAAGAACGAAAGCCCCTTGACCAAGCCCTAGGAGGTCCTACGCACGGTCCATTTGTGACAATGCGATGACATCACGATTCATCTGACAGAAAGACGAATCTATGATGTCTGGGGTAACCACTGACACTCGACACCCGCCGGACATGGTTTCATCCAATCATATGAATCGTCACATTCCATTTTCATCTCATCGCGAATACCGGTTTTACCAGGGCCTGTTGGCCACCGGTGTCGCCAACGGTATTCAGGCCCTAAATTTTCTCGGTGATCGATTCCTGAGAAAATCTCACGCATCGGGTGGGATCGACGAGTTGTACAGGCACTCGGTCAACAGTGCCTTTTCTCCCAAGGAAGCCTTTCTGGTCACGGGGGCGCCGCACGCCTCCGCCTATTATCCTCGGGATTTTGCCTGGTTTTATCCCGATGTTCTCGATCCCGAGACCATCATGGGTTCCGAGGATGCCGTCCGCCGGGTTCGCTTGCTCGAAAAAAGCGTCCGGCTACTGCTGGAGGCCGTCCGCGCCAATGTCGTCACGACGACCATCGTTCCCGCGGGAGGCGACCGGTACATCGGCGTCAATTACTTCTCGCTGCCGTCGGACACGCTGTTGGGCATCCTCGCAGGCCTGGAACAAATCGTGCGTGCGGACCAAAGGGCATCGCCGTTTTTGGCGATGTCACAGGGCGCTCATGCCGGCCGCTTGTTGCTTGCCGAATATCGCGAGGATCTGAAGAAGGCGATATTTCAACTCGCGGAAGCGTTGGAGCCGTTCGAGGACGGCGGCGTCGCGGCTTTGCTGTGCGACGTCACCGCACCGCGTTCCGCGGCAACCGATACCCGTGCCGAACGCAGGCGCTTTGTCACCAATGCATGCGTCTACGCGACCTTTGTGCGCGGCATACGGTTGGGGGTGATCGACCGGATCGAGCTGGAAGGGCTGCTCGGACGCGAGCTTTCGCAATACAAGACGGAGCTGCTCGGGTTGTTCGGCAAGCCTGGCTATATCAGGCATGCTCTGGACTTAAGGAGCGAACCGGCGGCGTCTTGCATTGCGCTGGATTTCGTCAATGTGCATCAGGGATTTTGGGATCTGAGCGAAGCGGGCGAACGCGCGCTGTTCGCAGCCACGACGGATCTGATACTTGGCGAGCCGCGGTTTCGAATCCCGGATACATCTCACTTCCTGGTATCGGCGGATAATCCGCAGAACAAGATGATCCACAAGATTGCGGCTCCGGCCTACCAGGGGCGTTCTTGCTGGCCGACATTCAATGTCGAATTTGCCGATCGCATGCTGGACTACGATGAATGTTCTGGCACCGACAAGTACCGGTCCTGTGCCCGCGATATATTGAGGGACATTCGTACCGCGACCGAAACGCACGGCGGGTATCAGGAGCTGCTGTCGGAAAAGGGACAAAAATATCGCACTTGGGCCTATCAGAGCGCAGACGCCCACTCCTGGTTTCCGCGTTTTCTGTCGGTCTGGCGGCGGGCATTCGGGACGCCGCTACTTGACAGGAGCTAGACCGCCTCATTTCTTGTCGAGATTTGCGCCGCGGGCCAGCGAGGCCGCAGTCTCAAGCCCGACGTGGCGCACGAGCGGGTCGGCATGGCGATGAACCAGCCACCATTGCCCGCCTTGCCTGCGATAGACTTGCGTCACACGAAGGGACCAATCCTGGTTTGGCAAACCGCCGACCTCGCCGTGTTGACGCTCAATCATCGCAAGAACGACCAGATCGTCCGACGTATAGGACTGGACAAGTTCGAGCTTGGCGTCGCCGTTCCCAAAGTAGCTGGCGAGCCGCGCCAGCCGCTCGGGACTCATGTCGAAGCCCCGGCTGGCTTCACCGCCAAATGGCTGCATCAGCGTAAAATCTCCTGCGATGCGCACCAGACCGGACCATTTGTCCATGTCGCCACGCATGAAAGCCGAAGCCTGGGCTTCGGTCTTCCTGACCAGATCGACAAGTTCCTGCTCCGAACCTGCCGACGTCGGCTCCTGCGCGGCGCTGGCCGACAGCGGCATTGCGAGTGCGGCCTTCAGCGCCAAGCGCCTCCAGCGGTTCAATTTGAACATTTCGGTATCTTTCCATTCGGGTTGGGCCGGCAACCGGCCGGCGGTGCTGCCCAAATCCCATTTCAATGATACTGAATCCAGTGATATGATTTCAGCATTATGCTGAACCAGACTGACCTTTCCCGGATCGATCTCAACCTGCTCGTGCTGTTCGAGATCGTCTTTCAGGAGCGGCATGTCGGCCGATCGGCTGAGCGGCTGCATCTTTCGCCGTCCGCCATCAGCCATGGACTCGGCCGCCTGCGCGCGCTGCTTGGCGATCCCTTGTTTCTCAAGACTCCGAAGGGCGTTGTTCCAACGGAGCGTGCCTCCCAGCTCGCCGCGTCGGTGGCTGAAATTCTCGCGCGTGTCCGCGGGGTCGTCTCGACAGCTACGCCGTTTGATCAGCGGCATTCGACGCGCCGTTTCGTCATCGGCGCGCCGGATGGAATTTCGTCGGTCATCCTGCCTTCGCTGTTGGAGACGTTGCGGGAGGTGGCGCCGGGCGTCGACGTGGGTATCCGGCAGCTACTACCGACGCAAGGCTTCACCGCGCTTCATCTGGCGTGGAGGGATGCGTTGAAGGAGCTCGAAGACCGGACGATGGATATCGCGATCATTCCGTTCGACGATATTCCGGTCCGTTTCCATAAGCAGAAGCTCTACGAGGAGGAGTTCGTCATCGCCGTCAGAAAGGGGCATTCGTTCCAGCGTAATCCGACCCTCAATCGCTACTGCGAGATGGAGCATCTCGTCGTTTCGCATACCGGTGATGTTACCGGATTCGTGGATGTTGAACTCGCCAAGAAAAGCCTGACGCGGCGCGTGGCCCTGACCGTGCCAAACTTCATTTTCGCGCTTTCGGTGCTGGCCGAAACCGAGATGATCTCCGCGCTGCCGAGACGGTTTCTCGAGATCCATGGTGCCCGCTTCAATGTCGTCGCCGTCAAGGCGCCGCTGCCGCTGCCGCGTTTCTCGATCAATGTCGTCCTTCCGAAAGTGGCGATGATGGATGCGGGCCTTGCGTGGCTGGTCCAGTTGTTGGGACAGGTGCGAACGGGAAATGACAGGTCGTTCGTTCTTCGGTCGGGCAAGCGCAATCGCAGCATGCACAGCTAATGGGCAACTGCTCGCTCGTGATGCGCTCGATGCAGGCGAGCCGGGATCTGCATCCGCGAGTAACGGACTGACAATACGATTGATTTTCTTCAGACCGATCGCCAGCCGGCATTGTACACAATGGCACGCGCCTTGCTTGACTTCTCTTTAAGAGTTCTCTCGTTCGGGGCGCGTACGTCATGGCGAACTCAGCAAAGCTCAGAGCGGAGCCGGGACCGATCGAGCTCGACTGGGCGGCGACCGCGCTTCTCATCATCGACATGCAGCGCGATTTCATGGAGCCGGGCGGCTTCGGCGAGACGCTCGGCAATGACGTCAGCCAGCTCGCGCGGGCGGTGCAGCCGATCGCCTCCGTGCTGGATGCGGCGCGCGCGGCCGGCATGCTGGTCATTCATACCCGCGAGGGGCATCTGCCCGATCTGTCGGACGCGCCGCCGGCCAAGGTCGAGCGCGGCGCGCCGTCCTTGCGCATCGGCGATCCCGGGCCGATGGGGCGCATTCTCATTCGCGGCGAGGCCGGCCACGACATCATTCCCGAATTGTATCCGCTCGACAGCGAGATCGTGATCGACAAGCCGGGCAAGGGCGCGTTCTACGCCACCGAGCTCGGCGAGGTGCTGCAGCGCTACGGCATCGAGAATTTGCTGGTCTGCGGCGTCACCACAGAGGTCTGCGTCAACACCACCGTGCGCGAAGCCAACGACCGCGGCTATCGCTGCGTGGTGCTGGCGGATGGTTGCGCATCCTACTTTCCTGAGTTTCACGAGATGGGCCTGAAAATGATCAAGGCCCAGGGCGGCATTTTCGGCTGGGTCTCCGACTCGGCCGCGGTGCTGGAGGCGCTTTCACTGGAGATTCCAAGAACGGCAGCAGCGGGGGCATAACGATGAGCACGAGTGCGACAGGAACATCAGGCACATCCACTTTCAAGCCGGTATTGTGGACACCCGGCGACTGGAACGCGCTGTTCGGCTTCGGCACCAACATTCTCGTCAACATGCTGGTGCTGACCGGGCTGTTGCGCTTCGTACTGAAGATGCCTGACTCGATCGTGTTCGGCCGCATCCTGCCGGCGCTCGGCCTTATGATGTGCCTCTCGACGTTCTATTACGCGTATCTCGCCTACAAACTGGCGCAGAGGACCGGCCGCAGCGACGTCTGCGCGCTGCCATCGGGCGTCAGCGTCCCGCACATGTTCATCGTCACCTTCGTGATCATGCTGCCGATCACGCTGAAGACCGGCGATCCCGTCAAGGGCTGGTCGGCTGGCCTGGTCTGGGTGTTCTTCCAGAGCTTTATCCTGATGATCGGCGGCTTCATCGCGCCCTATATCAGAAAGGTCACCCCGCGCGCGGCGCTGCTCGGCACGCTCGCCGGTGTTTCCGTCACCTTCATCTCGATGCGCCCGGCGCTCGAAATGTACATGACGCCGCAGATCGGGCTGCTGTGTTTTTCCATCATCCTGGTGAGCTGGTTCGGCGGCGTGAAATACTGGAGGGGTATGCCGGCCGGCCTCGTCGCCATTGCGGTGGGAATGATCATCGCCTGGGGTTCGAACCTGTTCGGTCTCGGCCTCGGCAGTTTGAGCCTGAAGGGCGTCGGCGATGCCTTTGCGAACTTCGGCTTCTCGGTGCCGTTGCCGGCCATCGGCCACGTCTTCTCCGGCTTCGAATTCCTCGGCATCATCCTGGTCACGGCAATTCCGTTTGGCATCTATGACCTCGTCGAAGCCATGGACAATGTCGAAAGCGCGGAAGCGGCCGGCGACGAATATCCGACCACGCGCGTGCTCACTGCCGACGGTGTCGTCAGCCTGATCGGCTGCTTGATGGGCAATCCCTTCATCAACGCGGTCTATATCGGCCATCCCGGCTGGAAGGCGATGGGCGGGCGGATCGGCTATTCGACGGCGACCGGCCTGATGGTGGTGCTGCTGTCATGGTTCGGCATCATCTCGGTCTTGCTGGCGCTGGTGCCCGTGGTCGCGATCTCACCGATCCTGCTCTATATCGGCATGCTGATCGGCGCGCAGGCGTTCCAGACCACGCCGGTCAAGCATGCGCCGGCGATCGTGCTGGCGCTGACGCCGCATCTCGCTGCCTGGGCGAAACTGCAGATCGACACCATGCTCGGCTCGACGATCACGGCGGCGCAGGCGGTCGGCGGTCTCGCTGCCGACAAGGTCGACGCGGTCAAGTCCGCCGCAATATCAGCGCTGCCGCAGCAGGGCGTGCTCTATCACGGCCTCGAAGTGATGGGCGGCGGCTCGATCCTCGCCGGCCTGGTGCTCGGCGCGATCGGCGTGTTCGTGATCGAGCGTGATTTTCTTAAAGCATCCGCGTTTGCGCTGGCCGGTGCGGTCATGACCTATTTCGGTTTCATGCACGGCGAAGCGGTCGGCATCGGCAGCGGCCTCGGCGTCACGCCGGGCGTGGCGCTGGCCTATGCGGTCATGGCGGCAGGTCTGTTCGCGCTGGCGAAGACCAGTCCAGGTGTCGACTACTCGCATGCGGAGGTCGCAGCAGCCCCGGCCGAATGAGGCGTGGTGGGCGGCCTCGTAGAGATACGCGCACCATATGGTCTGACATGAGACCTGGTCTCGAGGCGCGCCAGCGTGCGTTTCGAAGGCCGCAACAATGCGGTTGCAATCTCATCCAAATAATGTACGATTTGTACATTAAAGGTTGCGCCGGTTACGCGCGCCGACAAGGGTGACGATATGGCGACCAGCGGTGATTATCAGGTCTTCCACGCCGGAGACGTTTTGCTGCAGTCAGGCGTCGTATTCCCCTCGTTGCGTCTTGCCTACAAGACCTATGGCACGCTGAACGCGCGGAAGGACAACGTGATTGTCTATCCGACGTCCTTCAGCGCGCAGCACACCGACACGGAATGGCTGGTGCAGCGCGGCGGCATCCTGGATCCGGAGCGCTTCTTCATCGTCATTCCAAACCTGTTCGCCAACGGCCTGTCCTCGTCGCCATCCAATTCGGAAGTGACGCCGTTTCCAGCCATCAGCTATCACGACGCGGTGGCGGTCCAGCGCCGCCTTCTGGTCGAGCAGTTCGGGATTTCGACGCTCGCGCTGGTCTACGGCTGGTCCATGGGCGGGATGCAGGCGTACCATTGGGCGGCGTGCCATCCTGACATGGTGGAGCGGGCGGCCATTGTGTGCGGCAGCGCTAGATGCTCGCCCTATAATCACGTCTTCCTCGAGGGCGTGAAGGCCGCGCTCACCGCCGATCCCGCGTTCAGGGACAGTCGTTTCGTCGCCAGGCCTGCCGCTGGCCTGCGCGCCATGGGGCGCGTCTATGCCGGTTGGGCGATGTCGCACGCCTATTACCGGGACGAGGTGTGGCGCGATTACGGCTTCAGCTCGCTGGAAGATTACCTGACGCGTTCCTGGGATGAAGCCTTCTCGCGCCGTGATGCCAACGATCTGCTGGCGCAGATCGGCATCTGGCAGCGCGGTGATATCAGCCAATGCCCGGAATTCGGCGGCGACATGGTCCGTGCGCTCGCGGCGATCAAGGCACGGGTTCTGCTGATGCCGGGGCAGACGGACCGCTACTTCGATGTCAGCGACAACGAGGAAGAGATCGGCCGGCTCGTCAACGCGAGGTCAGCCGAACTCCATCCGATTCCCTCGATCCACGGACACCGCGCCGGAAATCCGGTCAACAATCCCGCGGATCGCGGGTTCATCACTGCCGAAATATCGACGCTGCTGCAGAGTTGAAATCCTGGGAGGCGATTGCGACCATGAGCACTGCCATCACTGCAACGGGAGAGAAGCCGCTGAATTCGGCCGCGCTCCGCGAGCTATCGGTGCGATCCGACCTTCAAGGTATCGTTCGCGCGGTTAGCCATTACGGTGCCATCGGCATTTTCGGTACGCTGATCTGGCTGGTGTCCTCGACCTATGGCCTGGCGTGGGCGTTGCCGCTCATCGTCGTGCAAGGTTATTTCGTCGCCTTCCTGTTCATGGTCGTGCACGAGACCGCCCACAAGACGGCGTTTCGGAGCCGCGCGCTCAATCTCGCATTCGGTCATCTGTCTTCATTCGCGATCGGACTGCCTTACGAATATTATTGCCTGTTCCACTGGGACCACCATCGCTACACGCAGGATCCGGATCGGGATCCGGAACTGCTTGTTGGCCCGATCCCCGCCTCGGATACGCAACTCGCAGTCGCCTATACCGGTCTTCGACAGGTCGCTTTCCGGGTAGGGCTGATGCTTCGCCATGCCTTTACCGGCAAGGCCTCCGCTCCCTGGATCCCGGAAGGCAAGCGCCACATCGTCGTGAAGGAAGCGCGCCTCTATGTCGCCTTCTATGTCGTGCTGCTGCTCGCGTCGCTCACGCTGCATACGGCGCTTCTGCTCTGGGTGTGGATCGTTCCGCTGATCGTCGGCCAGCTATTCCTGCGGCCTTATCTCTACGCCGAGCACACCGGATGTGAACGGACGCGCAGCGCCTTTCAGAACACCCGCACCACCTACACCGGCATGCTCATGAGATGGTTTGCGTGGAACATGCCCTATCACGTCGAGCACCACGCTTATCCTTCGATCCCGTTTCATGCGCTGCCGAAGCTGAACCGGATCGTCGATGATCAGATCGTTTTCCGGGGGCAGGGCTATCGGGCCGTGACGCGGGAGACGTGGGCGTGGTTCCGCCGCGCGCAAGCTGACGCGGCCGGCGGCGTCAGCGGTTCTTGATCATCAGCAGGGTGTCGACGAGATTGCGGGCATGTGCCGGCGAGATCGGCTTGATTCCGAAGATGTAGCGGTAGAACAGGCTGCCATAGATCGCGTCGTACAGGTCCTCCGGCGTCCCGGTCGCGCCAATGCTTCTGTCCTGCTGGCCGGCGGCGATCAATTCGACCAGGGCGGTTCTTCGATACCCGAGATAGCGCTCGTAGAAAATCTCCGCGGACCCTGTGTTCGAGATGCATTCGGAGATCACCGCGAGCTGTACCCTGCCGAACTCGCCCAGCAGCGCCTTCGCATAAGCCGCGGCGTGGCTTCTCAGGCGTTCCGCCGGCGCGCCGGTGGCCGGCAGCGGCAGCATCAGCGAGGCATGGTTCAGGAACGCATCTATCAGCAAGGCCTCTCGCGATGGCCACCATTTGTAGATGGTCATCTTCGAGACGTTGGAATGCCGCGCAACAGCATCGATACTGGTGGCGGCGAGACCCGTAGTCGCCATCAGCGTGTAGGCGCTTTGCAGAATGGCGTTGGTGGTCTCGGCAGAACGGGGGCGACCACGGCGGGTTGCCGCCGTATCGCTGTCTGCTTCGCTTCTGCCCTTCGCCATGTTCCGGCTTCCCCGATGCAGCGCGACTGGCGCTGCCGGCTACGCCGCGACAAACGCCAGCATCGTGCCGTTGCCCTCGGCTGGTGGCACCACAATGCCGCCTGCGCTTTTCACGCCGGCTGTACCCAGCGCCTTCTCCGCCGCGGCGACATCGGCCACGATCACAAGGCCTGCGCCGCCGCGTTCCGGCAGGCCGGCCAGCGAAACGCCGGGATAGCGCTTGCCGAGTTGACCTTTCGTCAGAAATACGAAGTCCGCGCGGTCGCCACCCGAGGGCACCGCGATCGCGCCATCGGACTCGTTGCGTACCTCGCGGTCGATCAGCTTCGACAGATGAGCGGCCTCCTTGGCCGGCTCCGGCGCAACCATCAGCACCTGCTTCAAGCGCTTCGCGCCGTTGGCATGCTTCATCAGTTCAGGAATCCAGACCGTCTCGCGCGTCTTGTGCTGGCAGGCAAAGATACGCACGCCGCCCGGCGCTTCCACCGTCGGCCATTGAAAGGTCCGGAACCTGGCTTCGGATTCCGTGCCATCAGGCAGCGTCACCGGCCGCTCGAAATCCGTCGGGCCAACGGGGACATAACCACGCGCGAGAATTTCTTCCGCGCCCCGCGCCGAATCCACGGCGGTGAAGGCGATACGCTCGATGCCTTCGCCGTTCTTTTCAAGGAACGCCCGCGCCGGCTCATTATGTTCCGTCGGCCTGAGCACGCCGAGCAATTCCATATAATCAGGGTCGAACATGATGGTGTAGTTGCCCGATCCCATATGCGCGCTGTGGGTGCCGCGCGGTGACACGGTGAAGCCCAGCCGCTTGTAGTTCTCGGCTGATTTGTCGAGGTCCTTCACCATGACCACGGCGTGATCGATTCCGATGACGTTTTTGAGTGCCACTTCTTGTTTCCTTGAGCTTGATTAGCTGACTTAAACTAAGCAGAACGATCAGTTGCCTGCAAGAAAGGATCTTCCTCCAAGAGCGGGCCTCGCTCGTCTCGACCCTGCGAAGAGCGGGGATGCGGAGCTGCTACACCGCCGCCGTCTCGTGCTCCCTTGCAAACTCCCCGCCCGGGATGGAGTCGAGCAGCGCCCGCGTGTATGCGTGCTGCGGATTGCCAAACACTTCGCCCGCCAGCCCGTGTTCCACCACTTCACCATCCTTCATGACGGCCACGAGGTCGCAGATTTGCGCGGCAACACGCAGGTCGTGCGTGATGAAGACGATCGACAGCCCGAGCCGTGTGCGCAATTCCGCAAGCAGCTTCAGCACCTGCGCCTGCACGGAGACATCGAGCGCCGAGACCGGCTCGTCGGCGACCAGTACGTCCGGCTTCAGCGCCAGTGCCCGCGCAAGGCCGATGCGCTGGCGCTGGCCGCCGGAGAATTCATGCGGATAACGGTCGGCGGAGGAAGGATCTAGTCCGACGAGCGCGAACAGTTCCTTCGCATCCGCAATCGCCTGCGCGCGCGGCGCGCCGTGCACGATCGGGCCCTGCGCCACCAGCTCGGCCGCCTTGCGGCGCGGATTGAGGGAGGCGAACGGGTCCTGAAACACCATCTGTATATGGCGCGTCTCGCGGCGGACTTTTTCACGCGGCATCTTCGCCCAGTCGCTGCCATCGAGCACGATCGACCCGGCATCTGGATCGATCAGCCGCACGATGCAGCGCGCCAGCGTCGATTTGCCCGAGCCGGATTCGCCGACGATGCCGAGCGTGGCGCCGCGCGGCAGCTTGAGCGATACGTTCTTCACGGCCGGCGTCACCCGCGTGCCGCGCCCGAGAAAGCCGCCGGTGCGATAGGTCTTCGAGACATCCGCGATTGTCAGGATGTTGTCGGCGGCCAGCGGGCGCGGCGGCGGCGCCTTCAGCGGCGGAACGGCGGCGATGAGCTGTTTGGTGTAGGCGTGCCGCGGGCGGTGCAGCACGTCCGCCGTCGTGCCCTGTTCGACGATGACGCCGTGCTGCATCACCACGACGCGGTCGGCGATCTCGGCGACGACCCCGAAATCATGGGTGATGAACATGACCGCGGTTTTTCGGCGCTGCTGCAGGTCGCGGATCAGTTTTAGAATTTGCGCCTGCGTCGTGACATCGAGGGCAGTCGTAGGCTCGTCGGCAATCAGCAGCTTCGGATCGAGCGCCAGCGCCATCGCGATCATGGCACGCTGGCGTTGGCCTCCCGACAGCTCATGCGGATAGGCCTTTGCCGCCACCTTGGGATCGGGAATGCGGACGTCGGCGAGCAGGGCGAGTACCTTGGCGCCGATCTCCGCCTTCGACAGTTCGGTGTGAATCGAAAACATTTCCGCGATCTGGTCGCCGATGGTGCGCAGCGGATTGAGCGCCGTCATCGGCTCCTGAAAAATCATCGCAATGCCGGCGCCGCGCACCTCACGCATGTCGGCAATTGTTGCCGCGCAGAGGTCGCGGCCCTCGAACATCACCCGGCCGCCGTCGATCGTCACCTCGTTGGGCAACAGCCGCATGACGGCGTTGGCCATCATCGACTTGCCGGAGCCGGATTCGCCGACCACGCAGAGGATCTCGTTCGATGCGATCTCCAGCGACACGTCCCTGAGCGCATGTGTCCGGTCCGCGCCGCGGGGCAGGCGGACGCTCAGGCGATCCAGCGAGAGGATGGCTTCGGTCCCGCTCATCGGCCCTTCAGCCTCGGATTAAGCGCATCGTTGAGCCCCTGGCCGACCAGCGACACCGCGAGCACGGTGACGAGGATGGCGATGCCGGGGATCGCCGAGACATACCATTGCACCCGCAGCACGTCGCGGCCGAGGCCGATCAGGTTGCCCCATGACGCCACATTAGGGTCGGACAGCCGCAGGAAGGCCAGCGCGCTTTCGAGGAGTATCGCGACCGCCATCACCACGCTGGCGTAGACGATCACCGGCGGCAGGGCGTTGGGCAGGATTTCGCCAAAGATGAGCTGGATGTTTTTCATGCCGAGCGTTCGTCCGGCCTGGACGAATTCGCGGTTGCGCAAGGACAAAAATTCCGCGCGGGTCAGCCGCGCCGGCGCCGGCCACGACACCACGCCGACTGCGATGGTGACGGTGGTGAGCGTCGAGCCGAACACGGCGACCAGCACCAGCAGCAGCACGAAGTTCGGCAGCGTCTGGAACGCCTCGGTAACCCGCATCAGTACATTGTCGACCCAGCCGCCGTAATAGCCGGCGAAGGCGCCGACCAGGATGCCGATCAGGATCGCAATCGCGGTAGCGACGCCGCCGATCAAAAGCGAAATCCGCGCGCCATAGAAAATCTGGGCGGCGATATCGCGCCCTGAATTATCGGTGCCGAGCAGGAAGCGCGGATTGGCGAACGGCCAGATCAGGGGACGGCCGGCGAGCGCGAGCGGATCGCGCGGATAGAGAAAGCCGGCCGAGATCGCCATGGCGATCACGATCACGAGCAGGATCAGGCCGGCGACGGCGGCGGGGCTTCGGAAATAGCGCTTGACCGCATCCATCGCTTCAACCCGCCGTAATGCGCGGATCGAGCCGCGCATAAATGAGGTCGACGACGAAGTTCACGATGATGACGAGCAGCGCGGAGACGAACACGATTCCCAAAAGCGTATTGAGGTCACGTTGCACCACCGATTCATAGGCGAGGCGTCCGAGACCGGGTAGTGAGAACACGCTTTCGACCACTACCGATCCGCCCAGCATGGTGCCCGCCTGCAGCCCGATCAGCGTCACCATCGGCAACAGCGCATTGCGCAGCACGTGCCGCGTCACCACGCGCGTCTCGTCGAGGCCCTTTGCACGTGCGGTCCGGACATAATCGAGGTTGAGCACTTCCAGCATCGAGGCGCGCATGATGCGCAGGTAAATCGCCAGAAAGATCAGCCCCAGCGTCAGCGTTGGCAGCACCAGATGGCTGGCAATATCGAAGACGCGCCAGATCCCGGTCCGCACCGTGCCGATGTCCTCGAAACCGCCCGGCGGCAGCCATTGCAGGTAGACCGAGAACACGACAATGGCCATCAATCCAAACCAGAACGAGGGCGTGGCGTAGAAGATCAGGCCGAGCGTCGAGATCAGCGTATCCGGCCAGCGGTTGACGCCGCGGGCGGCGATCACGCCGAACACGAGCCCGAAGAAGAACGCGAACGACAGCGACGCCGTCATCAAGAGGATCGTCGGCGGCAGCCGTTCCAGAATGACCGAGGCCACCGGCTTGCCGTAGATCGAGGAGAAGCCGAGATCGAGCCGCACCAGCCGCCACAGATAATTGCCGAGCTGGGCCGGGATCGAGAGGTCGAGCCCATAGAATTTTCGTAGCTCCTTGGCGGTCGCGGCGTCGCCGCCGCCCATCTGCGCCATCATGGCGTCGACGGTATCGCCCGGCGCGAACTGCAGCAGCAGGAACACGCCGATCAGGATCAGTATTAGAGTCGGGATCGAGGCGGCCAGCCGCCGCCCCGCAAGGCCAAGGATGCGCATACACCTATCTTGTCGGATATCGGGTTAAGCCGAAAGCCAAAGATCGTGCCAGCTCGTCGAACCCCAGCGCGGGGTGTTGGAGTGGTTGCGTGCCTTCGCCGTAATCGTGGTGACGAAGATCTGCTCGATCGGCATCCAGACCGGCAGCTCCGTATTCACTTCCTTGACGAACTGGGCGTAGAGCGCCTTGCGCTTGGCCGGATCGACTTCGGTCGCGGCGTCGTCGATGGTCTTGTCGACCGCCTTGTCTTCCCAGCCCCACTGGTTGGTCCAGGGCGCGCCCTTGGGCTGGCCCGAGCGATACCAGACCGTGGTCGAGACGGCGGGATCGTTGCGGTACTGGTGCCAGCCGGTGGCGAGATCGAAGGCATGTTCGTCATAGACCTGCTTGAGGAAGCCGCCGCCGTCGTTGCGCACGATATCGACGGGGATGCCGATTTCACCCAGTGACTGCTGGATGAAGGTCGACCACAGCGAGATGTCCTCGCCCCACGGCGCGGGAAGCAGTTTGACTGAGAAGCGCGTGCCGCCACGGGCTGCCTTGAAGCCGGCTTCGTCCAGCAGCGCTGCGGCCTTGGCCTTGTCGTACGGGTATTGCGGCGTGTTCGCACCCGGATAGAAGTCGGCCGAGGTCGAGGGGATCGGCCCGGTGCCGAGCTTGGCGAAATCGCCGAGAAAATTGTCGATGAAGAACGGCACGTTGATCGCATGCGCGATCGCGCGGCGAACCCGGATGTCGGACATTTCCTTGCGGCGGAAGTTGAACTCGAGTGTATTGGTGCGCGCGTTGCCTTCATTGCCCTTGGTGGAGACGATGAAGCGCTTGTCCTTGCCGAGCCGCGCGAGATCCGAGATCGTCAGCCCGGAGAACGGCGAGTAATGCAGTTCGCCGGCCTCCATCTGTGCCGCAGCCGCGGCGCGATCGGTGATCACGCGCCAGACGATCCGGTCGAGATAGGGCGCATTGGGGCGCCAATAGTCCGGGTTACGGTCGGCGATGACATATTGCCCGCGCTCATATTTGACGAACTTGAACGGGCCGGTGCCGACGGGAGCGAGGTTGGTCGGGTTCTGGCGGATATCGCCGCTCTCATAAAGGTGCTTGGCCGAGATGTAGCCGAGGTCGGGCAGGGCGCGGAGCAGCAGGTTCAGCGGCATCGGCCGCTCATACCTGAAGATCGCGGTCTCGGCGTCCGGCGTTTCGACCGCGGTCAGGAAGAGCTGCAGCGTCGATCCGTAATTGAGGATCTTCTTCCACATGTTCATGGCGGTGAATTCGACGTCGGCCGAGGTGAACGGCTTGCCGTCGTGCCAAGTGATGCCCTTGCGCAGCTTGAACGTCACCGTCTTGCCGTCGGGCGAGGCCTCCCAGCTTTCGGCGAGCACGCCGACCGGCTGGCCGTTGGCGTCGAGATCGACGAGGTTTTCCTGGATCTTGCCGCCGATGATGTAGACGCCGGTGGAAGCCTGGATGCTCGGATTGAGCTGGCGCTGCTCGGCGCCGTAATGGACGTTGAACACGCCGCCCTTGCGCGGGGTTTCCTGGGCAAAGGCCCGCATCGGATTGATCACGTTGGCCGCGATGGCCGCCGACGTCAGCAGCGCGGTGCGGCGATTGATCTCAAGGCGCGTCAAATCCATGCGAAGTCTCCAGACACACTATTGATGGCGAACCGTTCACGCGTCCGCCTTGCGAGGGATGTTACGATGGAACGGGAACGCGAGTCATTTTCTAATCGCGATGTGAAGCGGAAAATCCTTCCTGAAAACAACGTGCTCAGCGCGTCATCGGCCTGCTCGTTTTCTCGCTAGGGTGCGAAATCAAGGCCCGTCAGAATAGAGGCACGGGCTGCCCGGCAGTCTGAGATTGTCCGGAAAGGGGCCCTCAGGAGTGGCGGAATCCCCCTAAAATAAGGCTCCGCACGGCTTCGGAGGCCTAAAAACCAGCCAAAATTGGACGAATCAGTGCAACTCGATTAGCGAGATAGTTGTGCAGAATGTCGGAAACCCTGTTTTTTAGGCGGTTTCCGCCATATCGTCGCCTGTGCCAGAATCAATGGAGCAACCATGGCTACCCAAATGTCTAAGTCGCAGCTGATCGAGAAGATCGCGACCACCACCGAAGTTTCGAAGAAAGAGGTCAAGGGCGTGATGGAAGCGCTCGTTGACGTCGGCCACAAGGAGCTCAAGAAGAACGGGGTATTCCTCGTCCCCGGCTTCGCAAAGTTCGTCGTGGTCAAGAAGCCCGCGACCAAGGCTCGGAAGGGCACCAACCCCTTCACGGGCGAGGAAATGATGTTCAAGGCCAAGCCGGCCCGCAAGATCGTCCGGGCCCGCCCGGTCAAGGCCGCCAAGGACGCGGTTTAAGAATCTCTCTCCCCGTTCTTCACGGGGTCGAGACGAGCGAAAGCTCGCTCTTAGAGGGTTGGGGTGAGGGGCTGCCTCCGCAACTTCGCTAGCAGAGGTGCTCGCGGAGAGTCCCCCTCACCCGAAATTCGCTAGCGCGAATTCGACCTCACCCCGCACGCGGGGCGAGGTAACCTCAGTGTGCCGCGCCGTTTGCGCCCGGTCCCGCTACACCACCGGCGAACGACCGCCATCGACATTGATGGCCGTGCCGGTGATGAACGATCCCTGCTCGGAGGCGAGGAAGCAGGCCAAATTGGCGAATTCCTCCGCCGTGCCGATGCGCCCCAGCGGGGTACCCTTGGCGAGGTTTTTGGCGAACACCTCAAAATCCATGTCCGGCGCCTGCGCCGCGTGCCGCTTCACCCATTGATCGCTCATGATCAGGCCGACCAGCATGGCATTGACCAGGATGTTGTGCTCGCCGCCTTCGCCAGCCATCACCTTGGTCAGCGCCATGCCGGCCGCCCGCGATACCGAGGTAGGCGCCGAGGATGCCACCGGCGCCTTGGCGTAGGTGTTGAGCACGTTGATGATGCGGCCCCATTTGCGCGCCTTCATGCCCGGCCAGACCAGCCTGGAGAAACGGATCGCAGCAAACAGTTTGAGGTCGAGGTCTTCCTGCCAGGCTTCGTCAGAGATGTTTTCGAACGCCATCGTCCGCGCCGTGCCGGCGTTGTTGACGAGAATATCGACCGGGCCGAGATCGGTTGTGATCTTCTCATGCGCCTTGGCAATATCTGATGCCTTCGAGACGTCGCAGATATAGTCGCGAACCGCGAGGCCTTCCTTGGCCAGCAATTCCCGCGCGGCTTTCAGGTCCTGCGCGCCGCGCGCCAGCATCGCGACCTTGGCGCCCGAGGCGGCGAACTGCCGTGCGACGGCGAGCCCGATTCCCTTGCTGCCACCGGTGACGACGGCGACGCGATCTTTCATCGTGACTTGCATGGTGTTCTCCCGGTCGCGGTCCTCCCTGCCGCTGGTTGAGCCGACGCCGATGATCGGCCGATAATGCCATCTTGGTCCCGCGGGCCGGCATGATCAAGCGGCCTGCGGGTGAGGGCAGGTTCGCGCTTCACGCATCGAAGGGCCGGATCGCGCCGCTCGCGGGCGATGACGAGCCCGTGAGTGCCGGAAATACCATCCGGTTCGGAAGGCGTCCTGAAAAAGGATTTTTCCCGTTTGCCACCGCCGGGAATGGCATCGTTGCTATTTTCGGAAACGTCTTGCGGGCCTCGGGGGCCGGGCCGAGATCAAACAGAACAAACAATGGAGTCCAGGAGACCACCATGGGCCTGCAACAAGCAAAACTCGAATCGCTTCCCTTCGTCACCGCCGAGCTGAACTATCTCGCGCCGACCCCGGGAAAGCCCCGCACCTACGCCTTCGATCCGCCGCCGGGCGAACCCAAATCCACCGCGCTGCCTGAACCGCATAACGTCCCGATCTTCGATGCTCGCCTGATCGCCGGCAACCTCTCCTTGGACCGCGAAGGCTTTGCGTTGGTGCGCCATCCCACCATCGTCAAGGATTTCTACGACGAGAAGGAAGTGAGGAGCGTCTACTACCCCGCCGTGGAGGCCTTCCTGAAGGCGACGCTCAAAGCCGACCGCGTCTTCATCTTCGACCACACCGTGCGCAAGCGCGTCGATGGCGCCGCCGATATCAGGGGCGCCGGACCGCGGCAGCCGGCCACGCGGGTCCATGTCGACCAGACCGACATCTCGGGTGCCAACCGCGTTCGCGAGCACCTTCCCGACGAGGCCGACGAACTCCTGAAGGGGCGCGTGCAGGTCATCAATGTCTGGCGGCCGATCCGCGGTCCCTTGCGCGATACGCCGCTTGCGATGTGCGACGGCCAGACGGTCGAGGCGGGCGATCTCATAGCCTCCGACCTGATCTATCCGAACCGCAGCGGCGAAACCTATTCCGTAAAATACAACCCGAACCATCGCTGGTACTACATCCCGGAAATGAGGACCGACGAAGCGTTGCTGCTGAAGTGCTACGATTCCTCAACCGACGGCCGCACGCGGTTCGGGCCGCATACCGCTTTCACCGATCCGACCACGCCCGCCGACGCGGCCCCCCGCGAGAGCATCGAGCTGCGGACACTGGTGTTCCACAAGAGTTGATCGGGCAGTCTCGCCGGATTCGCGTTCCCGCCCTGTTGATGATACCTCGCGCCCCAAGACAAATTTGGGGCGAGACGGCTTATGGACGGCAAGGCCGATGACGCGGATACCAACATCCTCGCACTGATTCGGCGGTGGCGATGGCGGTATTCGCGCTGGTCCCGAAACAGCCGGCGGCGCATGCCGACCCGTCTTCGCGGCCTGATCGCGCTGTCGCCGGTGTCGCTCGCGGCCTCGCTGGTGCTGCGGGGATTGTGGGGCGGCCCATGGCTGATGGAGATCAAAGCGCTCAGTCGCATCTAGGCGGGCAATATGCTCGGCCTGTTCACGCTCGCGCTGATCGCAGGCCCCGTGCTGACGGGGATTCTCGATCGCTGCATCGGCCATCGCCGTGAAGTGTTGGCCGCCACGCATTGCCTTGCCGCGTTGCTGCTCGCGCTGATGGCGGCCGGCGCGCCCCATTATCCGATGTCCGAACTGCTCGGCGTGAAGGCCGTGCCGGTACAAATCGACGGCGCGCTGTTCGTCCTGATCGGCATCGCCATCTCGACGCAACCCTTGCTCTACGGCATGACGCGGCACCTCGTGGACGCGCAGAATGCCGGCAAGGCCTTGTCTGCGATCAATCTCGCCTTCTTCCTCGGCGCCGCGCTGATGTAATCGACGATCGGCATTGTTGCGACGATCTTCGGGCTCCCCGCCGTGCTGCTATTCATGGCCGCGACCTTGATCGTCGGAACGATCGTGTTTCTGATATATACTTAGGACGGGTAGAGCCAACGGGTCTGCCCCAACATTTGAGTTCAACAACCGGATTTTGCGCGCTATCATCACTTCCGCTGGGTTGGCGTCACAAGCTTCCACGAGCTTGGCGTTCGAGGCCATGTCGATGCAAACAACAACAAAAGCCAGACGTATTGTATCGTTTCTCGCCGCCGCGCTGGTATGGGCTTCAGCGGCCGCGCAGCCGGTCCACGGCGCTGGCGTTACCGACACCGAAATCCGCATCGGCAACATCATGCCCTATACTGGGCCGCTGGCCGCTTTCGCTTCGATCGGAAGGGCGGAGGCCGCCTATTTCGACATGATCAATGAGCGCGGCGGCATCAATGGGCGCAAGATCAGGTTCATCTCCCGCGACGACAGCTCAAATCCGAGAACGGCGGTCGAGCACACCAGTGAACTGGTCGAGCATGAGCGCGTGCACCTGATGTTCGGATCGTTCGGCACGCCGAGCAACCTGGCGACGCGAACCTATCTCAACGAGCGGAGCATCCCGCAGCTCTTTGTCGCTTCCGGCGACGAAGAGTGGGCGCACCCGAAGCGATTTCCGTGGACGATGGGCTGGCAGCCGACCTTTCGGGCCGAGGGGCGGATTTATGCCAATTACATCCAGGCCGCCTATCCAAGCAAGAAGATCGCCGTGCTGTGGCAGAACGATCAGTTCGGCCGCGATCTGTTCCGGGGATTGCAGGAGGGGCTCGGCCTCACCGCCAACATGATCGTGGCCGACATCGCCATTGATGCGGACATGTCAATCGATACCCAGGTTGACATCCTCAAGAACTCCGGGGCCGACGTGCTTGTGCTCAATTGCGCGCCGCCGATCTCGGCGCGTGCCATCCGCAGAGCGGCCGAGCTGGATTGGCATCCCGTCCTGCTGCTGGTCAATGCGGCAGCTTCGATCGCCAACGCGCTGCGACCGGCGGGGCTTCAGAACGCCGTCGGCGTAATCTCCACCTCGTTTCTGAAGGATGCCAGCGACACCGCCTGGAAGGAAGATCCCGCCGTCAAGGGGTGGCTCGCGTTCATGGACAAATATTATCCCGACGGCGACAAGGAGGATAGCTACGCCATCTTCGGCTACGCGGCGGCCGAAACCCTGGTCCAGGTGTTGACCCAGTGCGGCGACGACCTGTCGCGCGAGAACATTATGCGGCAGGCGGCGTCGCTGAGGAATTACCAGAGTCCGGTCGTGCTTCCGGGAATTGTGATCAACACCGGTCCGGCCGACTTCCACCCGATCAAGCAGATGCGGCTGGTGCAGTTCGACGGCAACACTTGGCAGCCGATCGGCGACGTGATCGAGAGCGCGTTCGCGAGCGCGCCGAATGATAACTGAGCGCGGGCATCGTTCCTCCCCAGCCCTGAGAGCGTAGGGTAGGCAAAGGCGCGTTTGCGCCGTGCCCACCATCTATCCACACGCGTTGCCGGGAATGGTGGGCACGCTTCGCTTTGCCCACCCTACGAAGTCTGAGCGCGCGCCTACTTCTTCTGCCCGTAATTCAGCAGCCCGCCCTGGCTCTTCGGCGGATGGGCGCGCAGGCCTTCCTCGTTGGGTTCGGTGCCCCAGCCGGCGCGATCCGGCATGATGAGATGGCCGTCAACAATCTCCGGCACATGCGTGAACAGTTCATGGTCCCACGCCAGCCGGTCGATGTCGGTTTCCATGATGCGCAAATTCGGCACGGCGGCGGAGAAGTGTGCGTTCTGCATGGTGCAGAGGTGGCCGTAGAAATTATGCGGGGCGACGTTGACCTCGAAATGCTCCGCAGCGGCGGCGATCTTCATCGATTGCCACACCCCGTTCCACGGCGTGTCGATGATCGCGACATCCATCGCCTGTTCGCTGAAGTAGGGCAGGAATTCGCGCAGGCCCAACAGCGTCTCGCAGGATGAGACCGGGTGCGGACTCTGGCGGCGGATATATCCCAGCGCCTGCGGATTGAAGATGTCGATCTCCACCCAGAACAAGTCCATATCCTTGATGGCGCGCAAGATCTTCAGGTAGCCTTCGGTCTTGGCGTTGAAGTTGAGGTCGAGCAGCAGGTCAACGTCAGGCCCGGCGCCGTCGCGAATCGCTTCCAGATGCATGCAGAGGTTTCGCAGCACCTTGCGATCGACGTTGATCTCGGGCTCGAACGGCGAGCCGAAGCCGGGCCGCCAGCCCTGCGGCTTGCCGTCGGTATAGACGAAGATGTTGGTCTTCATCGCCGTAAAGCCCTTCTCACGCACCTCGTTGCCGATGGATTTGACGCCGTCGAGGCTAGTGATCGCCGGCTTGAACCAGTCGGGATGGTTGATGCGCCAGGTCGCGCAGTGCGACCAGTAGACCCGGATGCGGTCGCGGATCTTGCCCCCGAGCAGTTCGTAGCAGGGCACGCCCAGCGCCTTCGCCTTGACGTCGAGCAGCGCGTTCTCGATGGCGCCTAGCGCCAGCGCCACCACGCCGCCCGCGGCCGGTCGTGTCGCCGCAAACAGTTCCGCATAAATCCGCTCGTGCTGGAAGGCGTTCTTGCCGACAATGCGCGCCGCCAGCCGCTCGATCGCTGCCGTCACGCCCGGCGCGCCAAAGCCCTCGTCATACTCGCTCCACCCGACGATGCCGTCCTCGGTCATGATCTTGACGAAGTGGTAGTTGCGCCAGCCGGCGTCGCAGGCGAGCGTTTCGACGCTTCTTATTTGAGCGGCTTTTTTCATGATTTCCTGCCCCGGGGCTTGTTGTTGTGGTTGGCCGATAACAACAATGATTGGCGGGGCCGTCAATTGCAGGGCAACGCATAAGGCAGGGCACGGCCTGCATGGTTCGCCCGGCGCCTCGAAGCATCGTCTCGGCTCCGTCATCATGGCCGGGTGACACGGCCATGACGAGGTTGCGGAGCGGCTATGCTTGCGGTCGAAACAGCGTCGGCTTCCGCCGTTCGAACACCTGCCGGCCGTTCTTGAATCCCATCAGCATGTCGGGCAGTTCCGCAATCGCATTTGCGCCGCTGTCGGTGTCGAGGATGATCAGATCGGCCGGGTTGCCCGGCGCGATGCCGTAATCCCGCAGGTTCATCAGCCGCGCCGGCAGCTCGGTGACGAGATCGAGGCAGGCGTCGAATTCGCTGACGCCGGCATGCGCGACATTGGCGTAGAAATTCGCCATCCGCAGCAGCGAGGCGTCGCCGAACGGGGTGAAGGGATTGAGCACATTGTTGGTCGCGACCGAACACAGGACGCCGCTTTCGACGAGCTTGTGCGCCACCGTCAGCCCGCGCGGTGCATTGTGCGTGGCGTCGCGGCCCATCAGATAGAGATCGGTCGCGGGCAGCACGGTGACGGCGACGCCCGATCCGGCCAGCCGCGCTGCGGCCGCCTTCAGTCGATCCGGCGGCAGCGCTGACAATTTGGTGGCATGACCGATCGCGACGCGGCCCTGGTAGTTGCGCCGTTCGGTCTGGCGGCAGACCTCCTCGAGATGCCACCAGGACGGATCGAGATCGAAGTCGAGGTGCAGGTCGATATCGACGTCGAACTCTTGCGCCAGGCCGAAAATCTTTTCGAGATGCGCGTTCGGGTCGGTGTCCATATAGGGACAGCCGCCGATCGCGTCGCCGCCGTCACGCAAGGCCGCAATCAGCAGTTCTTCAGCACCGGGATCGTTGGTCAGGCCCTCCTGCGGAAACACGCAGATCGAGAGATCGAGCGCCCAGGTATAGGCGCGCTTCAGCGCCTTGACCGCCTCGAAGCCGCGCAGGCCGATGCGCGGATCGATTTCGACATGGGTGCGCATGCGCGTCGTGCCATGCACGATGGCGCGCTCGATCACCCGCGCGCCGCGCGCATAGATGTCTTCCACCGTGAAATCGCGCTTCATGGCCGCGACCGCGGCGATGGCCTCTGCGACGCTGCCGTGGTCGTGGCCGCAGCGGCCGAGCAGGCAGGCCTTGTCGAGGTGGATGTGGGTGTCGACGAAGCCGGGCAGGGCGAGCCTGCCGCCGACATCGATCTCGGCCGCCTCACAGGCAAGCCGCGGTTCGATCGCAGCAATGCGCCCGCCGGTGACGCCGATATCGACCGGGTTGGCTGCGGTCCGGGTTCTGGCGTTGCGGAAGATGAGGTCGAAGGCCGTTTTCGCGTTCATGGGTCCGAGCAGGCTGGAGCGGGCCCCGAGCCTAGCGGAAGCCCGCGCGCGGGGCAGCTCCAGATTGTGTGCAGTTTAGGGCCTCAATTGTTCAAAATATGTGCATGCAGTTTGACGGTCCGATTGTAGTATTATCCATCAGGAGAAACCGCCATGTCCGTTGCGAAAGCCGAATCCAAGCGAATGTCCGACGCCGAGGTGGTCGAGGCCTATCTCACGGCGTCGATGATTCCGGATCCCGAGGCTGCGTCGGCCTACATGAAGCCCGGCGCCATCATCACCTTCACCGGCGGGCGCGAGTTCGATCATCCGCGCGGGCCGACCGGCTTCAACGCGCGGCGCTATCGCTGGGTCAAGAAGAAGATGGACCGTTTCGACGTCTGCCCGGGCGCGGACGAGACCGTCGTCTACAGCATCGGCACGCTCTACGGCGAGTGGCTCGACGGCACGCCGTTCGAAGGCAACCGCTACGTCGACCGCTTCGTGGTGAAGGGCGGCCAGATCATGAAGATGGACGTCTGGAACGACAGTGCCGAGCGGATTCTGGTGCAGATGGGGATCGAGGCGTAGGGCGTTCTCCACCGTCATTGCGAGCGCAGCGAAGCAATCCATCGCGCGGCAAAGCAAGTGTGGATTGCTTCGTCGCTGCGCCCCCTTGCGCAAACGCTTCGCGTTTGTCGCAGGCAATGACGATCAGCGCGCCCGCACCACCTTCGGCAGCTTCACCACGCGGGCACTATCCGCCTCGTCCGCATAGGGCGCCAGAATATCCAGCAGATCCCGGCCACGCTGCGGGGCAGGGGCGACCAGCGCGCGGTTGGCGACCGAATCCAGGTGCCTGTGCATCAGGCTCATCACCTTGGCTTCGTCGCCCTTGACCAGTGCTGCGATAATCGCGCGATGCTCGTTGATCGCGCATTCCGACGAATGCGGGCGGCTGTACAGCGATAGCGTCAGGCAGCAGCGATAGGCGACCTCGCTGACGTAGCGCACCAGGATCGGGCTGTTCGTCATGTTGGCGAGCAGGATGTGGAATTCCGTCGCCAGCCTGATCGACACCGCGTCCGTGCCGTCGCGGGCGTGGTCCTCGGCATCGACATGGGCGTTGAGTTCGGCGACCTGGCTCTTGGTCAGCTTGCCGGCGAGTTGCCGCACCACCAGGCGCTCAAGTTCGATCCGGATATCGAAGGCATCGCGCGCTTCCTGCCAGCTTGGCGTCGCCACGACCGCGATCCGGTTGCGGCGAAGCTCGACGAGGCCTTCCGCGGCCAGTTGCCCCAGCGCATGGCGGGCGATGGTGCGGCTGACGCCGAACCTTTCTCCAAGCGAGTCCTCCGGTAGTTTCGCGCCGGGCTCCAGCGCCTGCTCGATGATGGCGCGGCGAAGCGCGCGGCAGATCACGCCGACCTTGTCGGACGGTACGGCTGACTTGCTGGCGGAGCGAGGCGCCATCGGCGAATCCTAACGGGAAGTGCTTCGGATGGCGTCTCTTATCACAATTGCGCACCGATTGAGCGCCTCAATTGCATGCAGTTTGAGGGCCGGATTGCACAAAAGGAATCCGTCCGCTTCGGCGATCATCCGCGATACCATTGATTTCAAACGCAAGTTTCGCTGGCATTCGGCTTGCATGCACTTCCAGCCATGATGCGCATGCAACCACATTCCGAATTCTCTGGCTTGCCGGTTCCGGCTTCCGCCGCCCCCATCGCCATCGAACTGTCAGAGGCCTCGGTCACCTTCGGCCGTGGCGACCGCGCTGTGCCGGCCCTTTCCACCACGACGCTGCGGATCGCCGATGGCGAGTTCGTTGCTCTCGTCGGGCCGTCCGGCTGTGGCAAGTCCACCATCCTGCGGCTGGTGAGCGGGCTGGTGCAGCCATCCACCGGCGTGGTGATCGTCGGCGGCCGGGAAGTGGCGGCGCGCGCCTTGCGCGTCGGCATGGCGTTCCAGAACCCGACCATGCTGCCCTGGATGACGATTGAGCGGAACATCATGCTGCCGCTCAAGATCGTCGAACCCTTTCGTTCGCAATTCCGAAAACTCCGCAAGACCGAATTCCGCGACAAGGCCAACGCGCTCCTGGAGCAGGTCGGCCTCAAGGGGTTTGGCAACCGCTACCCCTGGCAACTCTCCGGCGGCATGCTTCAGCGCGCCAATCTGTGCCGGGCGCTGATCCATGAGCCGCGGATGCTGCTGCTCGACGAGCCCTTTGGCGCGCTCGATCAGTTCACGCGCGAAGAGCTGTGGTCGATCCTGCAGGACCTCTGGATCGCCCACAAGCCGACCGTGCTGCTGGTGACGCACGACCTGCGCGAGGCGGCGTTTCTCGGCAGTCGCATCTGCGTGATGAGCGCGCGCCCCGGCCGCATCCTCGACGACAGCCACGTCACCTTCGCCCGCCCGCGCACGGTCGCCATGACGTTCGAGCCGGACTTCGTGGCGCTCAATCAAAAACTGCGCGCGTTCATCGAGGATGCCCGGACGGCGTCAAGAGAAGCTTCGGCAACACAGGGAGCGGTTTGAGATGCCCGATCTCGATTATCGCCAGAAAGCCTGGTCGGCGGCACTGATTGTGCTGTTCTTCGTCGCCTGGGAATTGTTCTGCCTGATGACCGGGATGTCCGATCTGGTGCTGCCGCGCCCGTCGCAGGTGTTCGTCACGCTGTTTGAGAAATTCCCGATTCTCTGGCCGCACATCCTGCAGACGCTGGCCACGACGATGATCGGCTTCGTGCTCGGCGTCGGCCTCGGCGTAGTGCTCGGCGCTGTCATCGGCATTTCAAAGACGGCTTACGATACGGCCTATCCGCTGCTGGTGGGGTTTTCGTCGATCCCGAAAGTCGCCGTGGTGCCGATCTTCGTGCTGTGGTTCGGCTCCGGCTCGGTGCCGGCGGTGCTGACCGCGCTCTCGATCTGCTTCTTCCCGATCGTGGTCAACATCGCGACGGGCCTCGCCACCACCGAGCCCGAACTCGAAGACGTGCTGAAGGCGCTCGGCGCTAGCAAGCTCGACATTCTCTGGAATGTCGGGCTGCCTCGGACCATGCCGTTCTTCTTTGCGTCATTGAAGGTCGCGATCTCTTACGCCTTTGTCGGCGCGGTACTTTCGGAAACCGTCGCCTCGAACCGTGGCATCGGCAACGTCATGATGACCGCGTCCTCCAATTTCAACGTGCCGCTGGTGTTCGCCGGCCTGTTCGTGCTCGCCGGCCTCGGCGTCGCGCTCTACGTGATCTTCTCGGCGATCGAGGGACGCGTCACTGGCTGGGCCACTCGCAAGAACGACGTGATCGCGACATGAAGAAATTTTTCGCCGACGCCATCCAACCCTTGATCCAGGAGACCATGATGTTAGCCAGAGTAAGCGCCGCGCTGTTGGGAGTTGCCTTGTTCGCCGGCACCGCCAACGCCCAGGAAACGACGATCAAGTTCACCCTCGGCTGGAAGACGCAAGGCAGCGATGCCGCGTTCTTCTATGCCAAGGACCACGGCTTCTTCAAAGCGGAAGGCCTCAATGTCGTGATCGACCAGGGCGAGGGCTCCGGCGCCACGGTGACGCGCATCATGTCCGGTGCCTATGATGCCGGCTTCGGCGACGTCAACGCCATCATCCAGAACGCCTCGACCAAGCCGCAGGATGCCCCGGTCATGGTCTACATGATCTGGAACCAGCCGCCGTTTGCGATCGTCACCAAGAAGACCAGCGGCATCAACACCATCAAGGATTTCGAGGGCCATACGCTCGGCGGCGCGCAGGGCACGCCGACGACGCGGCTGCTGCCGGTGTTTGCGCAGAAGAACAAGCTCGAAGGCGAGAAGATCAAGATCTCCAACATGGCGCCGAACCTGCAGGAGCCGATGCTGATCAAGGGCGATATCGACGCCGCCCTGGTGTTCAACATCACGAGCTACTTCAACCTCGTGCTGAACCGCCAGGATCCCGACAAGGACTACAAATGGTTCCAGTTCGGCGATTATGGCCTCGACCTTTATTCCAACGGCGTGATGGTCTCGCGCAAGCTGCTCGCGTCCAATCCGAAGGCCGTCGCCGGCCTCGTCCGCGCCGTCAACAAGGGCATGATCGCGATCGCCAAGGATCAAAATGCCGGGATGAAAGCCGCTGTCAATTACGACAATCTGATCAATGTCGAAGTCGAAAAGCGCCGCCTGCAATATTCCTTCGACAAGCTGATCGTCTCGCCCGAGATGAAGGAAATCGGCGTCGGCGACGTCAAGGACGACCGCATGGCCCGCGCCATCGGCATCATCGTCGAGGGTTATCAGCTCGCCCGCGCGCCGACGCCCGCGGAAATCTTCTCGCGCGAATTTTTGCCGCCGCGCGCGGAGCGGGAGCTGGTCTATACGGCGAACTAAAGGGCAGATACCCTTGCCGTCATTGCGAGCGAAGCGAAGCCCCTGCACGGGGAAAGATGGATTGCTTCGTCGCTTCGCTCCCTTGCGCAAACGCTTCGCGTTTGTCGCAGGCAATGACGGAGTGCTATCGTGACCACGGAAGTTGCCGCACGCAGCCTGTTCTCCGGCCCTGACCGCGGCCTGCTCGAAAACGTCGTGCTGCAGTACGACAATGGAATCATCACCGATATCTCCACCGGAGCGCCTTCCGCCACAAGCCCGCGCTCCCTCGTGCTTCCGGCCTTCGTCAATGCCCACGACCATGCGCGGCCGACCGCGTCCTCGTTCGGCGCGGTCGGCATGCCGCTGGAAAGCTGGATCCTGCGCTCCGCGCTCGGCACGCCGGTCGATCCCTATCTGACCGCAGCCTCTGCCCTGGCGCGTTCGGCGCTGGCCGGCTGCGCGGCGATGATGATCCATTACACCCGCCCGAGCGGCACGATGGCGCTGGTGGAAGAGGCCGGCGCGATTGCGCGCGCAGCGTCCGACGTTGGCATCCGCATCGCGTTCGCGCTTGCGGTGCGCGATCAGAATCCTGTCGTGTATGGCGATGAAGAACCGGTTCTCTCCAACCTTTCCAAAGACGATCGCAGCACGATCGAGCAAATGTTCGTCCGCGCGCCGATGTCGCCGCAAGCCTATATAGAGCTGACGAATGCGATCGCCGCGGCCATCGCAGGGCCGAAGGTGGATGTGCAGCTCGGCCCGGCCGGCGTGCAGTGGTGCTCAAAGCCGCTGCTGGAGGCGGTGGCGGAGAACTCCGCGCAGACCGGACGCCGTATCCATATGCATCTGTTGGAGACCATCTATCAGCGCGCCTGGGCGGACCGGCATTTTCCTGACGGTATCGTCCGCTACCTCCGCGACATCGGCTTCCTGTCGGACCGGCTGACGCTGGCGCATTGCATCCATGCCCGCCCCGACGAGATCGAGATGATCGCGGCCTCCGGCGCGCGCATCGTCACCAATTTCTCCTCCAATCTCCATTTGCGCTCCGGCCTCGCGCCGATCGCCGCCGCGCACAAATGCGGTTGCGCCATCGCGGTCGGCGTCGACGGGCTGGCGCTCGACGAGGACGACGACGTGCTGCGCGAGATGCGGCTGGTGCAGATGATGCACGGCGGCTTGGGCTTCCAGCGCACCTGGACAACCCCCGAATTCCTGAGCCTCGCGATCGCCAATGGCCGCAAGGCGACGGGCGCGCCCGGAACCGGCGCGCTGGTCGCCGGCGCGCCGGCCGATTTCGCCACCATCGATCTGGATCGGCTCGACCGCGACCAGATCATGCCGGTCGATCCGATCGACCTCCTGTTCGCCCGCGGCAATGCGTCGTTGCTCCGCGACGTGGTCGTGGACGGTCGGCGAATCGTCAACGAAGGTCGCTGCACCGGCGTCGATCTCCCCGCGATCGAGCACGAGTTGCGCGGAATCTACCGCGCCAACGCAAGGCAACTCACGCCCTTCCAGCGGGCCTGGCCGCCGCTGTCGGCATCGCTGCAGAACTGGTTCGAAGCCCAGCTCGATTGCCGGTGACGCGCTAAGCGCCTCATCCTGCTGTGTGAATTCCGTGATGTGGAACGAAATTCCACTTGCACAGAATCCCGGCAAAGGTTTCATGTTCAGCAACAAGAAATCGAACCGCGGCCGTATCGCGCTGCCGTTGGTGTATGGGGAAGCACGCGGGGGCGAGGTGAGCCGGTCACCCGTTCATTTCGCGCCGGTGCCTGAACGGAAACGTCAATGTCCTTCCACAAGCTGCTGATCGCCAACCGTGGCGAGATCGCCATCCGCATCGCCCGCGCGGCGGGCGACGCCGGCCTTGCTACCGTAGCGATCCATTCCGCCGACGATGCGCAATCGCTGCATGTCCGCGCCGCCGACGCGGCCTGCGAAATCCCCGGCCGCGGCGCGCGGGCCTATCTCGACATCGAGGCCGTGATATCGGCCGCCAAGGCGACCGGATGCGAGGCGGTGCACCCAGGCTATGGCTTCCTCAGCGAGAACGCCGCGCTCGCCCGGCGCTGCATCGAGGAAAGCATCGTCTTTGTCGGGCCGTCGCCGGAGGCGCTCGACCTGTTTGGCGACAAGGCGCAGGCGAAGGCGCTGGCCAAACAATGCGGCGTGCCCATCATCGAGGGCACCAGCGGGCCGACCAGCCTGGAAGAGGCAAGGGCCTTCCTGGAATCTTTAGGGCCCGGCGGCGCCATCATGATCAAGGCGATCGCCGGCGGCGGCGGCCGCGGCATGCGCATCGTCGACGACACGGGCAAGCTGGAGGAGGCCTATGCGCGCTGCCAGTCCGAGGCGATGGCGGCCTTCGGCAGCGACGGCGTCTATGTCGAGCACCTGATCCGCAACGCCCGCCACATCGAGGTGCAGATCATCTGCGACCACTACGGCGCCATCAGCCATCTCTGGGAGCGTGAATGCACCATCCAGCGCCGCAACCAGAAACTCATCGAGGTCGCGCCGAGCCCGTCGCTCAACGACGCCTTGCGCGGGCGCATCATCGACGCCGCCAAGGAACTCGCCGCCGCCGCCAACTACGACAACCTCGGCACCTTCGAATTCCTCGTCGATAACGACGCCAAAACCAGCGATCAGGCGTTCGCCTTCATCGAGGCCAATCCGCGGCTCCAGGTCGAGCATACCGTCACCGAGGAGGTGCTCGGCCTCGATCTCGTGCAGTCGCAGCTCGCGGTCGCGGCCGGCGCCACGCTGGGTTCGCTCGGTCTGGCGCAGGCCTATATCCCAAGGCCGCGCGGCTTTGCGATGCAGCTCCGCGTCAACATGGAGGTGATGGACGAGACCGGCGGGACAAAGCCCACCGGCGGGACGCTGGCGCTGTTCGACCTGCCGTCTGGCCCCGGCGTTCGCGTCGATACATTTGGCTATTCGGGATACCGCACCAGCACCGCCTTCGACTCGCTGCTCGCCAAGGTCATCGTGCATTCGCCGGGTGGCAACTGGACCGACGTCGTGCACAAGGCGACGCGGACGCTGCGCGAGTTCCGCATCGGCGGCGTTGCCACCAACATTCCCTTCCTGGCGGCGATTTTGGTGCATCCGGATTTTGTCGAGAACCGCGTCAGCACCGGCTTCATCGAGGCCCATGTCGCTGATCTCGTCGGCGAAGCCAAAGCGACCGCCGAGGCGGCGCTGATCGAATCCGGCGTCGCGGCCGACGACAGCGCGCCCATATCGGAAGCCGCGGCTGCCGGATCGGGACCGGCAGGCTCAGAGCCCGTTCCCGCGCCGCTGCAGGGTACGATCGTGGCTGTCGATGTCAGGGAAGGGGACCTCGTTCGCCCCGGCCAGCAGATCGCCGTGCTGGAATCCATGAAGATGGAGCATCTGGTGACGGCGCCGCATGGCGGCAGGGTGACGAAGGTCGCGGCGGAAGCCGGCGTGACGCTGATGCAGGACGAGGCGATCCTCTATCTGGAGCCTGCCGAGATCGACGCCCATGATGTGGCCGAGGAAGAGGACGTCGACCTCGATCACATCCGGCCCGATCTCGCCGAACTGATCGAGCGCCACGCCATTACACTGGATGAAAACCGCCCGGCGTCGGTCGAGCGCCGCCGCAAGACCAACCAGCGCACCGCACGGGAAAACATCGCGCAACTCGTCGATGAAGGTTCGTTCGTCGAATACGGCTCGCTCGCCATCGCCGCCCAGCGCCGGCGGCGCGCGGTCGACGACCTCATCCGCAACACGCCTGCCGACGGCCTGATCTCCGGCGTCGCCACCGTGAACGCGGAAAAATTTGGTGCGGATGCCGCGCGCTGCATGGTGATTGCCTACGACTACACCGTGCTGGCCGGCACGCAAGGGCATATGAACCACAAGAAGATCGACCGCATGCTGGGCCTTGCCGAGCAATGGCGGATGCCGCTGGTGTTTTACGCCGAAGGCGGCGGCGGCCGTCCCGGCGACACCGACCGGCTCGGCATGACCGGCCTCGACGGGCCGTCTTTCGTGCAATTCGCAAAACTCTCCGGCCTGGTGCCCGTCATCGGCGTTGTCTCCGGCTATTGCTTCGCCGGCAACGCCGCGATGCTCGGCTGTTGCGATGTCATCATCGCGACGATGAACGCGTCGATCGGCATGGGCGGCCCCGCGATGATCGAAGGCGGCGGCCTCGGCGTCTATCATCCGGCCGAAGTGGGGCCGGTGTCGTTCCAGTCGCCGAACGGCGTCATCGACATCCTTGTCGAGGATGAGGCGGAAGCGACGGCTGCTGCGCAAAAATATCTGTCGTACTTCCAGGGCGCGGTTACCGACTGGAAGGCGCCGGATCAGCGCCTGTTGCGGCGGGCGATCCCGGAAAACCGCCTGCGGGTCTATGATATCAGGACCGTCATCGATCTTCTTGCGGACGAAGGTTCGGTGCTGGAAATCCGCCGGGATTTTGGCGTCGGCATGATCACCGCCTTCATCCGCATCGAAGGAAAGCCGTTCGGCCTGATCGCCAACAATCCAAAGCATCTCGGCGGCGCGATCGATGCGCCGGCCGGCGACAAGGCCGCGCGCTTCATGCAGCTCTGCGATGCCTTCGACATTCCAATACTATCGCTGTGCGATACGCCGGGCTTCATGGTCGGTCCCGAAGCCGAGAAGACCGCGATCGTGCGCCATGTCGCGCGCATGTTCGTGACCGGCGCCAGCCTCACCGTGCCGCTGTTCGGCATCGTGCTGCGCAAGGGTTATGGCTTAGGCGCGCAATCCATGATCGGCGGCGGCTTCCACGCCTCCTTCTTCACGGTGGCCTGGCCGACCGGCGAGTTCGGCGGCATGGGGCTGGAAGGCTATGTCCGGCTCGGCTTCCGCAAGGAGATGGAAGCGATCGAAGACCCCGTCGAGCGCGAGGAATACTACCAGGCCAAGGTCGACGAACTCTACGCCAACGGCAAGGCGGTCTCGATCGCCTCTGTGCTGGAGATCGACGAGGTGATCGATCCCGCCGACACGCGGCAGTGGATCATGGCCGGCCTGCGCTCGGTGCCGAAGCCGGAAGTGCGCGCGACCAAGAAGCGGCCGTGTATTGATGCGTGGTAACGGAGAGCCGTAGGGCGGGCAAAGGCGCGTCAGCGCCGTGCCCACCATCTATCCGCAACGATTGCCGTGAATGGTGGGCACGCTACGCTTTGCCCACCCTACGGATTCTCGGCGTCATTGCGAGCGAAGCGAAGCAATCCACGTTTCCACTTGCGGCACTATGGATTGCTTCGCTGCGCTCGCAATGACGGTGGACGGCTGCAAGGCCGTCATCCCCGCAGCCGTCATCGTCCGCCTTGTGCGCAATTGCGCACTGGGGCGGACGATCCAGCATTCCAGAGACGGCAATGATAGAACCGATAAGCCGCGGCGTATTGGATACCCCGCCTTCGCGGGGTATGACAGGGCGTCGGACGGCTAGGCCGCGCGCGTCAACCGCTACCCCAGCCGCAACTCATCATACCCCTTCGCCGCCACCTCGTCGCACCTTGCGCGATACGCCGGCGCGCTGCCGCTGTAGCGGGCGACGATGCGCGTCTGCTTGCCTTCGACGTTGGAATTTATGCCGGTCATCCAGGAGTTGACCTCGTTGGACAACAGCCCGACGCCGAGCGCTTTCACGTGATCGGTCCAGGAGGCAACACCCTCCGGCGTCGCCTCCAGCCGCGTCAGCTTCCTTTCCATCGCGAAACGAATGAGCCCCGTCACCCAGTCGACGCTGTATTCGATGCTGCGCGGAATATTGCCGAGCGCAGTGTGCGGCCCCATCAGCATCAGCATGTTCGGAAATTCATGGACCATGATGCCGAGATACGTCTCCGGCCCTTGTCTCCATTTGTCCTTCAGTCGCGCGCCGCCGGCGCCCCGAAAATCGATCTTGTCGAAGCTGCCGGTGATGGCGTCGAAGCCGGTGGCATAAATGACGATGTCGAATTCGTATTCCCTCTCGCTGGTCCTGATGCCCTCAGGCGTAATGCGCTCGATCGGCGTTTCCGTGATGTCGACCAGCTCGACATTGTCCTGATTATAGACCTCGTAATAGAAGGTCTCGAGCGGCAGTCGGCGGGTACCAAAACCGTGATTCCTTGGAATCAGCTTCTCCGCCACCGCTTGGTTCTTCACCCGCTGCCGAATCTTGCGCGCGACAAAATCGGAGATCGTCGCGTTCGCCTTGCGGTCGATCAGGATGTCGCGGAAATTGCCCTGCCAGATGCCGAAGCCGCGCTCGCCATAGAGCTTTTCATAAAACGCCTCGCGCTCCTCATCCGACACCTCGAATGCGCCGCGCGGGTCCGGCGTATGCAGGAAGCAGGCAAAGGTCTCCTGGCACCGGGCGAACATCTCCGGATAGCCTGCCTTGATCTTCGCTTGCGTCTCGGCGTCGATCTTGCCGTTGTGCAGCGGCGCACACCAGTTCGGCGTGCGCTGGAACACGGTGAGATGGCCGACTTGGCTCGCAATGGTCTGGATGGTCTGCACGCCGGTCGCGCCGGTGCCGATCACGGCGACGCGCTTGCCGGTGAAATCGACGGGCTCCTTCGGCCATCGCGCGGTGTGAAACGACGCGCCCTTGAAATCGTCGCGTCCCTCGATCCGCGGCAATGTAGGGGTCGACAGCGGGCCGATCGCCGTGATCAGGAACCGGGTGTTGAAGCGGCTGCCGTCTTCGAGCGTAACGCTCCAGCTTCGCGAGCCCTCATCGTAAACCGCTGCCGTCACCCGGCTGCGAAACTGGATATTGCGGCGCAGGTCGAACTTGTCGGCGACATAATTGAGATAGCGCAGCGTCTCCGGCTGGCCGGCGAAATGCTCCGACCACTCCCATTCGGCCAGCAACTCCCGGGAGAACGAATAGCCGTAGGAGTAGCTTTCGGAATCGAAGCGCGCGCCGGGATAGCGGTTCCAATACCAGGTGCCGCCGACGTCGGTACCCGCCTCGAACACGCGCACGCGAAAACCCTGTTCGCGCAGCCGGTAGAGCTGGTACAGGCCCGACATGCCCGCGCCGATGATGATGGCGTCGTAGTCCGGAATCGGCGTCGCTCCTGTGCTCATGGTTTGGTGCAAGGCTATCCCGTCTTGCCGCCGCGAACAAACCGGTATCGAGGCGCGGCAGGGTTGCAGGTTTGTCCGACCAAGCCCGCCTCACGCAGCTTTACTGCCGGCCGCATCTGCCCCTATCGTGAAGCCGAGATCGCCCTTAGGCGACGTAGTTCAGGGAGCGAAGCGAACCACAATGAATGATCCCGTTGACGTCCTGATCATCGGCGCCGGCGCGTCCGGCGCGGCGGTGGCATGGAGCCTGGCCGACACCAAGATGCACATTCTCTGCCTCGACCAGGGGGGCTGGATGAACCCGTCGGAATATCCGAGCACGGGGCGCGACTGGGAAGCAAAATTCTACGGCGATTGGTCGAGCAGCCCGAACATCCGCGGCCGGCCCGAGGACTATCCTGTTAACGACGACAACTCGCCGATCAAGGTCGTGAACTTCAACGGCGTCGGCGGCTCGACGGTGATGTACACCGCGCATTGGCCTCGGTTGCATCCCTCCGATTTCAAGGTGAAGACGCTCGATGGCGTCGCTGATGACTGGCCGATCGATTACGACGCACTCACCCCGTTCTTCGAAGAGAACGACCGGATGATGGGCGTCTCGGGGCTATCAGGCGATCCGCTTTCGCCGCTGACGCACCCGCCGATGCCGCCGCAGCCGCTCGGGCTTTCCGGCCCACTGATCGGCAAGGCGATGAACAAGCTCGGCTGGCACTGGTGGCCGTCGGACACCACGGTCGCGACGATGGATTACGAGGGGAGGGCGCGCTGCATCAATCTCGGCCATTGCACGCCGGCCTGCGCGCAAGGCGCAAAGGCCTCCACCGACATCACCTATTGGCCGCACGCGATCCGCGCCGGCGTCGAGCTCAAGACCCATTGCCGCGTGCGCGAGATCCTGACCAACGAGCACGGCATGGCCTCGGGCGTTGTCTATTACGACAAGGACGGCGTCGAGCAGTTCCAGCCGGCCGAGGTCGTCATCATCGCCTGCAACGGCGTCGGTACGCCGCGGCTGCTCTTGAACTCGGTCTCCGGCCGCTTCCCGAATGGGCTGGCCAATTCATCCGGCCTAGTCGGCAAGAACCTGATGTTTCATCCCTATGCGCAGATCTACGGTTTTGTGAAGGAGCCGACCGACAGTAACCGCGCGCCGCCGACGTGCCTCTGGAGCAAGGAGTTTTACGACACCGACCTGTCGCGCGGCTTCGTCCGCGGCTACGGCATCCAGTTCGGCCGCGGTGCAGGGCCCGTGTTCGAAGCGGTGGCGAGCGAGCAGAAAGGCATTTTGCCGTGGGGCGCGGATCATCACCGCGTGTTCCGCAGGCTCAACGGCCATCGGCTTGCGGTCTCCGCGATCTGCGAGGATCTGCCCGAGGAGCATAACCGCGTCACGCTCGATCCCGTGCTGAAGGACGGCCACGGCATTCCCGCGCCGAAGATCGACTACACGATCAGCGAGAACAGCCGGAAGATGATGGAGCATGGACTGGCGCGCGGCCGCGAGATTCTCGAAACCGCCGGCGCCACCGATATCTGCATCAACAACCCGATTCCGTGGGGCGGCTGGCATCTGCTCGGCACCGCGCGGATGGGCACTGATCCCGCGCGCTCCGTGGTCAACGAATGGGGCCGCTCGCACGATGTGAAGAATCTCTTCATTGTCGATGGCAGCGTGTTCGTGACATCAGGCGGCGTGAACCCGACCTCGACCATCCAGGCGATCGCGCTCTATGTCGCCGACCAGATGAAACAACGCCTTGCCAACCTCTTCGATTGAGACCGCCATGTCCGCAGCAAACATGTCCCCAGCAAATCAACTGACCTCGGCGCAACGCGATGATCTCCGCACCGTCGCTGCGATGATCGTTCCCGCCAGCGACGAGTACAACGTGCCCGGCGCGGACGATCCCGCGATCCAGGCCGACATGCTGGCGACGCTCGGCCGCGACACCGCGCGGGTCAAGCAGGCGCTCGATCATCTCGCGCGTCTCGCCGGCCAGCCCCTGGCCGAACTCGATACGGCCAGGCGCGAGGCGATAGCGAACGAGTTCCGTGCCACCGGAGGCGCCGCGGCAGCGACGCTCGTCCGCGTCGTGCTGCAATGCTATTACCGTGACGACCGGGTGTTGCGCTCGCTCGGGTTGGAGCTTCGCGCACCATTCCCCAGGGGCTACACGCTGGAGGAGGGTGACTGGGCGCTGCTCGATCCGGTCAGGGCAAGGTCGGGGACGCTCAGGCGGGCGCCGTAGCAGGCCAGCCTTGCGGCGAACGCGGACATCTTGCGCATACGGTTCCCGGCCACCATCTGATGAGCCGAAGGAATCTCGCCATGTTGGATTTTACCTCAGATATCGCCGATGACGGGCCGTCATCGCGAACGGCCGAGCCTGCCCGGGACAATGACCGGGTCTTGCTCGATGCCTATTCCAATGCCGTGATCGACGTGACTGAGCGCGTCGGCCCAGCCGTCGTGCGCGTCGAGACGGGGCCGAAGGTGCGCAGCGTGCGTGAGCGTGGCGGACTTGGCTCCGGCATCGTGATCTCGCCCGATGGTCTCGTGCTGACTAACAGCCATGTGGTCGGGTCATCGAAAGAGATCAGGCTGCGCGACATCGAAGGCTTTGTCACCGACGCGCATGTGTTGGGTGTCGATCCCGATACCGACCTCGCGCTGCTGCGGGCCGATGGCGCGCGCGATCTGCGCTACGCCTCGCTGGGCAATTCCAAGAGCCTGCGCCGCGGCCAACTCGTGGTCGCGATCGGCAATCCGCTCGGATTCGAATCGACGGTGACAGCCGGCGTGGTGTCGGCGCTCGGCCGATCCATCCGCTCGGTGAGCGGACGTACCATTGAGGACGTGATCCAGACCGACGCCGCGCTCAATCCCGGCAATTCCGGCGGGCCGCTGGTGTCGTCGGCATCTGAGGTGATCGGCATCAATACTGCGATCATCAACGGCGCGCAGGGCATCTGCTTTGCGGTCGCCAGCAACACCGCGCAGTTCGTGCTGTCCGAGATCATCCGTCACGGCTACGTCCGCCGCGCCTATATCGGCGTCGCCGGACAGACCGCGCCGATCCCGCGGCGTCACGCGGTGGTCGCCGGCGTCGACAACAAGATGGGCGCGCTGCTGGCGCAGATCGAGCCGGATAGTCCGGCGGAGAAGGCGGGGCTGCTGCCCGGCGATGTCGTTATCAGGTTGGACGGTATCGAAATCAACGGCGTCGACGATCTGATCCGCGCCCTCGACCGCGACCGCATCGGCCGCACGCTCGCGATGGACGTGCTGCGAATGGGAAGGTTGCGCGCGATCGACGTCCATCCGGTGGAGCGCAAGCCGGCGGGGAGGTAGTAAGGACTATATCAGCTGGCGCTGCTTCCCCTCTCCCCTTGTGGGAGAGGGTGGCGCCGAACGAAGTTCGGCGACAGGTGAGGGGTCTCTCTCCGCGGATAGAGACCCCTCATCCGGCGCTGCGCGCCACCTTCTCCCACAAGGGGAGAAGGAAAGAAGCGAGACTACTATTGACGCAACGCCGCCAGCAACTCGTCCGGCGCTTCGGCCATGATCATGTGGCCAGCCCCTGGAACGACAACGGTGCGCGAATTCGGCGTCGCTGCCGCGAGAGTCTTGCCGGCCTTCGCAGGCGTCATCATGTCACGCTCGCCGAGAATGAAGGTGGCGGGCACCTTCACCTGCGCGGCGGCGGCGAGCGCGTTCTGATACGAGTTGCAGGCATTGAGATCGTTGTACAGCACGCCCGGCCGCGTCTGCTGCAGCACGCGCTGCGCGCCCTGGTGCATCCACAGTCCCGGCGCGAGGCTGCCACCGAGTTCGGCCTTGAAGCCGAGACCCCAGATCGAGACCATGTCGATGGCATCGGGATTGTTGAACTCCGCGGCCTTAAGCAGATCGGGCCCCACCGTCATCGCGGCGGCGGTGCCGATCAGGCTGAGGCCGGATACCTTCTCCGGATGCCGCGCGGAAGTCTCGAGTGCGATCAGCGAGCCCATCGAATGCCCGACCAGCTTGGCCTTCGGCGCGCCGGCCGAGTCGAGCAGCGCCGCGGTCCAGTCGGCCATGTCGGCGATGGTCGGCAACGGCGCGCCGGAAGAACGGCCATGGGCCGGCAAGTCCGGCGCCAGCACGGAATAGCCGTGATGCGCGAACCAGCGGCTGTGCAGCGCCCAGGTCGAATGATCAAAACCCGCACCATGCAGCATCATCACCGCAGGCAGCGACGGATCGAACGGACGGCCGCCGGTGGCAACGAAGACATCAGCACCATTGACGGAAAGCTGCATGGTTCAAACCTTCTGCGATGCGCGAAGCGCCTGGCCGAGATCGTCGATGATATCGGAAACGGTTTCGATTCCGACCGACAGCCGCACCAGCTCCTCGCCGACGCCTGCGGCCTTCAACTGGGCTGCGTCCATTTGCTGATGTGTGGTGCTGGCGGGGTGGATGACCAGCGTCTTGGCGTCGCCGACATTGGCAAGGTGGCTGATCATCCGCAACGATTCGATGAATCTCTTGCCCGCCGCCCGACCGCCCTTGATGCCGAAAGAGACGATCGATCCGGCGCCCCGCGGCAGCAGTCGCTTCGCGAGTTGATGGTCGGGATGATTCTCAAGCGCGGGATGCAGCACCCAGTCGACGGCCTTGTTGGCGGTCAGCGCTTCGAGCACCGCGAGCGTATTGCTCATGTGGCGCTCCATGCGGATGCCCAGCGTCTCGACGCCCTGCAACAACTGGAACGCATTGGTCGGCGACAGGCAGGCGCCAAAATCGCGCAAACCTTCCGTGCGCGCGCGCATGATGAAGGCGGCCTGGCCGAACTGTTCGTCGAAAACGATGCCGTGATAGCCGGCATAGGGTTCGGTGAGCTGGGGGAATTTGCCCGAGGCGTGCCAGTCGAACCGGCCGCCATCGACGATGACGCCGCCGATCGCGATGCCGTGGCCGCCGATCCACTTGGTCGCCGAGTTCATCACGATATCGGCGCCGAGCTCGATCGGGCGGCTAAGAAACGGCGTCGCAAAGGTGTTGTCGATCAGCAGCGGAATTTTGGCGTCATGCGCGATCTGGGCGACATCGGGAATATCCAGTACCTCCAACCCGGGATTACCGATGGTCTCGCCGATCACGAGCCGGGTGTTCGGCTTGATCGCCGCGCGGAATTCATCGAGCGCGCGCGGCTTGACGAAGGTGGTGGTGATGCCGAAGCGCGGCAGCGTATGCGCCAGCAGGTTGATGGTGCCGCCGTAGAGCGAGGAGGAGGCGACGATGTGATCGCCGGCATTGAGCAGCGTCGCGATCGCCAGATGCATTGCGGCCATGCCGCTCGCCGTGCAGATCGCGCCGACGCCGGCTTCGAGCGCGGCGAGGCGCTCCTCGAGCACCGCCGTCGTGGGATTGGAAATGCGCGTGTAGATGTGGCCGGCGCGCTCGAGGTTGAACAGCGCGGCGGCATGGTCGGAATCCTGGAACACGTAGGAAGTCGTCTGATAGATCGGCACCGCGCGGGCGCCGGTTGCGGGGTCCGGGCGCTGGCCGGCGTGCAGGCTCAAGGTTTCGAAAGCAGGCGGCTTGGGTGCGGGCATGCGGGGCTCGTCAAGTCGATAGGTGGCTGGAAATTGATATTTGCGGGTTCAGACGTGCACGGGAGTGCGGACGCGGCCGGCATTCCCGAACACGCGCAGATAACGCTCGACCTCGGACGCGGAGCCGGTCGCCTTCTCGGGATTGTCGGACAGCTTGACCGCCGGCCGTCCATCGACCGAGGTCACCTTGCAGACCAGCGAGATTGGATCGAGATCGGCGGAACCATCGGGCGCGCAGCCGACGAAATCATTGGTCAGGTTGGTGCCCCAGCCGAACGAGATACGGACGCGTCCCGCGAAATGGCGATAGGTCTCCTCGATCGAGTCGACGTCCATGCCGTCGGAGAAAACCAGCAGCTTCTCCCTGGGATCGCGGCCCTTCTGCTTCCACCACTTGATGATCTCCTCGCCGGCCGTGATCGGCGGCGCGCTGTCCGGGCGAAAGCCGGTCCAGTCGGCGAGCCAGTCCGGCGCGTCGCGCAAAAACACCTTGGTGCCGAAGGCGTCGGGCAGCGCAATCAAAAGATTGCCGCCATAGGTGTGTCGCCACTGATCGAGGATGCGATAGGGCGCCCAGCGCAATTCCTCGTCGGAATTGGCGAGCGCGGCTGCGACCATCGGCAATTCATGCGCGTTGGTTCCGATCGCTTCGAGATCGTTGTCCATCGCCAGCAGCACGTTCGAGGTGCCGGTGAACGAAGGCCCGAGTCCCTCCTTGACCGCCTCGACGCACCAGCGCTGCCAGAGATGGCCGTGGCGACGGCGGGTGCCGAAGTCCGACAGCCGCAAGCCTTCGAGCTTGCGCAACCGTTCGACCTTGGACCACAGCTTGGCCTTGGCGCGGGCATAGAGCACGTCGAGCACGAAGCGTCCCTGTCCCTTGGTCGCCTGTCGCGAACGCAGCTCGTTCATGATCGCAAGCGCCGGGATCTCCCACATCGTGGTGTGGGTCCACGGCCCATGGAAGTGCAGTTCGTACTGGCCGTCGACCTTGTTCAATTCGTATTCGGGCAGGCGAAAGCTGGCGAGCCAGTTGATGAAGTCGGGCGAGAACATCTGGGTCTTGCCGTAGAACGTATTACCCGCGAGCCAGATCAGTTCCTTCTTGGTGAAGCGGATGGTGCGGGCATGATCGAGCTGCGCGCGCAGTTCGCCCTCGTCGATGATCTCGGCAAGGCGGACCTGCTTCGTGCGGTTGATGACCGAAAAGGTAACGCGCTGATCCGGATAGAATTCGCGGATCATCTGCAGCATCAAAAGCTTGTAAAAATCTGTGTCGAGCAGGCTGCGCACGATCGGGTCGAGCCGCCAGCCATGGTTATAGGTTCGGGATGCAATGTCGGTAACTGCCATGGCGGAACTCTACCGTGCCAGGGGCCGCCCAACCAGTGGGTTTTGGCGGCGGCATGGCAGCTCAGCGCGCTATTCCTGCCGAATCCGTCCGACTGCCGCCTGGATACCGGTCCAGGCAGGCTTGTCCGGGGCGAATTGCCGCCGCAGATAAGCGGCCAGTTCCGCGATCTGGCCGTCGGTCAGGCTGTCCTTGAAGGCCGGCATATAGCCGAGGTCGGTTGCGGCCGGCTTGGCGATGCCATGCAGGATGAGCTGGATCAGATTATCAGGCACGGCGCTCTGCAGATTGCTGTTCAGCGCCAGCGACGGCCGGCTGCCGAACAGCGGCGCGCCGCCGACTTCGTGGCACACCGCGCAGGCGCCCTGATAGAGCCGGGCGCCGGTGCTGGAGGCTGCCGACGCGCGCGTGCCGGTCGAGGATTCCAGTCTCGCGGCGAGCGCTTGCTGCGCCGCGGGATCCATGGAGGTCTCATTGAACGAAGCGAGATAGACCGACATGGCGCGGATATCGGAATCTGGAAGTGCTGTGAGCTCCTTTACGACGGGCGCCATCGGCCCGGCGGCGACGCCGTGAAGCCGCGACTCGCCGGTTCGCAGGTAAGCGTAAAGTTCACCCTCACTCCACGGGATCGGCGCCTGCGACAGCGACGTCAGCGCAGGAGCTTCCCAGCCTTCCGCAAATCCGCCGGCGAGATAGGCGTTCGCCCTCTCCGCGCCCAGTGCATTGCGCGGCGAATGGCAGGCGCTGCAATGGCCGAGGCCTTCGACGAGATAGGCCCCGCGATTCCATATCTCGGATCTCGTCGGGTCGGCCTGGAATAGAGTCGGTTTGTGGAACAGCGCGTTCCACCCCGCCATCAGCGGACGAACGTTGAACGGTAACGCCAGCGCATTCTGCGGCGCCTCCGCGCGCACCGCCGGCTGCGCCATTAGATAGGCGTAGAGCGCCTGCATGTCGGCGTCAGTGGTCCTGGCGAAATGCGTGTAGGGAAATGCCGGATAGAGATGCCGGCCGTCGCGATGGATTCCCTCCCGCATCGCGCGCTCGAAGGCGGGATAGGACCACGCGCCGATTCCGGTTTCGACATCGGGCGTAATGTTGGTCGAATAGATCGTACCGAAAGGCGTAGGCAACGGCTTGCCACCGGCGTTGAGGATACCGTTCGCCGAGGTGTGGCAGACCGCGCAGTCACCGAGGGCGGCGAGTTGCTGGCCGCGGGCGATGGTCGCGGCCGAATAGACCGAGGCATCGGGCCGCGCGATCGGCGCGATCGCGCGCCACGGCAAGACGGCGGCGCCGATACCGATCGCGGCGGCGCACAGGGCTGCGGCTGTCGCGAACACGCCGCGGCGTCCGGCAAAAGGATTTTGCCACCTGTTCAGGTCGGGCTGCGGCGCGGATGTCGGCGACGGCAACGCTTCCGGTGCATGCTGTTCCTCGCCGTGCAATCGCCGCAAGATACGTTCCGGCGTGAACGGCAATTCGCGAAAGCGCACACCCGTCGCATCAAAGATGGCGTTGGCGATGGCAGCCGCGCTGGGGACGGAGGCGGACTCACCGACGCCGAGCGGCGGCTGGTCCTGCCGCGGCAGCATCAACACGTCGATCTCGGGCACCTCCGGGAATTTGATGATGGGGTAGGCGCCCCATTCTCGCGCCGTCACCGACGTGCGATCGAACGACACTTCCTCCATCAGCGCGCGGCTGGTCGACTGGATGACGTTGCCGTGGATCTGGTGGCGCACGCCTTCCGGGTTGATCATCAGGCCGGAGTCCTGTCCCGCCACGACGCGCGTCACGCTGACATCGCCGGTCGCCTTGTTGACGGCGACATCGGCGATCCACGCCGACCACGCCGCGCCATAGCCCGGAAACTTGCTGTGCACATAGAGAGCGTAGGCAAAGCCGCGCCCACGAACGATGTCGCCTTCGGCTTCCGGTTCCCGCCGTACCGGCCGTGGCTTCCAGCCGGCGCGCTCGGCGACCGCATTGACGAGATCGATCGCGCGCGGGTCCTTCAGATAGCGCAGGCGGTACTCGATCGGGTCGACGCCGGCTTCATCGGCGCATTCGTCGATCCAGGATTCATGCGCAAAAGTGTTCGGCAGCGCCGAGACGCCGCGCAGCCAGGAGGCGCGCACGATCGGCGGCATGTCGTTGGCCACCACGCGCAGATTGTCGTAATCGTAGGGCGGGATCGCGGTGCGGTCGCCCATCTCGAAGATCGCCGGCGTGTGCGGGATGGTACCGGTCAGCAGCAGCGCCAGCGTCGGTGCGCCGTTCGATGGATAGCGCGTGGCAAAATCATAACCGGCGACGCTGCCGTCGGCGTTCAACCCGCCATTGACATCCATCAACTGTGCGGTGCCCTTTGGCTCCCACGCATGTTCCTGCTCACGCGTCAATTGCACGCGAACGGGCCGGCCGACGGCGCGCGACAGCAGCACTGCGTCGGCAGAAACGTCATCGGCGCAGTTGCGGCCGTAGCAGCCGGCGGCCTCCATCCGGATCACCTCGATCTCGGCTTCGCGGCGATGGATCAGCCGTGCCAGCTCGGTGCGCAGATGGTGCGGGTTCTGCGTGCCGGACCAGACCCGCGTCAGATCCTCCTGATAATCGGCAACCGCGCAGGAAGGGCCGATCGAAGCGTGCATCTGGTACGGCCAGATGTAGGTTCGCGGCATCGGCTTCGCCGCACCGGCAATCGCCGCGTCGACATTGCCCTTGTCGATCAGTGTCCGCGGCGTCGACGGATTGGCACGCAGCGCGGTCTCGATGTCCTGCAGGTCGGGCAGCGTCGGCACCGGCTTCCAGGAAACCTTCAACTGCGCTGCGGCCTTGATCGCATTTTCCTCGCGCTCGGCGACGACGCCGACGAAGTCGCCGATCCTCACAACGGCGACAAGTCCGGGGATGTCGCGCACGGAGGACTCGTCGACCGCGATCAGGCTGTTGCCGATGAAATCACCGACATCGACGCCGGCATAGGGTGGACGAACGACGCGGCCATGCAGCATGCCGGGCACGCGCATGTCGTGAACGTAGACCAATTCGCCGGTTGCCTTCGCCGGCAGATCGACGCGCGGCACGGATTGGCCGACAATGTTGTAGGCATCAACAGACTTCACGGGAACATCATCGGCCAGTTCAAGCTGGATGGTCTCGCCCGCAATCAGTTCGCCATAGCTGACGCTGCGGTTGTCCTTGCCGCGGACCAGGCCGTCCTCGATGACGAGTCCTTCGACCGGAAGCTCCAGCCGCTCCGCCGCACGTGCGATCAGGAACTGCCGTGCCTGCGCAGCGGCCTTGCGCAGCGGCACGGCGGTGATCTGGATCGTTTCGCTCGCGATCGTCGCGCCTTGATTGGGCACCAGCGACGTATCGCCCAGCACGACGACGACGCGCGCAAAGGACACGTCGAGTTCCTCCGCGACGATCTGTCCGAGCGCGGTGCGAATGCCGGTGCCGAGATCGACATGGCCGTTATAGGCGGTGACCGATCCGTCGGCGGTGATCCTGATGAAGGTCTCGAACTTGACGGCTTCGACGGGGGAGGCGGGACGAACGACGGACAGCGTTCCCTGCAGACGTTCGCGATCCTCGGTCGTGTCGGGAGCCGTCATCACGCCTGCGCCTCAACGGCACGGCCTGCGGCCCGCATCGCCGCACGCATGATCTCGACATGCGCACCGCAGCGGCAGAGATGATGGCGGAGCGCTTCCAGCACTTCATCGTCCGACGGGTGAGGGGAACGCAACAACAAGGCCTTGGTCGCTATGATCATGCCGTTGAGGCAGTAGCCGCATTGCGCAGCCTGTTCGCGGATGAAGGCCTGCTGCACGGGATCGGGATGCTCGCGCGTGCCGAGACCTTCGAGCGTCACGATGTCGCGCCCGGTGCAGCCCTCGATCGGGATCACGCAGGAGCGCGCGGCGACGCCGTCGATCAGCACCGCGCAGGCGCCGCATTCGCCGAGACCGCAGCCATATTTCGGTCCGTTCAAGGCGAGGTCGTTGCGCAGGACGTAAAGCAATGCGGTGTCGGGCGCGGCGTCGACATCGCTGGTCTTGCCGTTGACGGTCAGGCGCATCGTGCTCTGCGTCATGCTCTCCTAAGCCTTCGTTGCGCTGCAAACTACGCCCTGGACGCTGCTGAAAGATACCGTTTGTGTACAAACGTGCAAGCCGCACGATCCCGCGCTGCGGTGCGCTGCTCACTTTATGAACAGAGCGGCGAGGCAAATGAGGTATTATGCGGCAAGTCGGGCCTTTCGCGGCAGGGCCCGCTTGACAGCGTTTCCGTCCGCGCGCAACATCATTCGTATACGAACAAAGTGATCGGGCCGTGAGGAAGCGGCTCCGATCGGCGCCTTCTCGACTGCAGGCTTGTTCATGACCGATGCGACCGTCGCCGGTGGCGACAAGATCCGCTGCGATGCCTGTCCGGTGATGTGCTACATCAAACCGGGCGCGGCCGGCGCGTGCGATCGCTATGCCAATCACAACGGTGAACTGGTGCGCGTCGATCCGCATATCGTGCTGGAACAGACGGTATCGCATGGCGGACGGTTGGTGCCGTTCCAGGCCGGCGGCGGCGATTGGGATGGCAAGATCGTCCTCGAACCGAACGTGTTCGTGACCGCCATCGGCGCCGGCACCACATACCCGGATTACAAGCCCGCGCCCTTTATCGTGTCCTCGGAGATCGATGGCGTCGACATGGTCACCGTCGTGACCGAGGGCATCTTCAGCTATTGCGGCGTCAAGGTGAAGATCGACACTGACCGCTATCTCGGCCCGGAGACGGCGACGGTCCGTGCGCAAGGCGAGGCGATCGGCCATCTGACGACCAGCGAATACGGCTCGCAGATGCTCTCCCTCGGTGGCGTGCATCATCTGACCGGCGGCTCCAAGAAGGAAGGCCGTGTCACCTGCGACGCGCTAATGGACCTCTCCAACTGCAAGCCGGTGGAACTGACGATCGATGGCGGCGCTACCGTCGTGGTGCAGGCCGGTTATCCCCCCATCGTCAATGGGGTTGCCGAAGAGCGCATGCGGGTGGGCTGCGGCTCGGCGACGATCGGCATGTTCGCCAAGCAATGGCATGGCAAGGTCGATGAAGTCGTGGTCGTGGACGATCACATCACCGGCGTTCTCTCGGAACACCAGGCCGGCAAGCTGCTCGATATTCCCGATACCGGGATCAAGATGAAGGGGCGGCGCTCGACACCGGGCCGTTATTTCCAGGTCGCCGATCCCGGCACCGGCTGGGGCGGCACCAATATTTCCGATCCGCTGTCAGTGCTGGGGCCGTTCAATCCAAAGGAAGCGCGGCCCGGCCTCACCATGCTGATGGTCTCGACCACGGGCGAGCACGCGGCCTATTACGAGCTTGATGAAGCGCTGCGGCCGATCGAAAAGCAGATGCCGCCCGACCTTCGGTTCTCCGTCGAGCGTATCCAGGAAAATTGCGAACCGGCGCTATGCACGGTGCTGTTCATGGGCGGCGCCGGCGGCTCGCTGCGTGCCGGCGTCACCGACAATCCGGTGCGGCTGACGCGCTCGGTCAAGGATGCGCTGACGCGGGTCACCAGCGGTGGCGCACCGGTCTATGTCTGGCCCGGTGGCGGCATCACCTTCATGGTCGACGTCACGCAGATGCCGGCGGGTGCGTTCGGCTATGTGCCGACGCCGGCGCTGGTGGCGCCGATCGAGTTCACGCTGCGGCTCTCGGATTACGCCGCGCTCGGCGGGCACATGGATCACGTGCGCCCGCTGGCGTCGTTGCGGGATAACACCGAGCTCCGTCCGATGCCTTACATCCCGGGACGGCGCACATGAAACGGCTGCGGCAAATCGCGCTTCTTCCTGACGGCAAGCGGCTGCATTTGCAGGACGGTCCGATCGATCTGGTTATCGAGGCGAAGGGCAGGGAAGGCGATGTGAGCGCTGCGTATGAGGCGGCGGCGCGGCGCTTTACCGGCCTGCTGGATGAACTCTGCGAGGAGTTGGTTGAACTCCGAATGGCCGCCGATCCGATTCGATGCCCACTGAAGGGCGTCGTCGCGCGCCGCATGCATGCGGCTGTCGTGCCTTTTGCGACCGAAGAGTTCATCACGCCGATGGCAGCGGTGGCAGGGAGCGTCGCGGAGGAGATTCTAGGCGTGATGCTTGCCGCCGCACGGCTCGACCGCGCCTACGTCAACAATGGCGGTGACATCGCGCTGCATCTCACCGGCGGCGAGCAGTTTACCGTGGGCCTGATGGATCGGCCCGACCGGCATGGCCTGATGCGAACGATTGACATCGACGCCGACGATCCGGTGCGGGGCGTCGCGACCAGCGGGCGGCACGGCCGCAGTTTTTCGCTGGGGATCGCGGATGCCGTCACCGTGCTGGCGAAAACGGCATCTCAGGCAGATGCCGCCGCCACGATCATCGCCAACGCGGTCGATCTGCCCGACCATCCCGCGATCATCCGTTGCCCGGCGAACGAACTGCAGCCCGATAGCGATCTCGGCGCGCGTCTTGTTACCCGCGATGTCGGCGTGCTCGGGGAGAGTGAAATCGACGACGCATTGAGGGCAGGGGTGAGCCGGGCACAGCAATTGCTTGCGGCGGGATTGATCGAAGGTGCGGCCTTGCGTCTACTAGGCGAGACGGCCGTGGTGGGTGCAACAGGGATCAAGGCAGGCGCGCCGCCGGCGTTTCATGGAAGCGCACTGGAAAGAACAGCGCATGTTTGATCGGGAGCGAGGCTGACAATGGGCGCGATCATTCGCAAGATCGTCACGGTGGTCGAGGAGACCCATCTCGAGATGGGTCAGAAGGTTGCGCCGCCGACCCGGCGCGCAGCGGCGATCGCCGTGATTGAGAATCCCTTTGCAGGCCGCTACGTCGAGGATCTCTCGCCGTTGATCGAAATCGGTGAGGAGCTCGGCGATCTACTTTCCAAAAGAGCGGTGGCGGCGCTCGGCATCGACGGCGCCATGGCGCACAGCTACGGCAAGGCCGCAGCCGTCGGCGAAAACGGCGAACTGGAACACGCGGCCGCGATCCTGCATCCGAAGATGGGCGCGCCGGTGCGGAAAGTTTTGAGCAAGGGCGCAGCGCTGATCCCGTCGTCGAAGAAGCGCAGCGGTCCCGGAACGACGCTGGATATTCCGCTCGGTCACAAGGACGCAGCCTTCGTGCGCAGCCATTTCGACGGCATGGAGGTGCAGATCAACGATGCGCCGCGCGCCAACGAGATCATGGTGGCGGTTGCGGTTACCGACAGCGGCAGGCCGTTGCCTCGGGTCGGTGGACTGACGGTTTCGGAAGTCAAAGGCGAAGACGGTTTAAGATAGTTTCACAGTACATTGGAGGTAGGGATGCGACGTAGACACGTACTTGGAGCAGGTTTGGCGATCGCGGTTGCCGGCATGGCCGGCAGCGCCATGGCACAGAGCGAGATCAAGATCGGCGAGATCAACAGCTATTCGCTGTTGCCTGCCTTCACCGAGCCCTATCGCAAGGGCTGGCAGCTCGCGGTCGAGGAAGTCAACGCCGCGGGCGGCATCAACGGCAAGAAGCTCGTCGTCATCTCCAAGGATGACGGCGGCAAGCCGGCAGACGCGCAGACCGCGGCCAACGAACTGGTCTCGAGCGAGAACGTGGCGATGCTGACCGGCACGTTTCTCTCCAACATCGGTCTGGCCGTCAGCGATTTCGCCAACCAGAAGAAAGTATTCTTCCTGGCGGCAGAACCTTTGACCGACGCCATCACCTGGTCCAAGGGCAATCGCTACACATTCCGGCTTCGTCCTTCCAACTACATGCAGGCGGCGATGCTGGTGGAAGAAGCCGCCAAACTGCCGGCCAAGCGCTGGGCGACGATTGCGCCGAACTATGAATACGGCCAGTCGGCGGTCGCGGTGTTCAAGAAGCTGATGTCGGAGAAGCGTCCGGACATCCAGTGGGTCGACGAGCAGTGGCCGCCGCAGGGCAAGATCGACGCCGGCCCGGTAGTGCAGGCGGTTGCATCAGCCAACCCTGAGGCGATCTTAAATGTCACCTTCGGCGCCGATCTCGTAAAACTCGTGCGCGAGGGCAATACGCGCGGCCTGTTCAAGGGACGCTCGGTGGTGTCCTTCCTCACCGGCGAGCCGGAATATCTCGATCCGCTCAAGGACGAGACGCCCGAGGGCTGGATCGTCACGGGTTACCCCTGGTACGACATCAAGACGCCGGACCATGACAAGTTCCTGAAAGCCTATCAGGCCAAGTACAACGACTATCCGCGTCTCGGCTCGATCGTCGGCTACCAGACCATCAAGGCCGCTGCGGCGATCCTTGCGAAGGCCAACTCGACCGATCCGGAGAAGTTGATTGCCGCGACCGAAGGCCTGTCGATGCCATCGCCGTTCGGCGAGATCACCTTCCGCAAGATCGATCACCAGTCCACGCTTGGCGCCTATGTCGGCAAGACCGCGCTGAAGGACGGCAAGGGCGTGATGGTGGACTCGGTCTATCGCAAGGGGGCGGATTATCTCCCTGGTGATGCGGAGGTTGCCAAGCTGCGCCCGAAGGATTGAACTTCTCTCTCCCTCTCCCCGCCCTTCGCGGGGTCGAGACGAGCGAAGCTCGCTCTTAGAGGGTTGGGGTGAGGGGCTCTCTCCGCGAGTCCTATGCAAGTCGATAGACCTGTACCCCCTCACCCGGATCGCAGGAGCGATCCGACCTCTCCCCGCAAGCGGGGCGAGGTAAAGCGACCACCAACCCGGACCGCCCATGGCCTTTTACTTCGTTCAGTTCCTGACCGGTCTCGCCAGCGCGGCGTCGCTGTTTCTGGTTGCGTCGGGGTTGTCGATCATCTTCGGCGTGACGCGGATCGTGAATTTCGCCCATGGCGCGTTCTACATGCTCGGCGCCTATGTCGCGTTCACGCTGACCGAGCGTTTCTCCGGCGCGCTCGGTTTTTGGGGCGGCATCGTCGTCGCGGCACTGGTCGTCGCCGCGGTCGGCGTGCTGGTCGAGATGGTGCTGCTACGGCGAATCTATCATGCGCCGGAACTGTTCCAGTTGCTCGCGACCTTCGGCCTGACCTTGATGGTCCAGGATATCGTGGTGCTGATCTGGGGACCCGACGATCTGCTCGGCCGCCGCGCGCCCGGCTTCAAGGGCGCGGTCGATTTCTTCGGACAGAATATCCCGAGCTACGATCTGTTCCTGATCGGGCTCAGTCCGGTCGTGCTCGGCGTGCTCTGGCTGTTGTTCCAGCGCACGCGCTGGGGCGTGCTGGTGCGCGCGGCAACGCAGGACCGCGACATGGTGGCGGCGCTCGGCGTCAATCAGAAATGGCTGTTCACCAGCGTGTTTGCACTCGGCGTCTTTCTCGCAGCGCTCGGCGGCGCGCTGCAGATTCCGCGCGATGCCGTGCATCACGCGCTGGACCTGCGCATCATCGTCGACGTGTTCGTGGTGGTGGTGATCGGCGGGCTCGGCAGCATCATCGGCGCCTTCGTCGCCGCCGTGCTGGTGTCCGAACTGAACGCCTTCGGCATTCTCATATTCCCGAAAATCTCCATCATCCTGGTATTCCTGGTGATGGCGGTCGTGCTGATCGTGCGGCCATGGGGCCTGTTCGGCAAGCCGGAGGCCGCCGCACGCCGCACGCCGGGGCTGACCGTCAATCCGTGGCGACCGCTGACCTCGGGCGAGCGGCTGATGTCGATCGGCGCGCTGGTCCTTGCGGCCATGCTGCCGCTGTTCGCAGGAAATTACGCGCTGACCGTCGGCTCGGAGATTGCGATCTTCGTGATCTTTGCCGCAAGCCTGCATTTCCTGATGTCGGTCGGAGGGCTCGCCTCGTTTGGACATGCGGCCTATTTCGGCCTTGGCGCCTATGGCGTTGCGTTCCTCGCCAAGGCGGCGGGACTGCCGATGATCGTGTCGCTGCTGCTGGGCCCCTTGCTGGGCTTGCTCGGTGCAGCCGTGTTCGGCTTCTTCGCCGTGCAACTATCCGGCGTCTATTTCGCGATGCTGACATTGGCCTTTGCGCAGATCGTCTGGTCGATCGCGTTCCAGTGGGTCACGGTAACCGGCGGTGACAACGGCATTTTGGGCGTCTGGCCAGACAAGTGGGCCGCGGGCCCGGCCAGTTTTTACTGGCTGTCGCTTGCGATCGCCGCGCTCGCGGTGACGGTGTTGCGGGTGATCGTCTTCTCGCCGTTCGGTTTCGCGCTGCGCGCGACACGGGACTCGCCGCTGCGTAGCGAGGCGATCGGCATCAACGGCAAACGCGTACAATGGACGGCCTTCGTCATATCAGGGACGGTTGCAGGGATCGGCGGCGCGCTGTTCGCCTATCTGAAGGGAAGCGTCTTTCCGGACAGCCTCGGCATCTCGCTGTCGGTGGACGCGCTGGTCATGGTGCTGCTCGGCGGCGTCGAGACGGTTTCCGGCGCGGTCATCGGCGCCATCGTGTTCAAGGCGGCGAACATCTGGCTGGTCAGCCAGACCGATCTCTCCAAGCTGGTGCTGGGTGGCTTCATCGTGCTGATGGTGGTGGCGTTCCCCAAGGGAATCGTCGGCACGCTGGAGGCGATCTGGAATCGCCGGCGATCCTCCGACGACAAGAAATCTGCGCTCGCCACCTCCCGGGTAGAGGTTGCCGAATGAGCATGGTCCCCACACTGCTGTCGGTTCAAAATCTCAGCAAGTCCTATGGCGGCGTCCATGCCGTGCGCAGCGTTTCGTTCGAACTGCGCGCGGGCGAAATCCTCGCGCTGATCGGCCCCAACGGCGCCGGCAAGAGCACGTGTTTCGACATGCTCAACGGACAGAACACACCGGACAGCGGCCGGATCACGCTGCTCGGCGAGGGGACGGTCGGCCGGAAGCCGCGCGCGATCTGGCGGCTCGGAGTCGGGCGTACGTTCCAGATCACCGCGACGTTCCCGACCATGACCGTGCGCGAGAACGTGCAGGTCGCGCTGGTGTCGTATGGACGGCAATTGTTCAATCTCTGGGGCTCGACCGCGAGTTACGCGCGCGAGGAGGCCGGCCGGCTGCTCGATCTCGTCGGCATGGGCGCCTATGCCGGGCGTCCGTGCGGCGAGCTGGCCTATGGCGATCTGAAGCGGCTGGAGCTTGCCATCGCGCTCGCCAACCAGCCGAAATTATTGCTGATGGACGAACCGACCGCCGGCATGGCGCCGCGCGAGCGGATCGAGTTGATGCGGCTGACCGCACGCATCGCCCGCGAAAAATCGATCGGCGTGCTCTTCACCGAGCACGACATGGACGTGGTGTTCGAACATGCCGACCGCATCCTGGTGCTGAACCGCGGTAGCCTGATCGCCGAAGGCTCGCCGGAAGAGGTCCGCGGCAACCCGCAGGTGCGCGCCATCTATCTCGGCGAAGGCCTGGTCTACGACGCACGTCACCGCGAGGGAGCCGGCGCATGAAGCTGCAGGTCGCCGATCTCAACAGTTTTTATGGCCCGGCGCATATCCTGTTCGATATCGCGCTCGAAGTCGGCGAGGGCGAGGTGGTGGCGCTGCTCGGGCGCAACGGCGCCGGCAAGTCGACCACGTTCCGTTCCATCGTCGGCCTGGTCGAGAATCGTTCGGGGCGGATTGTCTTCGAAGGCAAGGACGTCTCGCGCGAGCCGACGCATGCGATCGTGCGCGGCGGGCTCGGTTATGTGCCGGAGGAGCGGCGCATTTTCACCGACCTGACGGTCGAGGAAAACCTCGAAGTCGGCCGCCAGCCGAAACGGCCGAACGCGCCGCAGTGGACGCGCGAGAAACTGTTCACGCTGTTTCCAAATCTCGGCGAAATGCGCAACCGCCCTGGCGGGCGCATGAGCGGCGGCGAACAGCAGATGTTGACCATCGCGCGGACGCTGATGGGCAATCCGTCGCTGGTGCTGCTCGACGAGCCGTCGGAGGGATTGTCGCCGAAGATCGTCGAGCAGATGGTCGAAGCCATCCTCGCGATGAAGCGAGAGGGCGTCAGCATCGTGGTGTCGGAGCAGAACCTGCATTTCGCACGGCTGATTTCGGACCGCGCCTACATCATCGAGCGCGGCAAGATCTGCTTCGGCGGCACGATGGCGGAACTCGATGCGCGGCCGGACATCCGGGACGCGCATCTGTCGCTGTAGCTGGTAGCAAGGGAAGGGGCGGCAAAATGGGGAGGAGTGTTTCGCCGAAACGAGCGGTCAAGCCTGCGCGGCCGTCTTACATTCTCGACGAGCAGATCGGCTTCATCCTGCGCCAGGTCTGGCAGCGCCACGCCACCATCTTCGCCCGCGAGATCGGCATCAACTTGACGTCGGCGCAATGGGCGGCGCTGGCAAAACTGACCGAGACCGGACCGTGCTCGCAGAACCTGCTCGGACGGCTGACGGCGATGGATGTTGCGACCATCAAGGGCGTGATCGACCGCCTCACCGCGCGCGGCCTGACAGAGACCAGCCCGGACCCTGAGGACGGCCGCCGCCTGCTGGTGAGTCTCACCCGCGCCGGCCAGCAACTCGCCGAAAAAGCCGCGCCGAACGCGCTTGCGATCTCGCGGGAGACGCTGGCGCCACTCGATGCGAAGGAGCGCGAGACACTGATCGCGTTACTCGACAAGCTGCGTTGAATGGCCGGTCGCGGCTGCCGCGCTAGGCGACATTGAGCGCCAGTGCGATAGCGCCGACCAAAATAAGGCTGACGGCCCAGGTCGTATCCAGGTTGAACCAGCTTTGCGATATGAATTTGAGACCGAGATAGCGGTAGGCGAGCCACGCGCAGCATCCGCCGGCGGCAACCATCGCGGCGGCGTGGACAATGGCAACCAGAACGGCCATGCCGAGATTGGCGTTGATGAGAGTACCGGCGGCCTGGTGGCCGCTGTCGAGTTCTGTTTCCCGGCAGAGCCCGAGATAGATCGGCACCAGCATCAGCGCCGCGCCGTGGGCGAGTGCCACGGCGAACGACCAAAGCCCCAATTGCGCCGGCGATATCCGCGCCAGGACTCTCGGATGGCGCCGGTTGGCAAGCCGGTAAAGACCGAAGGCGATGACGAGGAGGCTGGCGCCGATCTGTATCGTGCGCTGCCATTCGACGACGGCAACGAGCAGCGCGAAGGGCAGGATCACCAGCAGCATCGCGAGCAGGTGGCCGGCCGTGAGTGGCCAAAGCGCGGCCACTAGCGCCCGCGGACTCTTCTCCATCAACCCGGCCGAAACGGCGAGCGGCCACCCCATGCCCGGGTTGACGCCATGGTAGAGGCCGCTCGCGATGACAGCCAGCCAGAGCCAGGCAGGTGTCCAGTCGGCTGCACTCAAATTCAAACCGACGGATAGCAGAATGAATCCGTCGAACAGTCACCACCGTCGAGCCGAACCTGGTGTGACCGGTATCCGTCGGGGAAATTGACCCAGTAATCCCTAGCCAGGTCGAGGCCACCGTCCGGCTTCGCATTGGCCATCACCATGGCGCCCGGGACACCATCGGGATAGAACTGGTTGTCCCACGTCGAGTACAGCGAGTTGGTCCAGTACACCCGCTTGCCGTCGCGGCTGATCTCGACCATCTGCGGACCGCCTCCAAAGGCCTTGCCGTTCGGATGCGGCGTGCGGCGCGTGATGCCGCCGATGTGTACCGAGCCGGCAAGCTTTGGCTTTCGCGGGTCTCTGACATCGTATTGACGCATCTCGCCGGTGCCCCAGCAGGCGACGTAGAGGAATTTGTCATCCATCGACAGGTCGATGTCCGTCACCAGCGGCGGCACTGCGCCAAAGCCCTGCAGCAGCGGCGGCAATTGCTCCTTCGGCGCTGCCTCGGGCGGGATCGTCGCCGTCTTCTCGGCGTGAAACTTGCCGCCCTCGCGCCACCAGGTCCAGATCGAGCCTTCGAGATTTGTGGTGTCGACCACGGTGCCCAGAAAGCCGTACTCGCGAACCGGATCATGCGCGGGACGCACTTCCAGCCCCATCTGATGATTGGCCCCGAGATCGATCGTCTGCACGTTTCGCCGGGCCCGTAGATCCCAGAAGTGAATATGGTGACCGTACTTGTTCGAGAGCAGATCCTCCGGCACGATTCCGTTCTCGAACTGCGGCGGCAACCCCCACTCGCTCGTCACCATGTAGTCGCGTGGCAGGTTCCACCAGAAATCATAGTGCATTGTCTGGGGGCCGCGATCGATCTCCCACCGTCCGAGCACCTCGAATGTCTCGCAATCCATCATGAAAACGCCGGGCGGTCCGTCGGTACCGTTCTTGCCACCGCCGCCCAGCGTAGAGACGTAAATGCCTTCCGGCCCGCAATGAACGGTGTGGGGCCGCGAGTATCCGGTCTTTTTGAAGATTTCCTCCGGCTCGATGATCTTGTGGATCGCCGCCTTGGTGGGATCCGGCTTCGTATCGACGATGTAGATGCGGGAAGACCGCATGCCCGGGATGATGAGATAGCGGCGCTCGAGGAAGGCGTGTCCGGTGAGCGGCGATAGTGACGACGAGCAGGCGTTCCAGCCGAAATGGTGAAACTCGTCGCCCTTGTTCGGCATCGTCACGGTGTGAACGACCTGACTGTAGCTCTGGGAATTCGGATTGACATCGATGACTGCGAGTGCGTCCGGCTTTGAAGAGTCCGGGCTGAGCAGCACGGTGTAGGCGAAGCTCTCCGGCGGAGCTTCCATGGCAAGCTTTGGCGAAGCGTGAAACGTGGGGTCGGGCCGAATGTTCATCGTACTGCCTCCCTGTTTGCCTCGATGAATGGCAACACGGCTCAGCGGCATGCAGCAGCAAGAAATACCCGGCGCGTTAAGTTCCTCTCGCGAGTGCCGCCGGCCGGGTTTGCGCAATCGACCATACACCCCAATACGGCAGGCGAAAATAACGATGGTGCGACCGATCCGCGCCGCGTCAGCGCGGCTTCGATCATCGCCATTCCGCTCGCGACCATTTTGCAGGACGACGCCCTGCGTCGTCCGCGCTCCTTCCCCCGCGCAATCGATCGAGCGTTGACTTGATGTGCGCCGCCATATTGGCGCGCCTTGTAAAATCATTGTTACTATTGACGTCACAGCAACTGATTTGATAACACTGTTATCATGAGCAAACCCGCAACCGCCGCAAAGGACTGGTCGGACGTCGTGAGGGGGGCGAAGCGCGAGCTTCTGCTGCGCGCCGCGCGCGACGAATTCGCCGAGCAGGGGCTCGAAGGCGCCACCATGCGCGGCATCGCGGTTCGCGCCGGCTGCACGACGGGCGCGATCTATCCGCTGTTCGACAGCAAGGAGGCGATCTATGCCGAACTGCTGAATCAGTCGCTGGCGGCGCTCGATGCCTGCGTCGCCCAGGCCGTGGCTAAAGCGCGGACGCCGGAAGCGCAGGTCGAGGCGGCCTGCGGCGCCTTCCTGAACTACTACCTCGATCATCGCTTCGAGATAAATCTGGGCCTCTATGCGTTCCGCGGCCTCAAGCGGCTCGGCGTCGGCAAGCCGTCGGATGAGGAACTCAACCAGGCGCTTTGGAAGGTGCTGGAACGCATCGCGGTGCCGCTGACCGAAGTGCGCGGCCTCAAGCCTTCAGAGGTTCGGCCGTGGGTGGCGCTGCTGACCAGCCAGATGATCGGGGCGCTCGTGCTGCAGATCGCGGGCCGGCTGGATTTTCTGCAAACCGGCGCGCAAACGTTGCTTCGCATGATGCTGGCGCAATGCCTTGCGTCTGCGGCGCCGAAGAACGCGAAGGCCGCACGCAAATCAAAACAGTAAGGGAGTAAGCGAAATGGTCCGGATCGAAAAGCAGGGCGCGGTGTGGACCGTCATCCACAGCCGGTTTGCGGAAGCGCGTAACGCGATGGATCCCGCCAGCGCGGACGCGCTGGCGCAGGCCTTCAGAGAATTTGACGCCGACGGCTCCGCCAGCGTCGCCGTGTTGTGGGGCGAGGGTGGTGCATTCTGCGCCGGCTGGGATCTCAAATTTGCCAGCACGCTGTCCGATCGCGAGGCCTTTCAGCGCCATGTCGCCGATGGCCTGGCGTTCCCGACCGGCGCTAACCCTGCGCCGCGCGGTCCGCTAGGACCGACGCGGCTGGAATTGTCGAAGCCCGTGATCGCCGCGGTGGAGGGGCCGGCCGTGGCCGGCGGCATGGAGCTCGCGCTGTGGTGCGATATCCGCGTGATGGCCGAGAGCGCCTATTTCGGCGTCTATTGCCGCCGCTGGGGAATCCCGCTGCTGGACGGCGGCAGCGTGCGTCTGGCACGCCTGGTCGGCCAAGGCCGCGCGATGGAAATCATTTTGACAGGACGCAAGGTGCCGGCGGACGAAGCGCTGCGCATCGGCATGTGCGAGCAGGTGGTCGAGAGCGGTGGCGCCCGCGCCGCGGCGGAAGCGATGGCGCGCGAGATCGCGCGGTTTCCGCAAGCGGCGGTGCGGGCTGATCGGCGCTCCGTGGTCGAGACGTATGGTTTGTCAGTTCGCGAAGCCTTGCGTCAGGAATGGACCAACGGCGTCGAAGCCATCTTCAAGGAAGGCGCCAGCGGCGCCGCGCGCTTTGCAGCCGGCAAGGGCCGCCACGGCGACTTTGCCAAGATCTGATCTTTTTCCTGGGGAGCCGCACATGGCCAAAGTCCTCTACGAGCGCGACGGTCGCATCGCCCGCATCACGCTGAACCGGCCGGAAGTCATGAATGCGATCGACGACGAGTTGCCGGACGCGCTGGCGGACGCGGTCGCGCGCGCCGACAACGATCCGGGCGCGCATGTGATCGTGCTTGCGGGGGCGGGCCGAGCGTTCTGCGCCGGATATGACCTGACGGCCTACGCCTCCGGCGACAAGGCCAATCGCTATACGCAGGAAATGCCGTGGGATCCGATGAAGGATTACGCTGCCATGTCCGACAATACCAACAAGTTCATGAGCCTGTTCCGTTCCAAGCGGCCGGTGATCTGCAAGGTGCACGGTTTTGCGGTGGCCGGCGGCTCCGATATCGCACTCTGCTCCGACTTGATCGTGATGGCGGAGGATGCGCGCATCGGCTATCCGCCGGTTCGGGTCTGGGGCTGTCCGACCACCGCCATGTGGGTCTATCGGCTCGGCGCCGAAAAGGCCAAGCGGATGCTGTTCACCGGCGACAAGATCACCGGGGTCGAAGCGGCGGCGCTCGGCCTCGTGCTGAAAGCCGTTCCGGCCGACAGGCTCGACGACGAGGTCGACGCGCTCGCGCACCGGATGGCGACGGTGCCGCAGAACCAGCTCATGATGCAGAAGCTGATGGTCAACCAGGCGCTCTACAACATGGGGCTGATGGGGACGCAAATGATCGCGACCATGTTCGACGGCATTACCCGGCATTCCCCCGAGGGGCTGAACTTCAAGCGGCGGTCGGAGGAGATGGGCTGGAAGCGCGCCGTCGACGAGCGCGACCAAGGTACCTTCGACTGGACCACCAATCAGCCGATCACGCAAAACAGGTAATTCGAAGCGCAGCGATGCGCGATGCAAGTCGGCGGAGAGTTCTGCCCTATTTGACCGTGATGGTAATTTTCTGCGAGACCACCGGAGGAACGTGCGGGTAGTGTTCGGCATCGCCGAGCACTAGCTGAAGCGTGTACTTGCCGGGTGGAAGTTCGATCCGGGCTTCGGTCTGACCCGCCCCAAAATGAAGATGTGACTTGTCTTGCGGGATCGGCTCGTTCGGATTGAGCGGCTCGTTCACATTGACCAGAAGATGATGATGGCCGCTGTTTGGATAATTATCGCCGGCGTGGGTCACGCCCATGTTGCGCAGACCAAAGCGGCACCAAAATCCACCTTTGATGGACGCGCCGTTCTGCGGCCAAACGAAATAGAGAAGGGCATCCTTCGCTGCGGGCTTTCCCTGAGCGCACGCAGCGAACGGCAGGCCAGTGAGCGCTGCTGACAGAGCGATCCACTGCATCACCTTCATGACTGCCTCTCACGCTCCTTAGGGGGATAGTGCGACACGGAACCCGTGGGTGGGATATCGCACGTTGGTGTCATAGCTGCCGCGGCTTGACGTCCGAGCATAGTCTGAGTCTTTCCTCCATGAGCCGGAACGGATCACGTGCGAGGGACATGCATTCTCGACCCACGCTGATCCGTCCGCCGGAGCGCCTTGATAATTTCTGTGCCAGCAGTCTTCGACCCATTGATCGACGCCGCCGCCCATATCGAATAGCCCAAACGGATTTGGCTTCAGGCTGCCGACCTTGACCGGCTGATCGACGGCTGGAATGTCGCTGCAGTTCTTGCAATTGACCATGCCGGGCTGAAGCTGATCGCCCCACCAAAACTTGGTCTGCGTGCCGCCGCGCGCTGCATATTCCCATTCGGCTTCGCTCGGCAGCCGATACGGCTTGCGGGTGGTTTCCGCAAGCCACGCGACATATTGCTTGGCGTCGCTCCAACTCACGTTTGCAACCGGCGCATCGTCCTTTCCGCTCGCCGTGAATCCGCATGCCTTTGCAGCGGCGCATGCGTTCCACTCCCGCACGGAGACGGGAAATTTCCCCATCGCAAACGGCTTGACCGTCACCTGACGGACCGGCTTTTCCGAAGGATCTTCGTTGCTGCCCATCGTGAAGCTGCCACCCCTAAGTGAAACCATCTCGGGCTCTCGAACCGAGGCGGCTGCCTGCGTCGTCGGTGGGGTCTGGGGAGCGGCGGGAGATGCCGACGGCGCTGGCGGCGCCGCCTGTTGTTGAGCTGGCGCAACGGAAGGCGAGGGTTGCGGCGTCGCTCGTTGTTTTGCGGCAGGCGCAGGCGCCTTCGGCGCTTCCGCCGGAGATGAAACAGGAGCCGACGCCTGTTCTGTCGCCTTGCGAGGCTGCCCCAGCATGTACCAGAGAGTGCCGCCCGCAATGATCAGTAATGCAAGAACGAGCAGAAGGGCCAGGATCCTTTCGCGTCGCCTCCGATTCTCGTGCAGTGCGGCTGGGTCGGGAAGCACGCGATAGACCCGCACCGGGTCGGTGATGTTCTTGACATGGCGATCACCGAGCGACTCGTATCCGCAAACCAGCTTGTGCTTTATCTGCTCGTAGATGCCGCCGGAGATATAGACTTCGCCGGGCTGGGCTATGCCTTCAAGCCGCGTGGCGATATTGACGCCGTCGCCGTAAACGTCGTCGGTTTCGATGATGACATCGCCAAGATTGACGCCAATTCGATACTCGATCCAATGATGCTTCGGCAGTGCCGCGTTGCGTCCCACCAGATTTTGTTGAATCACGATGCTGCAGCGGACGGCTTCGACAGGACTATCGAAAATCGCGATGAACCCGTCGCCGGTGGTTTTAACGAGTCTGCCGTGATGTTCCAGGATGCTGGGTTCGATGAGATCGCGCTCGATGCGCTTGACACGGTTGTGCGTGCCTTCTTCGTCGATCTGCATCAGGCGGCTGTAGCCGGAGATATCGCCTGCCACGATGGCCGCAAGGCGGCGCGGCATTGGTTCGCGCGGTGGCGCGCCAAATCGACCTGACTTGATGTCACGAATCTGGGCCATGGCTCGGATTGTTCCAAGAGCTGTAAATGACAGCGTGAGGCAAACAATCTTTCCAGCGGCCAATAGGGTAGCATATTGAGGGTATGTCGCAAGCGAGCGCGCGACGGCCACGAATGCGTGGAACCGTCACTGATAGCGGTCGGACTGATTTCGACCAACCACCGGTATGTATCGATCGGATACTGTGGCACGCTTACCCGCATCGAACGAGCGGGTTTCATTCAACGCTAGCGTGCGTAGCTCAATCCCGTCCCGGCCATTTGGCGCGATAGCGGATTTCGCTGCCGTCGCCGTTGGCTCGCCATGGTCCAAGCTCCGAAGCGTGCGGCGCCTTGGCCGACAGGCCGATGAGGTAAAGCCGGTCGGGCTGGTCTTTGACCTTGATCTCCAATTGCCGGTGCGCGGTGCGGAACGCCAGTTCGACGTCGCCCGCGATCACCGGCCTGTCGCCGTCGCTACGGAACTGGTTGAAGCGGGGCTCACCCGGCATGCGGTTAATGTCGGTCTGCAGTTCGATCGCCATCTCACGGGCGGAGTTCGGCAATGCGGCTCCGGCGGGCAGGCGCACCTCGAAGACGAGAAGCGGATTGGCTGCATTCGGATTAAGCCAGGGCGTCGCCGTCGTGACGGCGTAAACATAGTAGGACGTGCCGGCTGCGATGCAGAGCGCGACGACAACGGCAAGTGCCTTCAGGCTGTTACGGAGAAGTGTGCCGGTATTTTCTCCGCCGCGCAGCCGCGTCGCCAGCGCCGTGCCGAGGACGAGACCCGCGATCGCGCCAAGCGGCGCGAGCACCAGCAGCGCCAGAATACCCGACGTGATGGGGTCGGCGCGGTTTCCGAAGCCGACCAGCTCCAGGATCAGCAGTGTGGCGATAAAGCCTGCGACCGCACCGACGACCCCGCCGGCGACTTGCAGCGAATTCTTCACGTATCCCTCGATGACCAGAGCCAATAGACTGCCATTAAGGCAGCCCGGTTTTGTCGGGGCTGGCCGGCAATTCGTTCATCACTTTCGAGGCTTAACGTAACTTTTTCAGATACGCCCTGTGCACATCAATGCCCGATGATAATCTCCGGCACCTTTCCGGCCGGCGGCGTATTGCGGCTGCGCTGGGTGCGGACGATGCCGTCGATGATGGTCATGCCGATGCCGGGGAGGTCGCCGAGCTGAACGCTCTCGAGAATATTCTTGCCGGGCGAATGCTGCGCCTTGTCCATCAGGACGAAATCTGCGGAACGTCCGACTTCGATGATGCCGCAATCCAGCTCCCGCATGCGCGCGGTGTTGCCGGTCGCAAGGCAGAAGGCGAGTTCGGCGGGCAGGTCGCCAAGCGAGGACAGCATCGACACCATCCGCAAGATGCCGAGCGGCTGCACGCCGGAGCCGGCCGGTGCGTCCGTGCCGAGAATGACGCGATGCAGGTCACCCATCTCGCGCGCGATGCGCAGCGTGAACAGCGCTGAGCGCTCGTTGCCGTTGTGAACCAGCTCCAGCCCGCGCTTGCAGCCCTCGCAGATGCAGCGGATCTGGTCGTCGGGCAGGGCCGTGTGGCCACCATTGATATGGCCGACTACGTCGGTGTCGGCCTCTAGCACCACGTCCTTGTCGATCAGGCCGGAGCCGGGAATTGACGGCCCGCCGGTGTGGATCGTGCTCTGGATACCGTATTTGCGCGCCCAGCCGACCATTTTGCGCGCGGTCGGGCCGTCCTTGACGCCGCCCAGGCCCACCTCGCCGAGCAGCTTGACGCCGGCCGCGGCCAACTCCTTGAAGTCGTCTTCCACCATCTCGCATTCGATGACCGGCGCGCCGGCATGAACCTTCACGCCGCCTGGGCGCAGCGTCCAGAATGCGCGCTGCGCAAAAATCGCCATCGCCTTCAGGCCCACGACATCGCGGGGACGGCCGGGCATGTGCACCTCGCCCGCCGAGATCATGGTGGTGACGCCGCCATGGAGATAGCTGTCGATCCAGTTGGTCTGATTCTGCCGCGGCGTCCAGTCGCCGGCGACGGGATGAACGTGGCTGTCGATCAGGCCGGGCGCGACGGTGGTGCCGTTGGCATCGACCACGGTGGTGGCGCCCTCGGTGTTGACGTCCTTGAAGCGGCCGATCGCGGTGATCTTGCCGTTCTCGGCTACGATCGTGTCGCCGTCCAGGATCGGCTTCTCCAGGGCCCCCGACAGCAGCAGCCCGATATTGCGGATCACCAGCTTGCCCGGGCCGGTCGCCTGGGGTGCATCGTGGGCCATGGTTTTTCCTTTTGGTTCAATGCCTTCGCCGGACATTCTGCCCGGCTTGACGATCGGATCAAGCTGGATTATTCATTCGTATACGAATGATCGTATACAAATGATTTGAGCATCGCAATCGGCCTCCAGCGACGGGATCGGCAAGATGAGCAATTTCAACCAGGAAAGCGTGCTAAGCGTCCATCACTGGACCGACACGCTATTCAGCTTCACCACCACGCGCGATCCCTCGTTTCGTTTCAGAAACGGCGAGTTCACCATGATCGGGCTGAAGGTCGGCGAGAAGCCACTGCTCCGCGCCTACTCGGTCGCCAGCGCCAATTACGAGGACCGGCTCGAATTCTTCTCCATCAAGGTGCCGGACGGCCCGCTGACCTCACGCCTCCAGCACTTAAAGCAGGGCGACGAGATCATCGTCAGCCGCAAGGCCACCGGCACGCTGGTCATCGACAACCTCGAAGACGGCCGCAACCTCTATTTGATCGGCACCGGCACGGGCTTGGCCCCGTTCCTTTCCGTGATCAAGGATCCCGAGACCTATGAGCGCTTCGAGAAGGTGGTGCTGCTGCACGGCTGCCGCCGCGTCGCCGAACTCGCCTATGGCGAGATGATCACCGAAAAGCTGCCGAACGACGAACTGATCGGCGAATACGTCCGCAACCAGCTGGTCTATTACCCGACCGTGACGCGCGACCCCTTCCGCAACCGCGGCCGTATCACCGATCTCATCAACTCGGCCAAGCTGTTCGCTGACATAGGCCTCGCCTCGCTCGATCCCGCGCATGACCGCGTCATGATCTGCGGCAGCCCGGCGCTGGTGACGGATACGCGTGCGCTGTTGACGGGCAGGGGCTTCGTCGAAGGCAATCACGGCGAGGCCGCGCAGTTCGTGGTCGAGAAGGCGTTCGCGGAGCGCTAAGCGCTGACCGCTAGCAAAGTTACGGTCGCACCGCCGGCGTTTCCATCGGCATGCCCCGCGCGCGCGACATCAAGTACAATTCCAACTCGACCAGTTCCGGTGCGCCGTAATCATAGGCCTGCGCCCGGATGCCGGTGATGCAGGCGCGCAGGCGCCGCTGCAGCGATCCCAGCGACTGCCATTCCAGCCGGTAGAGCGGGTAGCCGGTCGGGTGTCCTTGCGTGATTGCGGAACCCGCGAGCCGCTTGTCCCAGTTATCGTCATGGCAATTGGCGCAGCCGAGATTGAGCTGGCCCTGCCGCTGCATGTAGAGCTCGCGTCCTTTGGCTATGAACGGCGCGAGCTGTGGGTCGGTGCCGGTTTCGATTCGCACGCCTTGCGACTGCCGTGCGATGAAGGCCGTGAGCGCCAGCAGCTCGCGGCTCTCGAAAGGCAACGGCGTCGCCTGCTGCTGGCTGGTGCGGCACGAATTGATGCGCTGCTCCAGATCGACAGGGCGACCGGTTGCCTTGTCGAGGGCTGGATAGCGGGCGGCCACGCCCTTCATGCTGGTGCGGGCATCGTCGTGGCAGTCGGCGCAGGCCTTGTTGGCGGTGCCTGGCTTGCGCTTCCAAAGCGCCTCGCCGTCGAGCACCCAGAGCATGCCGGGATTGGCGGTATCCTCGTCCTGCATCGCTTTGGTGTCCGGCTTCATGAAGCCGTAGCCGGAGCGGCGGTCGGCTTGCGGGATTTCGGCGGCGGCAACGGCGCCCGCCATCAATAGGGCGGCGGCTATGGGGCCGACACGCCTCATTCGACGGATATCGAGGCAGAAGCGGTTTCGGAAAACCCCTGGTCGCCGGTCCATTCGAACTCGAACTTGCCGCTCTCCGTCGCGGTGGTGAAGAAGGTAATGAAGGGGTTGGCGGCGATTGCCGGAAACAGGTCGGTGCGGAAAATCTCGTTGCCGTTGAAGCGGCACGTAAAGCCCGTGATGATGTTGCGCGGCACGACTTCGCCTGAAGCTTTATGGCGATAGCCGGTTTCCATGATGTGCGACATCAGCGTCTTGATCTCGATAATGTCGCCGCGTTTGGCTTTCGCTGGAACGTTGATCAGTGCCGAGGTCATCAGATCACCTCCTCGGTGCAGGCCGCCAGCGTCACCACGACGTCAACGCTGGCCGACCAGAACGACCCGTCCGAGAGCTTTGCGATCGCCACGATCTTCTGGCTGTCGGCGAGACGGATGCGGGTCGAAACCTGCGCGCGGCCGTTATGCGGACTGAGATGGAAATTGGCGATGTTCGGCTGCGGATTCTTTTCGTTGAAGACATGGATGCTCCGGACATGATCCTCCGGGGCCATCGGGTGCGCGACGGTGACCGTCATCGGTACGGTGTTGCCGTTCTCGACCAGCGGCGGGATGTCGAGCTTGACCTTGCCGGACTGCACCGCCGCGCCGCCGGTGACGTTCTGGATCGCCGACGCCAGCATCGCGGGCGTCGCCTCGGCGGGACGGACAATCACGACGGGGAGCGCGCCGAGCACGGCCGCGCCACCGGCGAGGCCGAGGAACTGGCGGCGTGATGAATTTGGCAGTTGCTGCATCATTGCTTCCTATTCGCGCAAGCTTACGAGATACGCCACGATATCCTCGATCTGTTCGGCCGACAGGATCGGCTTGCCGCGCCACAGCGTCCCGACGCGATCGAGGCCGTCCACGCGGTAATAGGACGGCATGATGGTCGCGGCATTGAGACGGGACGCGTCCACCAGCCGGAGCCGAAGCTGACCCTCGGACGCGCGGCTGCCGGAACCGGAAAGATCAGGCGCCAGGTCGCCCTGGAATTTCCGTTCGGGAAATGGGCCGCTGTGGCAGAGGATGCAAGTGCTGGAACGTTCGATGACGAGGGCCCGTCCGCGCGCTGCATCGCCGGCCGCGCCCGTAAGTGAAAGCGGAATGGCATCGCCGACGACAGCGTAGCTGCGAAGTTCCTGCGCGGCAGTACCGCCGGGCAGGGCAAGGAGCGCTCCAGCGAGGATCGGAGCCGTCATGCGATGCGTGCGTCTAGCCAAAGACTTCCGCCGTTACGGTCGAAAACCAGGATTGCGCATAGTCGGCCTCGCGCGCGCGGAACTCGCGTGGCGCATCCGCCGGGCTGACGCCGCCGGCGCCCTCGACGTCGGCCAGCAGCCCGTTCTTCGGCTGGTAGACGCCGGCGATCGAGATGCCATAGTCCGGGGCCGCCAGGCTGTAGCAGGTATTGATCAGCTTTGGCGTGGCGGGCGATCCGCCTGATAGCAGCGTGGCAATCGCGCGAGCGCAGGCCTTGGCCTGCGCATTGGCCGAGAATGCGGATTTAGGCATGCCGCCGGCGAGGCAGGCATCGCCAATGACATGGATGTTCGGCGCCGATTTGGACTCGAAGGTAACGGGATCGATCGCGCACCAGCCGGTGTTATCGGTCGCGCCGGCGATTGTGGCGATGCGGCCGGCCCGCTGCGGCGGAATGACGTTGGCCACCTGGGCGGTGTGGTTGCCGAAATCGGTGATCAGGGTATTGGTCGCTGGATCCACCGCGTTCACCTTGCCGCCCTGCGACAGCGATACCCATTCTATCATTCCCGGATAGAGCTCCTTCCAGGCATTCTGGAACAGACGCTGTTTGGAAAAGGTGTCCTTGGCGTCGAGGATGAGCAGTTTCGAGCGCGGCTTTTTGCTCTTCAAATAATGCGCAATCAAACAGGCGCGCTCATAAGGCCCCGGCGGACAGCGGAAGGGATTGGCGGGAGCTGCGATCACCACCAGGCCGCCATCGTCCATGGCCTCGAGCTGCTTGCGCAGCAACAGCGTTTGTTCGCCGGCTTTCCAGGCATGCGGCATCTTCGCGGTGGCGGCTTCGTCATAACCCTGCAGCGCGTCGAAACGCAGATCGACGCCGGGAGACAGCACCAGCCGGTCATAGGTGAGCGAGGTACCGTCGGCGAGCCCGACGGTCCGGGCCGCTGCATTGACGGCCGTTGCCGCCTGCGCCACCACGGTCAAGCCGCTGGCGGCGATCTTGTCATAGCCGAATTGCTGCGCCTCGAGTGAACGCAGTCCGGCAATGACATTGTTGCTGAACGGGCAGGCGGTGAAGGTCCGGTTCGGCTCGACCAGCGTGACCTGTAATTCCGGCTCAATCTGTTTCAGCGCCCGCGCACAGCTCGCGCCGCCAAAGCCGCCGCCGATCACGACCACGCGTGCCGTCGATTGCGCGAACGTCGGCGGCGGAAACGCCGCCGTCGCTGCGGCGCCCGCACCGACGCGGCAGAACTCCCGGCGGCTGATGCGATGCGTGATCTTCATGCCGGCAGCCCTTATTTCTGTGCCGCGAGCCACGCCGCAATCGCGCGCGACTCCTCGTCGGTAAAACCCTTGGCGATCCGGTTCATGACCGTGGCGGGAAGCGAGCCGTCGCGAAATTTGGTCATCGCCGTTGCGATATCGCCGGCGTCGCGGCCATACAGCCGCGAAATCGACGAGGCGGTTGCTCCCGTGGAATGGCAGCCGGAGCAGGACGCCGCGCCGGGCGGCGGATCGGAAGCCGCAAGCAACGGCTGGCTCCACGCCGCGACCGTGGCAAGCGCGATGGCGACACGCAACGCGTTCATCAGCAATCTCTCGATGGGAAAACGGCGGCCCCGGGGGCGAGGCCGCCGTCCGTTATTGTCAGGCGAACGTGATGTTCTGGTCCCGCAGCGGCACCGAACGGATGCGTTTGCCGGTGGCCGCGAAATAGGCGTTGAGCACCGCGGGTGCAGCGACACCGATGGTCGGCTCGCCGACGCCGCCCCAGAAGCCGCCGCTCGGCACCATCACGCATTCCACCTTCGGCATCTCCGCAATCCGCATCGAGTTGTAGGTGTCGAAGTTGGTTTGCTCGATCTTGCCGTCCTTCACCGTGCAGCCGCCATAGAACAGGGCGGACAGGCCATAGACAAAGGAGCCCGCGATCTGCCGCTCGACCTGCGCCGGGTTGACGACGTAGCCCGGATCGGTCGAGGCGACGATGCGATGCACCTTGATCTTGCTGCCTTCGGTGACGGAGATTTCGGCGGCGCCCGCGACATAGCTGCCATAGCCCATCACCTGCGCAATCCCGCGATAGACGCCTTGCGGCGCGGGCTTGCCCCAGCCGATCTTCTCGGCCACAGCGTTGAGCACGGCAAGGTGCTTCGGATGCTTGCTCATCAGCTTGCGACGGAATTCCACCGGATCCTGGCCGACCGACTGCGCCAGCTCATCCATGAAGCATTCCATATAGATCGCGTTCTGGTTCACGTTCACGCCGCGCCAGAAGCCGGGCGGGACGTGGGGATTGCGCATGGAATGCTCAACCAGCAGATTCGGCACGGAGTAGCCGATCGCCGCGTCGCCGGAAGGACTCAGGCCCTGGAACGCGGCCGTATCCATGCCGTTTACCAGCGCCGCCGGACGCACCGTGTACAGGATCGATTGACCGGACAATCTGACGTGCAGCGCAGTGAGATTGTTGTCGGCATCGAAGGCCCCGGTCATTTTGCATTGCGTGACCGGATGAAACTTGCCTTGCGCCATGTCCTCTTCGCGCGACCACAGCAGCTTGACGGGTGTGCCCGGCATCTGCTTGGCGATCAGAACTGCCTGCCGGACGTAATCGGTCATGCCGCGCCGGCCAAAGCCACCGCCGAGGATGAGCTTGTGCACCTCGCACTTTTCGGCCGGCAACCCCGACGCTTCCAGCGTGGCGGCAAATGCCGCTTCGCCGTTCTGCGTACCGCACCAGACCTCGCATTTGTCCGGCGTATAGAGCGCCGTGGCGTTCATCGGCTCCATGGTCGCATGGTTCTGGTAGGGATAGTTGTAGACCGCCTCGACCTTCTTGACGGCGCCGGCAATCGCGGCCTTGGCGTCGCCGTTCTGGTTGCCGATATAGGCCGGCTGGGAATTATCGAGGCCTTCGGCCAGCCATTTGGCGATCGACTCGCTGGAGACTTTGGCGTTCTCGCCTTCGTCCCAGACGATAGGTAGCGCATCGAGCGCGGTCTTGGCGTGCCACCAGGTATCGGCAACGACGGCGACACTGCTGTCGCTGACGCGCACGACCTTCTTGACGCCCTTCATGCCCATGACTTTGGCTTCGTCGTAGCTCTTCAGCTTGCCGCCGAAGACGGGACAATCCTTGATCGCGGCGTTGAGCATGCCCGGCAGCTTGACGTCGGCACCATAGATCATCGCACCCGTCGTCTTGTCGACGGTGTCGAGCCGCTTCACGCCCTTGCCAATGATCTTCCAGTCCTTCGGATCCTTCAGCTTCACCTCGGCCGGCGGCTCGAGCTTCGCGGCGGCTTCAACCACCTTGCCGTAGGTCGTGGTCTTGCCGGACGGCGTGTGGGTGATGACGCTGTTGGCCGCGGTGCAGTCCGAGGCCGGCACCTTCCACTCGTTGGCGGCGGCCTGCAGCAGCATCATCCGCGCGGTGGCGCCGCCCTTACGGACATAGTCCTGGCTGGAGCGGATGCCGCGGCTGCCGCCGGTCGAGAAGTCGCCCCAGGCGCGCTTGCGTGCGACACTTTGACCCGGCGTCGGATATTCGGTGACGACCTTCGACCAGTCGCATTCGAGTTCTTCGGCGACGAGCTGAGCGAGGCCGGTGAGGGAGCCCTGTCCCATCTCCGAGCGGGCGATGCGAATCACGGTGGTATCGTCGGGGCGGATCACCACCCAGACATTGACTTCGGGCGAGCCGTCGGCGGCGCGAACCACGGTCGGTCCGCCGAAGGGAATATCGAGGCCGATCGCGAGGCCGGCGCCGGCGGCAGCCGTGCCGATCACAAAGCCGCGGCGAGTGAGTTTGGGCATGACGTGCTTGTTCATGGTGTCCCCCTCAAGCGTTCGCGGCGGCGTGGATCGCCTCGCGGACCTGTTGGAAGGTCCCGCATCGGCAGATATTGGTGATGGCCTCGTTGATGTCCTCGTCGGTCGGCTTCGGCTTCTCCTTGAGAAGGGCGGCAACCGCCATGATCATGCCGCTCTGGCAATAGCCGCATTGCGGCACGTCGTTCGCCACCCAGGCCTGCTGCACTTTGTGCAGGGCGCCGTTGCTGGCGAGCCCTTCTATCGTGGTGATCTGCTTTCCGGCTGCTTCGCTGACCGTCATGCCGCAGGAGCGCATCGCGACTCCATCTACATGCACGGTGCAGGCACCGCATAGTGCGATGCCGCACCCGTATTTGGTGCCGGTCAGTCCAACATTTTCCCTGATCGCCCAAAGCAGTGGCGTGTCGTCTTCGACGTCCACATTGATTGTTTTGCCGTTAATTGTGAGGTTTGCCATCGCGTATCCCCTGTTCGTCTGACCCATCGGTCGAGACCCGGCGCAATCTGGCCTGCAACCTGGAATCGTTCAAATCAAGAAAATGCGTGGTTACGGTAGGGAAGAAAGCCGATCCGCCGGTGTTGCGTGTGCCCGTCGCATGGCTGTCATGTCCATTCTGCATCCACGGCCAGACGCGCATTGATGCTGCCATCGACCAGTTTCGGCATCGTGTCCGCGAAACTGATCGATGCGGCCTTGGCGCCGATGCTTAGGAATACTTCGGTTGAGATCCTGTCATAGGTGCGAATGGAAAGCTCCGCGAGGTCGGGCGGTGACGTCAGCGCCGTCTTCGACCAAATGCCTGAGGGCGGCCAGGGCGTCAGATAAGCAGCCGCAGGCCTTTCTTCTGCAGCGCCGCCGCAAGATGCGGCCGCGCGATGTCGGCAAGGCGCTTGGCATCGGCGGTCGACGTCACCAGAAACGGCAGCGAGGGTAGCGCAAAGATCGGGTCTTCGGCCTCGAGCGCGCCGGCGAACGCATCGCCGGCCTGCACCCGGCCTTCCGCAATCGCGGCGAGCATGCCGGCCGATTTGATGCCGGCCTTGGCATCGAAGCTCGGCCTGATCTCGAGTTTGCCTGCGCTGGATTCGGCGACGTATTTTGTGAAGGCCGTCAGGCCAACGCCCGGCATCGCGTGTTGCGGGTATTCCGTTGGCATGTCCCAGACGGTCTGGGCTTGAAGGGCGGCCGGAAACAGCAAGAGGCACGCGCCGGCCAGCATACTGAGAAGTCGCAACTCGTCCTCCAAACCCATCGCGTCGGCCCGATCGCCGGGCGATGACGGTCATGTACTATGCGGAGCACCCACGGCCAAACGCAGGAAACTCATCACGCTGCCGAGCGCAGCAAACCTGGCGCCGAGTGCCAATGCAAGCGTCGCGCCATCATGGCCGGCGAGGGCAAAGCACAGGGCCGCGAGCGCAGCGCCCAGGGTTTGTCCGGTCAGGCGTGCGGTGGCGACAATGCCGCTCGCGCTTCCACTGCGGTGTGGCGGCGCGCTCGACATCAGTGCCCGCAGATTGGGCGTTTGGAAGAATCCGAATCCGATCCCGCAAATCACGGTGCGCCAGACGATGTTGGCAATGCCGGGATCCGGTGGCAGCGTTGCGAGCAGCGCCATGCCAATGCCGAGCAGCACCAGCCCGATGCCGCCGAGGATGCCGACGGGATAGCGGTCCGACAGCCGGCCTCCGATCGGCGCCATGATCGCCACCACCAGCGGCCAGGGCGTCATGAAGAAGCCGGTCTCAACCTGGGACCGGTGCAGCACGTCCTCGAAGTAGAAGGGCAGCGAGACGAAGGCCAATCCCTGTACCGCGAACGTACAGACCGAAGTGGCCGCCGACAGCGCGAACATAGGTCGTCGAAACAGATCAATCGGCAACATCGGTGCCGGATGGTTCGCATCTCTGCGGGTCATCATCCATCCGAGCAGCAATGCAGCGCCAAGCTCCAGTCCGACCAGGGCGGGATGGGCCTGATGCGCCGCGCTGCCGATGCCGATAATGAAGAGCCCGAGGCAGCTTGCGGTCAGCGCCGCGCTCGCAAAATCGAACGCGTGCTTCGCGCGCGGTGTTTTCGGCAAGGTCTTCAGGCCGATCCAGATCGCGATCACGCCGAAGGGGATGTTGATGGCAAACAGCCACGGCCATGTTCCGATCGCAAGGATTGCGGAGGCAATGGTCGGCCCGAACGTGAACGCCGTTCCGACCACCAGCGCGTTGTGGCCGAAGCCGCGGCCGAGCATATGGGTCGGGTAGACGAAGCGGACCAGCGCCGCATTTACGCTCATGATGCCGCTGGCGCCTAACCCCTGCAGCGCGCGTGCCGCCGTCAGGCTGGGCAGCGACCACGCGAAGGCGCAACCGAGCGAGGCCAGCGTGAACAGCAATAGGCCGCCGAGATAGACCCGCCGATGGCCGACGATTTCGCCGAGCGCGCCGAGCGGCAGCAGCGTCGCAACCAGGGCGATCTGATAGATGTTGACCACCCAGACCACGTCGGCCGGGCTGACATGGAGGTCGGCCGCGATGGCGGGAAGGGCCACGTTGGCGATCGCCGTATCCAGCGAGGCCATCGCCAGCGCGGTAAAGATCGCCGCGACCGCCCAACGCCGGAGTTCCGGGGGCAGGCCGTCGATTGGCGCGGGGGCGGGCGGCTTTGCGGTCGTATCCAGTGACATCAGGTCGGGCTCTCCACGCCGCGGGGCGGTCGCGCCCGCTGCGGCGTGTACTACGGACGCGGCACAAGCCACAGGCACACCGCTGCATGATGCGTATGCGAAGGGATGGCGGATCTGAAAAAAGGTCCTCCGCGCCATATCCGCGCGCCGACTTTCGGATACCTTTCCGCGCGCCGCGCGATCGACTAGGCTTCCCGCGCATCGCGACCGCAATTCCATAAAAAGACGGTCGGCGGCGAGGGGAAAACGCGTTGAACGGACAGACGAGCCGGCGCAGCGAAGTCATGCATAGCGCCAGTGAGGGGCAACGCGCGTGGGCCGGCTTGTGGGTCACGCTCCTGCTGGCGATCCTCGGCTTTCTGGTTATCTATCCGATCCTGATGCTGCTGCTCGGCGCGCTCACCGACACCAATCCGGTGGTCGAGGGCATCTCGCTCGGTCACCTCTCGGTCATCAACTTCCTCACCGTGCTTGCGAACCCGAATGTCGCGGAGGCGTTGGCGAATACGTTGATCGGTTGCGGCGGCGGCACCCTGATCGCGGTTGTGATCGGATTGTTGTTTTCCTGGATCGTCGTTCGCACCAATACGCCGTTCAAGGGCGTTATCGCGGCAGCGAGCATCCTGCCGTTGTTCGCGCCGCCGCTGGTCGCGGGCGTCGCATGGGCGATCCTCGGTTCGCCAAAGACCGGCCTGATCAACACCATGTTCAAATGGATCGGGCTCGACTGGCGTGTCGATTTCTATTCGATGTGGGGCCTGGTGTTCGTGTTCGGCATCTACTACGCGCCCTATGTCTACATGTTCACCGCTTCGGCGCTGCGCAACATGGACCCCAGCCTGGAAGAGGCCGCCGAGATTTCCGGCGCCAGCGCGTTTGCGACACTGTTCACGGTGACCTTTCCGCTGATCATGCCGGCGATCGTCTCGGGAATGCTGCTGTCGTTCATCGTCATGCTCGGCATCTACGGCATCCCCGCGGTGCTGGGCGCGCCGACCAACCTTGCCGTGCTGACCACCTACATATTCAAGCTCACCAACTGGTCGCCGCCGCTCTACAATACAGCCGCCGCGGTTGCGATCATTTTGATGGTCGTCACCGGCCTGCTCGTGTTCCTGCAGCAGAAAGTGCTGAGCGGCCGCAGCTACACCACCGTCGCCGGCAAGGCATTCCGTCCGCGCAGCCTGGATCTCGGGCGCTGGCGCTGGTTCACCTTCGGCCTCGGCATCGTCTATCTCCTGGTCGTGGTGGTGCTGCCGTCGCTTGCGCTGATCGTCGCCGCGTTCCGCAAGTTCATGTTCATCCGCGACGTCGCCAGCCTGTTCGATGCCAGGCAGTATTCCCTGATGCATTTTCACAGCATCTTCGACAATCCGCTGACTATGCGCTCGATCTATAACTCGGTCGAGGTCGGCATCATCACCGCCGTGGCCGGCGGCGCGCTCGCCTTCGCCATCGGCTACACCATTCACCGCACCCAGGTGACGGGCCGGCGCTGGATCGACGTGATATCGACCCTGCCGGTCGCGATTCCCGGCCTCGTGGTCGGCGTCGCCTATCTCTGGGCATGGATCGGCATTCCGGGCGGGCTCTACGGCACGATCTGGATCCTGGCGCTGGCGTTCATCGCGCGCTTCATGCCGGACACGGTCAAGGCGTTGTCGACCTCATTCCTGCAGATTCATCGCGAGCTCGAGGAAGCCGCCTGGGTCTGCGGCAAGGGCATGCTCGGCACCATCAGGACGATCGTGCTGCCGCTGGCGCGGCCGGGCGTGGTCGCCTCGATGACGCTGTTGTTCGTGCTGGCGATCCGCGAACTCGGCTCGTCGCTGTTCCTCTACACCAGCAACACCATGGTGATGTCGGTGCTGTTGCTCGACTATTACGAAGGCGGAAACCTTGGAAAGACCGCCGCGTTCAGCCTGGTGCAAACCGTTCTGCTCGGCGTTCTCATCGGCGGCGCCAACTGGCTGTCGCGCGGTGCGGCGCAGGGCAGTGTCGCCCGAACCGGATAACAAGACGAAGGGGAGGATTGGCTATGACTGGAAGGATTTTCACCAGCCTTGCCGCAATCGCCGGCATCGCCGGGCTTGCGCTGACTTGGAGCGCTGCGGCAGAGGCGCAGGAGTTCGGCTCGCCCGAATTGATTGCCGCCGCGAAGGCCGAGGGCAAGCTGGTGTTCTACACCGCGAATTTCGCCGAAGTGGAACAGCAGGTCATCAAGGCGTTCAACAAGCGCTTCCCCGAGATCAAGGTCGAGATGGTACGCGCGCCGGGCGGACAGCTCATCACGCGCGTGAAGACCGAGGCCGCGGCCGGCAAATTGATCGCCGACGTGGTCGATCACTCGGACCGCGCGCTGATGCAGCCGATGGCGGACATGTTCCAGGATTACGCACCACCGAACGCGGCCGACTACAATCCCGACGCGCAGATCGCGCCCCAGCTCTGGCCGCGCGCTACGCTGGTATGGTCGATCGCCTACAACACCGAACTGGTCAAGAACCCGCCCAAGACCTGGATGGACCTCACCAAGCCCGAATACAACAAATTGACCGGGCAGGTGATTGCGCCATCAGGCGGCACCACATGGACGCGGGTGATGTTCGAACGGCAAGTGCTCGGCGAAGATTATTGGGCCAAGCAGGCGGCAACCCGTCCGGTGCTGTATCCATCGGGCGCGCCGATGTCGGATTCGCTGGTTCGCGGCGAAATCGCCATGGGGCCTTTGCTCTACAACGCGATCTATCCAAAGCAGAAGGACGGCGCGCCGATCCAGATCTTCTTTCCGCCGGAAGGCGCGCCGGTCAATCCTTATGCCACGGGCATTCCGAAGACGGCCGCGCATCCCAATGCTGCAAAACTGTTTCTGAACTGGTGCCTGTCGAAGGAGGGGCAGACGTTCATGATCAAGGAACTCGGCAACCTCACATCGCTGAAGGTGCCGCCGGCCTATCCGGAAGGCTTTGATCCCAAAGTCGTCAAGGTGTGGTTTCCCAAATTCGACGAGTATGTGAAGCTCCACACGGCCTGGGTGGCCGAGTGGAATAAGACCTACGGTTACGGGCAATGATCGTCGCATCAGGGAAATCATCGAACCGATGACGGCAACCCTCGAAGTCACCGACCTGCGCAAGCAGTTTTCGATCGGCCGGCCGGCGATCGATGGCGTCAGTTTTGCCGTGCCGGCCGGCGAGATCGTGGTTCTGCTCGGCCCCTCCGGCTGCGGCAAGACCACGACGCTGCGCTGTGTTGCGGGACTGGAGCATCCGACATCGGGCGAGATCAGCATCGCCGGCAAGGTCGTATCGTCGCCCGAACGCGGCATTCTGGTTCCGCCGCGTTTGCGCGAGCTCGGCATGGTGTTTCAGTCCTATGCAGTATGGCCGCATATGACGGTGCGGCAGAACGTGGTCTATCCGCTCAAGCACCGAAAACTTTCGCGGAGCAATGCCCGCCGCAAGGTCGACGAGGCGCTCGAACTGGTCGGGCTGTCGGAATATGCCGAACGGCCGGTGGTCGCATTATCAGGCGGCCAGATGCAGCGCGTGGCGCTGGCGCGCAGCATCGTCTACCGGCCGCAATTGCTGCTGCTCGACGAGCCCTTGTCGAACCTCGATGCCAAGCTGCGCCTGCGGCTGCGCGACGATCTTCGCGTGATCCTCAAGCAGACGGGAATGACCGCGCTGTATGTCACCCATGACCAGGCCGAAGCCGTCGTGCTGGGCGACCGCATTGGCGTGATGCGCGACGGCAAGTTGCTGCAGATGGATACGCCTGACGCGATCTATAACCGTCCAGCGGACTTGTTCGTCGCCAATTTCACCGGCGCGACCAACGAACTGGCGGGTACGCTGGTGTCGCGCAACGGCGCGTTCGGCACGGTCGATTTTGGCGAGGGACGACGGGGCGAGGTGGCTTTGCTGCATGCACTCGGCCCAGATGAGAAGGTGCGTATCGCGCTGCGACCGGAAAACATCACCATCGGCCAGCATAACGGCGCCAATATTTTTCCCGCCCGCGTCCTCGACCGCCGTTATCAGGGCACGCAGACGGCCTATGGCATCGAGCTGTTCGGCCGGCGGCTGGAGGTGGTTGAACTCGGCACCGCGGCCCGGCATCAGGTGGGCGTCGAGACCCAGGTTTCACTGCCGAAGGAGAGTTGCTGGGCCTATCGCGATACCGGACCTGTGGCGTATGAGTAACGGGCTCAAGCGCTAGGGCTCAATCCCAGGCTCGCATAAATCCGTCGCGCATAGGCGCCGAATTCATCCGTGGTCTTGATCGGCAACGCGCGCGGGAACGGCAGCTCGATCGGGAAATATTCCGCCATCCGCGCCGGGCCTGCGGTGAGCACGGCGCAATGCGAGGCGAGGAATACGGCTTCCTGGATCGAGTGCGTCACGAACAGGATGGTCTTGCCGCTCTCGCGCCAGATCCGCAGCATTTCGAGGTTCATCTGTTCGCGGGTGAGCGCGTCGAGCGCACCGAACGGCTCGTCCATCAGGATCAGTTTTGGGTCATGGATGAAAGCGCGCGCAATCGCTGTGCGCTGCTGCATGCCGCCGGACAATTGTTGCGGGTATTTGTCCTCGTAGCCGGCGAGGCCGACCAGGTTGAGCAGATCGCGGGCGCGGGCCCGCGCGGCCTTCATGGGCAGGCCGACGATCTCGGCCGGCAGCAGCACGTTGTCCAAGATGGTGCGCCATTTCAGCAGCAGCGCCTGCTGGAACACCATGCCAATGTCGCGGGCCGGGTCGAACGGAGTCTTCGAATTGCCGATCTTGATCGTGCCGCCGTCGGCGTCATGCAGCCCGGCCAGGATCTTCAGCACGGTGGTCTTGCCGCAGCCGGAGGGGCCGACCAGCGAAACCAGCTCGCCTTCCTGCACGTCCATGGTGACGTCGGAGACGGCGAGGAACTCCGCGCCCTTGGAACGATAGACCTTGCGGACGTTCTGCAGGCTGATGAAAGGCTCGTCGGCGCTCATGCCAGCCATTTCTGCAAATTGTCTTTTACGAAGGCGTCGTCGGAGAGATCGGCATGCTCGCGGCAGACGCGGTCGATCTCCTGCATCTGGCCCGGGCTAAGCCCCTCCTCGGGATCGAGACACCAGAGGCCCTGCATCAATCCTTGCCGCCGCAGGATTTCATGGCAACCGGCGATGCAGCCGTGAAAATTGTTGGCGACGTCGAAGAACGCGCTGTTGCAATCGGTGACGCGGGCATCGAGCGCCAGCAGGTCCGCCGGCACGCTGTCCTTGCCGCGCGCCGCCTTGCACATCTCGAACTGCTTGATTGCACTCGCGGTCCACACCGACCAGTGCCCGAGCAAGCCGCCCTTGAAATAGGCGCGGGTGGTGACGCCCTTGTCGCGCAGGTCGAAGGGCAGCGTGAGGTCGAGCAGGATGTGATCGTCATTGCCGGTATAGAGCGCAACACGGTCAAGCGCGCCGGCGGCCGTCACGCCGCGCAGCACGTCGAGCGTCCGGTAGCGGTTGAAGGGCGCGATCTTGATGGCGATGACATTGTCGATGGAAGCGAAGCGGCGCCAGAAATCAGCGCTGAGGATGACGCCGCCGACGGCCGGCTGCAGGTAGAACCCGACCAGCGGAATCTCGCGGGCCACTGCCTCGCAATGCGCGATGATCGCGTCCTCGGATGCCGATTTCATCGCGGCAAGGCTGAGCAGCCCCGCGTGATAGCCGATGCCAACAGCGGTTTGCGCCTCGGTGATGGCCTGCTGGGTCGGGCCGGCGAGGCCTGCAACCATTGCGACCGGCCGCTTGGTCCATGAGGCCGCGGTCTCGGCCGCCAGCTCCAGCACCGGCCGATACAGGCCGACGTCGCGGATGGCAAACTGCGTGGTGTGGACGCCGACAGCCAATCCTCCGGCGCCGGCATCGAGATAATAGCGCGTCAAGGCGAGTTGATGCCGGACGTCGAGTGCGCGGTTGGCATCGAGCGCGAGCGGATGCGCCGGCAACACAGTGCCGTCGGCGATCAACTTTCGAACGTCGGCTTTGATTTCGCTATGATGCATCGCTGCTATTCCTATCCAAATTCCGGTCCCGCGACGGCGAACGGCAATTCCGCCGACAGCATGGTGGCGCGGCCGAAGCGCATGCGTTGAAACGGCCGTTCGATGTTCCAGCCCGAGCGGACGAGGCCATCCAGAAATTCGTCCTGGGAGTGAGCGGCATCGATCAGCCATGGGCCGGCCTCGGAGCTAACGATGGCATCTATCAACGCCAGCGCTTGATCGGTCCGATCGGCCAGCAGTGGCCCGATATGCCGCGCGGTGCGTCCATCCCGGATCAGGGCCATCGCCTGGGTACGGGACACAACGCAGGAGCCAGACCGCACGGCGAATTCCGACAGCAATGTGCTGCGGTCGAATCCCATGGCGCTGGCATCACGCACTATCAATGCCTCGAGGTCGCCGGCCGAAAGCTGCTCTGTCGCTTTGGCTTCGCGGGGCCTTGCCAGCCGCAGCCGCCGCAATTGCAGCGTCGGGGTGAAGCCGAGGGGACCGTAGACGGCGGCACCGGCCGGCGTCGCGTCCAGCCAGGCCGTCAGGCCGCGCCGTTTCGCCACATCGAGGCAGGCATCGACGAGCCTCGTCGCAATGCCGCGGCGGCGAAAGTCCGCGGTCACCAGCACCATGCTGATCCAGGCATTGCCCGCCGAGTAGGGCAGCAGCGCCGCGGTTGCGACTAGCCGCGCGCCGTTGCGCATACCGAACACAACGCCCTTGCTCAGGAAAAACCGCCAATCGGCCTCGTTCTGGTTCCAGCCCGCTTCGGTCGACAGCGCCAGCCCGGCCTGTGCGTCGCCGACACCGAGCTCGACGATGTCGAGTGGCTCAATAGCGGCCATCGCGCACCTCGTATTTGGTGGGCTTGCCGAGGCTCGGCATCGATCGCGATACCCAGTCGGCGGTCCAACTGATGAGTTGCTCGGTATCGACGATCGGCAGGCCGAACAGTTTTACGGCCTGTGACGTATCGGTGAGCCAGGCCGTGGGCTCTTCGTTGCCGACAATGATGGGAGCGCGGCCAAAGCGTTGGCCGAACTTCGCGGCAAGATCGCGCACGGCAAGTATTTCATGGCCGCTGACATTGATCGGCGAGGTCGGCGTATCGCAATGCGCCAGACACCGCAGCGCCTGTGCGGACGCGTCGCCCTGCCAGATGAAATTGACATGGCCGAGGCTGACGTCGATCGGCTTGCCCTGCAGCACCTTGCTGGCGATATCGTGCAGCACGCCGTAGCGCATGTCGATAGCGTAGTTCAGCCGGAACAACCGTCCGGGCGTCGAATACTTCTTCGAGAAATACTCGAACATGCGCTCACGCCCGACGCAGGATTGCGCGTACTCGCCGGGCGGATTGGGCGCCATGTCCTCGTCCGAGCCCTTGCCGCTGACTGGCACGAACGGATAGACGCAGCCGGTGGAGAACGCGACGATGCGCGAACTCGCAAAGGCTTGCGCGACCAGAGCGGGGACGTGCGAATTCATCGCCCAGGTCAGCGAGAGATCGCCCTCGGCGCCGAATTTTCGCCCGGCCATGAAGACGATATTCGGAACCTTCGGCAGTAACTTGATCGCGGCCTCGTCGAGCAGATCGCAATTGATTGTCTCGACGCCGCGCGCCTGCAGCCACTCCTTGACGGCGGGATCGCTGAAGCGGGCGACACCGATCACGCGACGATCCGGCACTGCGGCTTTCGCGAGACCCGCCAGCGTCGGCCCCATCTTGCCGGCGACACCCAAAACCATAATGTCGCCGTCGACCTTGCGGAGATCATCAATCAGTGCCTGGCTCGGGCGGCACAGCAGTTTGTCAAGCGCGGCGATATCGGCAATCGTTGCGGGCAGGGTGTCGCGCGTCAGCAGCATGTTTCTTCCTTTGTTACTGCAGCCGGATGTCACGGACGACGAACATCCGCTCCAGGCCGAGCACGAGCCCGTACAGCGCCACGCCCAGCAATGTCAGAAGCACGACAGCCATTACCATCGCGGGCGTATCGAGCGAGGACTGCACCTGGATCATGAGATAGCCGAGCCCGCGCTCGGAGGCGATGAATTCGCCGACGATCGCACCGGCCACCGCCAGGATCGCGCCGACCTTCATTCCCGAAAACACGTAAGGCAGCGCCCCCGGTAACTGGATCTTCCGGAACAGCGTCCACCGCGAGCCGCGCAGCGATTTCACGAGATCAAGCAAATCGGGCTCGACCTCGCTCAAGCCGCGCGCGGTCGTGAGCAAAATCGGAAAGAAGCAGATCGAAAACGCGATCAGGATGTTCGGGAATATCCCGTAGGAGAACCATACGATGAACAGGGGACCGAGCGCCACTTTCGGAATCATGTTCAACGTCACGAACAGCGGCAGCAGCAACAGGCTGATCAGCGGCGACCAGGTGAACATCACGGCCAGCATGATGCCGACCAGCGCACCAAGGCAGAACCCGCCGAGAATTTCGATGGCCGTCACCGCGAGGTTGGAAAGCCACGCATAGCTGGGCGAGCCGAGCGTCGCGACGGTCGCGAGCGGCGAGGGCAGGATGAATTTCGGCACCTGGAAGGCGTCGACCAATACCTGCCACAACACGATCACAGCCAGATGCACGATCAGGATGATCGCGAAAGACCGTGCCGATCCGCCGTCACCGCTGAACACCGTGCACTCCCTTTAGACGCGCAGCCGGTTCCCGGCCGCGTGGCGGCAATCTATCGCGGCCTTTCCCGGTAATCAACCATCTGGTTGATTAGGGCCGCAGCGAATGCATCACCAGATCCACCACATGCTTGCGGCGGGCCTGCCGGGCGGCCCGGCTCGACAGGTCCTTGCCGAAGATCGCCGACAGCGTCGGCGTGTTCGAAAAGTAGAAATAGCTGAGCCCGGCAATCGAGATATAGAGGTGCACCGGGTTGATACCCTTGCGGAATATGCCGGCCCTCACGCCCTCGCCGAGAATAGTCGAAACCAGGCTGACCAGCGGTGAATGCATCGCTTCGAGCTTTTGGGAGCCGCGCACGTGCCGGGCGCCGCCGCGGTTTTCGTCGTTCAGCAGCACGATGAAGTCAGGGTGTGCCGCGAGGTGATCAAAGGAACTCTCGATCAGCTTCTTGATGGCCTGTTCGGGCGGCAAACCCTCGAGGTTGAGCTTGCGCTCCTGAGCGCGGATCTCCTCGTAGACCCATTCGAGCACCGCCAGATAAAGCGCGTCCTTGTCGCCGAAGTAGTGATAGACGAGCTGCTTGTTGACACCCGCCCGTGCGGCGATCTCGTCGACCCGGGCCCCGGCAAGGCCGCTGCTGGCGAACTCGCGTCGCGCCGCAGTAAGCAATTTTTTGCGGGTTGCGGCCGGATCGCGCCGCTGCGGCTTGGTGTCGTCGATACGTTTTTTGGGCATTTCCAACCAAATAGTTGACAAGTCGTCTGGTCCCTTGTTGCATTGGTAGCGTCACGGGAACGCGGCGACAAGATCGGGTTGCAGAACGAGGAGGGTGCAATGAAGGCTTTGCGAATTGCGGGACTGGCGCTTGCGCTGGCTCTACCGGCCGTGCCCTGCGCCGCGGCCGAATCCGTCAACCTGATCCTGAACTGGACGCCGACGGCGGATCATTCGCCTTTTTACTACGCCAAGTCGCAAGGCTGGTACGAGAAGGCCGGCATCGACCTCACGATCGAGGTCGGCAAGGGATCCGGCGTTTCCTCGCTGAAGGTCGGCTCCGGCGGCTCGCCGTTCGGCATCGCCGATCTCGCCACCATGCTGGTGGCGAAGAGCAAGGGCGCCGATGTGGTGGCGCTGATGAGCATCTACGCCAACACCGGGCAGACCTTCTACTGGCTGAAGAGCTATGGCGTGAACGGGCCGAAGGATTTTCCGAACCACAAGATCGGCAATCCGCCGGGCGACGCCTCGCGGGTGATGTGGCCGGCCTTTGCCAAGGCCGCCGGTATCGCGCCTGACTCGGTGAGCTTCGTCAATGTCGGCCCGACCGCAAAGATCGCGGCGCTGAAGAGCCACACTGTGGATATCATCAGCGACTTCTACAATGAGCACGATCTGAAGGTGATCGAGTTCGGTGCCGATCTCGGTTACGTCAACTGGAAGGATATCGGGCTGAACCCCTACGGCAATTCGCTGATCGTCAACGGCGCTTATTTCGCGAAGAACCCGAAACTGGTCGAGGAGTTCGTCAAGATCAGCCAGAAGGCCTACGCCGCCTGCGTCGCCGACGTCGCGCCCTGCCTCAAGGCACTGCTCGACCAAGCCTCCGGCCTCGACAGGGAAAACCAGCAGCGCCAATGGGAGCGCATTAAGTTCCTGATGACGGACGATTTCACCACGACCAAAGCGCTGGGCTGGATCGACGCCGAGCGGATGAAGAAGGACTACGAGCTGGTGCAGACCTATCTCGGCATGGAAAAGCCGTTCGATGTGAACACCGCGTTCTCGGTCAAGATGCTCGATACGTCGATCAAGATGGATGCCAGCAAGGTCAAGAAGTGAAAGGTGGATGGGATCACCGCCGTCATTGCGAGCGAAGCGAAGCAATCCATCGAGCAGCGCAGGCAGTGTGGATTGCTTCCGCCTTCGCTCTGCGAGCTACGGCGGACAAGTCGTCGCGGAGCCTGTCATCGGGCGCGCATTCGCGCGACCGTTGACTCCTCGCAATGACGTTGAGGTGCGACGATCATTGACGGCTCAGCCGTTGTCGTCGCGGCCCTTGCCCAATTCCTGATCGAGCCGTTCGCATAATGTTGCGAGAAGGCGGCGGGTCTTCGCGAACTCCTCGGCGCTGATTCCCCGGGCCAGGGCATTTGCCCATGGCGCCTGTAACCGGCTCGCGGAACCAAAGGCATCTGCTCCCCGTTTCGTCAGCGCAACGAGATGCGCGCGGCGATGGTGCGGGTTGGGGCGCAGCTCAACGAGGCCATCTTGCCGCATCTCGTTGACGATGCGCTGAACGCCTTGGCGATTGAGTCCCATGTTCCGCGCCAGCCACGCCACCGGTTGCGGGCTCGGCGCCAAAGCGATGGCGCCCAGCACCTGCCAGCGCGCGCTGGTAAGGCCGAGATCGGACACAAGGCGGTCGCCAGCCGTGAGCAGGCGCCCGTTGAGCCGGAACACCGCAAGGACCAGGCCGGTCAGGGCGTCGCCGCCGGGCGTGTGTCGTTTGGCTGTCATTGACAAATAGTAGTCAAGATGACAATATATTGTCAATATGGGTAATGTGGAGTGAGTCATGTTTGTCGGACAGCTTGCGACGATTGTCGCCGCCGCGTTCGCCGGGGCTGCGTTCTACGTCAATTTCGCCGAGCAGCCGGCGCGTCTCGGTCTCGATGACCGAGCGCTCTTGAAGCAGTGGAAGCCAAGCTACGACCGCGGCCTTCAGATGCAGGCGAGTGGCGCGGTCATTTCAGGCGTGCTCGGGCTGATCGCCGCCTGGCTGACGCAGGATTGGCGCTGGATCGTCGGCGCTGTGCTCATTCTCGCAAACTGGCCCTATACGCTGTTTGGCATCATGCCGACCAACCGCGCGCTGAAAGCGATTTCGGAAGAAGACGCCGGCTCCCAATCACGCGCGCTGATCGTGAAGTGGGGAGGCCTGCACGCAGTCAGAACGGCGCTCGGGACCGCGGCGACGCTGGCCTACCTCTGGGCACTCAATTAGCGACAGGATCGGCGGTGCCTGCCAACCCGTGTCACTGCAGCGCCATGCCCGAGGTCGCGATTACTTTCGTCAGCTTCTCGTGGTCCGCCTTCATCAGCGTGGCCAGGTCGGTAAGCGGCATCGGCCTGCCCGGGATGTTGGCGACCGATAGCTGGCGCTGCACCTCCGGATTCTGCAGCGCCTTGTTGATGCCGTCGTTGATCTTGCCAACGATGGCATCGGGCGTTCCCGCCTGAACATAGATGCCGTACCAAGGTACATAGGTGGCTTCCGGAAATCCCGCTTCCGCGATCGTCGGCACATCAGGCAGGTCGGTGACACGCTTGTCCGTCATGACGGCCAGCGGCTTCACGCTCCCTGCCTTGATGTGCGGCAATGCCAGTTCGAGCGAGACGATCTCGAAATGCATCAGGTAGGGCACGATGATGCGGATCGGGCGGTTCGGATAATTGCTCTGCGCCTGTGCGGCATTGGCGAGCAGCATGGCAGAACCCACGGCGAAGCCCAGCACGGTTTTGATCCGGCGCATTCTTTCCTCCCCATATTTTACGCATCGTTCGAGCGATGCGCTTGCCCCTCTGGCGGGGGTATTCAGTCGTTGGCCACCAGCGAGCGGATGCTGCGCGCCAGGCCCAGCATGCGGGGGCCACATTCGCGCTCGATCTGTTCGGCGTTAAAGCGAAACGAGGGAATGCCGCAATTGACGGAAAGGCAGTCGCCCGACGGCGTGCGGTACAGCGGCGCGGCGACGCCGAAGATTTCGCGCCGCCATTCGCCGAGCGAGATCGCAAAGCCGCGCTCCTTGCAAAGCTCGACATCCGGCAGCGTCCGTGCCTGCACATAGTCGGCTTCTTCCGGCCGCTCGGCCTTCACGTCCGCCACATAGGCGTCGAGCTCTTCCTTGGTGAACAGCGACAGCAAGGCGCGGCCGACGGCGGTAGGCGCCAGCGAACTGGCAAAGCCGACATCCGGCAAATGCGTCACGGCGTCGGTGGTGCGCAGCGTCTCGACATAGATGAAGTCGAGGCCGAACGGCATCGCGATGGAAACCGTGCCCCCGGTGTAGGCGGCGAAATCGCGCATCAGGGGCCGCGCTAGTTGCCGCACCTTCAGCGCCGACAGCACGGGATACGCGGCGGCGAGAATGCCAAGCCCGAGCTGGAAGCGTCCTTTGGCATCGCGCTTGAGATAGCCGAGTTGCGCCAGCGTGTAGGTCAGCCGCGACACCGTCGGCCGCGACAGGCCGGTATGCAGCGCGAGGTCGGCGTTCGACAGCGAGCCGCTACGGTTGCGGAACGCCGCCAGCACATCGAGCCCATGCGCCAGCGTAGTCGCGAAGGAGGGATCTGCCTGGTCCTCCGGCATCCGGGACCTTGGGGGATCAATACTGGAAATCGCTGCCATGGTCGAAATTTGGTCATGGTTCCCTAATTCTGTCAATATATCGAAATGAATTTGCATATCGTGTCGATATACGCTTAGGTTTCGCCTCACAAGGACGGGAGGCGACATGGATTTCGATCTTTCCGGTCGATCGGAGGCATGGCTTAAGAAGCTGCAGGCGTTCTTCGACCACGAAGTTCTGCCGCGCCACCGCGCCTGGCTTGCTCACGTCGCCAAGGGCGAGGCCGCGCCCTTCATGGGCGACCTTCAACGCAAGGCGCGGGCGGCAGGGCTGTGGAATCTCGGCCTTCCCGAACTGTCCGACGATGAGCCCGGCACCCGGCTTTCCAATCTCGAATATGCGCCGCTGGCGGAAATCATGGGCCGGCTGTTCTGGGCGCCTGAAGTCTTCAACTGTCAGGCGCCCGACGTGCCCAACATGATCGCGCTGCAGAGTTGCGCCACTTCCAAGCAGAGGGCGCGCTGGCTGCAGCCGCTGCTGGAAGCCAAAACCCGCTCGGCCTTCGGCATGACGGAACCTGACGTGGCTTCATCCGATGCCACCAACATCGCCACGCGGATGGTCCGCGACGGCGATGACTACGTCATCAACGGACGCAAATGGTTCATCACCGGTGCGGCGCATCCGAAATGCAGCTTCCTGATCGTGATGGGCGTGACCGATTCCGGTGCCGACCGCACCGGTCGCCATTCCTGCATCATCGTGCCGATGGATACGCCGGGCGTCCGCCTGGTGCGGCGGCTGCGCTGGATGGGATGTGAGGATCATGTCGCCCCGATCGGAGAGCTTGCCTTCGATAACGTTCGCGTACCCCGCGCCAACCTGCTCGGCGCCGAGGGCGAAGGCTTCAAGGTCGCGCAAATTCGGCTGGGGCCGGCCCGCATCCATCATTGCATGCGTTCGATCGGGCTCTGCGAGCTTTTGATCGAACTGATGATGGTGCGTTCATCGGAGCGCTCGGCCTTCGGACGCGCTGTGATCCAGTACGACACCGTGCAGCGTTGGATCGCGGAGTCCCGCGTCGAACTCGAACAGGCGCGGCTACTCGCCTATCGCTGCGCGTGGCGGCTCGATCAGGCCGGCCACCAGGACGCCTGGCGCGACGTGTCGCTGATCAAAGTCGCAGTGCCTGCGATGCTGCAGCGGATCGCCGACCGCGCCATGCAGGTGTTCGGCGCGATGGGCGGTTCGGATGACACGCCAATCCATCAGGCGCTGGCCTGGGGGCGTCTGCTGCGCATCGGCGACGGCCCCGATGAAGTCCATCTGCGCCAGATCTTTCGCATGGAGCCGATGCCGTCATGGTCGATTGCAAACTCGCCCTATCTGTCCGCACATCCGTCCTGAGCGGGTGGTAAGACAGAAACGTTTCGCAATTTTTGAAAGGCGTCTTCGGATGACGATCACAGATCAACCCCGGGCCGCGCAGAACGCTTCGATCGACAAGGAACGACTGCGCCAAAAGTATCTGGAAGAGCGCAACAAGCGACTCCGCGCCGACGGCAACGACCAGTATCTCCGCGTCGCGGGGCAGCTAGCGCATTATCTCGACGACCCCTATACGCCCGTCACCCCGCGCGATCCGAAGACCGACCATGTCACCTTTGCCTTTATCGGCGGCGGCTTTGCCGGGCTCGCCACCGCCGCGCGCATGTCGGAAGCCGGCATCAAGGATGTCAGGATCATCGAAAAGGGCGGCGATTTCGGCGGCACCTGGTACTGGAACAGGTATCCCGGCGCGCAATGCGATACCGCGTCGATGGTCTACATGCCGCTGCTCGAAGAAACCGGCCACATGCCGTCGGAGAAATATGCGCATGCGCCGGAAATCCTCGCGCACTGCCAGCGCATCGGCAGGCAATACGGCCTCTACGAACATGCGCTGTTTCACACCGAGGTCGTAAGCCTCGATTGGGACGAGACAAAATCGCGCTGGACCATCCGCACCACTCGCGGCGATGCCTTCACCGCGCAATTCGTCGGCATGGGGACGGGGCCGCTGCATGTGCCGAAACTTCCCGGCATCGAAGGCATCGAGTCCTTCAAGGGGCACTCGTTCCACACCAGCCGTTGGGATTACGATTACACCGGCGGCGACCCCAAGGGCGCGCTGATGGAGAAGTTGAAGGACAAGCGCGTCGGCATCATCGGCACCGGCGCCACTTCCGTGCAGTGCGTGCCGCATCTCGCGCGCGCCTGCAAGGAGCTCCATGTGTTCCAGCGCACGCCGTCCTCCGTCGACATCAGAGCCAATGCGCCGATCGATCCGAAATGGTTTTCGCAGATCGCGACGTCAGGCTGGCAGCAGCGCTGGCTGGAGAACTTTACCGCCAACCAGGCCGGCGGCTCCGCGGAAGAAGATCTGGTGCAGGACGGCTGGACTGATTTGTCGCGGCGTATTCGCGCCAGGGTCATGGACCTGCCGCGTGAGCAGCGCACCCCGCCAAACATGCTGGCGGCGTTCGAGGATTCCGATTTCGAGAAGATGGAGGAAATCCGCGCGCGGGTCGACGCCATCGTCGGCGACCGCGAGACGGCCGCAAAACTCAAGGCCTGGTATCGCCAGCTCTGCAAGCGGCCGTGTTTCCATGATTCGTATCTGCAGGCCTTCAACACGCCGGGCACGTATCTGGTTGATACCGACGGCAAGGGCGTCGAGCGCATCACCAAGAACGGCGTCGTGGTTGCGGGCAGAGAATACAAGCTCGACTGCATCATCTACGCTTCGGGATTTGAGGTCGGCACCGAATACAAGCGGCGTGCCGGCTTCGACCTGACCGGTCGCGGCGGAGTGAAGCTGTCGGACCACTGGGCGTCGGGCATGCGTACCAAGCACGGCATCCACGTCCATGGTTTTCCGAATGCATTCTTCGTCCAGCCGACGCAGGGCGCCAATCTCATCTCCAACGTGCCGCATAATCTGACCGAGGCGGCGAAGACGATTGCGCTGATGATCCGGCATGCACAGGCGAACGGTTTTAAGGAGATCGAAGTCACCAGGGAAGCCGAGGACCGATGGGTCGAACTGCTGCTGACCGGCGCCGGCCTCATGATCGGCTCACCCGATTGCACGCCGGGCTACTACAACAATGAAGGGCGCGAGCCCGGTCCGGCGGCCAAGCTCAATGTCGGCCATCCGGCGGGGGCCATGGCCTATTTCAAATATATCGACGGATGGCGCAACAGCGGCCGGTTCGAGGGGCTGCAGTTCCGCTGACGTCGTTTTCAATTTTTGTTTGCGCAAGGAGTACACAACAATGAGCCAACCAGCCGCGATTGAAATGCCCAAGGAATCCCCGAAGGAGGCGTCCGCCTCCGTCATCGCCCAGCATGCGGCGACGCTGAAGGCGCTGCCGTTCTCCGACGTCAGGGATTTCGACGACGCCGCGCGCGGCTTCCTCGGCACGGTGGAGAACGCCAGGATCACATCGCCGCAGGGCAGGGTGGTCTGGACTCTGGAGCCCTACGGCTTCCTCTCTGCGGAACAAGCCCCGCCAACCGTCGATCCCAGCCTATGGCGGCAGTCTCGGCTCAACATGCATCACGGCCTGTTCGAAGTGGTGCCCGGCGTCTATCAGGTGCGTGGACTCGACATCGCCAACATGACGCTGATCGAGGGCGACAGCGGCGTCATCGTGGTGGATACGTTGACCTCGATCGAGGGCGCGCGCGCCGCGATGGAACTGTACTTCCAGCACCGTGGCAAGCGGCCGGTCGCCGCCGTCATCTTCACCCACACCCACACCGACCATTGGGGCGGCGCACGCGGCGTGCTCGACGACGAAATGCTTGCGAGCGGCAAGGTGCCGATCATCGCGCCCAATCTGTTCATGGAGCACGCGGTCTCCGAGAACATCATCGCGGGGCCGGCGATGCTGCGTCGCGCGATGTACCAGTTCGGGCCGCTGCTGGCGAAGGGCGTGCGCGGGCAGGTCGATTGCGGGCTCGGCAAGACCATGGCGGCTGGCGCAGTCGCGCTGCTGCGCCCCACCGATCTGATCATCGCGACCGGCGACAAGCGAACCATCGACGGCGTGGAATTCGAATTCCAGATGGCGCCGAACAGCGAAGCGCCGGCGGAAATGCATTTCTTCATCCCGCGTTATAAGCTTTTGAACCTCGCGGAGAACTGCACGCACAATTTCCACAATCTGCTCCCGTTCCGCGGCGCCGATGTGCGCGACGCACTGGCGTGGTCAAAATATCTCGGCGAAGCGCTGCAGATGTGGGGCGGCAAGGCGGATGCGATGTGCGGCCAGCATCACTGGCCGGTCTGGGGTCACGAGCGGATCGACACCATGATCCGCCAGCAGCGCGACCTCTACAAATTCGCGCATGACCAGACCATCCGGCTGATGAACCATGGACTGACGGCGAGCGAAATCGCGGAGACCATCCGCTTGCCGGCGAGCCTCGAGGGTGCCTGGCACGGCCGCGGCTATTACGGGCATATCAGGCACAATGTGAAGGCGATCTACCAGAAATATCTCGGCTGGTACGACGCCAATCCGGTCAATCTCGATCCGCTGCCGCCGGTCGAGTCCGGCAGGAAATATGTCGAGTATATGGGTGGCGCGGATGCGATCCTGGCGCGCGCGGCCAAGGATTTTGCCAAGGGCGAATTCCGCTTCGTCGCGCAAGCCGTGAGCCATCTGGTATTCGCTGATCCCGACAACCAGGCGGCGCGCGCGATGCTGGCCGACACCTTCGAGCAGCTTGGCTATGCCTCGGAAAGTTCGACCTGGCGCAACGCCTATCTGTTCGGCGCGCAGGAATTGCGGCAGGGCATGCCGAAAGTGCCGCCGCGTTCATCGATGCCGCGCGAAACGCTGGCCGCGCTCCGCACCGAACAGCTCTGGGACGTGCTCGGCGTGCGCCTCAATGGCCCCAAGGCTGAAGGCAAGCGCATCGTGCTGAACTGGAATTTCACCGACACCAACGAGAGCTTCGTTCTCAATCTGGAGAATTGCGCGCTGACCTATGCCTCCGGCACGCGAGCCGCCGCTGCCGACGCCAGCTTCACGCTGTCGCGCGGCGTGCTCGACGAAGTGATCGCCAAGCTGACGACGTTCCCGGAAGCGGTCGGCTCCGGCAAGATCAAGGTCGTCGGCGATCCGGCGCGACTCGGCGAACTGATGATGCTGATGGACGAATTCCCGCGGATGTTCGAGATCGTCGAGCCGAAACGGACGGCGGTGAGTTGACGGCGGCGTAGGGTGGGCAAAGCGAAGCGTGCCCACCATTCATCGGCAAACTGCCTCGAAATGGTGGGCACGGCGCAAGTGCGCCTTTGCCCGCCCTACGGTCGTGCAATGACGGCGATCTTTCACGCTACTCCGCGCTGCTGACCAGCTTGATCCGCGGCTCGGCTTCCTCCATCAGGCCGCGATAGGCGGCGAGATAGTCGAGCGCCATGCGGCGCGCGGTGAAGCGGACCTCGAACTGCTTGCGGATGGCGGTGCGGTCCAGCGCGGCAAGACGGTCGACCACGGCAACCGCGCTGGTCTCGTCTTCCACGACGAAGCCGGTGAGACCGCGGGTCGATGATCTCCGGCACCGATCCGCGGTTATAGGCAATCACCGGCGTGCCGCAGGCCATGGCTTCGATCATCACGAGGCCGAACGGCTCCGGCCAATCGATCGGGACAAGGAGGCCGATCGCGCCGCTGAGGAAATCGGATTTCTCGCGGTCTGAGATCTCGCCGATATATTCGACCAGCGGGTTGGCCTTGATGAGCGGGGAGATCAACTCATCGTAATAATCCTGGTCGGCGCGATCGACCTTGGCAGCGATCTTGAGCGGAATGCCGCATCGGGTCGCAATGCGGATGGCACGATCCACGCCCTTTTCCGGCGCGATCCGGCCGAGCACCGCCAGATAGGACGGCTGCACCGGCTGCGGCGTCAGCAAATTCTCCGGCAGCCCATGGTGAATGGTGCGCACCCAATTGGCCTGCGGCACCGGCCGGCGCTGCGCGTTGGAGATCGAGATCACCGGAACCTTGGAGAAGGTGCTGAATACCGGCTGATGCTCCGGCAGGTCGAGCCTGCCGTGGAGGGTGGTCAGGAATGGCGTCGGCTGCCGGTAGAACAGCGAGAATGGATAATAGTCGAGATGAAAGTGGAGAAAATCGAACTCTTCATCGTCGCATTTTTGCCGCACACGCTCCAGCATCACCATATGCAGTGCGTTGGGGTCCCGGACCGAGCCGTCGAGGCGCAGCGCCTTCGGCCACGTGGCGTCGAGTTTCGCCGAGGTGCGGGAATCGCCGCTGGCAAACAGTGTGACCTCGTGTCCCAATGCCACAAGTTCCTCGGTCAGCCAGTGCACCACCCGCTCGGTGCCGCCGTACAATTTGGGGGGTACAGCCTCCGTCAGCGGGGCGACCTGCGCGATGCGCATGTTTGCGTCTCCTGTTTGGAATGGTGGTTGAACAAAGCCCTCAGCCCACGATCGACACCGGCGTGTCATTAGCGGGAACGTTCCCGCATCTGCGAAGTTCCCTTACTCAGCACATCTTGCTTCCTCCACACGACTGTCTTGCTGATGCCATTTGACACAAACACAGTTAGGACTGTCTCGATGCTGCAGAATTGTTGCGCAGTGATGGCCATGCGCACGGAAACCCGAAGCGGCATTCTTCACGTCGTCGTGTGCGACACGCGTTAGGGATTCTCGTTCACTCTCAACAGGTTTGCGGAACTCATGGACAACCTTTCAGGATATGTGCGACGGCCGTTTCCATTCGTGCTGCGCTATCTGCGCCAGCGTCGCGCGGCCCATGTGGTCATCGTGTCTGCCGTCGTTGCAGCAGTTGCCTGCTCGGTGGGCACGCAGTATGGCGTGAAGAATCTGGTCGACAGCCTGACGGCCGGTTCGGCGCACGCGAACAGCGTATGGCTGGCATTCGGTTTTCTCATGTCGCTGATCGCGGCAGATAATTTGCTGTGGCGGGTCGCAAGCTGGACGGCGAGCTTCACCTTCGTCGGCGTCACCGGCGATCTCCGCCGCGACATGTTCCGCCATCTGACCGGTCACGCCCCCAGCTACTTCTCCGACCGGTTGCCGGGCATGCTGACCAGCCGTATCACCGCGACGTCCAACGCCGTCTTCACCGTTGAAAACATGTTCGTCTGGAACGTGTTGCCGCCGTGCATCGCAACCGTCTCGGCGATACTCCTGATCGGAACCGTCAGCCTGGCGATGTCCGCGGGGTTGATCGTCATCGCGGGTATCATGTTGATGGCGATGTTCCACCTCGCCGCGGCGGGCAAGCCGCTGCATGACGACTTCGCTGACAAGGCGGCCGCGGTGGACGGCGAGATGGTCGACGTCATCAGCAACCTGCCGCTGGTCCGCGCCTTCTGCGGCCTCAGCTACGAACACGACCGCTTCGACGCCACCGTCGAGCGGGAACTCGACGCCCGTGGCCGCAGCCTTCGCTATCTCGAGAAGTTGCGGCTGCTTCACGCCGTCGTGACAATCGCGTTGACGATCGCGCTGCTGGCGTGGGTCATCACGCTCTGGCAGCAGGGCGCAGCGACCACCGGCGATGTCGTGCTGGTCTGCACGCTCGGGATTTCGATCCTGAGCGCGACGCGCGACCTTGCGGTGGCGCTTGTCGACGTGACCCAGCACGTCGCCCGCCTGACCGAAGCGATCGCGACCCTGTTGCTGCCGCACGAGTTGAAGGATCATCCCGAGGCCGAGCCGCTGGTCCGCAGCGGCGCCGCCGTCGCCTTCAACAACGTCGCGTTCCACTATCCCGGCGGCGTCCAGGTGTTCGAAAAGTTCAACCTGCGCATTCAACCGGGCCAGCGGGTCGGACTGGTCGGTCATTCCGGTGGCGGAAAATCCAGCCTGTTCGCGCTGCTGCAGCGGTTCTACGACATCCAGCGCGGCAACGTCACGATCGACGGCCAGGACATTTCGCGGGTGACGCAGCAAAGCCTGCGCGAGGCGATCTCGGTGGTGCCGCAGGACATCTCGTTGTTCCACCGCTCGATCATGGAAAACATCCGCTACGGACGGCCGAACGCGACCGACGACGAGGTGCTGCGTGCGGCGATCGCGGCGCGTTGCGATTTCATCGAGAATCTCCCCGAGGGCATGTCGACCATGGTCGGCGATCGAGGAATCAAGGTCTCCGGCGGGCAGCGGCAGCGCATCGCCATCGCGCGTGCCTTCCTGAAGGACGCGCCGATCCTGTTGCTGGATGAAGCGACCGCTTCGCTGGACAGCGAATCCGAAGAGGCGATCCGCGAGGCGTTGTCGCGGCTGATGCGTGGGCGTACCGTGATTGCCATCGCCCATCGTCTCGCCACCTTGCGCAATTTCGACCGCGTGGTGGTGCTACAGGGCGGGCGGATCATCGAAGACGGACCGCCGGATATTCTCGTGCAGGGAAGGGGCCCCTACCGCGAATTGGTCGCGCGCGAACTGGGTCGCCTCGCCAGCCATGCGGCCTGATCTGCGGCAGTAGCGTTTGCGTCCCGATTGCGTCCATCGCCACGCACGAAAATCGCTTGAGGTGCAAATGACGGCCGAAGTCACCCAACTGATCGCCATCGAGGCTGCCGAACACGTCGCGGAATCGTCGTTCTACATTCCGATGACGGGCCCGGCGACGCGGCCGCGCTGCTCGCTCAAGCACGACGACACCTTCATCGTACTGGACAGCCATGGCGATATCGGCGCCTCTGCCGGCGGGCCCGATGGCCTGTTCAACGCCGATACGCGTTATCTCGCCCGGCTGGAGATGGTGCTCGACGAAGTCCAGCCGCTGTTGCTCGGCTCCAATCTGCGCGACGACAATTCGGCGCTGACCGTCGACCTCACCAATTCCGACGTGTACCGCAACGGCAGGCTGGCGCTGCAGAAGGATACGCTGCACATCGTGCGCTCGATTTTCCTGTGGCGCGGCACGGCCTACCAGCGCATCGCCCTGCAAAATCACGGCGACCGGCAGGCAAGCTTCGATCTAGCGTTATTGTTCGACAATGATTTCGCCGATTTGTTCGAGGTGCGCGGCGAGCGCCGGCCGCGCCGGGGAGTGGGCTCCAGCCGGTTGCTCGGCCCCGCCGATGTCGTGCTGGAATATAGCGGGCTCGACGGCCAGGTCCGCATTACCGCCCTGCATTTCGAGCCGCGCCCGACACGGCTCGCCGTCCACTCGGCGACCTTTCATTTCGAGCTGGAGCCGAAGGAAGCGACCGCATTGTTCGTTGCGGTATCCTGCAACAAGCCGATCATGCACAAGCCGGCGCCGTTCTTCCGCGGCCTGTTGGCGCACCGTCGTGAGATGCGGCGCTCGACATCGGGCGCGGCCAGCATCGAGACGTCGAACGATATCTTCAACGAGGTGCTGTGCCAGGCAATGGCCGACCTCAACATGCTGATGACCGAAACGCCGCAGGGGCGGTACCCCTATGCGGGCATTCCCTGGTATTCGACCACGTTCGGCCGCGACGGATTGATCACCGCGCTGCAAATGCTGTGGGTCGATCCGCGCATTGCCCAGGGTGTGCTGCGGCGGCTTGCCTTCTTCCAGGCCAAGACCACAGATCCGCTCGCCGACGCCGAGCCCGGCAAGATCCTGCACGAGATGCGCGGCGGCGAGATGGCCGCGCTGCGCGAGGTGCCGTTCGCGCAGTATTACGGCAGCGTCGATTCCACCTCGCTGTTCGTTCTGCTGGCCGGCCTTTACGTCGAACGCACCGGCGACGACGAAACGCTGGCCGAACTGTGGCCGGCAATCGAGGCGGCGTTGCAATGGATCGACGGCCCCGGCGATCCCGACAAGGACGGATTCATCGAGTACCAGCGCGCGACCGAACAGGGGCTTGCCAACCAGGGCTGGAAGGATTCCTTCGACGCGATCTTTCATGCCGATGGGCAACTCGCCGAAGGCTATATCGCGCTGGCGGAGGTTCAGGGATATGTCTTTGCCGGCAAGCGGCTGGCGGCGCGCTGTGCCCGGCGCCTGGGAATGATCGATCGGGCGGCGCAGCTCGAATCCGCGGCGCTTCTCCTTGCCGAGCGCTTCGAGGCGGCGTTCTGGTGCGAGGAACTCGGCACCTACGCCGTGGCGCTCGACGGGGCCAAGCGGCCGTGCAAGGTGCGAACGTCGAATGCCGGCCAGCTTCTCTTCACCGGCATCGTCCGGCCCGAGCGTGCGCGGCGGGTCGCGGCCGATCTGATGAGCCAGAAATTCTTTTCGGGATGGGGCATCCGCACCGTGGCGCGCGGCGAAGCCCGTTACAACCCGATGTCCTATCACGACGGATCGGTCTGGCCGCATGACAATGCGCTGATCGCGCTCGGCTTCGCGCGCTATGGCCTGAAGCATTGCGTGGCGCATCTGTTCAAGGGCCTGTTCGATGCCGCGAGCTACATGGACCTGCGGCGGCTGCCGGAATTGTTCTGCGGATTCCCGCGCGAGCGGCGGCGCGGGCCGGTGCTCTATCCCGTCGCCTGCGCGCCGCAGGCCTGGGCCAGCGCGACGCCTTTCAGCCTGCTGGAAGCGGCGCTCGGCCTCGAATTCGATGCCGCGCGCGGCGAAATCCGTCTGCGCGATCCACGGTTGCCGGAATTCCTCAACGAAGTGCTGTTGCGCGATCTGCGGCTCGGACCTTCCAGCGTCGATCTGAGGGTTCGCCGTCACGGCGATGAAGTGTCGCTCGAGGTGGTGCGGACACGCGGCCAGATCCAGGTGTCGATCGTATTGACGCATTAGAAGCCATGCGCGGGTCGTGCATCTAGGAGTCAGGAGGCCACATGCGCATTGGTATTCTCATTCTGTGTTTAATCGCTGGATTAGCCGGCGGTCCGCCAGCTTCTGCGGCGGAGGACACCGGCGCGCCGCAAGGTAGCCGCACTGCGCCACAGGACGCAGCGAAGCCCCCGGACGCCGCAAAGGAGCTCGTGCCTCCGCCGTCGGTCACCGTGATTGGCGCCAGGGATGCCCACGGCATTCTCGGCCGTGAAGTTCGCAGCGCGGCGAACGAAGATATGGGGCGCATCGTCGATGTGATCGTGGATCGTGAAGGCAATGTGCGCGCGGCCGTGATCGATTTCGGCGGTTTTCTCGGCGTCGGCAGCCGGAAGATCGTCGTCGACTGGGGCGTGCTGCGTTTCGGCCGCGTTGCCAACAAACGTGACAGCATCTCGCTCGAGCTGACCAAGGCGCAGGTCGCGGCGGCGCCCGAATACAAGGAGGACGCACCGGTCATCGTTCTCGGTGCAGCCGGCCGTCTGCAGCCATGGGATTTCGATCACTAGCGCATGATCCGGAAAAGTGGATACCGGTTTTCCGGGAAGATCATGCGCAAATGAGAAGGAGACGTGACCTGTTCGCGCGTCCATCCCAATCGATTGAGCGGATTGACGACGATCGCCATGGGCGATCAGCCGGTGGGGGCAATGTTGTGCCGCTGCCGCCTGCGCCCGGCGGCAGGCCAAAGCCGTCGCGCGAAAGCCAGCGCGGCCTCGACTGGTTCATCTTCTTTCTCGCCGACGTTCAGACCGGCTTCGGCCCGTTCATTGCGGTCTATCTGACTACGCAGAAATGGACGCAGGTCGAGATCGGCTTTGTGCTGTCGATCGGCGGCATCATCGGCCTGCTCGGGCAGATGCCCGGCGGCGCTATCGTCGATTACGCGCGTTCCGAGCGGCTGGTGGCGGGCCTGGCGGTCGCCACCATCGGCTGCGCCGCGCTGGCCTATGCGTTGTGGCCGATCTTTCCGGTGGTGACGGCGGCGGCCATTCTGCATGCGCTGGCGAGTTGCGTGCTGGGTCCGGCGATCGCGGCGATCAGCCTCGGTCTGGTCGGGCCGTTCGCCATCGGGGAGCGGCTTGGGCGCAATGCCCGCTTTGCATCGCTGGGCAACGGCTCGGCGGCGGCGCTGATGGGCGCGACCGGTTACCTGTTGTCGAGCCAGGCAGTGTTTCTCGTGACCTTCATGCTCGCGATTCCGACATTGCTGGCGCTCTCGCGCATCCGCGAGCAGGAGATCGACGTCGCTCAAAGCCACGGCGCCGTCGTGCGGGAGGTTCCCGATAAAGAGGCCACCAGCGTTTTCCATCTGCTGCGCCAGCGTCCGCTGCTGATCTTTGCCGGCGGCGTGCTGCTGTTTCAACTCGCGAACGCCGCCATGCTGCCGCTGATGGCCGGCGTCGTCACCATGCGGTCCAGCCAATGGGCGCCGGTGCTGATCGCAGCCTGCATCATCGTGCCGCAGGCCATCGTCGCGCTGGCTTCGCCCTCGGTCGGCCGCAAGGCGCAGGCGTGGGGCAGGCGGCCGCTGCTATTGTTGGCGTTCGGCGCGCTGGCGATCCGCGGCCTGCTGTTTGCGGTTGTCAGCGATCCTTATCTATTGGTTGCCGTGCAGGTGTTCGACGGCATCACCGCGGCCGTACTTAGCGTGATGGTGCCGCTGATCGTGGCCGATGTCGCCTTCGGAAGCGGCCACTTCAATCTGGCGCTAGGCATCGTCGGCACCGCGACCGGCATCGGCGCGTCATTGAGCACGGTGCTGGCGGGCTATATCAGCGACACCTTTGGCAGCAGCATCGCGTTCACCGGCTTGGCTGGGATCGCAGCCTTGGGCCTGACAATGATCTGGCTGTTCATGCCGGAGACCCGGCGGGTTGAGTGAGCGTGAGGCGCGCGGTCAATAGCGCCGCGATGGCTAGCGACGCGCCGACGCCGGCGACGCAGGCGGTCCATCCGAAACGGTCAAACAATTGGCCCAGCACGGCACTGCCGACGAGGCCGCCGAGAAAATAACAGGCAAGATAGGTTCCGCTGGCAATGCCGCGGTTGTCGCGGGCCGCTTGGCCGACGAAGCCGGTGGCGCAGGCCTGTGCGAAGAACGTGCCGACGCCGACCAGTACCATGCCGGTCAGGACCGCGGGCAGATGCGAAGACAGCAACAGCGGCAGGCCCAATGCAGCGACCGCAAGCGCGCCCCAGATCGCCGGCCGCGTACCGAAGCGCGCCACCGCCCTGCCGGCGAACAGCGTGGTGACGACGGACGGCGCGAACACGAAATAGACGAAGCCGAGATCCATTCGCCCGAGCGACAGCGGCGCGCGCACCAGAACGAAATTCACGAAGGTGAAGGTGCCGATAAAGGCGAACAGGATGCAGAAGCCGATGGCAAAGGCCGAGCGCAGCGCCGGGTTGCGCCAATGCTCGAGCGTCGCAGCGAACGGCGATTGCACTGTCGGCATCGCGTGCGTCGGTTTGACGCGCTGGATGGTGAAGTAGACCAGCACCGCGCCGGCGAGATTGAGCAGCGCGAAGAAATAGAAATTCGAGGCCAGCCCGAGCGTATCGACGACGGCGGCCGACACCAGCCGCCCGATCAGGTTGCTGGCGACATTGCCGGTGATATAGGCTGCGAACGCGCCGCCCGCATCCATCTGACTGCACTGCTCGCCTAGATTGGCCAGCGTCAGTGCAAACGCCGAGGCCATGCAGAGGCCCTGCGCGACGCGAAGGACCGTGAACACGGTGAGGTCGGGCGCGCTGGCCAGCAGCACCGTGGGGATCGCGAGCAGGACCAGGCTTGCGAGAATGCCGAAGCGGCGGTCGATATGCGGGCTCAGGACCCCGACCACGAGCCCCGCGACCGCCATGCCCATGGTGCTCGCGTTGACCGCAAAGCCCATCGCGGCGGGGGTGACGTTGTAATGCCGGGTCAGCGAGGGAAGGATCGCCTGCGTGGCGAACAGGTCGACCACGGTCAGGAACGCCGTGAGGCCGATGACGAGGGACCGCAGCACCATGCCAGGCGAATGACCCTGCATTTCCATCGCTTGAGGTTTCATCTGCGCGGAAATACCGGTCATGGCGCTTCTCACTACTACGCTTGAAAAAGAAGGATGTGACGGCTGGGGGTGTGGGGCGACACGCGGGATCCCAGGCCGTCACATCCGGTAACGAACGTCGGGTGGCGCTCGTTACAGCTCCTTACATGTTGTGGTCGTGCGGATCCCTGCGGACGTCGCCGACGTAGAGAATGACGGTCTCCTTGCCGAGGTTCTTCCACCAATGCGAGGTGCCGGCGACTTCCGGCCTGATCTCGCCGGCCTTGTGCACGATCGGATCGGCGCAGTTGCTGGCGTATTCGACGATCTCGCCCTGCTGGACGTAGATCAGCGCGGGACGGTCATCATGGCTGTGCCAGGGCACGATGCCGCCCGGCTCGATCGTCAGCTTGCGGAAGCGCAGCTCGCGATCCCTGATATTGGCCGGCTGCTTCTCGAGGTTGATCGCGCCAAGCGTAACGTCGGTGACGCCTACCGGCTTGTGGTCGACCATCGGACGAACGTTGGGCTGCATCTTGCCGACCGGGCACTCGCCCGCAATGGCAGTCGAGCTGGTTGCAACCGAACCAGCAATCATTCCGGCGAGTGCGAGGCCTTGCCAGATTGTGCGTGACGCGACGTTGGATGTGGACATGCTGTGCTCCTCTGTTTTCTGTCTTTGCCTTGAGATTCGCCTTGGCCTCGAACGATCTGGCCGGCTACGTCATCACCATCAGGGAAACCGCGCACGAGAGGAAATGCCGGTTGGCTCTTGACTCCATAGCGCCGCGCTATGCGGTTAACCGTGGCCGAGGCCGAGCATGTGCTTGATGTCGGAGGAGAACGTCGGAAAGGCGTAAACATTTTCCCGGATCTGGCTAGCTGTGATGCCGAAGCGCATCGCCAGTCCGAAAATATTCACGAGCTCCTGGCCAGAATGCCCGACGAAATGCGCGCCGAGAATGTGGTCGGTCGATTGGTCGACGATCACCTTCGACCACGCGACAGTCTCGGCATAGGTTTTGGCGGAGAACCAGTCGAGCATTTCGTTGGTGTGAACGTCGATGGAAAAGCCTTTCTGCCTGGCTGCAACCTCCGTCAGGCCGACGGAAGCGAGCGGCGGCACGGTGTAGACGGACGTTGCCATGCTGGCGTAGTCCGGGCTGTATTTCGGGCCTTCGACGATGTTGCGCCCGACGATGTCGCCCTCATAGGTCGCGATCGGCGACAGTTGCGGCGAGGTTGGCACCGCGTCGCCGCAGATATGGACGTTCGGGTTGGAGATCGAGCGCAAATGGCTATCGATCGCGACGCGGCCATTGGCGTGCTCGACCTGGCCCGCAGCGAGATCAAGCGTATCGACGTTGGCGACGCGGCCCGCGCCGTTGACTGCGCGTTCGGCCTCGGCGGCGTGCTCGGTGCCGTTATAACAGAAGACAACGCGCAGGCGGCCGTTCGCCTTTTCAATTCGCTTGACGCTGACGGCGGTCCTGAAGCGGATGCCGATCCGCTCGCTTTCGGTCTGCAGGCGTGCGACCGCATCGGCGTCCATGGCCGGCAATAGCTGAGGCAATGCTTCGAGAATCGTCACCTGCGCGCCGGCGCGCGCATAGACGTGGCCGAATTCCAGCGCGATCACGCCGCCGCCGACGAAAATCACCGAGTCGGGTAGTTCTCGTTCGCTCAGCATCTCGTCGGAAGTGATCATCAGTTCGGCGCCCGGAATCGACAGCGGTCGCGGCTTCGATCCTGTCGCGATCACGATGTGTTTCGCCTCAAGCCTGCGTCCTCCGACGCGGACGCTGTTCGGACCAGCAAACGCGCCGTGGCCCTTGATGACCTCGACATTGCGCCTGGCCATCGAGCGGGCGAGGTTGGCCGGAATGTCCTTGATCATGTCTTTCTCACGGTCGATCAGCGCCGCCCAGTCGAGCTTCGGCTTGCCGATGGCAATGTGATGGATGGAGGCGCGTTCGATTTCGTGCAGCGCGTGGCCGGCGGCGACCAGCACCTTCTTTGGCGTGCAGCCCCGGTTCGGGCAGGTGCCGCCGAGAAGATCGGCCTCGATCATCGCGACCGACATTCCGGCGCGCCGGACCGGTCCGGTCACGCCGATGCCGGCGTTTCCCCCACCCAGAATGACCACGTCGAATTTTTCCGGCGTCATCGCGGGAGGCGAGCCGACGCTGTTACTTGGTCGTAATGGTCGAGGTGATCGAGCCCACCACCTTGGTCGCCATCTCGAATTGGGCTGTGCGATCCCGGATGTTGTGGCGCCTGGCGATCCATTCGAAATCGGTCCATACCGCCCAGACATCGCCATGGTCGTCCTGCGTCAGCAGCAGGCGGACCGGCCAGTCGAGTCCGGCATTCGGATTCGAGGTGATGAATTGCGTCCCGAGTGGGGGATTGCCGAACACCAAAAGCGTCGAGGGACGCAGCTTGATGCCGGCGTCGGCCGCGAGCTTCGACTGATCGATCTGCGTGAAGAACTTGATGCCCTTGGCAGCGATGTCGGCCTTGATGCGGGTGATCGCTTCGGCCATCGGCACCGCGCTCTTGACGCGGACGATACCATCGTCGCTGTCGGCCCGCGCGGTGGAAGTGACCGAAAGGACGAGGAATATCAGGAGCAGCGAGGTGCAGAAATTCGCAACGCGGGTGGTCAAACGACGGGTCATGGAAAGCCTCCTGTTTGCGCATGCCCTCCGCATGCTTTCCAGCACAGGATGAGCGCCGGCGCCGGCAATAGGAAATGCGCAACTGCTCTCAAGTCGATAGCGCTCGGCTATTGGTGCCGCTCAATACGCGGCGGCTATCGAACCGATTGTGCAACGGTATTTCAAATCCGGGGCAGGGCGGCCTCTGATGGGTCAGCGCCCGATTGGCGGGCGTCACCATCCATTCAGAGGAACCGCCATGAAAACCCTTTCCAAGACCCTGATTGCCGCTGCGGCGTTTGCCGCCATTGCCACCACGGCCTTCTCGCAAGTTCCCTGGGAATTCAATCCGGGCATGGCCTACATGTATGCCGGCCCAGGCAAAATGTCGGCGATGGCCATGGCGGCGACGCCGAAGAACCACGATGCGATGATGAAGAACGCGAAGAAGGTGCCGAGCAACACCGTGTTCTTCATGGACAAGGGACAGCTCTATTCGGCCTCGGGCATGCTCGACCCGACCGGCAATTTCTATCTGCCTTGAGAAGGGCCTGAAACGCTTGGGCCGCCCTTGCGGGGCGGCCCGGACCGGAAAATAATACTGAGATGCCGGAGCACGCCATGACGACAACGTTATCGCCCGCCAACGCCGAACGTCTCAAGGAGGCATTCCAGCGATGCCGCGACATGGAAGGCACGTTGCGCGAGCAGCTCGAAGCCTACGCCGCGGCGGGTCAGGACATCTTTCCGGCCTATGGCGAAGCGGTCGACCGGCTTGTGGCGCGGCTCAATGAGAACGGCGGCGGCGAAAACGCGCCGCGGCCGGGCGAAGTGATGCCGCCGTTCCTGCTGCCGGACGAGACCGGCCGGCTGGTCAGCCTGAAATCACTGACCGACCGCGGCCCGGTCGCGGTGATGTTTTATCGCGGGCATTGGTGTCCATATTGCCGGCTGAATGTGCGGGCGGTGATCCAGGCCCAGGACCGGATCAAGGCCCTGGGCGCGCAAACGGTTGCGATCATGCCGGAGACCCAGGCCTATGCCGAGAAATTCAAGTCCGAGGCGGAAGCGCCGTTTCCGGTCTTGACCGATCTCGACAACGGCTACGCGCTGTCGCTCAACCTTGCGATCTGGCTCGGCAGCGAAATCCAGCGGCTGCTGTCATACCAGGATATGGCGAGCTTCCAGGGCAATGACGGCTGGGTGTTGCCGATCCCGGCGACCTTCGTGGTCGGCCGCGACGGATTGGTGAAGGCCCGCTTCGTCGATCCCGATTTCCGCAAGCGCATGGAAATCGACGATCTCGTCGCTGCGCTGAAGAGTGCGAGCGAAGAACGGTAGCGCGGGCGACTTGGCTTTGTGGTGCGCCGTCAAGCGTGGCTCAATCGTAGTTCACCTTTGGAAAGAAATCGCCTCGGCCTTCAGGTGTCATGTCGAGAAGACCCCAGAGCGGATCGGCGAGATCACCAGCACGATGGTGCTGGTTGGAAGCGGGTGGGGCAAAGCTCATCTCGGAGCCCCAGAAGTGCCTGATCGCACCGTTTTTCTTTCTGAATACGTTGAAGATTGTTTCGTCCCAGTTGTCGCCGTCCGGAACGCGATGTTGCGTGCGCATTCCCTTGGAAAATTTTGACGTGTCGCCAAAGTAGTCCGCGTCGTAGCTGTTGCCTGCGGTCGAAAGTAGCGAGAGGTGTTCCCAGCCTCTTTCGTGTGCCCAGGCGGCGAGACGCGCGATTGGCGACTTGGCGACGATGTGGAGCGCAGCGCGTTCGCCTATGTGTCGCGCGGCGCCCTCTATCCCATCGAGCAAATGGGTGCAGCCTGGACACGGCAATTCGCGTTCGGGGCCGTACATGAAGCTGTACAAAATGAGCGTGTCGTGTGGACCGAACAGCTCGGACATCCTCACTTTCTCCGGCATGCTCGTCTTGCCAATCCACTCAAAGACGTAGTCCTCGGGTACCTCACCGCCGGGCGGCAGCGCACGACGCTTCGCCGCAACGGCCTCAATCTGCGCCCGAAGGGCAATCTCGTCATCCAGAAGCGCGTTTCGGGCGGCTCGGTATTCGGCGCTTTCATTGGGGTATTGGATATGCTCCATGGCTCTGCTCTCGGACGCTGATGGTTCGATATTAAACTCGCCCCGGCAACCAGAGTTCCTCCCATCGCGCCGCCTGCTATGCTGACGTCAGCTTTTGCGGTCACCAGGAGGCACGAAACAAGATTTGCAGCAAACGGCCGCGAAGGACTTGATCCGATGCCGGCCGGACCGCCGCACGGAAAAATCGTCCCTTTAGAAATCACCTAATCAAACGGTGGGGCCGTTGCCGCGCGATATGACGCTTTGCTAGCTTCGCGGCATGACCTTCGTTGGAATTGCTTTAGAAAATTTGAGGGCGGCCAAGGCGCGCAATCTCCTGCTGGCTGTTGCGTTCTTCTTTGCCTTTTGCCTTTTCGGCGTCCTGACTGCATTTGAGCAAGCCTTCAATGCGGAAGCCACTACCGATGCAGGTCGATTGATAACCGTCAACAAGCTAAGCTTCATGCAGCCTCTACCGGCGACACATTTTGGCCGACTGCTGGGTATCTCGGGTATTGGTGAAGCGACCTTCGCGAGCTGGTTCGGCGGTTACTACCGCGAGCCCAAGAATTCGCTCCATGCATTCGCAGTCGATCCAGCGACCTACTTGGAAGTCTATCGCTCAGACATCCTGCTTTCCGAGTCTGAAAAGACGAGATTCAAACAGGATCGTCTGGCGCTTCTCGTCGGTGAAGCTATGGCTGCGAAATGGGGCTGGAGGGTCGGAGATACAATTCCGGTTCTGAGCCGTTCTATTGTTCAAAAGAATGGCTCTCGTTCTTGGCAGTTCACGATTTCAGGTATCTTCAAGGGCGGATCAGCCCAAGTCGATACCAACTTTATGTTTCTACGCCATGATTATTTCAATGATGCTCGCGCCATTGGCCAAGACACAATTGGCTGGATTGTGTTCCGCCCGCTTCCCGGTGTTGACAGCCAGTCGCTCAGCAATGCGATCGATCGAGAATTTCTCGTTGATCCTGCCTCGACCGCAACGGACACCGAGCGCAGCTTTAACAGAAGCTTTGCCGCACAGCTTGGCAATGTCGCGCTGATGACGTCACTTGTAGTTGGCGCTTCTCTGGTCACCTTGCTGATGATCGTTGTCAACACGGTCATGATTTCGGTGCGCGAGCGTCGCAAGGACATAGCCGAATTGAAGGTGTTGGGATTTTCGCCGGCGCGGATTGTCTCAATCTATTTTGCTGAAGTGTTGATTGTCGCAACCTTTGGAGGGATTGCCGGAATGGTCGCGGCCTTCGGAGCCATAAAATCGCTCGGCCCGATGCTGACTCAGATCGCTCCGGGAATGGCTCTCTCGGTTGAGGTATTGACGATTGCATCTCTGCTGATTGCCGTAACCTCCTTGCTGGCAGTCACGGCTCCTGCGGTCTTTGTTTTGCGACTGCCCGCGCTCTCATCGTTGCAACGCTCCTAAATGGCCTGACCGACGGGGGTGTATTCGCCGGCGTCCTTCAGCGTGACGCAGCCTATGACGAGGTCCTAGCGGGTTGAAAACCCTAGACGCCCGCGGCCTTGCCGATGAATTGCTGCCAGTCGGCGCCGCGCAGCATGCGCATCACGGCGGACGCCACCGCCGTCCGCTCACGCCCGGCAACGCCGTAGAGGTTCACGGTCCGCCGCGCATCCAGTCCCTCGACATTGGCACGCTTGAGCGTCGGCGGGATCGAGGCGGTGTCAGGCACCACGGCGACGCCGATATCGGCTTCCAGCAGTTCGATCAAATCGCGTTCGGAGGCGATCTCATGGCTGCGATCCACATTGAGCCCATGTTCGCGAAGCGAGCTGTTTACCCGCGCGCCATGTTCGCAATAGTTACGCGACAGCAATTGTTCGGCGCGAAGATCGACGAAGTCGATTTTCTCGCGCGCCGCCAGCGGGTGGTTTTTGTTGACGACGAGCTGAAAGTTTTCCGTGAACAGCGGCCAGGTGTCGAGCCGGTCCCACTCCTCGCTGATCTCGGCGGCAATGCCGAGCTCGGCTTCACCCTTCTTGAGAAACTCAGCGACTTCGCGGGCGTTGCCGCGCAGAAAGCGGAACTCCAGACGATTGAACATCCGCTTGATCTCGTCGAGATGCGGAATCAGCAGCGACAGGTCGACGGAATGGGTCAGCGCAATCCGGAGCGCACCGACTTCGCCGCTCTTGAAGGACGAGGCAAGTTCGCGCGCCCCTGTCGCCGCCTCGTAGCATTGCTTGAGCAGCGGATGCATGCGCTGGCCGAGTTCGGTCAATTGCGCGGCGGGGCGCTCGCGGCGAAACAGGTCGCCGCCGAGTTCGGCTTCCAGTTGCTTGATGGCCCGCGTCAGCGACGGTTGCGTGACGTTGCACTCATCGGCGGCACGCGTGAAGTTGAGCACACGCGCGACCGCAAGGAAGTAGCGAACCTGATGCATCTCCATGGCCGTGCCCCGGTCTGTTGTGCATCAAAGCTACTCGATTGCGCCCCCTAATGACTACCCAAACCGCGATAGCGTCCGCGTATGGTTTTGGAAGCCAAACGGCATTTCCTCAGACGAAGGCCGCCGGGCAGGGTGAGGCGGAGATGGTCAGCGTAAGGCGCTGAATCCCCACCCGAAAGGACGGCCATGAATATTCAGCTCAAAACGCAAGGTGTGGCGGCTCTGCGGCCGCTGACAGGCAAGGTCTCACTGGTCACGGGTTCGACCAGTGGTATCGGGCTCGGGATTGCCCGCGCGTTGGCGGAAGCCGGCTCGGCGGTGGCGCTGAACGGTTTTGGCATCGCGGCCGAGATCGCCCGGACCAAAGACCAGTTGGCCGCCGATTTCGGCGTCGAGGTCAGCTATTCCGCCGCCGACATGACGAGCCCGGAGGCGATCGCCGAGATGATCGCGGCTACCGTCGCCAATCATGGCCGGCTGGATATTCTGGTCAACAATGCCGGCATCCAGTACGTCGCGCCGCTCGACCAGTTTCCGGTCGAGAAATGGAATGCGATCCTGGCGATCAACCTGTCGTCGGCGTTTCACACCACGCGGCTGGCGCTGCCGGCGATGCGTCAGAACAAGTTCGGGCGGATCATCAACATCGCCTCCGCGCATGGATTGGTCGGCTCGCCCTTCAAGGTGGCCTATGTCGCAGCCAAGCATGGCATCGTCGGCCTGACCAAGGTGACTGCGCTGGAGACCGCCGAAGATGGCATCACCTGCAATGCGATCTGCCCGGGTTATGTCTATACGCCGCTGGTCGAAGCACAGATCGACAGTCAGGCCAGGGCGCACGGCATTTCCCGCGAGAAGGTCATTCACGACGTGTTGCTGGCACAGCAGCCCAACAAGCATTTTGCGAGCGTCGAGGAATTGGGCTCGCTGACGGTCTTTCTCGCCAGCGAGGCAGCAGCCTCGATCACGGGCACGGCGTTGCCGGTCGATGGCGGCTGGACTGCACACTAACGTCCGAGGGAGCGTGACATGAAAGACGTTCAGGACATCGGTTCTTCGCCGAACTTGCGATCGCTGGCCAGGTCCGAGCCGGGTCAGGTCGTGCTGGTGCTGCAGGGTGGCGGCGCGCTCGGCTCCTATCAGGCCGGCGTCTACCAGGCGCTGCATGAGGTCGGCATCGAGCCGGACTGGATCATCGGCACCTCGATCGGCGCCATCAACGCCAGCCTGATCGCCGGCAATGCGCCGCAGCACCGGCTGCCGCGCCTGCGCGAGTTCTGGAAGAAGATGGAGCAGAATCCGATATGGAGTTTTCGTGACATCTTTCCGGGCTTCAACGAAAAGCTTTCTTACTGGTCGACGGTGACCAACGGCATTCCCGGTTTCTTCCGGCCAAACCCGCTGGCCCATGCTGGCGACAGCTATCCGCTCGGCGCCGACAATGCCGGCTATTATTCGACCTCGCCGCTGGAGCGGACGCTGACGGAGTTGGTGGATTTCAATCTGGTCAATCAATGCACGCCGCGCCTGACGGTCGGGGCCGCCCATGTCCGTACCAGCCAGATGCGCTATTTCGACAGCCGCGATGGCGAACTTGGCGTCAGGCACATCATGGCCTCGGGCGCGCTGCCGCCGGCCTTCCCGGCGGTGCGCATCAACGGCGAACTCTATTGGGACGGCGGGATTCTATCGAACACGCCGACGGAGGCGGTGTTCGACGACAATCCGCGCAAGAACTCGCTGATCTTCGCCGTGCATCTTTGGAATCCGTCCGGCGCCGAGCCGACCACGATGGCGGAGGTGCTGAACCGCCACAAGGACGTGCAGTATTCGAGCCGTATCGCCAGCCACATTGCGCGGCAGCAGCAGGCGCATCGGCTGCGCCATGTCATCAACCAGCTCGCCGCGCGGTTGCCTGAGTCTGAACGCAACAGCGAAGCGGTGAGGGAGCTCACCGGTTATGGGTGCCCGACCCGGATGCATGTGGTGCGGCTGCTGGCCCCGCAGCTCAGCCGCGAGGACCACACCAAGGATATCGATTTCAGCCCGTCCGGAATCATGCAGCGGTGGGATGCCGGTTACCGCCACACCAGGTCGGTGCTCGAAAAGAAGCCTTGGGTCGGCGAGTTCGATCCACTCTCCGGCGTCATCCTCCACGAGCAGATGGAAGTCATGCCGGAAGCGGCGGAGTAGGCGACATCACGCGATGATGGAAGGCGCGATCGTCTTGCGATAGAGTGCGCTGTAAAGCGCGGCCGACAGATCCCAGCTAAAGGATCGCGCCATCGCGCTGCGCCGCATCGCGTCGAGGCGGTCCTTGGCGCGGAAGGCGTCGAACGCGCGCCTGACGCCGCCGAGGAAAGATTCCGCCGATGGTTGCGGAAACAGGAATCCGGTTTCGCCGTCCTTGATGGTCTCCGCCAGCCCGCCGGTCTGGTGACCGATCGGCAGCGATCCGAACCGTTGCGCATACATCTGGCTCAGCCCGCACGGTTCGAACCGCGACGGCATCAGGGTGAAATCGCTGCCGGCAAAAATCCGCCGCGCCTGGGCATCGTTGAAGCCGATGGTGACGCCGATCGCATCCGGCCGGCGGCGGTGTGCGTTGACCAGTGCCTGTTCGATCTGGGCCTCGCCGCTGCCGGTCACCACGATCTGTCCGCCGGCCTCGATGATTTCGTCGGCCGCGGACAGGACGAGATCGACGCCCTTCTGGTGCACCAGGCGGGCAACCAGGCCAAACAGCGGGCCGCGCGACAGCGCCATGCCAAACTGCTTGCGGACGTAGTCGGCATTCGCCTGCTTGCCTTCCCAATCGCCGGGGGCGAAGGTCTGCGCCAGATGCGCGCAGGCGCTGGGATCCCAGCTTTCGTCGATGCCGTTCAAGATGCCGGTCAGTTGCGCGGCGTTCGAGCGGCGCTGCAGCAGACCTTCCAGCCCGCAGCCGAGTTCGCGCGTCGTGATCTCCTTCGCATAGGTGGCGCTGACGGTGGTCAGATGCGAGGCATAGACGAGGCCGCCCTTAAGGAACGAGACGTGGTCGTAGAACTCGAGCCCGTCGATGTGGAAGGAGCTTTCGGGCGCGCCGATCCGGCGCAGCGAGTCCGGCGGGAACAACCCCTGATAGGCGAGGTTGTGGATGGTCAGGATCGAGGGGACCTTTGAGCCTCGCCATGCCAGATAGGCCGGCGCCAGCGCGGCCTGCCAGTCGTTGGCATGGATCAGGTCTGCTGCCCAATTCTTGTCCAGGCTGCCCGCGGCAAGTTCCGCGGCGGCGGATGCGAAGCGGCCGAACCTGATGTCGTTGTCCGGCCAGTCGCGCCCCGATTCGTCGCCATAGGGATTGCCCGGCCGGTCATAAAGCTGCGGGCAGAGCAGGACGTAGACTGGCAGACCATCCTTGGTCGCGGCCCGCCCGAGCGAGCAGGCTGGCATCGCCGCCAGAGCGGGGCATTCTCCAACGATTTCAATGTGGGTGAACTGTTCGATGATGTCCCGATAACCGGGCAGCATGACCCGGACGTCACTCCAGCGGCGCAGCGCCCGGGGTAGCGCCGCGGATACGGCAGCAAGCCCGCCCACCCGGACAAAGTCATCCATTTCAGTGGTGACGAACAAGACCTTCAAGACAAGCGTCCTCGTACCAGCCGCAATGATACTCCAGCCTCAATGAGACTGATGCAAGAATGGGTCCAACTTCCATGCATGTTTACAACGCGCGCTGCAGGCCATCGTTCCTGGCGAACTACTTTCCTGTCGACGCTGCACAATTTAGGGTCTCGGCCGCCAACCAAAACGAATGGCCGCAAAAGGCCTAAGGAGTTTCACGCGATGACCATAGCCGGCAATGATCAGAGGAATTTGACAGGCAGCTTCACTGGCCTGCGGGTCCTCGATTTCTCCACCACGATTGCCGGCCCCCATTGTACACGAATGCTTGCCGATATGGGAGCGGAGGTTATCAAGATCGAGACCGAGGAAGGCGAGACGATGCGGACCCGCCCGCCAGTGCGGAATAATTGCTCGACCGCCTTCGGCCAGCTCAATGTCGGCAAGAACAGCCTGGTGCTGGATTTGAAGTCGCCCGAGGGATCGGAGGCGGTCCGCCGGCTGGTTGCGACCGCGGATGTGCTGGTGGAAAATTTCCGTCCAGGCGTGATGCGGCGATTGAAGCTCGATCATGCCTCGCTGCGTGAGCTCAACCCGAAGCTGGTCTATTGCTCGATCTCGGGATACGGCCAGACCGGGCCGTCGGCGGAGCTGCCGGCCTATGCGCCGGTGATTCACGCGGCCTCGGGCTATGAGATGGCGCATCTGGCCTACCAGCCCGGACGAAGCCGGCCGGACTATTGCGGCATCTATCATGCCGACGTGCTCACCGGCGTCTACGCGTTCGGCGCCATCTCGGCGGCGCTGTATCAGCGCAACACAACCGGGCAGGGCCAGCATATCGACGTCTCGATGCTGGAATCCATGCTGAGCCTGACGCTGAACGAACTGCAGTGGTCGCAATTCGAGGTGAAGCCGACGCAGCGGCCGATGTTCGGCCCGATCGAGACGACGGACGGCTACGTGATGATGGCGATCGCCAGCGAGAAAACTTTTCAGAGCCTGATGCAGGTGATCGGCCATCCGGAGTGGGTGAGCGATCCGCGCTTTGCGAAATATTCCGACCGCCGGGAAAACTGGACGAGCCTGATCGAAGGCGTCGAGGCGTGGTCACGCAGTGTGACGACCGAGCAGTGCCTCGCGGCGCTCAATGCGCACGGCGTTCCCTCATCGGCCTATCGCACCGTCGCCGAGGCGCTGCGCGATCCGCAGATCGCCCATCGCGGCGCACTGGCCGAGGTCGAGGACGACGGCGGCACCTTCAAGGTGCTCAACCTGCCGTTCCGCATGTCGGGCGCCAACGTGTCGGCGGCGCGACGCATGTCGACGCTCGGCGAGCACACGCGTGTCTACCTGAAGGAGACCGGTCTGTCGGAGGATGAAATCGCATCCTTTGCCGCAAAAGCGCAGGTAGCCGCGCGCGTCTGACGGCGCGCTCCGCATAGCGAAACATGAACCTGCGGCGTTTCATCCGCGGGTTGCGAACGGCCTTGCCCGCGACGGAAATTCCAGACAATCTTGCCGCAGCGATCACGATCCGGAATGCCGGACGGATGACACATCGGAGGGAACATCAATGAAAGCGGCGATCCGTTCGAGCGCGCTCGCGCGAATATTTCTTGTGGCGGGATTTGGCGTGGCGTTGTCGGCAATGCCCGCCACCGCACAGAAAGCGGGCGGCAGCATCACCGTCGGCCTCGAAGTCGATATCCCCGGTTTCGATCCACTGAAGGTCGGCGTGTACGACACGGCGGTGGAAACCGCGGCGGCTGCGATTTTCGACACGCTCGTTGCGCTCGATGACAATGGCAAGCCGGTGCCAAAGCTGGCGTTGTCCTGGACGCATTCGGACGACTACAAGACCTGGACCTTCAAGCTACGGCCCGGTGTCAAATTCCACGACGGCACGCCGTTCAATGCGCAAGCGGTCAAGGAGAACTTTGATCGGCAGAAGGATCCGGCCAACAAGTGCCGCTGCGCCTTCTATATCGCCTACGTCAACAATGTGCAGGCTCCCGACGAACTGACGGTGGTCTATAATCTGAATGATCCGCAGGTGAACCAGCCTGCACTGATGACCATTCAGAGTTCGAACAACGTAGTCCACTCGCCGACGGCGTGGAAGACCAAGGGCGACGACTACAATCGCAACCCGGTCGGCACCGGTCCCTTTATTCTGAAGTCATGGACCGCGGGCGACCGCATGGTGCTGGAAAAGAATGCGGACTACTGGAACAAGGGCCATCCCTACCTCGACCGGATCATCTTGAAGCCATTGCCGGATGCGCAGTCGCGCTTCGCCAGTCTGCAGTCGGGCGAAGCCGACATCGTCTGGGATGACGAATACGACGCTGACAACATCATGAAGGCGCAAAAAGACCCGAAGATGAAGGTGCACACCTACGCCGGCTCCGGCGCGCAGGTTTACGCCATCAACACCAAGGCGCCACCTCTCGATGATGTCCGCGTGCGCCAGGCATTGGTGATGGCACTCGACCGCAAGAAGATGTCGCAGGCGATCACCAATGGCCTCGCGAAGCCCGCGAGCAACCCCTATGGCGACGGTTCCTGGGTCAAGTGCAAGGACGATGGTGCGCTCCCTGAAGACCTCGAGAAGGCGAAGGCGCTGATCAAGGACTACGGCAAGCCGGTCGAGTTCAAGTTGATCGTCACCGCGACGCCGCGCGGCCGCACCATCGGTCAGGTATTGCAGCAGTTCTGGAAACGGGCGGGCGTCAATGCGGAGATTGAGCAGATCGATCAGGCATCGTTCCCGCCACGCGCCTTCATGCGCCAGTTCCAGGTGATAGGGTGGCGGATCGTCGATCTCGCCGATCCCGATCCGCAGATGTTCGCCAATTTCCGCACCGGCAGCCCGGTCGCGCTCGCCAATTTTTCCGATCCGGAACTCGACCGGTTGCTGGACCATGCACGGGTCACGGCCGATCCCGAAAAGCGGATCGAAGATTATTGCGCCGTCAGCCGCATCGTGAACAAGGAAGCGATCTGGTTCTGGACTTTCCAGAACACCTACTATGCAATTTCCACGTCCAAGCTGAAAGGCTTGCCAAAAATCTATCACGGAGTGATCGACGTATCGGACACCTGGCTGGAATAATCTTCCATGCTGTTCTTTGTCGCGCGCAGACTTCTGTACCTCATCCCGGTCCTGATCGCCGTATCGCTGTTGACGTTCTTCATCGCGTCGCTGCTGCCGGGCGATCTCGCCTATGTGATCCTCGGCGATCAGGCGACGCCGGAGAATGTCGCGGCGCTGCGCAAGGACATGGGGCTCGATCAGCCGGTCTGGATCCGTTACTTCAGCTGGCTCGGCAACATCCTGCAGGGCGATTTCGGCCGATCGTTCCGCACCGGGCAGGCCGTGCTGCAGGCCGTGACCGAGCGGCTTCCGGTGTCGTTCGAGCTGATGATTCTGGCCGAGATCATGGGCCTCGTCATCGGCGTTCCCCTGGCGATCGTCTGCGCCGCCCGCAGCGGTAGCGCGTTCGACCGCTTCATGACCGGCAGCGCCTTCGCCATGCTTTCGGTGCCGGCCTTCCTGTCGGCGATCCTGCTGATTTACCTGTTTGCGGTGGAGCTGCGCTGGTTGCCGGCGACGGGCTACGTGCCGTTTGCGGAAGACCCGGCTGCAAACCTGCGCTTCATGGTGCTGCCCGCGCTGACGCTCGCGCTTGCCGAATGGCCCGGCATCATGCGTGTGCTGCGATCGGACATGATCGCAACGCTGCAGGAAGATTATATCGCGCTGGCGAAAGCCAAGGGACTGAAAGCCTCACGCATTCTGTTCGTGCATGCGCTGAAACCATCGTCGCTGACGCTCGTTACGATAACCGGCATCAATATCGGGCGATTGATCGGCGGTACCGTTATCGTGGAGACGATCTTCGCGCTGCCGGGGATCGGTCGGTTGCTGGTTGGCGCGATCTATACTCGCGATCTCATCATCCTGCAGGGGGTCGTGCTGATCGTTGCCGCCGGCTTCGTGATCATGAACTTCATCGTCGATTTGCTCTACGCCGTCCTCGATCCCAGGATTCGTCATGGCCACGCTTGAACTCACCATCGACGAAGGCGTCGCGGCGCAACCGGCAAAGCGCGGACGCCGATTGGGGCTGCTGTTCTGGATGGCGATCGGCTGGATGATCTTTATGTTCACGGTCGCGATCCTTGCGCCAGTGTTGCCGCTGCCGAGCCCGACCGACATGGACATGCTGGAACGGCGAGCTCCGTTCTCTATGGAGCACTGGCTCGGAACCGACGGTCTTGGCCGCGACGAACTCTCAAGGCTCGTCTACGGCGCGCGGATTTCGCTCGTGGTCGGGCTGTGCGCGCCGATGATCGGGCTCACCATCGGCGGCGCGCTCGGCATGCTGGCGGGCTACTTCCGTGGCCGGTTCGAGTCCGTCGTGGTCGGCAGCATGGACGTGCTGCTGGCGTTTCCGCCCCTGATCCTGGCGCTGGCTGTGACCGCCTTTCTCGGGCAGTCGATCCTCAACCTCACCTTCATTCTCGGTGTGCTCGGCATTCCCGCCTTCATGCGGGTGGCGCGGGCGGCGACGCTGACGCTGGCGCGTCGTGAATTCGTCATCGCGGCACAGGCGTTGGGAGCGACGCATGCACGCATCCTGTTGCGCGAACTATTGCCGAACGTCATCCTGCCACTGTTTGCCTTCTTCCTGCTCGGCGTCGCCGTTACCATCGTGGTCGAGGGCGCCTTGTCGTTCCTCGGCCTCGGTGTGCCGCCGCCTATTTCGAGCTGGGGCAGCATGATCGGGGAGGGGCGCGAAAGCCTGGAGGTCGCGCCGAGGCTCGCCTTCCTTCCGGCAATCGCGATGTTCCTGACCGTGCTCTCCTTCAATCTCATCGGCGATACGCTGCGTGCGCTCACCGATCCACGTCAGGGCGTGCTGTGACCGGAAATACCCTGCTTTCCGTCGAGGACGTCCTGGTCGATCTGCCAACTCCGCGCGGCAATCTGCGCGCGGTGGATCATGTCGATCTCACCGTCGGCGGCGGCCAGACGCTCGGCGTCGTCGGCGAATCCGGCTGCGGCAAGACCATGCTGTCGCGGGCGATCCTGCAACTGCTGCCGAAGAAGGCAAAGCTCTCCGGCCGCGTGATGTTCGACGGGCAGGATCTGCTGCAGCTCTCACCGGAGAAACTGCGCAAGCTGCGCGGCCGCTCGCTGGCGGTCGTGTTCCAGGACCCGATGACCTCGCTCAACCCGGTGCTCACGATCGGCACCCAGTTGATCGAGACGTTGCAGGAGCATCTCGAACTGGACGACGCCACCGCCACCAGGCGCAGCATCGAACTGCTCGCGGCGGTGGGCATCCCCGCGCCCGAGCAGCGGCTGGCGCAGTATCCCCACCAGCTTTCCGGCGGCATGCGCCAACGCGTGGCGATTGCGATCGCGCTGTCGTGCGAACCGAAACTTCTAATCGCCGACGAGCCGACCACCGCGCTCGACGTAACGATCCAGGCGCAAATTCTCGACCTCTTGGCGCGCGAGCAGCGCCGCCGGCACATGGCGATGATCCTGATCACCCACGACCTCGGCGTCGTCGCCGGCCGCACTGATGAAGTCGCCGTCATGTATGCCGGCCGCGTGGTCGAGCGCGCGCCGACGCCTGCGTTGTTCAAGAAAATGCGGATGCCCTATACCGAAGCGCTGCTCGCGGCGCTTCCCAGGCTCGATGCCGCGCCCCACACGCCGTTGCCGGCTATATCGGGGCGTCCGCCCGATCCGACCCGGCCGCTGCAGGGGTGCTCGTTCTCGCCGCGCTGCCGCTATGCGGTGGCGCGCTGCCGGATCGAGAAGCCGCCGCTCGAGGCGGCGGAGACGAGCGCGCACCAGTTCGCCTGCTTCCACCCGATCGAGATCCATGCGGACGCGGGCGCATGATGCAGCAAGCCGTGTCGGCCGTTTCAAATGAGCCGCTGCTCGCCGTCGACGATCTGGTCGTGGAATATCCCGTCGGCGCCAAGATCGTTCATGCCGTGTCCGGAGTATCCTTGCAGATCGCCCGCGGCGAGACGCTGGGTCTGGTCGGCGAATCCGGTTGCGGAAAATCGACGCTCGGCCGGGCGGTGCTGCAGTTGCGCCGGCCGACCGCGGGGCGCGTGCTGTTCGACGGTCACGATCTCACGACGATGCAGGGCGATGCCCTGCGGCTGATGCGCCGGCGCGTGCAGTTGATCTTCCAGGACCCTATCGCCTCGCTGAACCCACGCCGCAGGATCGGCGACATCGTCGCCGAGCCGCTGGTGATCGCAGGCGTCAAGGACCCGGAGGAGCGCGAGCGGCTCGTTCACGAGGTGCTGACCGCCGTCGGGCTTGATCCGACACTGGTCGTGGGACGGCTGCCGCATGAATTCTCCGGCGGGCAATGCCAGCGCATCTGCATCGCGCGTGCGCTCATTCTCAATCCGGAGTTCATCGTCTGCGACGAGCCGGTCTCCGCGCTCGATGTTTCCATCCGCGCCCAGATCCTCAATTTGCTGGAGGAGATGAAGGGCCGGTTCGGCTTGACGCTGTTGTTCATCGCGCACGATCTCGCCGTGGTGAAGGCGGTGAGCGACCGCGTGGCGGTGATGTATCTCGGCCGGCTCTGCGAGGTCGGTCCGTCCGAGCAGCTGTTCGCCAGGCCGGCGCATCCCTATACCGCGCTCTTGATCGAGGCGATCCCGGTGCCGGATCCGGACGTCCGCCCCACCGAAACCGTGCCGGTGGGCGAGCCGCCATCGCCGATCGCGCCGCCGTCCGGCTGCCGGTTCCGTACCCGCTGTCCGCGTGCGGATCAGCGATGCAGCGACGAGATGCCGGAACTGCGCGCCGTCGCGCCGGGCCAGTTCGTGGCTTGCCATCATCCGCTGATCTGACTGCCGCCCGCGTTTGTCTCTATGGGACGGACGTGGCAATGTCCGTCCTCAAGAAATGTCCGCGTCCAAGAACAAGAATGACGGGAGAAAAGCCATGAAGAGTTTTCAGGTTGCCGAGTTCAACGCCCCCCTGAAAGAGGTGGATCAGGAGACGCCGCAGCCGACGGGCACGCAGGTGCTGATCAAGGTCAAGGCGGCCGGCGTCTGCCACAGCGACCTTCACATCTGGGAAGGCGGCTATGATCTCGGCCATGGCCGCAAGCCGCTGTCGCTGAAGGACCGCGGCGTGTCGCTGCCACGCACGATGGGGCACGAGACGGTCGGCGAGGTCGTGGCGTTCGGGCCCGACGTCACCGCCGCCGACAAGGGCGACCTCAAGGTCGGCGATATCGCGCTGGTCTATCCCTGGCTCGGCTGCGGCAAGTGCGCGACGTGTGTGGGCGGCGACGAGAACATGTGCGTCGTCAAGCCGAACTCGCTCGGCGTCTACTGCGACGGCGGCTATGCCGATCACATGACGGTGCCGAATCCAAAATATCTCCTGAACCTGAAGGGGCTCGATCCCGTCACCGCGGCGCCCTATGCATGTTCGGGCGTCACCACCTACAGTGCGCTGAAGAAGGTCGAATTCGCCTTCAATTCGCCGATCGTCATCTTCGGCGCCGGCGGGCTCGGTTTGATGGCGCTGTCGCTGCTGAAGGCGATGGGCGGCAAGGGCGCCATCGTCGTCGACATCGATGCGCGCAAGCGCGAAGCCGCTGAAGCGGCCGGTGCGCTCGCCACCGTCGACGGCAAGGCGCCGGATGCGCTGGAGCAACTGGCGAAGGCGGCCGGCGGACCCATTCGCGCCGTGATCGATCTCGTCGGCAATGCGCAGACCACGCAGCTCGGCTTCGACTGCCTGACCAAGGGCGGCAAGCTCGTCATCGTCGGTCTGTTCGGCGGCGGCGCGCCTTGGGCGTTGCCGCTGATCCCAATCAAGGCGATCACGATCCAGGGCAGCTATGTCGGCAATTTGCGCGAGACCGAGGAATTGCTCGAACTCGTCCGCAACAAGATGATCGCGCCGATTCCGGTGACGACGATGCCGCTCGCGAAAGCGAACGAAGCGTTGACCGATTTGCAGAAGGGCAAACTGGTCGGTCGCGCGGTGCTGACGCCGTAGCCTCCGTCATTCCGGGGCGATGCGAAGCATCGAACCCGGAATCTCGAGATTCCCCGATGCGCAATTGCGCATCTGCGGTCTGGTCCTTCGGACCATCCCGGAATGACTACTCAACTAAGGAACTCCAATGTCCGCAAACAACGCGCTCCACATCGCCGTGCTCGGCGGCGATGGCATCGGCCCTGAAGTGATGGCGCCGGCGCTGGAAGTCCTGCGCAGGATCGAGGCGACATCGGACCTGAAGTTTCGCTTCACCGATGCCCCGGCCGGCGCCAACAATTATCTGGCGACCGGCAAATCGATGCCTGACAGCACGGTGCGACTTTGCGAGGAAGCGGACGCCATCCTGCTCGGCGCCTGCGGCCTGCCTTCGGTGCGCTACCCTGACAATACCGAGATCGCCCCGCAGATCGAACTGCGCTTCCATTTCGACCTCTATGCCGGCGTGCGCCCGGCGCGGCTCGTTCCGGGCGTGCCGAGCCCGATCGTCGGCGCCGACCAGCGCGGCATCGACCTCGTGCTGATCCGGGAATCCACCGAAGGCCTGTTCGCCTCGATGGGCAAGGGCGTGGTGACGGATACCGAGGCGCGTGAGACGCTCGTGATTACGCGCAAGACCTCGGAGCGCTTGTTCGAGTTTTCGTTCCGCCTCGCCGAACGCCGCAAGGCGCGCGGCAAGGCCAATGGCGGCTTGACATGTGTCGACAAGGCAAACGTGTTCAGGGCGTTCGCGTTCTTTCGCGAGATGTTCGATGACGCCGCCAAACGCCATCCCGGCGTCAAGGCCGATCGGCTCTATGTCGATGCCTGTTCGCTCATGCTGGTGAAGCGACCCTGGGACTTCGACGTCATGGTGACGGAGAACATGTTCGGCGACATTCTCTCCGACCTCGCCGCCGGCCTGATCGGAGGGCTCGGCATGGCTCCCTCGGCCGATATCGGCGACCGCTACGCCGTGTTCCAGCCCTGCCACGGCACCGCGCCCGATATCATGGGGCAGGGCAAGGCCAATCCCACCGCGATGATCCTGTCGACCGCGATGATGCTGGACTGGCTCGCCGACAAGCATGGCCTCGAAAGCGCCGCTGAAGCCGGCGAGCGCATCGAGCGCGCGGTCGACAAAGCCTATGCCGGCGGAATCAAGCCGATGGAATTCGGCGGCAGCAACGGCACGGCGGATATTACGAGGGCGGTATTGGCGGCGTTGTAGCCGGGCTACGGGATGACCGATCTCACTTCCCCTTGAACTGCGGCTTGCGCTTTTCCATGAACGCCGTGCGCCCTTCACGAAAATCCTCGCTATCCATGCAGGCCATGCCGATCTTTTTGATCGCGTCCATGTCGCGCTTGCTTTCGTCCTTCAACACTTCGGCAATCGTGATCTTGGCGGCCTTGATCGCCAGCGGCGCGTTGCCGGAGATGGTGCGCGCGATTTCCATGGTGGCGTCCCATAATTCCGCATCCGGCAGCACGCGGTCGACCAATCCGATCCGTAAGGCTTCCGCAGCCTCGATCCGCATGCCCGTATACATGATCAGCCGCGCCCAGGATGGCCCGACCAGCGAGACCAGATGCTTGAGGCCGTCATAGCCATAGGCGATGCCGAGCCTGGCGGCGGGAATGCCGAACTGGCTGTTGTCGGAGGCGATACGGATGTCGGTGAGCATGGCGACCTGCATGCCGCCGCCGAGGCAGAAACCGCGGATGCAGGCAATCGTCGGCTTGGGATAACTCGCGAGCAGGGCGCGCTGCGCCTCGCTCCGTTTCGAATATTCCTCCGAGGCCGCCGCATTGTGGCGGGTCTTTTCAAACTGGCTGATGTCGGCGCCCGAGACGAAGGCCTTGTCGCCGGCGCCGACCAGAATTACGACGCGGACGTCGGGATTGTCGCGCAGTTCGACCAGCGCCTGGCCCAGGCCCTCCCACATCTCGAGCGACATCGCGTTGCGCTTGTCGGGATTATTGAAGGTGATGATTCCGACGCCATCGCGGGTACTTTGCAGGATCTTGCCGTCGGCATGGGGTGTTTCGGCGTTCTTTGGGGTGTCTAGCATCGAAGTGTCCAGTCCATTTCAGGAATCAACAAAGGGGCCGAAATTCGCCTGGGCATAGGCTGGCCGCGCCTGCAGTCTAGTCCACCGCGCCGCGACGCGTGGGTGTTTCTTTCGATCACCTCATGCAGTGGCTTGCCGTCGTGAATCAGGGTCGGGATAACGCCGAGCGGATTGATCTTCAGATATTCCGGCGAATGATGTTCCATCCTGGCCATGTCGACCTCATGGCCTTCAAAGGCGAGGCCCTTCTCCGCGAGGCACGCTGGACGCGGCGCGAAGCGCTCAAGCGCCAGCCGTGGTGAAGGATCGTCATGGTTGCCTCCCGGACCGGAACAGCCGATGGCTGATCATGCAATCCGGAACAAGCTAATGGCAGTTTCGGCGGAGCCGTCGACACCGGATGGCTTCGCGACTTACATCAAGACCGGGATCGAGTGCTGGGCAATGATAAAAAAAACGGGCGCCACGTTCGAATAGCAGAAAATCTTTTCAACGGCCCGCGCCCGCGAGGCCTGAGATTCAGGGTTCTAGGTATCAGACGACCGAATTCCGCCAAAGATGATGGCGTTGCGCTGATCTTTTCCGGCCAGATCAAGATCTCTTCCGGCCAGATCAGCATGTGGCCTAGCGCAGCAACAGGCTACCCGGCGATTTCTCGCGTTGATTAATCGGGTCCGCGGTGCTGCGATCCAGGCGCGATAATGCCTAGCCCTCGTTGGCGGCGATCGATTCCATCAAGGACACCAACTGACGTTGTACGGTCTGGTCCTTGATCTTGCTGTAGGCACGCAACAGCCTCAGGCTGAACGCGCTGTCCAGGAACAGCAGGCTCTCGACTTCCCGCGCCTTGCCGTCGCCGTCGTAGAAGAACGTCACGGGCACGTCGAGCGCGGTAGCGATTTGCTGAAGACGAGCTGCGCCGACACGATTGACGCCCTTCTCGTACTTCTGGACCTGCTGGAAGCTCACGCCGAGCTTGTCGCCGAGCTCCGCTTGAGAGATTTTCTGTTCCACGCGCCGCAGGCGAATCCGCTTGCCCAACTCGATATCGGGTTTGCCGGCGCTGCGCTGTTTCATCTTCTTCGCTGCTGATCTGTTCATTCTGGTTTTACCGTCCTTCAATCGGGAAACCCTGGCAAAAGTAGGTCAGAGGTTCATCCGCATTTGCCGTGTTTAAAGTCAGTCCAAACCGTGAGGTTGTAAAGTGAACCACAGGAATCCTGAGATATTACTGGATGGTAGCCAAACGCATGCGCGTATTGGAAGCATCCTGATACCGGCGCCGCCACCCACTTAAAGCTGTCGGCACCCGGGGCGAATTTGGCGAAAAGCCCCGCCCTCTACATTTGACAAAATATTCGACAAACCACAACCACCGCGAGTTCAAAGGACACAGATTTTGGCCGGCATACTTACTGCGTAGCGCTTAAGCACCGGATTTTTACGGGGTTTGCCGGCCAAAAAGGGGATCGCTCACAGCGCGTGCCGGCTCCACATCGGCGTGCAACGCGTGAAATGCCAGCGGCAAGTGATGCCTGACAGAACGCAGCACCGTTCAGTTCCGGTTTTCGGATCAAGCGTGACGGGAAATTGCGGCAAGCCGCGTGCTTGCACGTCATCCGCGCCTCTGACGGAGCGGGCCAGACCCGACATCGCGCAACATTTGCGGCATGTCGGTTGCCTGCGCAATGAACATCGCCGTCGGCGTCAGATGGAATCGCGAGATGTTGCCTCGGCAACTATTATGCCGGGAAGCCGTGACGCGTGCTTGCGGCTATTTGCGGATGGGACACCGGCTCGGCCCGCGCCTCCGGGGCGGGATTTGCCGAATGATTGCAATCATCGGCCCGGCGTCTGCGGCCTATTGGCCTTGGGTACTGCTTAAATTGGCTTCCACAGCCGCGCTGTTTTGCATACGCTTTGCGGTAGTGGCCGCGTCGTCGGCCAGGCCAAAGTCCCGCTTACAAGGGACGGGCATTACAGGGGAGGAACGCCATGAAGCGAAGAACCGTACTTGCGGGCCTTGGTGCGACGGCGGCTGCCGGCGTCTTGGGCATGCCATCGATCCTGCGGGCGCAAGCGCCCGTCACGCTCAACGGAGCCGTGCAGTTCAACGACGACCACGCCTTCACCAAGGCGCTGACCCGGTTTGAAGAACTGGTGAAGAAGTATTACGGCAAGCCCGTCAACTTCACGCTGCACAAGAATTCATCGCTTGGTCTCGAGAAGCAGTATTTCGAGTACATGTCGCAGGGCAAGGCGGTCGATTACGGCATCGTCTCGCCGGCCCACATGTCGACCTTCGCCAAGGCGGCGCCGTTCATCGATGCGCCCTTTGTGTTCAAGGGCATCGAGCACATGAACAAGGTCGTCGAGAAGAATATCCTGGCGCCAGTCGCCGATGAAATCGCTGTTAAGGCCGAGGTGGTGTTGATCGGCTATGCCGGCGGCGGCATCCGCAACATCTTCGCCAACAAGCCGCTGAAGAACCTCGCCGATCTCAGGGGTCTCAAGGTGCGCGTGCAGGGCGCGCCGATCTGGTCGAAGACGTTTGCCGCCGTCGGCATGAGCCCGACCGTGATCGCCTACAACGAAGTCTACAACGCCATCCAGAACGGCGTGATCTCGGCCGGCGAAAACGAGGCGGCCGGTGTCGAGGCGATGAAGTTCTACGAAGTAGCACCGCACCTCAGCCTGACGCAGCACGCGGTATCGATCCGGCCGATCTGCTTCTCGGTGAAGACGCTGAAGACCCTGCCGAAGGATCTGCAGGACGCGATCATGAAGGCCGGCAAGGAGGCCGGCGACTACGGCCGTCAACTGGAGTCGAGCGAGGAAGTCGTCAAGCTCGACACGCTGGAGAAGGCCGGTAAGCTCAAGCGCGTTCCGTTCGAGGAGCGCGACGCCATGAAGAAGCTCGCCGATCCCGTGATGGCCACCTACGCCAAGGAAATCGGCGCCGAGGGCATCTTCGAGAAGATCAACGTCGCCTGAGAATTGTCGCCGCCCGCGCGGCAGGAAGTCGGGGCAAGCCAGATCGGCTTGCCCCATTCCGTGATCGCTATCCCTCCGGAGCCATGATGACTGAAATACCAATGCCGCCGAACCCGTCGCTATGGCGTCGAGCGACGGCGGCCTATGCAAAATTGCTGGAAGTCCTGCTCGCCGCCTGTGTCGGCATTCTGGTCATTCCGGTCACGTTGCAGATCATCTCGCGCTACACGCCGTTCATTCCGTCCTACATCTGGACCGAGGAGATGGCGCGGTTCATGTTCGTCTGGACCATCATGATCGGCGCCATGGTCGGCATCAGAGAGTCGCAGCATTTCGAGGTCGACGTCTGGCCTGACCTGTCGCGACGAGGCGAGGCCATGGTGCGGATTCTCGCGCGGCTGGGCGTGCTGGCGATGGCGGTGGTGTTTGTGTGGGCCGGGCTCGAATTCACGCGGTTCGCCTGGAACCGAACGTCGGAACTGGCGGACCTGCCGCTCTGGATGATCCATGTCGCATGGCCTGTGGCTGGGGTGACGTGGATCGTATTTGCGGGTGAGCAGATACTTGATGAAGCGCGGGTTGTGCTTGGGGCAAGACGATGAGCGGCAATGTTCTTTCTGCCGGACAGGCCGCCATGGTCCTGTTCGGGGTCTTCGTCGGCCTGCTCATCATTCGCGTGCCGGTCGCCTTTGCGCTCGGCCTTGCCTGCGTGCCGATCCTTTTGACCGAGCCTCGCCTGTCGATCATGACGCTCGCGCAGGAAACCTTCAACGCCTACAATTCGTTCATCCTGCTGGCGGTGCCGTTCTTCCTGCTCACCGCCAACCTGATGAGCATCGGCGGCATCACCGACCGCCTGGTCGCGTTGTCGCGCTCGATGGTCGGGCACTGGCCGGGGTCGCTGGCGCAGATCAACGTCGTGCTGTCGGTGTTCTTTGCCGGCATCTCCGGCTCCTCCACCGCGGACGCGGCGAGCCAGTCCAAGATCTTCATCGACGCCCAGACCAAGGAGGGGTACGACCTCTCGTTCTCGATCGCCATCACCGCGGTCTCCGCCGTGCTCGCCGTCATCATCCCGCCCTCGATCCTGATGATCGTGTGGGGCGGGCTGATCTCGACCTCGATCGCCGCGATGTACCTCGCCGGTATCGTGCCGGGATTGCTGATCGCCGGCGCGCAGATGGCGACGGTGCATGTCTATGCCGTGCGCCGCGGCTATCCGACCTATCCGAAGGATAGCTGGCGGGACATGTGGTGGGCGATTCTGCGGTCGATACCGGCGCTGACGACGCCGTTCATCATCGTCGGCGGCATTTTGCTGGGATGGTTTACCGCGACCGAATCCGCCTGCGTCGCGGTGCTCTATTCCGTTGCGCTGTCGACGTTCTTCTACCGGGAAACCGGGGCGCGCCAGCTCTACAAGGCGTTGCTGGACACCGGACGTCTCGCCGGCGTCGCGCTGTTCTGCATCGGTACCGCGAGCGCCTTCGGCTGGCTATTGGCTTATTACAGGATTCCGCAGGAACTGCTGGCCAATGTCTCGACCTGGGGCATGGGCGCGATCGGGGCCGGCTTCTTCATCTCCTTCTGCTTTCTGGTGGTGGGCTGCTTCCTCGACGCCATTCCGGCGATCATCATCGTCGGCACTGTGCTGGAGCCGCTGGCGAAATCGGTCGATCTGCACCCCGTTCAGTTCGCCATCATCTCCATCGTCTCGCTGGCCTTCGGGTTGGTCACGCCGCCCTATGGCCTGTGCCTGATGATCGCCTGCTCGATCGCGGGCGTGCGGCTGCGCTATGCGCTAAAGGACACGATTATCATGCTGATACCGATGATGCTGGTGCTGGCTGCATTGATCATTTGGCCGAGCGTCTCGCTGTTCCTGCCGCGGTTGATCGTGCCGGAGATGCTTAAGTAGCTATTCTTCCCGGTCGAGCGCGCAAGTCACGGTGTAGATGACGCCGCGCGGCAGGAAGTCGACGGTCGCTTCGCCGCCGAGCTGGTCGCGCGCGCTGCGCTCGATCAGCCGCGAGCCGAAGCCGCGCTGCACCGGCGCCGTGACGGGCGGGCCGCCTGCCTCGGTCCAGATCAGCCGCAGCTTGCGCCCGTCGCTCTCCTCGAGGATCTCCCAGTCCACCGCGACGGTCCCGGTGTCGTTCGACAGCGCGCCGTATTTGGCGGCATTGGTCGCGATCTCGTGCACGATCATCGACAGCACCACGGCGAGCCGCGGCGACAGCGGAACCTGCGGCCCGAACATCCGCACCCGCTCCGGATAGGGTTGCAGCACCCGCGCAATCACTTCCCGCAACTCCGCGCCCTGCCATTTTTCCTGGCTCAGCAGATTGTGCGCTTCCGCCAGCGCACCGAGCCTTCCCTCGAACTTCTCGCGCTCCGCCCGACTCGCGCTGCGGAACGTCTGGGTGGCGATCGACTGCAGGACCGCGAGCGTATTCTTGACGCGGTGGTTGAGTTCCTCGATCAGGAGATTGTGAAGCATCTCGCCGCGGGCGATCTGGGTCGCCATCCGCACCGCAAAGGCGAGGCCGACCATCAGCAGGACAGCGCCCATCACGCTTGTTATCGCCAGGTTGCGCCAGAGCGGCGCGATCAGCGAGCTTTCGGCCACGCCCGCGGCAACCGTCCAGCCGGTGAGCGAGGAACGGGCAAAGCTCGTAATCAGCGGCACGCCCTCGAGCGATACCGTCGGCACGGTGGTTTCGGGGTTGTGGGACATTTCCGCATAGAGCGAGGGCGATGCACGCTTGCCGACGGTCTCCTGCGGGTTCGGCACGCGTGCGAAATTGGTGCCTTCGCTGTCGAAGATCGAGATGGTCCAGTCCTTGCTCGGTCGCTGCTGCTCGATCATAGCCTGAAAAATTTCGATCGGCGGACTGAAGGAGATGTCATAAAGTACCTGGTCATTCTGGATGACAGGTACTTCGACCGTCACGATCAGCCGTTGCTTCACCGACCCGAAGAACAGGTTGGAATAAACCGGCTTCTTTTCCGCGAACACCTTTTCGACCATGGCAAGGTTGTTGCGTAATGGCAGGTTTGCCGTGTCCAGGGTGAGCGAGGAGAACACCTGGCGGCCTTCGCGGTTCGCCACCAGCACGATGCCGCCTTCGCCATACTGGTCGAGGAAACCCTGGCAGATGCGGCGGAATCCCTCGATATCTCCGTCGCGCAGCTCGTTTGTCAGCGACAACATATGGAGCGCGCCGGTGATCCGCTGCATCTCCGCGTCGAGTACGAGGCGAACGCTGCGCACGGTTTCGAGCACCCGCTGGGTCGCGTTATTCCGGTCCTGCTTGTAATTGTTGTAGACGATGCCGGCCGCGAAAATGATCAGCGGCAGCGTGGTTCCCGCGACCAGCAGGGCGAGACGCACTGGCAATGAAGGTTTCGGCAACGCAAGCCCCGGGTCGGCGCCAATCGGCCGAAGCATAGGAGAAGCCGCTGAATTTCGCCAAGGATATTAGAGGTATGCAAATCCGCTCGACAGGGCGCCGAGGTTCCGTGGCGGTCGCCTTGGCCGCGGAACCCTGGAATGACCGTGTGTCTCAGAGATTGCTGTCGGTGATGGCGGCATACACCATGGTGCGCAGTTCGCGCCGCAACGGATAGGCGCTCGACGGCAGCACTTGCGTCATGAAGATCATGATCAGTTCTTCCACGGGGTCGATGAAGAACGAGGTCGTCGCAGCACCGCCCCAATTATATTCGCCGGGGCTGCCGGCAATGAGTGTCTGCGAGGGGTTCATGGTGACGGCGAAGCCCAGACCGAAGCCGATGCCATTATAGGCAGCTTCGGAGAATAGCGAACGCGACATCGCCGGCAGGTCGGCGCCGCCGGGCAAATGGTTCGAGGTCATCAACTTCAAGGTCTTCGGACCGAGCAGGCGGACGCCGCCCAGCTCGCCGCCATTGAGCAGTGCCCGGCAGAAGGTGAGGTAGTCGGCTGCGGTCGAGCACAGGCCACCGCCACCGGAAATGAACGAGGGCGGCGACAGAAACGAACTTGTGGCCGGGTCGTCCTGCAGCGTCAATTTGGCCTCGCCGGCAGTCATGCCGATCTGCACGCCGGCCGAATAACACGCCGCGAAGCGATGCGCCTTGTCCTTTGGTACGAAGAAATCGGTATCCTTCATCCCGAGCGGATCGAGGATACGTTCCTTGAGGAGCTGTTCGAACGGCTTGCCGCTGATCAGGCCGATGAGGTAGCCGACCACGTCGGTGGCGACGGAGTAGTTCCAGGCTTCGCCCGGTGAAAACTCCAGCGGGATTTTTGCGAGGTCGTCGATCATGGTTTGCAGCGTGCCGGCCTTGACCACTTCGCCGATCTTGGTCTCGCGATAGGCGGCATCGACATTGCTGCGCTGCTGGAAGCCATAGGTAAGCCCCGAGGTGTGGCGCAGCAGGTCCACGATCAGCATCGGCCGCGCCGGCGGGCGGGTCAGGAACGCCGGGTGGGTGCCGGCCACGAACACGCCGAGGTTCTTCCATTCCGGAATGTATTTGTGGACGGGCTCGTCCAGCGCGACGCGGCCTTCCTCCACCAGCATCATGAAGGCTACGCTCGTGAGCGGCTTGGTCATTGAATAGATGCGGAAGATCGTGTCGTCCTTGACCGGCGCCTTGCGCTCGAGGTCGGCAAAGCCCTGCACGGTCGAATGCACGATCTTGCCGCGGCGGTAGACCAGGAGCTGCGTCCCCGGGAAGCGTCCGCCGTCGACATAGCGCTGCTTCAGGTGATTTTCGAGGCGATCGAGCGCCGCTTTCGACATTCCGGCTTGCTCGGGCGAGGCAGGGGTGGGGGCTAACATCGGGACGAGTCTCCGGCTGGCTATTGGCAGCCTTGATAGCCGAAAAGTGTGCTCCGTTCCAATCAGCCGCGCTTACCCGGCGTGGGACGCTGGTATAGGCTGACGCCAACCCTCGTTTATTCTGCAGGACAGCAAAAATGCGCCAATTCAGCGAAACCGAACTGACCGCCGCCGTAATCCGCAGTTTCGACGATACCCCGGATCCGCGCGCCAAATTCCTGCTGCAGGAACTGGTGAAATCGTTGCACGACTATGTCCGCAGAACCGATCTCACCTTCGAGGAGTGGGAATATGCAATCGACTATCTGACCCGGACCGGCCAGAAGTGCACCCCGATCCGGCAGGAGTTCATCCTGCTCTCCGATGTGCTTGGCGTGTCGATGCTGGTCGATGCCGTCAACCACCGGGAGCGCGAGGGCGCCACCGAGACCACAGTGCTCGGCCCGTTCTATGTCGGCGAGCACAAGGTGGCGCCGCATGGCACCGACATCTCGGCCAATCTGCCGGGCGATCGGATGTTCGTGCAGAGCCGCGTCACGGACCTCGAAGGCAAGCCGCTGGCCGGCGTGCCGGTGGACATCTGGCATGCCGATGATGACGGCTTCTATGATTCCCAGAAGGCTTCCTACGCGACGGAGGGGCCGTCCTCGCGGGCGCGCTTCATCACCGATGCCGACGGGCGGTTCTTCTTCCGAACCATCCTGCCATGCAGCTATCCGATCCCAACCGACGGTCCGGTCGGCGAGATGATCGTGCAGACCCGTCGCCACGCGATGCGACCGGCCCATGTGCATTTCCTGGTCGACGCGCCCGGCCACCAGCCGCTGATCACGCATGTCTTCATGGATGGCGACAAATATCTCGATTCCGACGTGGTGTTCGGGGTCAAGGACGAGCTGGTCGCCAAAATCGAAAAGCGGACCGATCCGACGATGCCGGACGGCAAGCCGGCGGCCACCCCGTGGCACCTCATGACCTACGAATTCCGGATGAAGCCGGGCGGGGGAAGTGCGCCGAAACCGATGATGGCGAAGGCCACCGAGGACGCTTAAGGCAGCGAGTATGCAGCCTGCCCAATTCTTGTGCGGCGCACAAGAATTGGGCGAATCGCAAATTTAGAATGCGAATAACGGTTCCGGACATGGCGCGATATTCCGCCGCATCCGACGAATACTTAATTGATAAAACTAGATTTTTTGCGATGCAAAAGGCTTGGCACGAAGCTTGAATAGCTTGTGTCGACGCCATTGAAGCCGTCCCTCGAGACCACTCATCCGAATTGTGTCGCCACCATTCCGGGGCCTTCCTGGAACGCGCCCTTCTGCGCCTAGCGCGGCGACCCCAATCGGACGGCCCCGTTTCAAGCACTGACGCAAAAGGACAAAGACGCCCATGACGAAGCCCACCAATCCGACCTCACGCCGCGGTCTCAGCCGCCGCCAGATCCTCAAGGCGACCGGCGGCACGGCGGCATTGCTCGCCGCCGCCAGGCTGAATTTCCCCGCCGGCGCCTTTGCGCAAGGCGCGGGTCCGGAAGTCACCAAGGCGACGCTCGGGTTCATCGCGCTGAGCGATGCCGGGCCGCTGTTCGTCGCCAAGGACAAGGGGCTGTTCGCCAAATACGGCATGCCAGACGTCGAAGTCGCCAAGCAGGCTTCGTGGGGCACGACGCGCGACAACCTCGTGCTCGGCTCGGAAGGCAACGGCATCGACGGTGCGCACATCCTGACGCCGATGCCGTATCTGATCTCGGCCGGCAAGGTGACGCAGAACAATCAGCCGACGCCGATGTACATCCTGGCGCGGCTCAATCTCGATGCGCAGTGCATCTCGGTCGCCAAGGAATATGCCGACGCCAAGGTTGGCGTCGATGCCTCGCTGCTCAAGGCGGCCTTCGAGAAGAAGAAGGCCGCCGGCAAGGCGGCCAAGGTCGCGATGACCTTCCCGGGCGGCACGCACGATCTCTGGATTCGTTACTGGCTCGCCGCCGGCGGCATCGACCCCGACAAGGATGTCGAGACCATCACGGTGCCGCCGCCGCAAATGGTCGCCAACATGAAGGTCGGCACCATGGATGCCTTCTGCGTCGGCGAGCCGTGGCCCGGACAATTGGTCCATCAGGGCATCGGCTATACCGCGATCAACACCGGCGAAATCTGGAGCAAGCACCCGGAGAAATCGCTCGGCATGCGCGCAGCCTGGGTCGACAAGAATCCGAAGGCCGCCAAGGCGATCCTGATGGCGGTGATGGAGGCGCAGCAATGGGCCGACAAGATGGAGAACAAGGACGAGCTCGCCACCATCATGGGCAAGCGGCAGTGGATCAACTGCCCGGTCGAAGACATCGCCGATCGCGCCAAGGGCAAGTTCAACTACGGCATTCCCGGCAAGGTCGTCGAGAACTCGCCCCACATCATGAAGTACTGGCGCGACCACGCCTCCTATCCGTTCCAGAGCCACGACCTCTGGTTCATGACCGAAGACATCCGCTGGGGCAAATTCGAAGCGGGCTTCGACAGCAAGGCGCTGATCGGCAAGGTCAACCGCGAGGATATGTGGCGCGACGCCGCCAAGACGCTCGGCGTCGCCGCGGCGGACATTCCGGCTTCCACCTCGCGCGGCAAGGAGACCTTCTTCGACGGCAAGGTGTTCGATCCGGAAAACCCGGCTGCGTATCTGAAGTCGCTGTCGATCAAGCGTGTTGATGTCTGATCAAGCCCGGGCCGCGCGTAAAGTGAGCGGGCGGCCCGCCTTTTTTGAACACGGAGATACAATTTCAATGTCGATGCCTGCGATCAAAGCTGAAGCCACCACGGTGGCCATTCCGACCGCACCGCCGACTGCGGCGGCGCCAGTGGTCACGATGACGCCGAAGCAGGCGCCGCGTGCCGAAAAGTACATCAAGATGGCAAAGGAGACCGCGGTGCGCGTCGTGCCGCCGCTGATCGTGCTTGCGCTGTTGATGCTGTTCTGGGAGCTGGTCTGCCGCCGCACCGGCTCGACACTGCCGCCGCCATCGAAAGTCTTCAAGGACACCAAGGAACTGATCCTCGATCCGTTCTTCGATAATGGCGGCATCGACAAGGGTCTGTTCTGGCACCTGTCCGCCTCGCTCCAGCGCGTCGCGTATGGCTATTCGATTGCCGCCATCGTCGGCATCGGGCTCGGCACGCTGGTCGGCCAGTCGGTATGGGCGATGCGCGGGCTCGATCCGCTGTTCCAGGTGCTGCGCACCATCCCGCCGTTGGCATGGCTGCCGCTGTCGCTTGCCGCGTTCCGTGACGGCCAGCCCTCGGCGATCTTCGTCATTTTCATCACCTCGGTGTGGCCGATCATCATCAACACCGCGGTCGGCATCCGCAACATCCCGCAGGATTATCGCAACGTCGCAGCGGTGGTGCAGCTCAACCCGCTGGAGTTCTTCTCCAAGATCATGATCCCGGCGGCGGCGCCCTACATCTTCACGGGTCTTCGCATCGGCATCGGCCTGTCCTGGCTTGCCATCGTCGCGGCTGAAATGCTGATCGGCGGCGTCGGCATCGGCTTCTTCATCTGGGACGCCTGGAACTCCTCGCATATCAGCGAGATCATCCTGGCGCTGTTCTATGTCGGCATCATCGGCTTCGTGCTCGACCGCCTGATTGCGGGAATGGCGAAGATCGTGACCCGCGGCACCGCACTGAGCTGAAGGAAACATATCATGCAGGCCTATCTGAAGCTCGACCACATCGACAAGACCTTCACCCGCGGCAACGCCACCACCGAGGTGCTGAAGGACATCAACCTGACGATCGAGAAGGGCGAATACGTCTCGATCATCGGCCATTCCGGCTGCGGCAAGTCCACGCTGCTCAACATCGTCGCCGGCCTCACCGACACCACCCAGGGCTGCGTGCTGCTGGAGAACCGCGAGGTCAATTCGCCGGGGCCGGACCGCGCGGTGGTGTTCCAGAACCACAGCCTGCTGCCATGGCTGACGGTCTATGAGAACGTCCGGCTCGGCGTCGACAAGGTGTTTGCCTCGACCAAGACCCGCGCCGAGCGCGACGCCTGGGTGATGCACAATCTCAATCTGGTGCAGATGGCCCACGCCAAGGACAAGCGTCCGTCCGAAGTGTCCGGCGGCATGAAGCAGCGCGTCGGCATCGCCCGCGCGCTCGCGATGGAGCCGAAGGTGCTTTTGCTCGACGAGCCCTTTGGCGCGCTCGACGCGCTGACCCGCGCGCATCTGCAGGACTCGGTGATGGCGCTGCACCAGAAGCTCGGCAACACCATCCTGATGATCACCCATGACGTCGACGAGGCCGTGCTGCTGTCGGACCGCATCGTGATGATGACCAACGGTCCGAGCGCACGGATCGGCGAAGTGCTGGAAGTGCCGCTGGCGCGCCCGCGCAAGCGGCTCGAGCTCGCGACCAACCCTGGCTACCTCAAGTGCCGGCAGCGCGTGCTCGAATTCCTCTACGAGCGGCATCGCTTCGTCGAAGCGGCGTAGCTGCGTTATTCGCGTGTTGGCGGTGAACTATTGTTCCCGCCGCACGACCAACTGGATTGCCCTTAACACGCGAGGAGAGTTTCGGTGAATCCAACACAAATCAACCTGGTTCAGGAGAGCTTCGCCAAAGTCGCTCCGATTTCGGAGCAGGCCGCGGTTATATTCTACGATCGTCTGTTCGAAGTCGCGCCAACGGTGAAGGCGATGTTTCCCACCGACATGAAAGAGCAGCGCAAAAAGCTGATGGCGACGCTGGCGGTAGTGGTGAACGGGTTGAGCAATCTTGAATCCGTGTTGCCGGCCGCAAGCGCATTGGCAAAGCGTCACGTCAGCTATGGCGCCAAGCCGGAGCACTATTCCGTCGTTGGCGGCGCGCTGTTGTGGACGCTGGAAAAAGGGCTCGGCGAAGCCTGGACGTCCGAAGTCGCCGACGCCTGGACCGCGGCCTACGGCACGCTGTCCGGTTACATGATCTCCGAAGCCTACGGCGGTACCCAAGCCGCCGAATGAGGATGCACCATGAGCGAACCGCTTGTCATCGTCGGCAACGGCATGGCCGCTGCCCGCCTTGTCGACGAATTGGCCAAGGTAGCCCTTGGCCGCTACGCCATAGCGGTGATCGGTGACGAGCCGCGACTCGCCTATAATCGCGTGCTGTTGTCGTCGGTGCTGGCCGGCGAGACCACCTCGCAGGACATCGAGCTGCGGCCGGCCTCCTGGTGGCGCGACCGCGGCGTCACCCTGAAATATGGCTGCACGGCCACCGGGGTCGATGTCGGCCGCCGCGAACTCAAGATCGAGAATGACGAGAGCGTTCCGTTCTCGAAACTGGTGCTGACCACGGGCTCGTCGCCGCTGCGGCTCAACGTGCCGGGCGCCGACCTTGCCGGCGTGCATACGTTCCGCGACAGCCGCGACGTCGATTTGTTGCTGACGCTGGCTGCGCAGAAGAAGCGCGTGGTGGTGGTCGGCGGCGGGTTGCTGGGCCTCGAAGCGGCCTATGGTCTCGCCAAGGCCGGCGCGCCGGTGACGCTGGTGCATCTGATGGACCGCCTGATGGAGCGCCAGCTGGATGCGCCCGCGGCCGAACTTTTGAAATCCCTCGTCGAGCGCAAGGGGATCGAAATCCTCCTCAACGCCAACACCGCGCGCATCCATGGCGTGACGCGCGTCGAAGGGGTCGAACTGGTGGACGGCCGGCTGATTCCGGCCGACGCCGTGATCTTCGCGGCGGGCATCCGGCCCAACGTTGCGCTCGCCCGGGAAGCCGGCATATCAGTCAAGCGCGGCATCGTGGTCGACGACCATCTGCAGACCGGCGCACCCGATGTATTTGCGATCGGCGAATGCGCCGAGCATCGCGGCATCTGCTACGGGCTGGTCGAGCCGGCCTATGAGCAGGCGAGGGTGCTGGCGCGGCATCTCGCCGGCCGCGAGGCTTCCTATGCCGGCAGCATCGTTGCGACCAATTTGAAAGTCTCCGGGGTCAGCGTGTTCTCCGCCGGCGATTTCATCGGCGGCGACGGCAGCGAGAGCATCGTGCTCTCCGATATCAATCACGGCACCTACAAGAAGCTTGTGATATCAGGCGGGCGATTGATCGGTGCGGTCCTGATCGGCGATGTCGGCGACGCGCTCTGGTATCTCGAACTGATACGCACGCGGCAGCCGACGCAAAGAATTCGCGCCGACATGATGTTCGGCCGCTCGCTCGCGATCCGTTCGGAAGCTGCATAATCCGGTTGCCGCCATGACCGCCATCGATCCCGATCTACGCACCATCAGCACCACCTGCGCCTATTGCGGCGTCGGCTGCGGCATTCTGGCGACGCCGGACGGGCGGGGCGGGGCGGCGATATCGGGCGATCCCGCGCATCCCGCCAATTTCGGCCGGCTGTGCTCGAAGGGATCCGCGCTCGGCGAGACGCTCGGCCTGACCAACCGGCTGCTCTATCCGATGATCCGCTGCGGCAAGGGGATCATGGAGCGGGTGGCCTGGAGCGACGCGCTCGACCATGTCGCCCACAGATTCCAGCACATCATCGCGCGCGACGGCCCCGGTGCGGTTGCGTTCTATCTCTCCGGTCAGTTGCTGACCGAGGACTACTACGTCGCCAACAAGCTGATGAAGGGCTTCATCGGCAGCGCCAATGTCGACACCAATTCGCGGCTCTGCATGGCCTCATCCGTTGCCGGCCACCGCCGCGCCTTTGGCGCCGACACGGTGCCGGGCTGCTATGAAGATCTCGACGAGGCGGACCTCTTGGTGCTGGTCGGTTCGAACGCGGCCTGGTGTCATCCGGTGCTGTACCAGCGCATGCTCGTCAACAAGCAGCAGCGCGGCGCGCGGATGATCGTGATCGATCCGCGCCGGACCGATACCGTCGGCGATGACGATTTGTTCCTGGGGTTGAAGCCGGGCACCGATACCGCGCTGTTCAGCGGGTTGCTCATTTACCTCGCCGACAATGGTGCGCTCGATCGGGATTACATCGAGCGCTACACTTCTGGCTTCGACGACGCGATCGCCCGCGCGCGCAACATGGCCGGCAGCCTCAGTGCAACCGCGCTGGCGACCGGCCTCTCCGAGCAGGACGTCGCGGCATTCTTCCAGATGTTTGCGAGCACCGAGCGTGTCGTCACGATGTATTCGCAGGGCGTCAACCAGTCGGCGCAGGGCACCGACAAGGTCAACGCCATCGTCAACTGCCATCTCGCGACCGGGCGGATCGGCAAGCCGGGCGCGTCTCCGTTCTCGCTGACCGGGCAGCCCAATGCGATGGGCGGCCGCGAGGTCGGCGGGTTAGCCAACCAGCTCGCCGCCCATATGGGATTTACGCCGCCGGATATCGATCGCGTGCGCCGGTTCTGGAAGGCGCCGCGCATCGCCACCCATGAGGGGCTGAAGGCGGTCCAGATGTTCGAGGCCATCGCGCGCGGCGAGATCAAGGCGCTGTGGGTGATGGGTACCAATCCGGCGGTGTCGTTGCCGAACGCCGACGGCGTTCGCGAGGCGCTGAAGAAGCTCGAGCTGTTCGTGGTTTCCGAAAACGTCATCTCCAACGACACGGTCGACGTAGGCGTGCATGTGCTGCTGCCGGCGCAGGCCTGGGGCGAGAAATCCGGCACCGTGACCAATTCGGAACGTTGCATCTCGCGGCAGCGGGCGTTCCTTTCCCCACCCGGTGAAGCCAAGCCCGATTGGTGGATCATGGGCGAAGTGGCCAGACGCCTCGGCTTCGGCGCCGGCTTCGACTTCCATTCGGCGGCGGATATCTTTCGCGAGCACGCCGCGCTCTCGGCTTTCGAGAACGAGGGCGCGCGCGACTTCGACATCGGTGCACTGCAATCGCTGTCGGACAGCGATTTCGACGCCATGGTGCCGGTGCAATGGCCGGTTCGGCAAGGCAACGAGCCGCAGGCGCGCTTCTTCGCCGAGGGCGGATTCTTCGCCAACGATTTCAAGGCCCGCTTTGTCGCGCCGGAAATTCCCGCGTTGCGGACCGAGACCACGGCGGCACGGCCGCTGCGGCTGAACACCGGCCGCATCCGTGACCAGTGGCACACGATGACCCGGACCGGCGAAAGCCCGCGGCTCGGCCAGCATTTGCCGGAGCCCTTCGTCGAAGTTCATCCTGACGATGCCGCCAGGCACGGGCTCGCCGACGGCGACTTCGCGCGGGTTACCACCGATTACGGGCAGTGCACGCTTCGCGTCATCGTCAGTGAACGCCAGCAGCGTGGCATGCTGTTCGCGCCGATCCACTGGAGCGAGGCCAACGCGACCGGCGCGCGTGTCGGTTCGCTGGTGGCGCCCATCACCGATCCGTTCTCCGGCCAGCCCGAGAACAAGGCGACACCAGCATCGATTACGCCTTACGAATATGTCTTCCGCGGCTTCGCGCTGTCGCGCAAGCCGCTGGCTTTGCCTGAGCACGCCTGGAGCGCCCGCGTCGCCGTCAGTGGCGGTCACGGCTACCTGTTTGCCGACAATGCCGATCTGGCGGGCTGGCAATCCTGGCTGAAATCATTCACGACGGACGATCTCGCCGAATACAAGGATTTCGGCGGCGGCGTCTATCGCGCGGCGTGCTTTAGCGGCGACCGCATCGAGACCTGCCTGTTCATCGGGCCCGCGCGGGACGCCGGCGACTGGAACGTCGTGAAAGGGCTGTTTGCCGCCGATACGCTCGGCACCGATCAGCGCCGCATGCTGCTGTCGGGCAAATCGATGGATGGCCTTGCGAATGCCGGCCCGATCGTCTGCGCCTGCTTCGGCGTCGGCCGCAATACCATCTGCGATACCATCGCGGGCGGCGCGCGTTCGGCGGCGGATATCGGTGCCAGGCTGAAAGCAGGCACCAATTGCGGCTCCTGCATTCCGGAGCTGAAGCGGTTGATTGCGCAGGCGGGGCCGGGCGATCCCGCGCAGCGGAAGCTGGCGGCGGCGAATTAGAATTATCCGCCGTCATTGCCTGCGACAAACGCGAAGCGTTTGCGCAAGGGCGCCACCGGGTCGCGCGACGCGCGCCCGATGACAGGCTCCGCGACGACTTGTCCGCCGAAGCTCAAAGAGCGAAGGCGGAAGCAATCCATGCTTCCCCAGGCGGAGAGGAGGGTTGCTGCGCTGCGCTTGCAATGACGCGTCCCGTCTCCCTCGCCCCGCGCAATCTTCGGGGCTCAGCCATGTCGAAGATGCCCGCTAACCGGACATCGACAGGCATGCCAAAACCGACGCGAATGACCCAACTCGGACATGGGGCCTAGCCTGACAACGGCTCGACATGCTTTGATGACAATCAGAACCCATGCCTGAAGCCGACTGCGACGTTGATCTTGTCGCCAAGTAATCCACTACCCGTATTTTTCCAAGCGTAACCCACATTGCCATAGACGAAGTTACCTGCGCTCCATTCATAAGTCAGGCCGGTTGCGACCTTGGGAGTGATCCACGTGTAGTCGAACGCGTCACGGTAGCGCACCTCAAACATGTTCCACGTCCATTGCGAATTGAGCTTCAGGTCGCCGGCTAGATACAAAGCATAATAATACGCATTGGCGGTGCTGCTCGTTCCGAGCCCCGTTGCACCTCCGGTATTGCCGATTGCGACAGACGGCTTCAAGGTGAATTTGTCAAAATTGAATCTGTATCCGACCGAGCCCTCAACATAATTTTGGTAAGTATTGTCGTTCTTGACCGTCACCTGAAACAAACCGCCTACAAACCAATTGTTTGCGAAGGCATGGGTGACGCCGAGTTTTGCCTCCGTGTCGGCGTAACTTCCGGCGGCGTGAGAGCTGTCCGAAAGTGCATAGAATTCCGGACTGGCTTCAATGCCAATCGTCGTCGTCCCCCAAACGCTCGCCGCGCGCGATGGATTGACAGGGGCAAGATCGCCAGCCGTGGCCGGCCGCGAGACCACGAGCGCGAATACCGCAATCCACAAGTCAGTGCGCGTCCGTATCCGGATCGAGGAGCCCTGGTATTGTTTGGTAGCCGTCATGAAGAGCACCTGCATGGTTGCCAACTCCACTCACGACAGGCAGCGCCAGCAAATAGGTCTGCACAGCATACTTAAGGTCCAGATTACAGCTCGCGCCTTGATCTGTGTCAATCTAGCGCTTTGGCTTTGTATTAGGGGATTTCCGTTGTGCATCACTTCCGCAGGAGGGGCTTCTTCCAGGAGTTCGACTCGCGGTGAGTCCTAAGCCGCTGGGTGACGTTTGCCTTAATTTATTTGCAAAAGTCTTTTTGGGATGACGAGCGAAGATTTCAGGGACGCCGACGCGCGTGTTGCACGTGACGACGTAAACCTTGCTGTGCGACCAAATTGGCCACGAACATGCCTCAGCATGGATTGAATGCTTTTGTGTCGTTTCATTAAAGGAAGGACATCCCATGCACCCGGCACATGCCCGCCTATCCTGAGAATGTGCGTTCACCGGGGTAGACCGGAAGTCGCCGTGGTCCGGCTAAGCCGACGCGAATGGCCCACAGCAGACCACCCGGCGTGTCCTACTCCTGTTCGACCCGCGAGAACCGAAAATTGCAGCGGCTCGCACCGCCAGCCAGCGTTTGTGTCCGTTCCAAGCGAATGCCACGTGTTGCATAGGCCTCGAAATCTAGCCCGCAAATGTGCGGCAGGATTTCTTTATCACCGTGGCGAGCAGCGAACTTGCAAAAGCCGCAGGCCTTGTAGTCGATGCCGAAGTCAAAGCTGTCGCCGGGGCCGGACTCGACGAAATCGTAGACGAAATCCTCCGGATATTCTTCCGCGTGACTTTTTACCGCCTGCTCGCGCAGCAAGGCTTGGTTCTCTCGAGACATGAACTGACGGCCAGAAGCGAGCCGTTCGGCTTCGGGCACGGTTAGTAGCTGCGCCTTGTAGCTCTCTCGCTCGATGTCGCCGATTACTGGCAGCGCCACGCGGTGTCGCCTGAGCACGCGGCCGATAGCCATAAAGCCCATCAAACGCATGAAGAAATCGCTCATGCGGCTGGCGGCGCCTCCGACATAAGGCATCTGGGTGAGCACAATCTCGAACTCGTCCATTACCTCCCGCCTGATCCTGTCCACGTCAGAGAGTTGCGCTCGGTCGCGCAGCATCGCTTCGGCAATGTCTAGGCGTTGGAGCATCGCAGCTTCCATTGCGCCGCGATGCGCCTCGTAAAAGGAATGAATTTCAGCCATGGGATATCCTCGCCTGATCAGCCCCTGAAGCCCGGCCCGCGTTTTATTCCGCGGCGATCGCCTCGATCTCCAGCAACCATTTTCCGTCGACGGTTTCAGCGATCATCACGGTGGACGCGGGTTCGTTTCCCCCGAGCATCTTGCGGCGAATGGCGCGGTTGGCCACGACCTGGCTTCGGTCGGTCAGGAACGTATTGACCTTGACCAAATGCTCGACGCCGAGGCCGGCGGCGGCGAGCACCTCGATGACGTTGCGCCAGGCTTGCTCGCATTGCGCTTCGAAACCTTCGGGCACGCTGCCGTCAGGTTTTTCCGGCACCTGGCCGCTGACGAACAGCAGCCGGCGATGCTGGCCAAGTTCCTGCCCCATGCTGTAGCCGCTGGAAGGCGCGTGGACGCTTGCGGGATTATGGCGGATGATGTGAGCCATGTCAGATTATCTCCTGTTGGATGAATTCCAGCGCCAGGCCATGTGACGCCGCGGGCGGAACGAGCAGCACGGCGCCGGCAACTTCGACGGCGACGCCATTGTCTTTCAATACCCGCCTGGTCGCATCCAGATCGGTGACCGCCAAACGCGCGGCGCAAAAGTGCGGCGAAGTATTGCTGGCTAAGCCCGGCAGACGGCGCGCCATTTCGGCCGGACCGAGCACGGTGATCCGATCGCCGCTTTCGCCGACCGTCAATCGCCCGGGCGCAAGCTCGGCTGCGCTTTCCGTGAAGCACTCGAAGAAACCGCGATGCTCCGCCGGCTCCGGCGCCGACATCACGACCTCGATCACGCGCAAGGCGCCGTTGGGGTGGCGCTGATAGTCGGGCTTCCAGAACAGTTCCGGCGGGTGACGCTGCTGGCAGGTGAAGAAGGCGATGGCGGGCATGGCGGGATCGGTGGCGAAGGCCAGTGAAAACTCAAGGCGAGCCGTGTCTCCGCCCGGCAGCACCGTGTCACGGCCAAAATCAAACGGCGCATAGGCGCCGATGTTGTGGGCCTTGAAGCGCGCCGCATCGGCATGGGCGTCGTCGCTGTGCAAAGCCAGCATCGACATTCCTTCCGCGGTGGCAAGAAAATCCCGGTTATGGGCGGCAAAGCTGAATCTATCAGGCGTGGCCGGCGGCACCGCCGCAGCATCGGTGACGGCCAGAAGTTCCAGAAAATTGTTCCCGAACATCGCGAGGCGATTGCTCGTTCCGAACGGATGCACGCCGGTCGGCGTGAGATTGAAACCGAGCGTTTGCCAGTCCAGCGCAGCCTGCGCCAGTTCGTGGACACAAATGACGAGATGATCGATTAGGCGTGGCATGGGATCTCCGGATTGCAGGCCGACCGTAACCGGCGGCGGCACCGCGGGGCAAAGCATAGTTGCTGCAGGTGTGCGCAAGAAAATCTATTGCAAGGCCAGCGCCTATCAGTGACAAACTGGACGGCGATGACCTACATCCTTCCCCCACTCAATGCGCTCCGCGCGTTCGAAGCCGCCGCGCGGCATCTCAGCTTCAAGCTGGCCGCGCATGAACTGCATGTGACGCCTGCCGCCGTCGGGCAGCAGGTGAAGGCGCTGGAAGCGCGCCTGGGCGTCCGCCTGTTCGAACGGCTGCATAAGCAGCTCGTCCTGACCGCGGCCGGCCAGGCCTATCTGCCGGAAATTTCCGACGGCTTTCGCCGCATCGCCGATGCGACCGCGCAATTGAAGCCGGTGGGCGCGGTGCTGCTACAGCTCGGCGTGCACGGCAGCTTCGATCTGCGCCGTCTGGAACTGGAGGCGTTTCGCGCAAGCCACGCGGAAATCGGCTTGCGGGTGCTGCAGCCCGCCGGCCTGCACGAGTTGATCGAGGGCAAGGTCGATGTGCTGATCGCGCGCGGGCTCGGCAACCATCCGGGCTACCGCTGCGACCGCGTGACCGAAGGATCCGGGCTCGGCGATTGGCTGATTGCGCCTGCCGGCACGGCGGACTGTCCCGAGATATCGAGTTTCCGCGATTGGCTGCGCGCTCTCCCGGTCGAGAATTCGCTCGCGCTGCATCGTCGTCGTGTGGTCGGCATCGTCAGAAGCTGAGGTCATCTTGAAACAGAAAAAATTCGGCATAGGCGGCCCCGACGTATCCGTGATCGGGCAGGGCACCTGGTATCTCGACCGCGGCGACCGCAAGGCGGCCGTTGCGGCGCTGCGCCGTGGCATCGACACAGGCATGACGCATATCGACACCGCCGAGATGTATGGCGACGCGGAGCTCGTGATCGCAGACGCGATCGCGGGGCTGCCACGTGAAAAACTGTTTGTGGTCTCCAAGGTGCTGCCGAGCAACGCCTCGCGGCGCGGCACCATTACCGCCTGCGAGCGTTCGCTGAAGCGGCTGAAGACCGATCATCTCGATTGCTACCTGCTGCACTGGCGCGGCTCGTATGCATTCGAGGAGACGGTGGCGGCGTTCGACGAACTGGTGAGAAGCGGAAAGATCCGCTCCTGGGGTGTCAGCAATTTCGACGAGGACGATCTCGACGAACTGCTCGATGTCGCGGGCGAGGGCAAAATCGCCTGCAACCAGGTGCTCTACCATCTGCAGGAGCGCGCCATCGAGCACGCGGTGATTCCGTGGTGCGAGCAACACGGTGTCGCCGTCGTCGCCTATTCGCCGTTCGGTCATGATGATTTTCCGTCCGCACGCAGCAAGGGCGGCGAGGTGCTGCAGGCGATCGCCGACGCGCACAAGGCGACCGCGCGTCAGGTAGCGCTGGCGTTTCTCACGCGGGCAGCTTCGGTGCTTGCAATTCCCAAAGCCTCGAGCGCGGAACACGCGGCGGAGAATGCCGCCGCCGGGGATCTGAAACTGAGCGACGCCGAGATCGCCGCACTCGACAAGGCCTTTCCGCGCGGACCCAAGCCGCGCGGCTTGCCGATGCTCTGACGGAACACCGTCCTTAACAAAGTGTTTCAATTGCCCCCTCAGCGCATATCCGCATCCTGTTTTCGGACCTAGTCGCGTCGGGCTATCTGGTGTTTTTTAAAGCCTCGCCCGAGTCGATCATTACTGCCTTTCGAGATTGCCGTGACACCGCCCCCCGCCGCAGCCGCGAGGCTGGACAGCGCTCCGTTACCTTTGCCCGAGAAGAAGAAGTCCGCCGCTCCAGCTGCGCCCGCGCGCGCCGACCGCCCGTTCAAGGGCATTGCGCTGGTGCTGGCCTCGACGATCTTTCTCGGCACCTCCGACGTGACGGCAAAGTATCTCTCGGCGACACTGCCCTCGATCGAGATCGCCTGGATCCGCTTCCTGGTGTTCGCGATGATCATGACGCCGGCGATGATGCCGGGTTCGCCATTGTTTGCGCTGCAAACCAACCGGCTCGGCCTGCATCTGATGCGCGGTGCGGCACTGCTGGGCTCGTCGCTGTTCTTCATTTCCGGCCTGCGGTTCCTGCCCATTGCGGAAGCTTCCGCCACCGGTTTCGTCGCGCCGCTGTTCGTCACGGCGCTGTCGATCATCTTTCTCGGCGAAAAGGTGGGCCTGCGCCGCTGGATCGCCACGGCAGTGGGCCTGATCGGCGTGCTCATCATCTTGCGCCCCGGCACCGGCGCGTTTCATCCCGCAGCATTCTTTCCGCTGGTCTCGGCGCTGGCGTGGGCCTGCACGCTGATCATGACGCGGATGATGAGCGGCACCGAGCGCGCCATCACCACCATGACCTATTCGTCGATCGCCGGCCTACTCATTCTCTCCGCGCTGGTCCCGTTCGTCTGGGTGACGCCGACCTGGCACGACATCGCCTTCGGCATCCTGATCGGCGTTGCCTCGACCGCGGGGCAGTGGATCGTGGTGCTGGCGTTCCGCTATGCGGATGCGTCCGTGCTGGCGCCGTTCTCCTACACGCAATTGCTGTGGGTCAGCGTGCTCGGCTTCCTGGTGTTCGGCGAAGTCCCTGACGCCTACACCATCACCGGCGCCGCCTTCATCGTCGCTAGCGGCCTCTACACCGCCCATCGCGAGCGGGTCCGGCGCTCCCAGCTTCTGGCTGTCTCGGGCGAGCCGTCGCCGAACGCCTGATATTGCCTCCGCTTATATCGCGCGCCGTGTGACAATCCAGTCATGAAAAACGTGGCGAGAGCGCCACAGTTGCGGCGGAAAACGTCCATTCTTCTGGCCAAATCAATGGATTGTCGCTGCAACCGTAATTCTACGGTGGAACCCGTGCTACCTTAAGTTCAAGACGGCGCCGCAAGAGCGCCGGGGGTAATGGGGTTCGGGCGTTGTATCTTCAATTGCTACGGTCGGTGCGAAGCCGAAATTGTCGGCATCTGGCTGCGCGGGCGGCCGGCGTGTCGGCGCTTTTCGTTGGCCTGTGCCTGTCGGCGGCGCCCGCGAATGCGGCATGCGCGCCCGATCCGGCAGCGAGCGGCCAGACCGTCACCTGTAGCGGCAACACCCCGGCGGGCTTCCAGGCCGGCGCCGGCGTCGACAACCTCACCGTCAACGCGCTGTCCGGGGCGATCGTCAGCGACGGCGGCGGTGGCGTGATCATCGGCGTCAACGACTTCAACACGGTTACCAACAGCGGCACGCTCACCGCCGGGCCATCGAGCACCGGCATCTTTGCCGGCGTGAACAACACGATCGTCAACGCCGCCTCCGGCGTCATTACCCTCGGCGACAATGGCGTCGGCATCTTCGCCGCCGGCAACAGCACCGTGACGAACGCAGGCCAAATCACGATCGGCGACGCGGCCGGACTGGTGGCCGGCATCGTTGCCATCAACGACGACAACACCGTCAGCAACCTTGCCGGTGCAACCATCACCGTCGGCCTCAACGCCGACGGCATCCTGATGCAGGGCGATCGCGCCATCGTCAACAATGCGGGCACGATCAACGTAACCGCTTTCGGTGCCGCCATCGACGTGTTCGGCGACGATGCGCTGATCACGAGCAATGGGGTGATCAACGCCGGCGACAACGCGGCCGGCATCTCCGCGCAGGGGGACGGCGCCCTGATCACCCATTTCGGCACCATCAATGGCGGCATCGCAAGCGCCGGCGTTGCCTATAACGGCTCGTCAGGCACGATCAACAACAGCGGCCGCATCCTTCTCGGCGACGATGCCGTCGGCATCATCGTGTTCGGCGATTCCAACACCATCACCAACAGCGGCACCATCACGGTCGGGAACGGCGTCGCCGTCGGCATCGACGTCAGCAGCAGTTTCGCCGGCGGCAATTCCATCATCAACACCGGCACGATTAATGTCGGCGCGGGTGGGACGGGCATCCTCGTCAGCGGCACCGGCACCGTTTTCAATTCGGGCACGATCAACGCCGCGACCGGTTCCGCGGCGATCGAGTTCTGCGGCGGCTGCGGCATCGCCAACGTGCTGACGCTGGGGCCGGGCAGCGTCATCAACGGCCTCGTGCTCGGCACCGGCATCGACACGTTCCAGCTCGGCGGCACCGGGAAGGATACCTTCAACCTCAGCCTGATCGGCGCCGGCCGGCAATATGACGGCTTCACGACCTTCAACAAGATCGACAGCTCGAACTGGACCGTCACCGGCACCGGCACGCAGGACTGGAACGTCCTTGGCGGCACGCTCTCGGTCAACGGCACCATCAACGGCCTCGTCACCGTCAATGCCGGCGGCACGCTCGGCGGCACCGGCACGATCAACAATGTTTTCGTCAATGGCGGTGTGCTCGCGCCGGGCAATTCGATCGGCACCCTCAATGTGGCCGGCAGCCTGACATTCTCGGCGGCGTCGAGCTACATGGTCGAGATCTCGGGCACTAGCAGCGATCTGACCCTCGTCACCGGCGTGGCGACCCTTGGCGGCGCTTCCGTCGTGGTCGTTCCGAGCGGCACGGTGGCGAAGCAGTACACGATCCTGACAGCGGGGAGTGTGCCCGACACGTTCAACCCGGTGGTTACTGGCGTTTCGTCCAACCTGAATCCGACGCTGAGCTACGACGCCAACAACGTCTATCTGAATTTCGCGCTGGATTACGGCGGCGGCCTCAACGTCAACCAGCAGAACGTCGCCAATGCGCTGACCAATTTCTTCAATGCCACCTTCGGCATTCCTGCCGGCTTCGCGTCGCTCTCGCCGGCCGGCCTGACGCAGGTCTCCGGCGAACTGGCGACCGGATCGCAGCAGGGCACTTTCGACGCGATGAACCTGTTCCTGTCGCTCATGACCGACCCGTTCGTGGCGGGCCGCAGTGACGGCTTCGGTGGCAATGCAGGCGCGATCCCGTTCGCCGAAGAGAGCGCGCTCGGCTATGCCGTGAAGAAGCCGCGCGCGGCGCGCGATGCCTTCGGCAAATTCCCGACCAAAGCGGATGTCGCACGCAACGACCTGTTCGATCAGCGCTGGAGCGTCTGGGGCGCAGCCTTCGGCGGCGGCAGCAACACGTCAGGCAATGCCGCGCTGGGATCGAACGACGCGACCGCGCGCGTGTTCGGTTTTGCTGTTGGCGCCGACTATCGCCTCTCGCGCGATACGTTGGCCGGTTTTGCGCTCGCCGGCGGCGGCACCAATTTCAGCGTCAGTGGTTTCGGCTCCGGCCGCTCGGACCTGTTCCAGGCCGGCGCCTTCATCCGCCACAACATCGGCGCGGCTTACATCACCGCCGCGGCGGCCTATGGCTGGCAGGACGTGACGACCGAGCGCACGGTCACGGTGGCCGGGTTCGAGCGCCTGCGTGCCCAGTTCAATGCCAACGCGTATTCCGGCCGCATCGAGGGCGGCTACCGTTATCTGACGCCGTGGATGGGCATCACGCCCTATGCCGCTGGCCAGTTCACCACCAACAGCCTGCCGGCCTATGCCGAGCAGGTGCTGGCGGGCGCCGGCACCTTTGCGCTGAACTATGCCGCCAAGGACGTCACGGCCTCGCGCACCGAACTCGGCGTGCGCACCGACAAATCCTTTGCCGTACCGAACGGCATCCTGACCCTGCGCGGCCGCGCCGCCTGGGCGCATGATTTCAACACCGACCGCAACGTCACGGCCTTGTTCCAGACGCTGCCGGGCGCTGCCTTCGTCGTCAACGGCGCGGCGCAGGCGCATGACTCGGCGCTGGTCACGGCGGCTGCCGAGATGAAATGGCTGAGCGGCTGGTCGGCGGCGGCCATCTTCGAAGGCCAGTTCTCCAACGTCACCAATTCTTACGCCGGCAAGGGTGTTGTACGTTACGCGTGGTGATCCCCCACAGCGTTTTCGAGCGAAAGCCTGCCCCGCACTTGATGCGGGGTGACCCCGGTTCGCGAAGAAAACGCGTCAAAACAAAAATCTAGAGCTTTGGTTCTGATGCAATCAGAACCGAAAATGCTCTAGGGTGAAAGAAAATCACCGGGAGGATCTTTCGTGCGCGCAGCCATTTTCCGCAACGGGGAAATTGTCGTCGACGAGATGCCTGAGCCCAAACCGGGGCCCGGCATGGTGCTGGTGAAGTCGCTGGCCTGCGGCATCTGCGGCTCCGACCTGCACGCGCGCAAGCACGCGCACCGCATGGTGGAACTGGCAAAACACTTTCCCGGCCGCAAGCCGATGGACCTTTCACGTGACGTCGTGTTCGGCCATGAATTCTGCTGCGAGGTGCTCGACTATGGTCCGGGCACGACGCAGAAGTTCAAGCCCGGCACCAAAGTCTGTTCGCTGCCGGCGCTTTTGACCACGGAAGGCCCACAGGGCATCGGTTATTCCAACGACAATGTCGGCGCCTATGCCGAGCGCATGCTGCTCAGCGAAGCCTTGCTGCTCGAAGTCCCGAACGGCCTCGCCGCCGAGCATGCCGCGCTGACCGAGCCGCTCGCGGTCGGCGTGCACGCGGTGGCAAAAGCCAATATCAAAGGCGGCGAGGTGCCGCTGGTGATCGGCTGCGGCCCGGTCGGGCTTGCGGTCATCGCGGCGCTGAAGATCAGGGGATTGCACCCGATCGTCGCCGCCGACTATTCGCCGGCCCGCCGCGCGCTCGCTGAAAAGCTCGGCGCCGACGTGGTCGTCGACCCTGCGCGCACGCAACCTTATGCGACGTGGGCCGAGCACGCCCAGATGTCGCCGGAAGAAAAGGCCGCGCGCCCGCCGCTGCAGGCGTTGCTGCCGGCGCTGAAGCCCGCGCTGATTTTCGAATGCGTCGGCGTTCCCGGCCTGATCCAGCAAGTGTTCGAAGGCGCGCCGCGCGACGCGCGCATCGTCGTGGTCGGCGTCTGCATGGAAACCGACCGCTCCGAGCCGATGCTCGGCATCCTCAAGGAGCTCAACGTTCAGTACGTGCTGGGCTACACGCCGGAGGAGTTCGCCTATTCCCTGCGCCTGATCGCGGAAGGGCAGGTCGATGCGGCCTCGATGGTGACCGCCAGCGTCGGCATCGACGGCGTCGCCAAGGCGTTCGCCGATCTCGCCAACCCGGAGGCGCACACCAAGATCATCGTCGAGCCGTGGCGGTGAATATCGTTGGAGTAGCGTAGGGTGGGCAAAGCGAAGCGTGCCCACCATTCAGCCTGCGAACCAGAGAGATGGTGGGCACGCTGACGCTTTGCCCACCCTACGGGCCACGGGCCGGCCCTCACTGCGTCGCCCGGTGCCTTGGGTACTCTAGCTGCATCGCGACGAAATCGGTGGTGCGCGTTCCGTAGCGGGCGGTAATTTCCTGCAGCGCGTTGTCCAGCGCTTCCGCTGGTTTCCTATCGCCAACAGACGGCAGCAGCCGCTCCGCTGGCCAACTCGTCGCGACCTCATCGGGCAGGATACGAATGCCGTTGCGGCTTTGTTGGGCGCCGGCTGCGCGTGCGAACGTCACCGCCTGCGAGCGATAGGTGCGCGACCACGCGTCCGCAACGAGCGCCAGCGACACTTCGTCTACGCCTTCCTTGAGTTCGATGCCGAACCGCTCGTGCGCCCAGAACGCGGCCGTGTTGCCGATCGCCGTCAGCGCGAACGGACGCGTGAAGCGAAACTCGTCGCTTTCATGCCGTGCGTCCCAGTCGGCGAGGCCGATATCGCGACCGACAGCGCGCGCCTTGTCGCGGCCGGCAATGGCCTCGATCAGCGCCAGCGACATCGGCATCGACGCCGTGATGCCGGTCGTCGTCGCCACGCCGTCATCGACCACCAGCCGCCGGTCTTCGACATAGCGCATCGTGGGATGCTTGCCGCGCAATTCCTTGACGGAATACCAGTGGGTGGTCGCCCGCTTGCCATGCAGCAGTCCGGCGTCGCCGACCACCTTGGCGCCGACGCAGACGCCGATGATGATCGCCCTTTTGGCCGACTGATTCCTGATCCATTGCAGCGCCTCGGGATCGTCGTCGCGGCTCATGGCGGGAACGATGACATAGTCGGCGCCGTCGGGATGCCGCGCATCGAACGTCGCTATGGTCGCCTGCGGTTCGATCTTCAACGCCGGAAACAGCGTCATCGGGCCGGGGCGGGTTGACAGCGTTACGACGTCGGCGACGTCGGCGCGCTTGAGGATGCCGTAGGGCATCAGGTAATCAGTAGTTTCGGTGGCGTCGTTGATGCCGATGATAGCGATCAGCGGGCGCTGCCGCTTCGGCGGCTTCAGCGCCAGGACCGTCGCGTCACGCTCGTCTTGCGCGATCGCCGGCGGGGCTGCGACGGAAGGCGCCGTCGGCAGCGAGAAAATCCAGGCTCCGCCGATCACGGCGGCAAGTGCGATTGCGCCTATCGCGCTCCACAATACACGTCGCGAATTCATGGTTTGCTGGCTCGCGTCTCACTCATTTCAATCGACTCCAATTCTACTGCCGCGATGATCTGTCTGAAATGACGTAAATCCGGCGAAAACGGCCATGCATCGCGGAACTGCGGCGACGGGTTCCACGACGCCAGACTTGTTCACGCTCACCATGAATGGCAACCGGGACAGGCGGGATCCTCCCGGTTTGCGGGAATGTCCATCCGGCGCGAAGGCGATTGTCTGATGCCGCGCGACGCCACAGCTTTGCGGGCAAGCATCACGGCCTCTGGACAAGGAGGGTTTCATGCCATCGGACAGACGTATGTTTTTGAGCGCAGGCCTGGGCGTCACAGCCGCGCTCGCCAGCGGGCTCACGACATCGGCGCAAGCGGTCGATCGTCCGCAGCTTTCCGGCAATGTCAGCCTTGACCCGGAGGTTCGCGCCGCAGCGGCCCATGATTTCGGCCGCCTCATTCACCGGCAACCACGCGGCGTACTCAGGCCCGCATCGGGTGCCGACATTGCGGGCCTGATGCGCTGGGCCAAGGGCGAGGGCGTCAAGGTGGCGGCACGCGGGCAGGGCCATTCGATCTACGGCCGCGCGCTGGTCAGCGATGGCATCGTGGTCGATATGGGCGCGATGAACTCGATCCGCGATATCAAGGCCGATCGCGTCGTGGTCGATGCCGGAGCGTCGTGGAAAGATCTGCTGGATGCGACATTGGCGCAGGGGCTTACGCCGCCGGTGCTGACCAACTATCTCGGCCTCTCGGTCGGCGGAACGATCGCGGTAGGCGGCATCGGCGCGGCGTCATCCAGGCATGGCATGCAAACCGACAACGTCATCGCGCTGGACGTCGTGACGGGCGACGGGAATGAGGTGAGCTGCTCGGCGGCCAAAAATCCCGATCTCTTTGACTCCGTCCGCGCCGGCCTCGGCCAATGTGGCATCGTCACACGGGCGACGCTGCGCCTGGTCCGCGCGCCCGAGCGTATCAGGCGCTTTCAGCTCTTCTACCGCGATTTCCCGTCGCTGGCAGCGGACCAGCGGCGCGTCCTGTCGGAAGGGCGCTTCGACCAGTTGCAGGGGGCGGTTCTTCCCGATGGAAGCGGCGGTTGGCGGTATCAACTCGATGGCGCGGTAGCTTATCGGAGCGGTTCGGCGTCCGACGACGGGGCCGTGCTTTCCGGATTGTCCGATGAGCGCGGCGCCGCCGTCATCGCCGACCTGACCTATCACGAGGATGCGCTAGCGTTTGGAAAGTTCGAAGATCTGCTGCGGTCGAAAGGCCAGTGGTCCAACCCGCAGCCCTGGCTGTTGACGTTCCTGCGCGGTAGCAATGCCGAACGGGTCGCCGGCGACATCCTGGCGAGCTTAAAGGGCGACGCGGTCGGTCCGTTCGGGCGGATAACCTTTTACCCCTTGCTCACGCGGGCGTTTCACACGCCGCTGGTTCGCTTGCCGGAGGAAGACATCGTCTTTGTCTTCAATCTCATTCGCATCCCGCCATCGAACGATGCGGCGGCGGCGGAGCGGATGGTCGTGGAAAATCGCACGCTGTTCGATCGCATTCGAGAAGCCGGCGGCGTTCAGTATCCGGTTAGCGCCTTTGCCATGTCGCCTTTCGACTGGGAGATTCACTTTGGATCTGGCTGGCCAAAGCTTCGCGAGGCCAAGCAGCGCCATGATCCCGGCCATCTGCTGGCGCCTGGCTATAATGTATTCTGACGCGCGGGCGTTTTTGCGGGGTCCTAAAGCAGATCGGTCTTCAGGCTGCTCGCCAGAAAATCCACGAACCGACGGACGCGTTCCAGCGGCGCCCGCGTCGGCGGCCAGACGAGCTGGATCGGCATGCCCTCGGTTTCAAATTCCGGTAGCACGATTGCAAGCGCACCCTGCGCGACGAGATCGCTGATCTGCCATAGCGGTAGCAGCGCAAGGCCGGTGCCTTCGCTCGCCGCCGCGCGGATCGAAGCGGCGCTGTTCGAACGAAAGCGACCGTGCACCTTGACCGACTGGAGCTCGCCGTCGATGCGAAATGGCCATTTGTCGATTACGTCAGTGGCGGCCCGCAGGATGCAGGCGTGCTGTTCGAGATCGTTTGGGTGCTTCGGCCGGCCGTGTTGGGCGAAATAGGATGGCGCGCCAACGATAACGACGCGCAGTGAATGCAATCGACGCGCAATCAGGGATTCATCCATGGAGTTACCGATGCGCACGGCAATATCGAGGCCGTCGGCAACGAGATCGGCCTGCTCGTCGGAGGCCCGGAGTTCGACATCCACATTGGGATAGAGATTTAGAAAACGGCTGACGATCGGCGCCACATAGGATGACGCAAACAGGATGGGCGCACCGACTTTCAACGGGCCGGAAATTTCGCCGCGCAGATTGGCCGCCTCGGCCCGCGCTTCGATGATCTCTGCAACCGCCGGCTTGATGCGCTCATAGAACACCCGCCCGGCCTCGGTCGGTTCCGATCGCCGCGTGGTGCGTTTCACGAGTTCGACGCCGAGGGCGCGCTCCAGCGTCATCAGCGACCGGTTGAGGGACTGCAACGGGCGTCGAAGATGCCGTGAGGCCGCCGCCTGGCTGCCCTTCTCGATGACAGCAAGGAAGGCTTCGAGGTCGTCCAACCGTTCCAATTCGATATACCGCGTCTGATATACCGCCCCTCGGGATGGTGGATCGAGCAAGCAGCAATTGCAAGGTCCCACGATTGCTGCGAACTGATTTGCTTTGCAAGCAAGCACTACTTCGTGCAGCGGTCTGCGACAAACTGGCACGACGGGCAAATCAGTCAAAACCTGTCCAGCCCTCTTTGCAAAAATATTCCGCTTTCGTTCTCACCCAAATCACTCGCATAACTCCGCCCGTCTCACGGCAGATGAGGGGCGCTCGCGATCGTCACGAACGTGCAGTGAGATGCGATGGACGCAGAAGGCGCGCTAGACGTACGCGCCGAAAGCGTACGGCGAAGTCGTGTGGTTCGGGCGCCGCGGTGCTGGCGCTAAGTTGGCGGTTGCGCATCGATCCTATTGGATCGAGCGCGGTGTCCCGCCGGCGATGGTGGCAAGAAAGCCGTTCACCAGGAAGAGCACGAAGTAAGCCGTAAAGCCATTGCGCAGGGAAGGCCGGAATGCTCCCGCTGCCCTGTATGCTCGTGTGCAGTTTTGTTTGTGCAAATCGCACGCGAGACCGCGGGTGCAGCAAGCACCCGGTCTTCCCTGCGCCCTCTGACAAAGAGGGCAGGAAGTCGACAGCAAACCTCGGGCGCCATGCGCCGCGAGATCGCGAAACTGTATCACGTCATTGCGAGCCAACGGGTCGGCGCGAAGCGCCGCCCGATGACAGGCTCCGCGAAGCAATCCATGCGTCCGTTATGCCGTGAAATGGATTGCTTCGCTTCGCTCGCAGTGGCGTGGAGAGTGTCGTGTCACACCGGCAGCGCGATCGAATACTTCACCTGGCTCAGCGCAAAGCTCGACTCGATCGAGGCAATACCATCCAGCCGTGTCAGCTTGTTTTTCAGAAATGCTTCATAGGAGGAGAGATCGGCGGCGACGACGCGCAGGAGATAGTCGCGGTTGCCGGTCATCAGGTAGCATTCCAGCACCTCGTCCCATTTCGAAATCGCTTTCGCAAACCGGTTGAGGTCCTCTTCCTTCTGCCGCGCCAGCTTGATCGAGATGAAGACGCTGACATGGAGCCCCAACGACTTCTGGTCGACGGTCGCGATGTAGCGCGTGATGACGCCGCGCTCTTCCAGAAGCTTGACCCGGCGATGGCAGGGCGACACGGACAGGCCGACCTTGTCGGCCAGTTCCTGCATGGTCATTCGGCTGTCGGATTGCAGCAGGCCGAGAATCTTGCGGTCGATGACGTCGAGAGGGGGCATTGGGATGAACTCATGGCTTGGAGGGAGTTTGTGGGAAATTATCCCAATATTGGGCGGTATGTCGCAGGAAATTGAGAAATTTGGCACCTCGCCGCCCGCTAAAATCGGCGCATACTGATCCTGTCCGGAGCATGGCTATGCCCATCGAGCCCGCACGCCTCGAACTGTTGTCCGCGCTGGCGGCCAAGGTCCTCTGGCTGTCGTCGTGGATGATCCATCACGCCAATCACGTCAGGCCGAATGTCGATGGTCTGAAGGTCGGCGGCCATCAGGCCTCGTCCGCCTCGCTCGCCAATATCATGTCGGCGCTGTATTTCTCGGTGCTCCGTCCGCAGGACCGCGTCGCGGTGAAGCCGCATGCGAGCCCGGTGTTCCACGCCATCCAGTATCTGTTCGGCCATCAGGCCCGCGAGAAGCTGGAGAATTTCCGCGGCTACAAGGGCGCGCAATCCTATCCCTCGCGCACCAAGGATGCCGACGACGTCGATTTCTCCACCGGCTCGGTCGGTCTCGGCGTCGCGCAAACCCTGTTCTCCTCGCTGGTGCAGGACTACATCACCGCGCATGGCTGGATGAAGGACCGGCCCGAGGGACGGATGATCGCGCTCGTCGGCGATGCCGAGATGGACGAGGGCAACATTTTTGAGGCGCTGCTGGAGGGCTGGAAGCACGGCCTGCGCAACACCTGGTGGGTGGTGGATTACAACCGCCAGAGCCTCGATGCCGTCGTGCGCGAAGGGCTGTGGGCGAAGTTCGAGAGCATGTTCCGAAATTTCGGCTGGGAGGTCGTGATCGTGAAATACGGCCGCCTGATGCAGGCGGCATTCGCCGAACCCGGCGGCGAAGCTTTGCGGCGCTGGATCGATAATTGCCCGAACCAGATGTATGCGGCGCTGTGCTTCCAGGGTGGCGCAGCCTTCCGCAAGCATCTGCAGGACGACATCGGCGATCAGGGGCAAGTATCGCAACTGATCGATCGTCGCAGCGACGACGAACTGCTGGCATTGATGTCCAATCTCGGCGGCCACGACATGGCCAGCATGATCGAGGCCTTTGAAGCCATCGATCACGACCGGCCCGTCTGCTTCATCGCCTACACCATCAAGGGTGTCGGCCTGCCGATGCAGGGCCACAAGGACAATCATGCGGGCCTGATGACGGTCGCGCAGATGGAGAAGTGGCGCGCCGCGCAGAACATCCGTCCCGGCCATGAATGGGACAGGTTCGAAGGCCTGTCGCAGCTGCCGGCCGAGCTCGAAGCATTTTTGGCGGCAGCGCCCTTCAACCAGGAAGGCCGCCGCCGTCTCACTGCGCCCGTGATCGACGTTCCGCAACAGCTCACCTTCAAGCCGGCGGCGCAGATGTCGACCCAACAGGGCTTTGGGCTGGTGCTCAACGAGCTCGCGCGCGGCGACAGCGAACTCGCCGCGCGGATCGTCACCGCGTCGCCCGATGTCACCGTCTCGACCAATCTCGGCGCCTGGGTCAACCGCCGCGGCCTGTTTGCCAAGGCCGAAAACCACGATCTGTTCCGGCAGGAGAAAATCCCGTCGACCTTCAACTGGGATTATTCGCCCAGGGGGCAGCATCTGGAACTCGGCATTGCCGAGATGAACCTGTTCATCATGCTCTCGGCGCTTGGGTTGTCGCACGCGATCAATGGCGAACGGCTGCTGCCGGTCGGCACGCTGTACGATCCCTTCATCGAGCGCGGCCTCGATGCGCTGAACTACGCCTGCTACCAGGACGCCCGCTTCATGGTGGTGGCGACGCCGTCCGGCATCACACTGGCGCCGGAGGGCGGTGCGCATCAGTCGATCGCCACGCCGCTGATCGGCATGGCGCAGGATGGGCTGGCCTCGTTCGAACCGGCCTTTGTCGATGAACTTGCCGTGATCATGGGATGGGGTTTTCGCCACATGCAGCGCGAAGCCGGCGAGGGCGGTTCCGTGTACTTGCGGCTATCGACCCGCACGCTGGACCAGCCGCAGCGCATCATGGCGCCGGAGCTGCAAAGCGACATCACCGAGGGCGCCTACTGGCTGCGCGAGCCGGGCCCGAACTGCGACATCGTGATCGCTTATTCCGGCGCGGTGGCGCCGGAGGCGATCGAGGCGGTGGGCTTCATCGGCGAAAGCCACCGCGATGTCGGTTTACTGGCGATAACCTCGGCCGACCGGCTGCATGCCGGATGGTCCGCCGCGCGGAATTTGCGGCGCGACCGCCGTGGCATCCAGTATCTCAGCCATGTCGAAAAGCTGCTGGCGCCGTTGCCGCGCGATTGCGGCATCGTGACCGTGATCGACGGCCATCCAGCCGCGCTCGGCTGGCTCGGCAGCGTGCGCGGCCACCGCCTCGAGGCCCTCGGCGTCGAGCAGTTCGGCCAGACCGGTACAATTCGCGACCTCTACCGCCACTACGGCATCGACGCCAACGCCATCATCGATGCAGCGGAAAGCCTGACCGTCGGCGCGCCGGTGCGGCACCGCAAGATGGCGGTGTGATCTTGTTTACCCGCCCCTGGAGGGGGCGGGTCGACGAACATCTTGCGAAGCGAGATGTTCGTCGGGGTGGGGTGACGGTCTCTCCACGTCCAACAGTGCCCGCGCGGAGAGACCGTCACCCCACTTCGGTTCGCATTGCATGCGAACCGATCCACGAGCGAGCTTCGCTCGTCTCGGACCCCTTCAGGGGAGGATACGAAGAACGCCGCACCTTGCCACCGTCGCGCCGGTGATCTTATATCCAGCGCCTGCCGCATCGCGGCACCCCGCATATGGCGGGTTCAACTGCCCTGGCTTTCGTGCAAGGATGCCTGCCGAATGCTACCGTTCCCCCTCCATTGCTCCGAGATAAAGAGGTTTCCGATGGTCAATCGCATGCAATTCTACATCGATGGCGCCTGGGTCGATCCGGCCGTCAAGAAGTCCACGCCCGTCGTCAATCCGGCGACCGAAGAAGCGATGTACGAAGTTGCGCTCGGCTCCAAGGCCGACCTCGACAAGGCCGTGGCCGCCGCCAAACGCGCCTTCGTGACCTATTCGCAGACCAGCCGCGAGGAGCGCATCGCGCTGTTCGAGAAGATCATCGAGATCTACAAGACCCGCATGAAGGACATCGGCGCCGCCGTGTCCGACGAGATGGGTGCGCCGCTGCCGATGGCCGAACGCCTGCAGGCCGGTGCCGGACTTGGCCACATCGCCTCCACGCTCGAAGTGCTCAAGAACTATCATTTCGAGGAAAACGTCGGCACTGCCGTCGTGGTGCGTGAGCCGATCGGCGTCATCGGCATGATCACGCCGTGGAACTGGCCGCTCAACCAGATCGCCTGCAAGGTCGCGCCCGCACTCGCCGCCGGCTGCACCATGATCCTCAAGCCCTCGGAATTCACGCCGACCTCGGCGTTGATCTTCGCCGAAATCCTGCATGAAGCGGGCGTGCCGAAGGGCGTGTTCAATCTGCTCAACGGTCTCGGGCCCGAAGTCGGCGCCGCGATGGCCGAGCATCCTGATATCGACATGATCTCGTTCACCGGCTCGACCCGCGCCGGCGTCGACGTCGCCAAGCGCGCGGCGCCGACGGTGAAGCGCGTCAGCCAGGAACTGGGCGGCAAGTCGCCGAACGTCATCCTCGAAGGCGCCGACCTCACCAAGGCCGTCACCGGCGGCGTGATGCACATGTTCAACAACTCCGGACAGTCGTGCAACGCGCCGTCGCGGATGATCGTGCCGCTGTCGAAGATGAAGGAAGTGGCCGCAATCGCCAAGGGCGTCGCCGACAAGACCAAGGCGGGCGATCCGCGCGCCGAAGGCACCACCATCGGCCCGGTCGTGTCGCGCATCCAGTGGGACAAGATCCAGGCGCTGATCAAGAAGGGCATCGATGAAGGCGCGACCCTCGTCGCCGGCGGTCCCGGTCTCCCCGAAGGCGTCAACAAGGGCTTCTATGTGCGCCCGACCATATTCGCCGACGTCACCAACGACATGACGATTGCCCGCGAAGAAATCTTCGGACCCGTGTTGACCATCATCGGCGCCAAGGATGAAGCCGATGCGGTGAAGATCGCCAATGACACGCCCTATGGTCTCGCCGGTTACGTCTCCGGCGATACGGTGGAAAGCGCGCGCCGCGTGGCCCGCCAGATCCGCGCCGGCAACATCAACCTGCAGGGCGTGCCGAACGACCGCACCGCGCCGTTCGGCGGCTACAAGCAGTCCGGCAACGGCCGCGAGTGGGGCAAGTACGGCCTTGAGGAATATCTCGAGGTGAAGGCGGTCGCCGGCTACAACGCGGCGTAAATTGATGCGGCGCTCGCGCCGATCGTGAAAGATGCCGGCTGCCAAAAAGCGGCCGGCATTTTTTTGACCAGAATCATCGTCAGGCTAAGACACGTCGATGCCGACACGGCGACGATGCAACAAGAAAAGACGGAGGATGCCCGTGAAGAAAATCGTCGTTGCGCTCGTCGCGCTGCTGCCGCTTGCCGGGACAGTGCAGGCCCAGACCGTCAAGGATCTGCTTGAGACGCTCAAGGTAAAGTGGAACACACCAACCGAGCCGTTCAAGATGATCGGCAACGTCTATTATGTCGGAACCGACGGCCTGGCGTCCTACCTGATCACGTCGCCGCAGGGCCATATCCTGGTGGATACGGTGATGCCGGAGGCAACGTCGCAGATCAAGGCGAACATCGAGAAACTGGGCTTCAAGATCACCGACATCAAATACCTCGTCAACACCCATGCGCATATCGATCACACCGGCGGCCTTGCCGAATTGAAGCAGGCCAGCGGCGCCCAGATGGTCGCGGGCGAAGCCGACAAGCCGTTGCTCGAAGGCGGCTACTATCCGGGCGCGCAGGAAGATACGGCGCTCAATTTTCCGCCGGTGAAGGTGGATCGCATGGTGCGCGAAGGCGATAAGGTCAAGATAGGTGACGTCACGCTGACCGCCCGCGAAACCCCCGGTCATTCGCCGGGCTGCACGAGCTGGGAATTCTCCGTCGGGGATGGCGACGCAACGCGATCCGTCCTCATTTTCTGCAGCGGCACCGTGGCGCTGAACCGCCTCGTCCCCAACCCGACCTATTCCGGGATCGTCGCCGACTACCGGAAGACGTTTGCACGGGCGAAGGACATGAAGGTGGATGTGCTGCTCGCGCCGCATCCGGAAATGTACAGGATGCAGGACAAGCGTGCCCTGATCTCGGATGGCGCGCCCAATCCATTCGTCAATCCCGGCGAGTTCAACGCCTATGCCGCGACGCTGGAGAAGGCGTTTGAAGACGCGCTCGCCAAGCAGACCGCCGACGCACAGGAAAAGAAGGGGTGAGGCGGCGCTGAAGGGCGCGCGGACCTATCCGCCCGGAGCGCCCTGCGTGTTCACGTAGAGCGCGTAGATCGACTGGCTTGCGGCCATGAACAGGCGGTTGCGCTTCACGCCGCCGAAGCAGAGGTTGGCGCAGCGTTCGGGTAGCGCGATGCGGCCGATCATCACGCCATCAGGGCTGAACACGACGACGCCGTCGAGTTCGGGATCGCCCATGCCCCAGCCGCACCATAGGTTGCCGTCGATATCTATTCGAAAACCGTCCGGCGTGCCTGGTCCGGCATCGACAAACACGCGCTTGTTGGAAAGCTTGTCGCCGGAAGGCGAGACGTCATAGGCGAGGATCTTGCGGTTCGGCACGCCGCGCGACTCGATGACATAGAGGATTTTTTCGTCGGGCGAGAAGGCGAGTCCGTTGGGCCCGAGAATGCCTTCGGCGACGATGGTGGCCTTTCCGGTCGCGCCGTCGATCCGGTAGACGTTCATGTCGATCTCGGGCTCGGCCTTGTAGCCCTCGTAATTGCCGAGCAGGCCGAACACCGGGTCGGTGAACCAGATCGAGCCGTCGGATTTGACGACCACATCATTGGGCGAATTCAACCGCTTGCCGTCGAAGGAATCCATCAGCACCGTGATCGATCCGTCATATTCGGTGCGGGTGACGCGGCGGCCGCCGTGCTCGCAGGTGACCAGCCGTCCCTGACGGTCGCGGGTGTTGCCATTGGCGAAGTTGGAGGGCTTGCGGAAGATGCTGACCGCGCCGGTCTCCTCTTCCCACTTGAGGATACGCTGGTTCGGAATGTCGCTGCAGAGCAGATACCGCCCGTCGCCGAACCACACCGGCCCTTCGGCCCAGCGCAGACCGGTGGTCAGCCGCTCCACCGCCGACAGCTTGAGCCAGTATTTCTCGAACCGCGGATCGAATGCATGGATGGCCGGATCGGGATAATAGGTGGCTGGGCGCCAGCCGGCTGAGTGCGATGCTGCATCGGACATTTGCTGTTCTCGTTGTTGCGTTCCCTGAGCGTTTGAGTTTGCTATCATTCCCGGCTAATGACCGCAAATCGGTCGAGAGATAAGAGGAACGAAATGCCACGCATATTGATGACCGGCGCCGCCGGCGGGATCGGCACATCCTTGCGCAAGCTGCTGCCGCCGATCTATCCGGACCTGCTGCTGAGCGATCTGAAGGCGCCGGCCGATCTCGGCAAGGACGAGAAATTCAAGGCGGCCGATCTGGCCGATCTCGCCCAGGTCGAGGCGATCTGCGAAGGCGTCGACGGCATCCTGCATTTCGGTGGTTATTCGGTGGAAGGTCCCTGGGATTCGATCCTGCAGTCCAACATCATCGGCGGCTACAACCTGTTCGAGGCCGCGCGGAAAAAGGGCGTGGAGCGCATCGTGTTCGCCTCGTCGAACCACGCGGTCGGCTTCTATCCGCGCCATCACCGGATCGGCACCGACGTCACCGCGCGTCCCGACAGCCGCTATGGCGTCAGCAAGGTGTTCGGCGAAGCGGTCGGTGCGCTCTATGCCGACAAGCACGGGCTGGGTGTCACCTGCATCCGGATCGGCAATTTCGGCGAGATGCCGCTCGATCATCGCCGCCTGTCGATCTGGCTGAAGCCGGAAGATCTGGTGCAACTCTGCCGCATCGGGCTCGATCATCCCGATATTCATTTCGAGATATTCTACGGCGCCTCTCATAACGAGCGCGCCTGGTGGGACAACCATCGCGCCTATGAGCTCGGCTACCGGCCGACCGGCCGCGGAGAGGACTTCCGCGAACACGCCATGGCCGAGCAGGCCAAACTGAAGCCGGATCCGGTCGGCGATTACTACCAGGGCGGCACGTTCTGCAGCATGGAGTTCGACGGCGACAAGGACCGCATCGTGGACTGGAGCAAGCGCTAGCGCTTGCCCTCATCCACTGGCAATGCGGCCGAGATAGTCCGACTTGCTGTACTGCATGTGATCGACGCAGAGCTGCGCCAGTGCCCAGCTGTCGCGGCCCTTCAATAGCTCGATCATCAATTCGTGCTGGCGGCGGGATAGCGCCAGCCCCTCCTTGTCGGCGAGATTCTTGGCGCGCATCGGCAGCGTCAGGTTCATGTAGTCCTGCAGCGAACGCACCAGATACGGGTTGCCGCAGGCGGAAAACAGCGCGACGTGAAAAGCGTCGTTGACCTCGTGGATGCCGCGCAAATCCTGCGCATCGGCCCTGGCGCAGTATTGCCGATGCAATTCGTTCAAGTGCTCGATCAGGCTGGCTGGAGCGGGCAGGGCGATCATCAACGCCGCCTGCCGCGTCAGCATTTCACGCACCTCGTAGATCTGGCGCACTTCCTCGGCCGAATAGAACCGCACCGTGGCGCCGATGTTCTTCTCGCGCAGCACGATGCCCTGGCGTTCGAGCTGGAATAGCGCCTGACGGACGAAATGCCGGCTGGCGCCGTAGCGCTGCATCAGCGTGTCTTCGACCAACCGCGAACCCGGCGCGAAGCGGCCGAAGATGATGTCCTCTTCCAGCCGGCGGATGACCTCGGCCTGCTCCTCCTCACGCGTCGGCGAGGAAATCTCGGTCAACGATTCCTGCGGCTTCATCGCAAAGCCTCCCAGCCGGACAGCCGATAGCAATCCTCGACCAGCCGCAAGGTCTTCAGGTTGTCCTGCGGCGCAGTTTCGAAGGGCCTATTGTCGCGGAGCGATTCCGCAAAATGCGCGATCGTCCGGTTATAGGAACCCTGATATTCGATAGCGAGGTCGTAGATGCGCTCGCCGGGCGATGTGCCCGAGCATGTCAGCGATGGCCCATCGAGTTTGATGGCGCCCTTGTCGCCGAGAATCTCCAGCCGGTCGACCTGCACGGCTGGATGCCCATGGGCGGCGAAGCTTGCAAAGACAACGACGCCCGCGCCGTTGGCGGTTCGAAGCTGGATCACCGCGCCGTCTTCGCCGACGAGGAGGTCGCTGGAACGGGAGAGCTGCGCCGCGGTCACCTGCAGCGGCCCGAGCAGCATGCGCAGCGTATCGAGATGATGGATCAGCACTTCCGCAACCAGCATGCGCCGTTCCCGGCGCATGAAAGGCTGCCGCTCCAGCGCCGGGCAAAGCCCATCCGGCCCCGGCAATACGCCCGACGTCAAAAGCGTGAGCTGCGCCTGCTTGACGTTGCCGATGCGTCCCTCACGCAGCCATGCCGCGGCATCCCGGTAATAGCCGCGAAAGCGCCAGTTCTCATGCACCATCAGGCGCGTCAGGTCCTCGACCTCTGCGGCGAGGTCGGTTGCCTCCTGCAGGTTGGGCGCGAGCGGCTTCTGGCAAAGCACCGGCAATCGCTTAGCGGCAGCGAGCCGCACCAGCGGCGCGTGCATCTCGCGGGGAGCTGCGATATCGATGGCGTCAAGTTCGGCTGCCGCCAGCATCTCTTCGGCACTGGCGTAGGTCTGCGGGATTTCGAACTCGTTCGCGCGCCGCGTGGCATTTTCGCTGTAGGGATCGGTGACCGCCACGACGCGGGCTTGATCTGATATGCTCGCCCAGGCGATGAGATGATGACGGCTCACCATGCCGGCGCCGATCAGGCCAATGCGCAATGGTTGGTTCATGGACACACGGTTCCGATCATGGCCGGGAAGTCAGCACGCGTTCGCATTATTGTCAATAATATAGCGCTGGATGCGGCAAAAAGAGCCGCATCCGCGCCAAATAATCAAGCATTGACAATAATCCGGCGCGCTTCTTAAGTGGGCGTTCACGACGACAGGAAGCAAGAAAATGGCCGACGGACTTCGCAAGGGACTGACGAGTTATGGCGATGCTGGCTTCTCGCTGTTCCTGCGCAAGGCCTTCATCAAGGCGATGGGCTATTCGGATGATGCGCTGAACCGGCCGATCGTCGGCATCACCAATACCTACAGCGACTACAATCCCTGTCACGGCAACGTTCCGCAGATCATCGAAGCGGTGAAGCGCGGCGTGATGCTGTCAGGCGCGATGCCGATGGTGTTCCCGACGATTTCCATCGCCGAGAGCTTTGCGTTTCCGACCTCGATGTATCTGCGCAATCTGATGGCGATGGACACCGAGGAGATGATCCGCGCGCAGCCGATGGACGCCGTGGTCGTGATCGGCGGATGCGACAAGACCTTGCCGGCGCAGATCATGGCCGCCGTCAGTGCCGACCTGCCGACCGTCGTTATTCCGGTGGGGCCGATGGTGGTCGGGCATCACAAGGGCGAAGTTCTGGGGGCGTGCACGGATTGCCGGAGGCTGTGGGGAAAATATCGCGCCGGCGAAATTGACGACATTGAAATCGAAGCCGTCAACGGCCGGCTCGCGCCGTCGGTCGGCACCTGCATGGTGATGGGCACCGCCTCGACCATGGCATGCTTCACCGAGGCGCTCGGTCTGTCGCTGCCGATGAGCGCGACGATCCCGGCGCCGCATGCCGAGCGTTTTCGCTCGGCGGAGGCGAGCGGCAGGGTAGCGGCCGTGATGGCCAAGGCCAAGGGACCAAAACCCAGCGAATTGCTGACGCAGGCCTCATTCCAGAACGCGCAAGTGGTACTACAGGCGATCGGCGGCTCGACCAACGGGCTCATTCATCTGACGGCGATTGCCAACCGCACCAAACACCGCATCGATCTCGAAGCGTTCGACAAGCTCGGCCGCGAGGTGCCCGTGTTGATCGACCTGAAACCGTCAGGCGAGCATTACATGGAGCATTTTCATCATGCCGGCGGCGTGCCCAAACTGATGGCGCAGCTCGGCGATCTCATCGATCTCGATGCCAAAACCATTACGGGGCAGACGCTGCGCGAGGTCGTCGCCGACGCCGAGGAGGTGCCGGGGCAAGACGCCATCCGTCCGCGCGACAATCCGATCAAGAGCGAAGGCGCGATGGCGGTGCTGCATGGCAACCTGGCGCCGCGCGGCGCGGTCATCAAGCAATCGGCGGCAAGCCCGAAACTGCTGCAGCATACCGGGCGTGCGGTGGTGTTCGAATCCGTCGAGGACATGACGCTGCGGGTCGACGATCCCGATCTCGACGTCAACGCCGATGACGTGCTGGTGCTGCGCAATGCCGGCCCCAAGGGTGCGCCCGGAATGCCGGAGGCGGGCTATCTGCCGATCCCGAAGAAACTCGCGCGTGGTGGGACCAAGGACATGGTGCGGATATCCGACGCACGCATGAGCGGCACCGCGTTCGGCACCATCGTGCTGCACATCACGCCGGAATCCGCCGTGGGCGGTCCGCTGGCGCTGGTGAAGAACGGCGACATGATCTGTCTGGATGTCGCGAAACGCAGCATCGATCTGCTGGTCGACGAGGCGGAACTGGCGAAGCGCCGCGCGGCGCTTGCTCCGGCCGTCGCGCCCGATTGGGCCAGGCGCGGCTACGCGCACCTGTTCAACGAGACGATTCTGCAGGCCGACGAGGGCTGCGACTTCGATTTCATGCGCGGGCAGGGGAAGGACTAAGCGATCAGAACCGCCGTCGTCGCTGCGAACGCAGGGACCCATACGCCGCGGCCTCAGTTGCGTTGGGAGACGTCAGCCATCTTGCCTTTATCGATAGGACAACGCGGTATGGGTCCCTGCGTTCGCAGGGACGACGGCGAAGAATGCTAGTTCTCTTCCCCAACGCTCCACGTCGTCTCACTTCGACTTGCTGGTGAACTTCTTCACCGCGACGCGGAAGTCTTCGGTGTGCATGGCGTCGATGATCTTCGCTTCCTCGGCATCGAGTTGCTGCCTGGTCGGTGTAACCGCGGCCTGATAGACCAGCGACTTGGTGCCGGCGATCGCCGCGGGCGGATTCTGCGCCAACCGCTCGGCGAATTTGCGGGTCTCTGCCTTCAGCTCCGCTGCCAGAACGACGCGGGCGACCAGGCCCCATTCATAGGCCTGCTGCGCGGTAAAACTGTCTTCGGCCAAAAATATCTGCAACGCGCGGCGGGTGCCGACGGTGCCGACCATGCCGACCGTGCTGCCGCCGTCCGGCGAGACGCCGATCTTGGCATAGGCCGGTGTGAAGCGGGCGTCGTCGGCGGCAATGCAGAGATCAGCGACGAAGGCCAGCCCCATGCCGGCACCGGCGGCGGAGCCGTGGACGCTCGAGAGCACGATCTTCGGCATCCGCCGCACCGTCTCGATAAAGGCGTGGTAGTGCTTCAGCAACTCGCCGACCACGGGCGCGATGGTATCGTTGGCGGCGGCAGCGCCGATGGTCTGCAGATCGCCGCCGGCCGAGAAGGCGCGGCCTTCGCCCTCGATGACAAGCACACGGATATCGTCGTTGCCCTCGACCTCGCTGCCTAGCTGCTCGAGCTTTTGCGCGATCGACAGATTGATGGAATTGAAGGCCGCGGGCCGGTTCAGGGTGATGGTGGCAATCGGACCCTCGATCCGGAGCAGGGCAGGGGCGCTGGCGGCGGTATCATCTGACGTCGGCATGGCTGGGCCTCGGCTCGGAACGGAGGCCAGCATTTAAATAGCAGAAGGTAAGAGGTGACAATCCCCGGCCAAGCCTGCAAAATGCCTGGCAATCCTTCCCCCTGGGCGATGGCGCTCTTGCGTCTGTTCGCGCCATGAGGTCAGATAGGGCCTGTCATCGTTCGGAACGGACACGAGCGCCGCTTCCAAGGGACGAGACAGGCAAGCCAAAATCAGTGGAGAGGAAACGACATGGGTCATTCCCGTGCGCTCGAACGTAGGATGTTCCCATGACGGCAGGACCGGTTGTCATCATTGGCGCGGGCCACGCGGGCTTTCAGCTTGCGATGTCGCTGCGCCAGCACGGCTTTTCCGAACGCATCGCGCTGTTGAACGATGAAGGCCATCTGCCGTACCAGCGGCCGCCGCTATCCAAGGCCTATCTGAAGGGGACCGGCGGACCCGACAGCCTGATGTTCCGCCCGGAAAAATTCTATCATGACCAGAACATCGATCTGGTCTCCGATCGCGCGGTATCGATCGACCGCGCCGCGCGCAAGGTGCGGCTCGCCTCCGGCACTTCGCTCGATTACGGCCATCTCGTGCTGGCGACCGGTGCGCGCAATCGCCTGCTCGACATTCCCAATGCCAATCTCGACAGCGTGCGCTATCTGCGGACGCTCGACGAGAGCCAGTCCCTGCGGGACTACATTGGCCCGGGCCAGCGCGTCGTCGTGATCGGCGCCGGATTTATCGGCCTCGAATTTGCCGCGACCGCGCGGGTCAAGGGCCTCGAAGTCGACGTCATCGAGCTCGCGCCGCGGGTGATGGCGCGCGCGGTGACCGCGGAAATCTCGGAATACTTTCAATCGCGGCATACCTCGGCCGGTATCCGGATTCATCTCGGCGTACAGGTCACCAGCATCGAGGGCGACGGCAGCAAGGTCACTGGCGTCAGCCTCAGCGACGGGCGGCATATCAAAGCCGATCTGATCGTGGTCGGCGTCGGCGTCCTGCCCAATGTCGAACTGGCGGCGGAGGCAGGGCTGAAGGTCGCGGCCGGCATCGTGGTCGACGAGCATTTGCTGACCTCCGATCCGAACATCTCGGCGATAGGCGATTGTGCGCTGTATGCGAGCCCGCGGTTCGGCGGCTCGCTGCGGCTGGAGTCGGTGCAGAACGCCACCGACCACGCGCGCTGTGTCGCGACCCGGCTCACTGGCGATGCCAAGCCCTATGACGGCTTGCCCTGGTTCTGGAGCGATCAGGGTCCCGACAAGCTGCAGATGGTGGGACTGACCACCGGCTACGACCGCGTGGTGGTGCGCGGCGATCGCGCCCAGGGGGCGTTCTCGGCGTTCTGCTACAAATCCGGGCAACTCGTCGGCATCGAGTCCGTCAATCGCGCCGGCGACCACATGTTCGGCCGGCGCCTGCTTGCCGCCCACGGATCGATCACGCCAGAGCAGGCGGCGGATGCGAGTTTTGATTTGAAGCGCGCGCTGACATAAGTCGGTAAGCGGAGCGCGAGCACGTAGCCCGGATGGAGCGAAGCGAAATCCTGGCTACGGGTGCAGGGCGTCCGCCACCTCGGCCGCTGTCGGCATCGACGGCGCGGCGCCCATTCGCTGCACGCAGATCGATGCGGCGGCATTGGCGTATTCGAGCGCGTCGCGGATCGCCTTTCCATTGGCAAGCTGGGCTGCGAGGGCGCCGACAAAGCAATCGCCAGCGCCGGTGGTGTCCACTGCCTTCACGGCACGCCCCGCAATCAGCGAGGGTTCGCCGCCCATGAGCGCGAGCACGCCGCGCTTGCCTAGCGTGACGCAAATGGTTTTGTCGGCATCGGTCGGCAGGCGCCGCGCTGCTTCAATGAAACGTTCGGGGGCGTCGGTATCGGCCAGCGCGGTGCCGGCGATAAACCCGAGCTCGGTCTCGTTGAGGATCATGATGTCGACGAGTTCCAGCAATTCCGGCCCGCAGGCCATCGCCGGCGCCGGGTTGAGGATGGTGGTCGCCCCGGCCGCGCGCGCCCGTTTGAAGAAGGCGCCGATCGTCGCTTGCGGAATTTCGAACTGGCTGACGGCGACGTCGCCTTTGGCCAGCACGGGGGCGGCGACATCCTCGGCACTGACCAGCGCATTGGCGCCGGGCACAACGACGATGGTGTTGTCGGCGTCGGCGATGGTGATGATGGCCGTCCCGCTATGGATCCCGGCGATGTCCTTGACGAGCGCGAGGTCGACGCCTTGCGCGACGAGGAACGTCCGCAATTGCTGCCCGAAGGCATCTCGGCCCAGCCGGCCGATCAGCGCGGTTGTTGCACCCAGCTTCGCCGCGGCGACCGCCTGGTTCGCACCCTTGCCGCCCGGAAAATAATGCACGGCGTTGCCGGCGACGGTCTCGCCGACCTTCGGATGCCGGTCGGCCGTTGCCACCACATCCATGTTGATGCTGCCGGCGACGAAGACGCGTCCCATGCGTTACCCCTGCTTCGCCGGTCAGGCGCTCTCCCGAAACTCCTGCTTGACCGCGTCGATATCGCCGAGCGACGGCAGGCCAGCCTCGTTGCCGAGGCGCTGGATCTTGTAGGTCGAGGCGGCGCGCGCAAACTCGAAATGATCCTGCCAGCTTTTAGCGGGATGGCTGAGATAAGAATAGACATAGGCGCCGTGGAAAACGTCGCCTGCGCCATTGGTGTCGATCACGCGGTCGCGCGGGATCGGCAGCGCGGGCAGGCGGCGGATCGCGCCGGTCTCGTCATACCAGAGCAGGCCTTGCTCGCCCATGGTGACGCCGCCGACCCGGCAGCCGCGGCTCTTGAGATAGTCGAGCATGGCGTCCGGCGTCTTGTCCATCTGCTCGCACAGCCGTTCGGCAACGATGGCGACGTCGATGAATTCCAGCAGCTCGTGGGTGTTGGTGCGCAGGCCGCCGCCATCGAGCGACGTCAGAATGCCGTCCTCGCGGCAAAGTTTGGCATAATGGATTGCGGCGTCCGGCTGGTGGCCGTCGATGTGCAGCGCGCGGCAGCCCTTCAAGTTCAGCATCGGGAAGGGATGGATGTGCTCGTCGTCGCGGCAGCGCACGATGGCGCGTTTGCCGTCTTTCGGCATGATGAACGACAGCGAGGAGGAATTGACCTTGCGCGGATGGATCGAGATTCCGTATTTCGCGCTCATGTCCTGAAACATGCGGCCGAGCCAGTCGTTCGCCACCGTTGCGATCAGGTCGGGCACGATGCCGAGTTTGGCGCAGCAGAATGCCGCGGTGACGGCGTTGCCGCCAAACGACACCGCATAAGCGGACGCCACATGTTTTTCGTCGCCGGTCGGCATGTGGTCGGTGATGAAGGTAACATCGATATAGGTCTGTCCGATGAAGAGAGCCTGCATTCGTTTTCCGTCATGAGCTGATGGGTGGTCCCGGCCCGGCGCCGCTACATTAGCACCGGTTATCGGATGCATTCGCTGAAATTATTCGCAACCGTGCCGTCTTTGCAGCTTGAGATGGGAGTATGAGGAGACTACGACCGTTCTTAGACTAGTCCTTGGGGCTATCGCCAGCATCCGCCGATAACGGCGAACCGCTGCCTGGGGTTCCTGACGGTGCAACAAAAGGGGGCAAGGATGACTGTTTATTCCGGTCCGGTGTTCGACATGGCTGTTAACCAGTTCGGTGTCATCGCCAACCATCTCGAAATCCCGATGGACGAGCGCGACCGAATCCTGATGCCGAAGCGGGCCATCACCATTTCCTGTCCGATCCACCGCGATGACGGCACGGTCGCGGTATTCGAAGGCTACCGGGTGCAGCACCACCTCACGCTCGGCCCGACCAAGGGCGGCACGCGATTCGCGCCCTCCGTCGACATCGGCGAGGTCGCAGCTCTTGCGATCTGGATGAGCTGGAAATGCGCGCTGGTCGGGTTGCCCTATGGCGGCGCCAAGGGCGGCGTCAATGTCGATCTCTCCACCATCTCCAAGCGCGAACTGGAAGCGCTGTCGCGGCGCTACATGCAGGAGATGATTCCTTTCGTAGGCCCGCATACCGACGTGATGGCGCCTGACATGGGCACCAATGAGCAGGTGATGGCCTGGTTCATGGACACTTATTCGATGTACCAGGGCCGCACCGTGACCGAGATTGTCACGGGCAAGCCGGTATCGTCGGGCGGCACGCTCGGCCGGCGCGAAGCGACGGGGCGCGGCGTCGCCTATCTTGCCAGGCGCGTGCTGAAGGAGCTGTCGGTCAATCCAGGCACCGCGACCGCTGTCATCCAGGGCTTTGGCAATGTCGGCTCCTATGCGGCGCTGGAGCTGCATCAATACGGGTTGAAGATCATCGCCGTCAGCGATCACACCGGCGCGCTGCACGATCCGGCCGGGCTCGATATTCCCACGCTGATGCGGCACGCCAGCACGCATGGCAGCATCGCCGGTTTCTCGAACCAGTTGGCCTTCGATCCCGAGCAAATCCTGACGCTGGCCTGCGACGTGCTGGTGCCGGCGGCGATGGAGCGGGTTATCGATGCCAGCGTCGCGGAAAATCTCAAATGCCGCGTGCTGGCCGAAGGCGCCAACGGCCCGACCACGCCGGAGGCCGATCTGGTGCTGGAGAAGCGCCAGGGCGAAGTGTTTTTGATCCCCGACATTCTCTGCAATTCCGGCGGCGTGGTGGTCAGCTACTTCGAATGGGTGCAGGATTTACAGCAATTGTTCTGGGAGGAAGAGGAAGTGACGCGGCGCGAATACGCCATCCTCGATCGCGCCTTCGACAGCATGTTGACGCGTGCCAAGGCGGACAATATCCCGCATCGTACAGCGGCGATGGCGATCGGGGTGGAGAAGGTCCGCGCCGCCAAGAACACGCGGGGACTGTTTCCGTGATCACCGGCCTCGATCACGTCGTCGTTCTCACCGGCGATATCAATGTGGCCAGCGCGGCCTACCAGACATTGTTTGCCCGCGCACCGGCCTGGCAGAACAGCGGCGAGGGCGCTGACCGTGTCCTGTTTACGCTCGACAACACGACGCTGGAATTGATGGCGCCGAGTGACGAGGGCGCCAATGCGGAGCGCATTCGCGCTGTGCTGGCCGTGCAGGGCGAGGGGCTCGCAAGCATCTGCTTTCGAACCAGCGACATCGCCAGGATGCATCGCAGGCTCGAGCGGCTCACGCTGAAGCCGGACGCGATTGCCGACGTCGAAAGCCAGGACGCGATCTCAGGTGCGACGCTGTCATGGAAGCGCACGCGCGCGGCAACGGAGGCCACGCGCGGCGTCCGCCTGTTCTTCCTCGAGCGCGACAAGGAGCGGCCGCTGTCGGTGCGAACCACGACCGGATCGATCACGGCGATGGATCATGTCGTGGTCTCGACGTCGGAGCCCGAGCGGGCCGCAGCCCTCTATGGCGCGCGGCTCGGCCTCGACATGGCGCTCGATCGTTCGCACCCGGATTGGGGGCGGCTGATGTTCTTTCGCTGCGGCGACTTGATTGTCGAGGTCACCCACCGGCCGGGGAAGCAGGCCGATACATCGCAGGACCGGCTGCGCGGCCTGTGCTGGCGCGTCTCCGACATCGACGCCACCCACGCGCGGCTGGCTCAGGCCGGCGTCGACGTCTCGGAAGTCCGCACCGGCCGCAAGCCGGGGACGCGGGTCATGACGGTGCGCAGCGGGACGTGCGGCGTCCGGACGCTGCTGGTGCAGCCGTCCGTGGGGAAGGACGCGTGAGGCGAGGTTCACCCTCCCAGGGGAGGGTGGGGAAACGCGGCGCGATTCGTTCTCAAATCGCGCCATGCGTGCTACAGCAGACATCATGTGTCTACCGGGCGATTGATTTGGCAAAGGCAAAACGCGTTCAGAAATGGCAGCGCGACCCCGAGGGGATGCGGCTTCGCATTCTCGAGGCCGCCAAGCAGGAATTCGCCGCCCATGGCCTGGCCGGCGCACGCGTCGACCGCATCGCGGCCAATGCCGGCGCCAACAAGCGCATGCTGTATTACCACGTCGGCAACAAGGAAAACCTCTACCTCGCGGTGCTCGAAGGCGCCTATGAGAAAATCCGTTCCGAGGAGCGCGGGCTCGATCTCGAACATCTCGATCCGCCCGAGGCGATCGAACGGCTGATCGACTTCACCTGGAACTACTTCCTCCGCAACCCGGAATTTCTGGCGCTGCTCAACACCGAAAATCTCGCCAAGGCGCGCCATCTGAAGCGCTCGACCAAGGTCAAATCGATGCATTCGCCGTTCGTCGAGATGATCCGCACGGTGGTGACGCGCGGCGTCGAAAGCGGCGATTTCCGCGTCGCGGTCGATCCGGTCCAGCTCTACATTTCGATCGCAGCGCTGTGCTTCTTCTACCTCTCCAACAGCGCCACGCTTTCGGTGATCTTCGGCCGCGACCTCCTGAAGAAGGAGGCGAGGGACGAGCGCCTCGCCCACATGGTGGCGCTGGTGCTGGCGGCGCTGACGGGCAAATCGACGGCGGATTTCGGCAAGGCCGTAGCGTCCGGCGTGCGAGCACCGGCGCATCAGCCGGTTTAGCTGTCGTTCCTGCGAAAGCAGGAACCCCGAGCGTGAGCGCAATTGCGCTCATCGCGGCGCCGCGGCCCCTCGAAGTCAGGCGGTAGTCTTTGATCCTGCAGTAACAATTGACGCCGGTGGCTATGGGTTCCTGCGTTCGCAGGAACGACCGCGGGAGTGCAAATTGCCGCACGAAAACCTGCTTGCCAGTATTTATCCAACGGGTTAATTTCTACCCAGAAAAGACGATCATCAGGGAGCGGGACGTGGCGGAGCTGAAGCGCGAGAGTGGCTTGTCGAAAGCGCTGAACGCGGCGTGGGTGCGGCCGTTTTTGTTCCTGCTATTCATTGTGGTTGCCTGGGATCTGACCATCCGCGTGTTCCGGATTCCCGCCTACCAGATCCCCGCGCCCGGCGATGTCGTGGCCGTGCTGTGGACCGATTGGCCTGAGCTGCTTCGGCAAGCCTGGCCCACCACCTACGCCACCCTCTGCGGTTTCCTGCTGTCGGCCGTGTTCGGCATTCCCGTCGCCATGCTGATTGCGGGATCGAAAACGGTGGAAAGCTACGTCTATCCGCTCCTGGTGTTCTCGCAATCCGTGCCGAAGATCGCGATCGCGCCGCTGTTCGTGGTGTGGTTCGGTTTCGGCATCATCCCGAAAGTGATTTCGGCGTTTCTACTCGGGTTTTTCCCGGTCGTCGTGTCCGCCGTGCAGGGCTTCAAGTCGGTCGACCCTGACATGGTAGATCTCGCGCGCGCGATGCAGGGCAGCCGCTTCCGCGTATTTTGCGCCGTCAACCTGCCGCATGCGATGCCCGCGATCTTCTCCGGGCTGAAGGTCTCCATCACGCTCGCCGTCGTCGGCGCCGTGGTCGGCGAATTTGTCGGCTCCAATTCCGGCATCGGCTATGTGCTGCAGCGCTCGATCGGGACTTTCGACCTGCCGACGATGTTCGCCGCACTCGTCATTCTCGCGCTGCTCGGCGTGGTCCTGTTCTGGATCGTCGACCGCATCGAGCGCCTCGTGATCCCCTGGCATGTCAGCCAGCGCGACGACGTGATTTTTGCTTCGTAACCCAAACCAGAAAGCGACCCGCCTCAAGGGCCGCACCAACACCACCGGGAGGAAGACCATGATACGAACGATAGCGGCGATCTCCGCCGCCTTGATCTGGACCGCGCTTTCAGTGCTGCCCGCATCGGCCGCCGACAAGGTCGTGCTGATGCTGAACTGGTACGTCTATGGCGAGCACGCGCCGTTCTATTACGGCAAGGCCAAGGGCATCTATGCCGCCGAGGGCATCGACCTCGAAATCCAGGAAGGCCGCGGTTCGGCAGCGACCACGCAGGCCGTGGCGGCCAAGACCGCCAATTTCGGTTATGTCGACGTGCCCACGATGATGCGCGCGGCGGTGAAGGGTGCGCCGATCGTCGCCACCGGCGTGCTGCTGCAGACCAGCCCGATGTCGGCGATGGGCTTTGTCGAGAAGAACATCAAGAAGCCCGAGGACATCAAGGGCAAGACGGTGGCGATCACGCCGGCTGACTCGATGACGCAGATCTGGCCGCTGTTCCTGAAGAAGACCGGCCTGAAGGAAAGCGACTTCCAGACAGTGGCCGGCGACGGCCAGACCAAGCTGAACGCCGTCATCAACGGCCAGGCTGACCTTCTGCTCGGCTATGTCATGGACCAGTCGATGAAGATCAAGGACGCCACCGGCAAGGACGTCAACGCCATCAAGTTCGCCGACTACGGCATCAACATGGTCTGCTCGGGCGTCGTCGCCAATACCGACTTCGTCAAGGCCAATGCCGATCTGGTCAAGCGCTTCATGTCGGCGACGACGAAGGCGGTTGAAGCCGCCGAGAAGGATGCCAAGGGAGCGGCGCAGTCGATCCTCGACGCCAACCCGAAGGGCGGCAAGATCGAGACGCTGACGCAAGGCTTTGAGCTGACGATCCCGCTCTACCGCACGGCGGAAACCAAGAACAAGCGGCCGTTCCAGGTGACCGACCAGAACATGACCGACACGGTCAACCTGATGGTCGAATATGGCGGGCTGGATGCCAAGGCCAAGGATAATCCGAAGGCGTTTTACACCAACGACTACCTGCCGCAGGGCGGTTCGTGAGGGGCCTTTGAAGATTCTATCGTCGTACCCGCGCACGCGGGGACCCATAGCCACCGGCCTGCGTTGTTGCAGAAGGTCTCTACCGCCGTGTCCGAACGAAAGGACACGGCGTATGGGTCCCTGCGTTCGCAGGGACGACGGGCTGTGGGAGACTCTCCCAAATGGAATCAGCTGAATGAATCCCGCGACCAAACAAACCAACGCCGAGCAGCCAGGCGCGCATCTGCGCCTGGTGTCGGATCGCGCTGGCGGCGCCGCGCCCGGCATCACGCTGTCCGGCGTCTCAAAAACCTATCGCTCGCGCGACGGCGATGTGCCGTCGCTGCGGCCGCTGGATTTCCACATCAACGAGGGCGAGTTCTTCGTCGTGGTCGGCCCGTCCGGCTGCGGCAAGTCTACGCTGCTGAAAATGATCTCCGGTCTGCTGGCGCCGTCGACCGGCGAGATCCTGGTCGAAGGCGAGCAAGTCACAAAACCGCACGGCAATGTCGGCATCGTGTTCCAGAACGCGCTGCTATTGCCCTGGCGCAACATCCTGTCCAATGTGATGTTGCCGATCGACATGAAGAAGCTGCCGCGCGACGAATATTTGCCGCGGGCAAAGGCGCTGTTGAAACTGGTCGGCCTCGAAGGCTTCGAGAAGAAGCTGCCGTGGCAATTGTCCGGCGGCATGCAGCAACGCGCCTCGATCTGCCGGGCGCTGGTGCATGATCCCAAGATCATGCTGATGGACGAGCCGTTCGGCGCGCTCGACGCCATGACGCGCGAGAAGATGAATGTCGAGTTGATGCGCATCCAGCGCGAAACCGGCAAGACCGTGCTGCTGATCACGCATTCGATCCCCGAAGCCGTGTTCCTCGCCGATCGCGTGCTGGTGATGACCGAACGTCCCGGCGCGATCGCCGCGATCTATGACGTGCCGCTGCCGCGCCCGCGCTCGCTGGATGCGATGGCCGATCCCGCCTTCACCGAACTGGTGCAGCGCATTCGCAAGCATTTTTTCACCCAAAGTGCGCTGGATTGAGAGCTGGCCTGATGTCGTATCGCTTGGCCGTAAAGGACATTGCTTTTTTTGAACGCCCGGTGACCTTTGCCCGGCCGTTCCGGTTCGGTGCAGTCGTCATCAACGCGACGCCGCAGGCTTTTGTGCGCGTCGAGATCGACGTCGAAGACAAGGGCAGGGCCATCGGCGCCAGCGCCGAGCTTTTGGTGCCGAAATGGTTCGATAAGCGGCCTCATCTTGCGCCGGAGGAAACGGTCGCGGAGTTACGCCGCTCGCTGCTGATCGCGCGCGAGCTCTATCTGGCGCATTCCGGCTTCGAGACCGCATTCGGCCTGCACGCAGCCTGCATCGGCGCGCAGGTCGAGGCTTGCGCTGCGGAGGACATCCCGCCATTGGTTGCGGCTTACGGACCGGCCGAAATCGATAAGGCGATCCTGGATGCGTTGCTGCGCTGTGCGGGGGTAAATTTCTTCGATGGCATGGCTGCCAACGTCGCCGGCATCGATGCGCGCCTGTCGCGCGATCTTGGTGACAATGACGTGTCGCAGTTTCTCGCAGGCCGCAGGCGGCTGGAGCGCGTGGCGATCCGGCACACGGTCGGCATGGATGACAAGGTCGAAGGCGAGGGCGGTGTCGCCGACCTCAGGGAAAACGCCGGGGCGCGTTATTTCAAGCTCAAGCTCAACGGCGATCCCCCGCATGACGGGGACCGCCTGAGCCGCATCGGCAGGGAACTTGCCACACTGCCCTATGATCACCGCGTCACGCTTGACGCCAACGAACAATATGCCGATCTGGCTGCCCTGGGCGCATTGGTCGATCGGCTCGACCGCGACGCCGCGTTGCGGCCGATCGCGCAAAAGCTGCTCTATATCGAGCAGCCGATGCCGCGCGACATCACCCGCCAATCGCCGCTCGGCGCACTGGCGCAGCGTGATTTCATTGTCGACGAGGCCGACGATTCCTATGACGCGTTCCCGGTGGCCCGGGCACTCGGCTATCGCGGCATTTCGTCGAAATCCTGCAAAGGCATCTACAAGTCGGTGATCAACGCCACGCGCGCGGCAAAGTGGAGCGCAGCCGGCGAGAAATGCTTCATTGCCGGTGAGGATCTGACCTGCCAGGCGGGCCTTGCGGTGCAGCAGGATCTCGCGCTCGGCGCGCTGATCGGCGTCATCCATGCCGAACGTAACGGTCACCATTACGTCGACGGCTTTGGCGATACGCCGGCCGCCGAGGCGGAAGCGTTTCTCACGGCGCATCCCGATCTCTATGTCCGCGACGGCGATAAAGTTCGTCTCGCTATCCATGACGGCGATCTCCTGACGGGATCGCTGACCACACCGGGCTTCGCCGCGGCCACGCATCCGGACTGGTCCGCGATGTCGCCGCTCACGCAGCCCACAGCCAGAGTTCCCTTGGAGAAAGCAGTATGACGACCAAACGCCTCGGCCTGATCATGAACGGCGTGACCGGCCGGATGGGGCTCAACCAGCATTTGATCCGCTCCATCATTGCGATCCGCGACCAGGGCGGCGTGGTCCTCGCGAACGGCGATCGCATGCTGCCCGACCCGATCCTGATCGGCCGCGACGCGGATAAGGTGGAGCGGCTCGCCAAGCGCTTCAACGTCGAGCGCTGGTCGACCGATCTCGAGAAGGCGCTAGCCGACAAGAGCGATACGATCTTCTTCGATGCTGCCACGACGCAGGCGCGCCCCTCGCTGCTGACCAAGGCGATCAATGCCGGCAAGCACGTCTATTGCGAGAAGCCGATCGCGACCAATCTCGATGAGGCGGTGGCGGTGCTGCGGCTCGCCAACGCCAAGGGCGTCAAGCACGGCACGGTGCAGGACAAGCTGTTTTTGCCGGGCCTGAAGAAGCTCGCTTTCCTGCGCGATTCCGGCTTCTTCGGCCGCATGCTCTCGGTGCGCGGCGAGTTCGGCTATTGGGTGTTCGAGGGCGGCTGGCAGGAGGCGCAGCGGCCGTCGTGGAATTATCGCAGTGAGGACGGCGGCGGCATCATCCTCGACATGGTCTGCCACTGGCGCTACGTGCTCGACAACCTCTTCGGCGAAGTCGAAAGCATCTCCTGTCTCGGCACCACTGACATCCCCGAGCGTTTCGACGAGAAGGGCAAGAAATACACGGCGACCGCCGATGACTCCGCCTATGCTACCTTCCGCCTCAAGGGCGGCGTGATCGCGCACATCAATATGTCCTGGGTGACGCGGGTCTACCGCGACGACCTCGTGACCTTCCAGGTCGACGGCACGCACGGCTCCGCGGTCGCTGGCTTGACCGATTGCGTGATCCAGGCCCGGCAGGCGACGCCGCGCCCGGTCTGGAATCCGGACGAAAAGCGCACCCATGATTTCTATGCCGACTGGCAGAAGGTTCCCGAAAACGTCGTCTACGACAACGGCTTCAAGGAGCAGTGGGAGATGTTCATCCGCCACGTCTGCGAGGACGCGCCCTATAAATACACGCTGCTGGAAGGCGCCAAGGGCGTGCAGCTTGCCGAATGCGCGCTGCAGAGCTGGCGCGAGCGGCGCTGGATCGACGTCGCTCCGATCAAGGTGTGAGGAGGCCCACCCATGAACAAGCCCGTCCTGCCGATGTCGTCGCTGTCACTGAAGCTGCCGACGGCGGATCGCTCGATCGAAACCTATCGCCTGGCGGCGTCGCGGACATTTCCGGCGAAGCTTGAAGGCACGCTCAATCGCGTGGCGTTCTCGGCCGCGCATGTGGTGGCGGATCCGCTGGCCGACAACGTTCCGTGGCTGACATCCGCAATCGACTGGGACCGGACCATTGCGTTTCGCGAGCACATCTGGGATCTCGGCCTCGGCGTTGCCGAGGCGATGGATACCGCGCAGCGCGGCATGGGGCTGGACTGGCCGACCTCGCTGGAACTGATCCAGCGCTCGGTGAAGGCGGCGAAGGCCAAGGGCAATGCGCTGGTGTTTTCCGGCGCCGGGACCGATCACCTCGCGGCGGAGGATGCCAAGTCCATCGATGACGTGATTCGCGCTTACGAGGAGCAGATCGCGGCGGTCGAGAAGGCCGGCGGCCGGATCATCCTGATGGCGTCGCGCGCGCTGGCAAAGCTCGGTCGCAGCGCGGACGACTACGCCAAGGTCTATGACCGCGTGCTCGGCCAGGTTCGCGAACCCGTGATCATCCACTGGCTCGGCGACATGTTCGACCCGGCGTTATCAGGCTATTGGGGCACGGCCGATCTGGACAGGGCGATGGACACGGCGGTTGCCATCATCAACGCCAACGCCGCCAAGGTCGACGGCGTAAAAGTCTCGCTGCTCGACAAGCAGCGCGAGATCGACATGCGCCGGCGGCTGGACAAGAACGTCAGGATGTATACCGGCGACGACTTCAACTACGCCGAACTGATCGCGGGCGACGACAAGGGCTTTTCGCACGCGCTGCTCGGCATCTTCGACGCCATCGCGCCGGCGGCGTCCTACGCGCTGTCACGGTTAGCTGCCGGCGACGCGGCCGGCTTCCATGACGTGCTGGGGCCGACGGTGCCGTTGTCCCGCCACATCTTCCGGGCGCCGACGCGGTTCTACAAGACCGGCATCGTGTTCATGGCCTGGCTCAACGGCCATCAGGATCATTTCACCATGGTCGGCGGACAGGAGAGCACGCGCTCGACGCTGCATCTGGCCGAGCTGTTTCGGTTGGCCGACAAGGCCGGACTGCTCTCCAACCCTGAAATGGCGACACGGCGCATGAAGACGGTGCTGGCAACCCGCGGCATCGAGCCCTGATGCGCGATTTTTCTGCCGATCATCGCTGGCTGTCGCTGAACACGGCGACGGTCCGCAAGCAGGGCGATCTCACAGCCATTATCGACGCCTGCGCGCGCCATGGCATCCGGGCCATCGATCCCTGGCGCGATCAGGTCGCTTCCGTCGGGCTCGAGCGCGCGGCGCGCGCGGTACGCGACGCCGGGCTCGAGCTGTCGGGCTATTGCCGCGGCGGCATGTTCACGGCGGATGCGGCGCACCGCGTCGAGGCGCGCGACGACAATCGCCGCGCCGTCGACGAAGCCAGGGCGTTGGGCGCACCTTGCATCGTGCTGGTCGTCGGCGGGCTGCCGCAATATTCGCGCCCGGGAAGCGTTGCCTCGAAAGACATCGTGGCCGCGCGGACGCAGGTCCATGACGCCATTGCGGAGATGCTGGAATACGCCAAGCAGGCCAGCATGCCGCTCGCAATCGAGCCGCTGCATCCGGCCTATGCAGCGGACCGTGCCTGCGTGAACACGACGAGGCAGGCGCTGGATATCTGCGACCAGCTCGATCCGCAGCGCACCGGCGCGCTCGGCGTTGCGCTCGACGTCTATCACATCTGGTGGGATCCGGAATTGATGCCGCAGATCGCGCGCGCGGGAAAGGATCGCCTGCTCGCGTTTCACGTCTGCGACTGGCTGGTGCCGACCAAGGACATCCTCAACGACCGCGGCATGATGGGTGACGGCGTCATCGACATCACATCTGTGCGATCCGCGGTCGAGGCGCAGGGCTTTGCCGGCTATTCCGAGATCGAAATCTTCTCCAACGACTGGTGGGGAAGGCCGATGGACGAGGTTTTGCGGACCTGCATCGAACGACATCGCACGGTCGTTTAGCGAGGGTCGATCGAACCGGCCTGCTCGCTGTCTCAATGGCGGACGGTGTTGTCTCGTATGTGAACTGCCACGCGTTCTCTTTTCTGATAGCGTAGCGCCAGGAGACAGCGCACGGTTCCAGATTTAACCTTTTGCGCGGCTATTTAGATTAACAAAGGGTTACCGTTGCGCCCCCGCGAACTCCGGCGCTAGCTACGCCGCACGGAGAACGTCTCCGCGAGCGATGAGCGACAACATGAAAATCCTTTACGCAATTGCGACCCTCACCCTGCTGTCGACATCGGCGCAGGCCTGGCAGGTCGTGGAACGCTGCACCTACAGCAAGTTCTATGGCCAGATGTGCACAACGTCCTACCTGGACGATCCGCCGCGCAACGCGGCGCAGGATCAGGAAGACGAAAAGGCCAGACGCGCCAGCATCGAAAAGTGGGAAGCGTTCTGCAAGCCGAAGCGCACCTATGACGATGAAGGCGTCGTCCGCCTGGTTTACGCCCGCAAGGGCTGCGAGTTCGGCCGCAGCGAATAGCGCGCTTTCGCTCCTCGCGACCTGCGATGCGCATTTCCGGGCCTGCCGGCTCGATGAATTCCGGCGCCTTGTCGCGGCGGAAAGACTGCTAAATCTTTATCGACCAAATTGCGGCCCGGTTAGTCACGCCGCTTTACGCCGCCTCAATGCTTGTCGGGCATTCCTGACGTTCGGCATTCAGTTCAAGAGGCAGGGTCCATGCGCGTCTTCATCGCAATCTCGATCGTCGTTGCTTCGGTATCGTCCGCGTCCGCACAATTCGCGATGGATCACGGCCATGCCGCGGACGCCGCCCAGGCCGCTCGCGCGGCGCGGGCTGCCGCGGATGCCAAGGCCGCGGCCATCGCCTCCGGCGCGCCGCTGCTTCCGAGCCAGCAAACCAATTTCTACGTCGGCAGCAGCGGCACCGTGAAGATCGCGCCCCGGACCGGGGAAGAACTGAAAGCCGATGAAGCCGCCCAGGCCGCCTGGAAGGAACGCTGCCGGCCGACCGTGGTCGAAGACCGCGAGGGCTTGCGCCGCGTGAGATATGCCGAACGGGATTGCGATCTCTCCCGCTTCAACACCGCCGGGAACTAGAACTCCCGCGCATTAGGGCAGAATCGTGCGACGTGCTGCGAACCGGCAGTCCGGTTTCGGCTAGGCCCTCCCAGGTCAAAATGCTAGAGCTTCCCCAACAACCGTTGGGGAAGCATGACTTTTACTTCCTGGCAGTTCGGCGTCTTCGTCGCGATCGCATTTGCGGCCTATTACCTGCCGGCCTTGCGAGCGTTTCAGGTCCAGCTGCTGGTCTTCGCCAGCCTGTTCTTTTATGGGTATGGCCAGCCGGAACTGCTGGCGCTGCTGGCCGTCGCGCTTTTCGGAACCTACCTCTTCCTGATCCTGGCGTTGCGAAACCGGCGAGCCTGGCTTCCGGTCGGCATCGCCTTCAATCTCGCGCTGCTCGCGTTCTTCAAATACAAATTGCTGTTCATCGATCCGGCGTCCCCCAGCCTGGTGGACTTCGCGCCGCTTGATTTCCTGCTGAAGCTGCCGCTGCCGATCGGCATTTCATTTTTTGTCTTTCACAACATCAGCCTGCTGGTCGACCTGACCCGGCAGAAGGCCGGGCCGCCGACGCTAACCGGCGTCTTTCTCTACATCATCTTCTTTCCGCAGCTCGTGTCGGGTCCGATCACGCGCGCGGAAATGTTTATGCCGCAGATCAAGCCGAAATATTTCGCGGACATTCCCTTCGTCGAGGCCGCGAAATGGATCCTGACCGGGTTCTTCTTCAAGCTCTACGTCGCGAACAACCTCAATGAAATGACGTCCTATATGAGCTTCCCGCTCTACGAGACGCTGCAGACCCAGGATCGCTGGTTGCTCGTTTTCGTCTACAGCTATCAGATCTACGCGGACTTCTTCGGCTATTCCGCGATTGCGATCGGGCTTGCTCTCCTGTTCGGTTATCGCCTGCCGATCAACTTCAATCTTCCCTATATCTCGACCTCGTTCTCCGAGTTCTGGACGCGCTGGCACATCTCGCTATCGAACTGGCTGCGGACCTATCTTTACGTTCCGCTCGGCGGCAACCGCCATGGCGTATGGCGGACCTATTTGAACCTGATGATCGTGATGGGATTAGGCGGCCTCTGGCATGGCGCCGGCCTCAGCTATCTGATGTGGGGATTGATGCACGGCCTGCTGCTGGTGCTGGAACGCCCTTTGCTGCCGCGACTGGCTTCGATCGACTTTGCGGTGTTTCGGGCGGCCCGGATGACCGTGGTCTTTGTCTGCGTCAGCATGCTCTGGATCTTCTTCAAGCTGCCGAACTTCGATCATGCGGTCGGCTACCTCGCGGGCATGTTTACGCCGAGCACGAATCCCAACCCGACGAAGTTGTTCTATAGCCTGGCGCTGCTCTATTCACTGCCGGTCGTGATTCAGCATCTTGGTTTCCGTCTGCTGTTCGAGGGAAGACTTCGCTGGGTGGAGCCATATCTCTATGGTTCGATGGCTGCGCTGATGTATCTGGAGGCCGGTCCCGAAACGTCGTTCATCTATTTTCAGTTCTAGCTAGGGACGAAAAAAGCGTGTCTGCGGTTCGATGGTTGGTAAAATGCGGTGCTGCCGCGGCGATTGTCTTGATCGCCTGCGGGCTCGCCACCGTGCGCTTCGGGAGCGGCCTGCAAATGCCGGCGACGACGACGCGGGACGGCACGCTGATCACCCTGAGCCGCTACCTGCGCGAGCCGGTGCCTGACATCGTGTTGGTGGGCAGCTCGATCACGTTCCGCCTCAAGGAAGAATATTTCGCAACGCGCGGCTTGCGGAATCTGGCGCTTGCGGGAGGCTCTCCGGTCACCGGGCTGGAAATCGTTGCGAACCAGCCGCGGCTCCCGCGGTTCATTCTGGTCGAGGTGAATGTTCTCGCTCGCTCCACCGATACCGCTCTGGTCGAACGGTACTCACGCGGCGACACTGAGCCATTTTTCTTTCGCCCGGTCAGGGCCGCGGTGGCGGCGTACGAGCAGCGGCTCCACGCGCCTCTTACGCACGAGCAGGTCGCGCTCGACCTGCGCCGACTGGTTGGGCAGCAGCCGAGCAATTTCGACAGCCGGATCTATGTGGATCGCGCGCTGCAGCAGCTCAATGCGGAGGATCCGACGGATGCCGCTCGGTTCAACGTGAAACGAATTGAGGAATTGGTCCAGGTAATGGAACAACGCGGCGCGCGGGTATTCCTGTTCGAGCTAGCTTTTGCCGAGCCGATTGAAGAATCGCGATATGCAGCGACCACGCGGGAAATAATTCACGCCGCCTTTCCGGACTCGAATAGATGGTTGCCGATCGAAGTGAATAGAAGCGAGCTGCGCTGGGCGGACGGCGTTCATCTCGACGAACGCTCTGCGGTAATTGTGGCGCAGGCGATGGAACGCGCTCTGGCATTGGCGCGCACGGTGAGGTAACGGAGCAAGGCTAGTCGCCCTGTCTTCACCGAAAAAGCCGGAGGCTGCGGCGTTATCGCGGTTGAGCTAGGAAGGCGATGATCTTTTTTCTATCGTCGCTCGATGAGAGGCCACCATACGGCTTCATGCTGTTGCCGGGTACGACCTCATCGGGGTTTGCGATGAAGCGATCAAGCTTGTCCTCATCCCAGACGAAGCCTGCCTCTTTCATTGCGCTGGAAAACCCATAGTCCGGCAGCGATCCTGCTTTGCGTCCAATAATTTTGTGCAGGTTGGGACCGAGCCGATTATCGCCCTCTCTCACGATGTGACAAGTTCGACAGGCATTGTTGAACGCCTGTTGCCCTGAGGCGTCCTCCGCTCCTTGCGATGCCTGGGGCAGGGCGGAAGGTGATGCAAGCATGCACGCCATCCCGCTCAATGCGCCTATCAGGAGCATCCGGTTACGGTGCCGCGTAGGTGTATCTGGCCGACTGGACGAAGGCAGGGCGAGAAGCGTGACAAAGTGCCATTTCCTCATTCGATCCTCATAAGGATTGAGTTTCGCTCAGGGGCTTGCGACCTGCGGCAGTGTATTGAAGCGCGCCTTCTGTTCGCTGCTCAACGTGGCATAGAACTTGTCCAATGCGTCCTGTACCCACTCGGCTGCCTCGAGCATGGCCTTGAGCCGCTTCTCCATCGCGTCCAGCCGCCCGACCGGCGTAAGCGGCACGTCGTCCGGGCAGGCAGCTTGCAGCCCTGCAACCGCCTTCTTGGTCACGTCGCTCAAGCGGTCAAGCGCCTCCTTTTGCTCGCCCGCCGGCCGTACGACAGCCTCGATCCGTTCGATCGGCAGCTGGGTGAGGCTGGATTTCGGATCGCCGCAAGCCTCGGCCTGAGCATTTGCCTCCTGCTGCGGCTGCTGTTGCGAACGGTCGCCGACGTTCGGGCCGAGCGCGTTGAAGCGCGCCTTTTGTTCGTCATTCAGCGAATTATAGAACTGCTCGAGTGCCGGCCGCACGATCCTTACCGCCTCGAGCGTTGCGCTGACGCGGTTTGTCATCGCCCGCAAGCGACCGGGTGGCGTCATCGCATAGGAATCGGCGCAGGATTCCTTGAACACATCGGCAGCCTTTGCTGCAGCGGCCTTCAATTCGTCGAGCAGGGCGCGCTGCTCGGGCGTCGGCTGGACCGCGCGCGTGATCTCCGCGATCGGCCAGGCGGTCACGCCCTTATCCGGATCTCCGCACAATTGCCGGAGAGTCTGCGGGCTCACGCTTGCGCGTCCGCGCGCTCGAAAATCGGTGATCGCCGCGCCAGGCTCCGGATATCGGGCGTAGGCGGAATACGGGCTGTCCGTACCCCAGAAAACCGTGTCGACGAAGTCGTCGTAAGCGTAGGCCCAATAGCCGGGGTCATAGGCGTAGGGCCAGAAGGTGTAACTGAAGATGTCGGAATAGGCGTAGGGCCAGAATACCGGGCCGAGCCAGGCCACAAACGCTGCGCGGTGGCCGCGTCGCCAGGCATGGCGGGGAGCCCAGCCGTTCTCGCGGGCCATGAGCGCGGTTCGGGCTTGCAAGGCATCATTGCTGCGGAACTGCGCGGCAAACCGTCCGCGGGCTGCAGCCTGCGCGGCGGCAGTAGCGGCGGATCGTTGTTCAGCCGAAGGCGGTGGTGCCAGCCGCTGCAGCCGCGCCTGATCGGTCTGCTGCAGGCGCTGTTCGCGCTGGAGCACCCGGTTCTGCGTCTGCAACAACCGTTCCTGTGCGCGCTGCGCCCGGAGACCTTCCGGCTTTTGAGACTGCAATTGCTGCACGCGCTGCTGCAGGCGATCGATGCGGTCCTGGCGTGCTGTGCTCTGGCGCGACAGCATGTCACGCTGCCGCTCCTGCACAATTTGCTGTCGCTGCTGGACGCGCTGCTCACGCTGCTGGGCGCGCGTTTCGATCTGCTCCTTTCGCGACGGCCCCGCGCCCGCGGCGGGCGATGTGCGCGGGCCAGATGGTGTGGCGATGCGCGATTCCGGACGTCCCGTCATGGCCGGTCGCTGCGGCGGTGCGGCACGATGGATTTCGGGTCGTGGCGCTGCAACGCGCGGTGCGGCTGGTCGCGGCGGCCCGGCGATCCGCGGGGCTACGTGCGGAGCCATGGCTGGACGCTGCGGCGCGGGAGCCGCACGGAACGCCGGTGCGGCGGGTCGCGCCATGGCTGGAGGCGCTGCAGGACGAGCCATCGCGGGCGGTGCCGCTGGGCGGGCCATCGCCGGCGGTGGTCCCGTTGGACGGGCCATAGCAGGTGGTGCTGCCGGACGGGCTACCGGCGCAGCCACGCCGCCTGGGCCATGACCTCTTCCTTGTTGGGCGAACGAGCCGGTGCTCACCGCAATCGCGGAGACACCAAGAAAAAATGCTGCAGCGCGAGCGCATGGCGAAAGCATGATCTCAACTCCCTCATGCTTCGTCGCCCGGAAATGCCAACGCGCAAGCGCAGAAATCGTTCTCTTTTGTTTTGATTTGCATTGCGGTGTTGCGACGCAGGTGCAGTTCGTCTGCGGCGCTAGCCGACAGTGCAAGGCACGCTGAGAAAGCCGCGAAAGCGCACCCGGCCGCCACGGACCGGTTCGCCGGCGAGTGCATAATCCGGAAAGCGCGCGAGGAAGCGCGAGATCGCGATGGCGCCCTCGAGCCGCGCCAGCGCCATGCCGGCGCATTGATGCGCGCCGGTGCCGAAGGCCAGATGCCGGTTCGGCGAACGGCCAATGTCGAAACGTTCGGGATCGGCGAATTGCGCGGGATCGCGGTTGGCGGCGCCGATGCACAGCGTCACCGGCGTGCCCGGCGGCATCGCTATGCCGCCGAGTTCGAAAGGCTCGACCGTCATGCGGTTGCCAAGCTGGTTGGAGCTTTCGAACCGCAGCATTTCCTCGACCGCGGTCTTGATCAGCGAAGGGTTCTCGATCAGCCGCCGTTTCTCGCTGGCGTGGTTCGACAATGCCACCAGCCCGTTGCCGATCAGATTGGTGGTGGTCTCATGGCCGGCATTGAGCAGGAAGATGCAATTGTGCAGCAGCTCCTTTTCGGTCAGCCGCTCGCCATTGTCTTCGCCCTGGATGAGCCGGGTCAGCACGTCGCGGTCGGGATTGCCGGGCTTGGCCCGCCGCCGGGCCACCAGTCCTTCGAGGTACGACAGGAAGTCTCCCACCGCCTTGTTGCCGCGGGCGAACGCGTCCGGGCCGATCACCGGCTCCAGCGCGCCGAGGATGGCCAGCGACCAGTCGCGCAAGGGCTCGCGCTCGTCTTGCGGGACGTCGAGCAGATTGCCGATAACTTCGATCGGGATCGCGGCGGCGAAATCGTCGATCAGGTCCACCTTGCCCTTGGCGGCAATGGCGTCGAGCAGGCGGTCGATCAAGCGGATCAGATCGGGCTCCATGCCGGCGATCGCGCGCGGCGAGAGCGCACCCATGATCAGGCGGCGGACGCGGGTATGGGCGGGGGGATCGTTGAAGACGAGGCTCGTGGTGTGGTGCTCGTAGAGCAGGGAGGCGCCGTATTTCGGCGAGAACTCCTTCTTCTTGTCCGATGAGAAAGCTTTGGTGTTCTTGTAGGCCGCAACCAGGTCGTCGTAGCGGGTCAGGAAATACGAGCCGTTCGGCAGCCGCTTGACCGGATCGGTCTCGCGCAGCGCGCGATAGGTCGGGTAGGGGTTGGCATAGAACTCCGGCGTCAGCTTTTCGAGGTCGAAGGTGGCCGCCAGTTCGCGCGCATCCGAATTCATGGCCCGCCATACTCCCTGGGAAGATTAAGTAAGCGACCGCCAAATTAGTCGCATTTGCAACTATCTTAAATGCCGTGCCCAAGGCGTCAAGCCGGAGCGCAGCTTCCGGCCCCGCACCATCAGCGGCGCGTTCGGGTTGCGGCTGATCCGGGATGAACCGGAAAGGTGAGCGCCGGATTCCCGGAAAAACGGTGCTCGAACAAGGCGATGAAGCTGTGTCTTTGACGTCACCCCGCGACAGAATTCGCTTGGTGCGCTGCAATAGATCCTTGACTTCGTCAAGGTGAGTGATTACTCACGCCCGCATGTCTAGCCTGCGTATGACCAGTGACTTGCGGCGCCAATTGATCCTGAGCGCTGCCAAGCGATGCTTTGCCCGTAACGGCTTTGCCGGCACCACGACCAAGAGCGTGGCGGCGGCCGCGGCCATTTCGGAAGGGCTGTTGTTCAAGCACTTCCCTTCCAAGGCCGCGCTCTACGCCGAAATCCTCGCGGAGGAGTGCGAGGCCGATCCGGACTTCGCGCATCTGCTCGACCAGGAGCCTTCAACTGCCACACTGGTCGAACTGGTCAAGGGCATGGTTGGTCATTTCATGGAAGTATCCGACGGTTCGGACCAGGAGGAAGCGCAGCGGCTGCGGCTGATGACGACAAGTCATCTCGACGATGGCGAGTTCGCGCGTCTGCTCTACGACAAGATCGGCGGCCTGATCGGGCCGGTATTTAGAGCATCGATCGAAAGTGCTGTAGCGGCTGGCGATGCGTCGCGGATCGGCAGCGATCCGCTCAACCTGTTCTGGTTCGCCCACCACACCGTGCTGATGGCGGCGCTCTCGCGGCTTCCCGCCGTGCCCTGTCTTTCCTACGGCAACGCCGCCGATCTGGAGCGGCAGCTTTGTCAATTCATCCTGCGCGGCATCGGACTTACCGAAGCCGCAATTGCTTCTCATCTGGACGGCGAGCTGTCACCGAATTCGGGACAATCGGTAACTGCAGAAAGTGCATGACATGAATATCGTGACTGAACCCAAACTTTCGGGCAAGCCGATTAGCGACAAGTCGCACAAGCGGCCGGTGCGGTTGGTGCGCTGGTTCATCGTTGTGGGGACGCTGCTGGCCCTGCTGGTCGGCGGCCTGGTCTGGTTTAACTATTTCCGCGGCAAGATGATCGCGCAGTTTTTCGCGAACAACAAGCCGCCGCCGGTAAGCGTCAACGTCGCCACGGCGAAGTCCGAGACCATTCCGAACCTTCTGACCGCGGTCGGCGATCTCGCCGCCGTGCATCAGGTCAACGTGACTTCCGACGTCAACGGCCGCATCACCGACATTCAGTTCACGGCAGGCGCCAGCGTGAAGGCGGGCACGCCGCTGGTTCAGCTGTTCGACGGTCCGGAGCAGGGCGACCTTGCCAACTTCAAGGCCCAGCAGCGCGTGGCGCAGATCTCGCTGGATCGCGCCAAGCAATTGGCCGAGCGGCAGGTCGGACCGCAGGCGACGGTGGATACGGCGCAGGCTGCGTTCGATCAGGCCAGCGCCGGCATCGCCAAGACGGAAGCCATCATCTCGCAGAAGCTGGTGCGGGCGCCGTTCGATGGCGAACTCGGCGTTCGCAAGGTCGAGGTTGGACAATATCTGACCGCCGGCACGCAGATCGTCTCGCTGACCGATCTGTCGGCGCTGTATGCGAACTTCACCGTGACGGAAAAGGATTCCGGCCAGCTCAAGGTCGGCCAGATCGTTCGTATCGCGGTCGACGCCTATCCGGGCCGCACCTTCGAGGGCAAGATCACCACCATCGAGCCGCAGATCGCCACCGAGACGCGCAACATCCGCGTGCAGGCGACGATCCAGAACCCGGATCGGATCCTCAAGCCCGGCATGTTCGTGACCACCACCGTGGTGCTGCCCAACAAGCCGCCGGTCATCACCGTGCCCGAAACCGCGGTCGACTACACGCTCTATGGCGATTCGGTCTACCTCCTCAGCGAGAAAAAGGAAGAGGACGGCAAGACCAGCCTCACGGTGACGCGTACCTTCGTGCAGACCGGCAACCGCATCGAGGGACGTGCTGAAATCCTGAAAGGGTTGAAGGACGGCGACCGTGTCGTAGCCCTGGGCCAGCTCAAGCTGCAATCGGGATCGGCCGTGACGGTCTCGAACGAGCCGGTGCCGCCGATACCGGCGAAGCCGCCACGCTACTAACTGACGATCGCGCGGCCCGCGGGCCGCGCTGATGACAAGGCGGGCAACGGTCCTTGAGATGAGGCCGTGCCCGGAAAAATGCTGAACTCAGCGGGATAATTTTGCGATGGCCTTAACCGATATTTTCATCAAGCGTCCGGTCCTGTCGGTCGTCGTCAGCCTGCTGATCCTGCTGATTGGTCTGCGGGCCGCCAGCGTACTGCCGATCCGGCAATATCCGAAACTGTCGAACACGGTGGTCAATGTCACCACCGTCTATCCCGGCGCGTCGGCCAACCTGATTCAGGGTTTCATCACCACGCCGATCGAGCAGGCGGTCGCCTCCGCCGAGGGCGTCGACTACATCACCTCCTCGTCCGTGCAGGGCACCAGCACGATCCAGGTCTACGTCAAGCTGAACTTCGATCCGAACCAGGCGCTCACCGAAGTTCTCGCCAAGGTGAACTCGGTCAGATACCTGATCCCGAAGGAATCGAACGACCCGATCGTGACCAAGACGACCGGCCAGACCACGGCCGTGATGTATCTCGGATTCTCCAGCGACGAGCTCTCGGGATCTGCGATCTCGGACTACCTCACGCGCGTCGTCCAGCCCGTATTGTCGACGGTTGACGGCGTGGCGTCGGCCGACATTCTCGGCGGGCAAACGTTTGCGATGCGGCTGTGGCTCGATCCGGTGCGGATGGCAGGCCGCGGCGTGTCGCCAAGCGACGTCTCGGCGGCGATCGCCGCCAACAACTTCCAGGCCGCGGCGGGTCAGTCCAAGGGCTATTTCATTGTCTCGAACATTCAGACCAACACCGACCTGCGGAACCTCGAGCAGTTCAAGAAGATGATCGTCAAGTCCAAGGACGGCGGCTTCGTGCGGATCGAGGATATTGCAACCGTCGAACTTGCCGCCCAAAGCTCGGATGCGAGCGTCGCGTTCAGCGGCGAGCGCGCGATCTTCATCGGCGTGCAGGCGACGCCGCAAGGCAACCCGCTGACGCTGGTCAAGGGCGTGCGCGCGCTGTTTCCGGAGCTCGAACGCAACCTGCCGCCATCGATGAAGATGAAGGTGGCCTACGATTCCACCAAGTTCATTCAGTCATCGATCGACGAGGTGAAGAACACGCTGATCGAGGCCGTGTTGATCGTCGTGGTCGTGATCTTCCTGTTCCTGGCCTCGTTCCGCTCCGTCATCATCCCCGTGGTCACGATTCCGCTGTCGCTGATCGGCGTCTGCAGCCTGATGCTGATGATGGGTTTCACTTTCAACCTGCTGACGTTGCTGGCGATGGTGCTGGCGATCGGGCTCGTGGTCGACGACGCCATCGTGGTGGTGGAGAACATCCATCGCCATCTGGAGGAAGGAAAAACGCCGGTGCAGGCGTCACTGCAGGGCGCGCGCGAAATCGTCGGTCCCGTGATCTCGATGACGATTACACTCGCTGCCGTGTACGCGCCGATCGGCTTCCTCGGCGGCCTGACTGGTTCGCTGTTCCGCGAATTCGCCTTCACGCTGGCGGGCTCGGTGATCGTATCGGGCGTAATCGCGCTGACGCTGTCGCCGATGATGTGCTCGGTCTTATTGAAGAGTGCCGACGAGGGGCGGTTCGCCAGGCTCGTCAACCGCGTGTTCGGCGCGATGACGCGCTGGTACGGCCGTCAGCTCGACCGCTCGCTCGACTATCGTCCGATTACCGGCGTGTTCGCGCTGACGATTCTCGGCCTGGTCGGGTTCCTCTATATGAACACGGCCAAGGAACTCGCTCCCGAAGAGGATCAGGGCATCGTGTTCTCGGTGACCAAGGCGCCGAAATACGCCAACATCGACTATGTCGACTTCTACGGCGAGAAGCTCGACAAGGCGTTCGCCAAATTCCCCGAAACCGACCTGCGCTTCGTCCTGAACGGCATCAACGGGCCGCAGGGCGGCATTGCCGGCATGCTGTTGAAGCCGTGGGACGAGCGCGAGCGTTCCTCGATCAAGCTGAAGCCGCTGGTGCAGGCGGAGATCGCCAAGATTGAAGGCGTCCAGGCGTTCGCGTTCAACCTGCCGCCGCTTCCGGGCGGGCCGGGCGGTCTACCGATACAGATGGTGATCAACTCGACCTCCGGCTTCCAGGTTGTCTACGAGGAGATGAACAAGCTGAAGGCTGCTGCACGCAAGAGCGGCTTGTTCATCGTGTCCGACTCTGACCTCGATTTCAATCAGCCGGTGGTGCGTGTCTCCGTCGACCGTTCCAAGGCCAGCGATCTCGGCATCAACATGGCGCAGGTCGGTGCCACGCTGCAGACGCTGCTGGGCGGTAATTACGTCAACCGCTTCAATCTCGAAGGACGGTCCTATCAGGTGATTCCGCAGGTGCCGCGTGGCATGCGGCTGTCGCCGGAATCGCTCGGCGGTTACTACGTCCCGACCAACACCGGGCAGTTGGTGCCGCTGTCGACCATCGTGTCGATCGAGACCGCCACCGATCCGAACTCGCTGACGCATTACAACCAGCTCAATTCCGCGACCTTCCAGGCGGTGCCGATGCCGGGCGTAACCGTCGGGCAGGCGGTAGACTTCCTGGAGAGTGAGGCGAAAAAGTTGCCCGCCGGTTTCGGCCACGATTATCTGGCCGATTCCCGCCAATATGTGCAGGAAGGCAACCAGCTAGCGATCACCTTCGGCTTCGCGCTGATCATCATCTTCCTGGTGCTGGCGGCGCAGTTCGAGAGCTTGTGGGATCCGCTGGTGATCATGATCAGCGTTCCCATGGCGATCGTCGGTGCGCTGATCCCGCTGTTCTTCGGCATGGCCACCATCAACATCTATACTCAGGTCGGGTTGTTGACGCTGGTCGGCCTCATCACCAAGCACGGCATCCTGATGGTCGAGTTCGCCAACGAGCTGCAGCTCAAGGAAGGCCTCGACAAGCGTTCGGCGATCGAGATGGCCGCCCGCATCCGGCTGCGTCCGATCCTGATGACGACGGCAGCGATGGTCACCGGTTTGATTCCGCTATTGACCGCGACCGGCGCAGGTGCGGCGAGCCGCTTCTCGATCGGTCTCGTCGTGGTCTCCGGCATGTCGATCGGTACGCTGTTCACGCTGTTCGTGCTTCCGGCGGTTTATGTCTGGCTCGCTACCGACCACCAGGCCAAGGCCGACTCGGAGCGGACCAAGGAGATTGCCGATTTCGATCTCGGGAAGACGGCGCTCAAGCCGACCTGAGCTCTCAGGCCCGCGAATAATCGCGAGCGGCGGCAGCGGAAATCGCTGCCGCCGCTTTTTTGTGCCGGCAGTCATGCGACCGGCGACGCCGCCGGCCCATGCATGCGAGGAAGAAAGAAACAGGGGAGCCAACATGACGAGCGACTTTGCAGCCGGCAACTACCGCTTCATTCCGGCCGTGTTTCAGTATTCCGGCGGGGTAGCGGCCAATCCCGGCTATGAAATCGAGCGGGTACGGTTCGACAAATGGGTGCCGCTGGCCGAGGGCTTTGCGCAGATCGCAAAATACATTCAGGCGGCGGGAAGGCCGCTGACATCGTTCTGTGCCTGCGAGCTGCGTTCACCGGCCGCCTTCACCGACGAAGGATTCCGCAATTTCAACCTGCACTACGTCAAGACGCTGGCGGAGTGGGGCGTCTATGACGGCAAGACCAATCCGGTAGCGCGCAGCAATGTCTGTCCGGAGATCGATCCGCCGGCCGAGCCGTCGTTTTATGCGTTTTCATTCACGCGGCCGAGCCAAAGCACGACGCCGAGCTTCGTCATCGCAGGCAGTGGCGAGTCGCAGGAAGGCAACGCGAGCTATGCGGAGCGCACGGTGCGTTACCGTGACATCAGCCCCGAGGGCATTGCGGAGAAGGTGCGTTACGTCGCCAGCGTGATGGAGCGGCGCATGGGCGAATTCGGGTTCGGCTGGAAAGATGCGACGGCGACGCAGACCTACACCATCCACGATTTTCACCATGTCTTTGCCGATGCGCTGGTTCGCCGTGGCGCCGCGCGTTCGGGGTTGACCTGGCACTTCGCACGGCCGCCGGTGATCGATCTTGAGTATGAGATGGATTGCCGAAGGGTGCTACGGGAAGTGGTGATCTAACCCCTCATTCTGAGGAGCACGTCTTCGCGCGTCTCGAAAGATGAGGCGACAGCAGGGCCGGATGGTTCGAGACGCGTTCAGCATGATGGGGGATTGGCGTCGGCTGTAGCAAGCGCGTCGGCCGACATTCAATCACGAACGAAAAGCTTCTGCTTTGTTGCATCAAAGGTCTTGCCCGCAAGCGCTGACGGGTTCTCGGCCGTGAACATGATCTCGACACCCCGAACCGTATCGATGACGTCGGGAGGGACCTCGGCTCTTCGATAGGCGCCAAGCATCCAGCCGGCGCCGCTGTTGGACCATTCCCTATCGCCGGGGCGCTTTGACTTCTGTTCCCGTGCCCAGCCTATCGTTGCGATGTGCTCGCCACCCGGCATACGACGGACATCCCGCATGAACGACTGCACCAGCGCCAAGGCAGCATCGCTCAGGCTGACCGAGCCCAGCGGCGGGGCAGCCTTGCGAAAATTCGCGTCGCGTTCGGCCGTGCGGGGTTGGTCCGGGACCGCCGCCAGCGCTTTCGCGAACAGGTCGGGATAGGCATCGAAGACGATCTTGCCCGCGAATGAGAGTTCGGCGGCTGCATCGATTGAGGGCTCCAGCGCTTTCATGGCGGCGCTCTTATCGGAAGATTGATCTGCCGCAACACTGCCAAGCTTGAATATGTTGTTCTGCAAGCGCGTGATCTCGTCGTCGAGCCGGTTGGCAGTTGTTCGTCCGATATCGCGCGGTGTTGCGTGGAGCACTTTTGGTGGGGACGACGACTGAGGCAAAGCGCCCGCGACGTCTGGATGAACTCGATAGATCGGGCGGATGATGTTTTCGTGGAGATAGCCGCGAATGGCGTCCGATCGCGAGCCGTCGTCGCCTGTATCGGCCAGGATTCGACAGGCCTTGTGAATGTGCTGGATGATATGGATCGCGCTGCGGCGGCTAACTCGAAGTGACGCGGCTCGTTTGCCGCCCGCCGTGGCGGTGGCTTCCACCCGGCACGGATCGCCGCGGACGATAGTCTTGCTGTTCGGAAGTTCTAGCTCGGCGGCATGGGCAAGTGTGACCGATCCCCCGATCAAGAAGATCGACGCAATGAAGAACCGCATGGAACGCCCCATAGAGACCGCAACCAGCCGATGCTGCGAACGTCGCTGCTTCACGTAAACAAACCGTGCATCCCAACGTTGCGATTTGACAGGTGCGCCTACCGCTCCCGCGGATCCAGCGCGTCGCGCAGGCCGTCGCCGACCAGGTTGAACGAGAGCACCACGAGGAAGATCGCAAGCCCCGGCCAGACCGCCATCCAGGGCGCGTTGGTGAGGAAGCGCTGCGCGGCGTTCAGCATGCTACCCCAGGACGGTGCCGGGGGCTGCTGGCCGAGGCCGAGGAAGGACAGCGCGGCCTCCGCAATGATGGCCGCGGCGATCGACAGTGTCGCCTGCACCAATAGCGCCGGCATGATGTTGGGAAGGATATGAAACAGCGCGATGCGCCACCGCGGATTACCCATGGCGCGCGCGGCCTCGACATAGTCCTCGACCTTGACGCTCATCACCTGCCCGCGCGTGAGCCGCACGAAGATCGGTGTCGCCGAGATGCCGATCGCGATCATGGCATTGCCGAGGCTCGGCCCCAGAAACGCCGCCAGCGCAATCGCGAGGATCAGGAACGGGCAGGCCAGCATCGCGTCCGTGATGCGGCTGATCAGGGCGTCGATGAAGCCGCCGCGATAACCCGACAACAGGCCGAGCGGCACGCCAATGGAAAGTGCGATCCCGACCGAGATTGCGCCGGCCAGCAGCGAAGCCCGCGCGCCGTAGATCACGCGCGCGAGAATGTCGCGGCCGAGTTCGTCGGTACCGAACCAGTGCAGCGCGGAGGGCGGCTTGCGCACCAGCGACCAGCTCGTCGCGATCGGCTCGTAAGGCGAGATCAGCGGCGCAAACAGCGCGAGCAGGACGAAGATTGCGATCACGACAAGGCCCGCCACCGCGCCCTTGCGCTTGAACAGGCGCCGCAGCGCGCGCCGCGCCGGGCTCTCCAGTTCGTCGGAAGCGGTCAGCTTGATCGCGCCGAGGGCAGCGTCGGTCATGGCCTAGGCCCTCAGCCGCGGATTGACGAGGACATAGGCGATGTCGGCTATGAGATTGAGCGTGATGTAGATCGTCGCCGTCGTCAACACGACGCCCTGCACGACCGCATAATCGCGGTTGAACACCGCGTCCACGATCAGCTTGCCAAAGCCCGGAATCGAGAAAATCTGCTCGGTCAGCACCGCGCCCGACAGCAGCGTGCCCAGTTCGAGCGCGCCCAGCGTAATGACGGGCGTCAGCGCGTTGCGCATGGCGTGCTTGAGAATGACCGAGCGTTCGGAAAGGCCCTTGGCGCGGGCGGTGCGGACGTAATCGCTTTCCAGCACCTGCAGCATGGCGCTGCGGGTATGCCGCATCAGGATGGCGGCGATCGCATTGCCCAGCACGAAGGCCGGCATGATGGTGGACGCGAGGCTGGCGCGCCAGTTCTCGGTCAGCGGCACATAGCCTGATGCCGGCAGCCAGCCGAGCTTGATGGAGAACAGGAAGATCAGCATGATGCCGAGCCAGAAGTTGGGCGTCGAGATTCCCCACAGCGCAAAGAAATTCGCGCCATAGTCCCAGGCCGTGCCCTTCTTGACGGCCGATATGATTCCCGCGGGGATGCCGACCAGGAAGGCAATGATGATCGCCATCGACGCCAGTTGCATCGTCACCGGCAGTTTCTGTGCGATCAGCTCGCGCACCGATACCTTGTTGCGCAGCGACTCGCCGAAATCGCCCGATAGCACGCCCTTGACCCAGTAGACATATTGCACCGGCACCGGCTGATCGAGCCGGTATTGCTGACGGATCTGCGCGATGACCTCAGGGTCGCGTTCCTCGCCCGCCATGACAAGCGCCGGATCGCCCGGCAGCAATTGCTGCAGCGAAAAAATCAGGATCGAGACGAAGAACAGCGTCGGGATCAGCTGGACAACGCGCCGTGCGAGAAAATTCAGCATGGCGCGTCCCCGGGCGCAGCAGCGTTCACTTCAGCTTCAGCCCGACCACACGCACCAGCCCGTCCGGCATCTGCTTGTAGCCCTCGAGCTTCGTCGTGTGCGCGATCAGGATGCGGCGGTGATAGATATAGAGCAGCGGCTTTTCCTCCAGCACCATCTTCGACAGTTTTTCATAGATCGCCTTGCGCTGCGCCTGGTCGGTGACAAGACGGCCGTCATCGAGCGCCTTGTCGGCCTCCTTGTTGGACCAGGCGCTGTAGTTCTGCGGCGCGTCGGTCTTCTGGAAGATGTAGGAGTTGCCGTCCGGATCGATCCGGCCGCTCCAGGCCAGCAGATAAGCCTGGTATTCTCCGGCTTCGGCCTGCTTCAACGAGGTGGCGAACTCAGTGACCCTGAGCTTCATGTCGAAACCGGCCTCCGCCGCCATCGACTGGATCACCTGCGATGCCGCTTCGGTTTCAGCGCCTTTCGACACCATGAAGTCGACGCTGACTGGCGGCGTGACGCCCGCTTCCTTCAACAGCGCCTTGGCCTTGGCGATGTCGCGCTTCGGCACCGGAAAGGCTTTCTGGTAATAGGGATGATCGGGGTTGACCCACTGGTTTCCGGGCTTGAACTCGCCGTTGGACACCACCTGGCTGATCGCGTCGCGGTCGAGCGACAGGTCGAGCGCCTGCCGCACCTTGGCGGACTGGCTGAGCGGTCCCTTGGCCTTGTCCTTGCCGACGTTTAACGTCACGCCCTGATAGCCGAGCTCGATCGCGGTGGACAATTTGAGTTTCGGATCGGTCTGCACCTCCTTGAGGTCCGTCGCGAGCACGCGTTCGATCAGGTCAAGGCCGCCGGATTTCAAATTGGCAAGCCGCACTGTCGCATCCACCAGCGGCAGGTAGACGATGCGGTCGATGTGGATACTGTCCTTGTTCCAGTAGTCTGCGAATTTCTCGAACACCATGCGGTCCTGCTGCACGCGCTCGACGAATTTGTAGGGACCGGCGCAAACCGGCCGCAGTCCGAACTTGTCGCCGGCCTCTTTTGCCGCCTTGGGCGATACCATCATTCCGGCGCGATCGGTGAGCTGTGCGACCAGCGGCGAGTAGGGGGCCTTCAATGTCAGCTTGATGGTGAGGGGATCGACGACATCGATACGATCGACGGCCGCCAGTTCCGGCTTTCGGAACGAGCCCGGAAATGTCAGATGCCGTTCCAGCGAAAACTTTGCGGCCTCCGCATTGAAGGCCTCGCCGTCGTGAAACTTGACGCCGGGCCTGAGCTTGATGGTGACTTCCTTGCCGTCGACCGAAGTCTCATGGCTCAGCGCGAGCTGAGGCACGATGTTGAGCTTCTCGTCGATGTCGAACAGCTTGTCGCAGAACGATGCGAACACGATGCGGCCGACATAGGTGCGGGCCATGGTCGGATCGAGGATATCAGGATCCTCGGCGAGCCCGATCCGCAACGTGGTCTGGGCCTGACCGATTGCCGGAAGCGACAGCAGCAGCGATGCCGCGGTGATTGCCAAACGAAAGATTTTCATGCTGCCATCCCCTTATCCACGATTACGCTGTTGGCCGTGTCCCTGATATACCAACCCCGGCGCGGCCTGTACCTTCCGTGCCGCCGCTGAAGGCGGCGACCAATTTTTCCAGCACCGGCGAAAAGCCGCCATCGGCGGGAACGATATTTTCGGGCGCCGGCAATTCTGTGGTGCGGTGACAGGCGGTGGCGTGTCCCGTGCCGTCGGCAAGCAGCGGCGGAATTTCAGTGCGGCAGCGCGCGATGACGTAGGGGCAGCGGGTATGGAAGCGGCAGCCGGCGGGCGGATTGAGCGCGCTCGGCATCTCGCCCTCCAGCACAATGCGGCTGCGTTTGGCCTGCGGCTTGGGCACTGGAATGGCTGACAACAGCGCGCGGCTATAAGGATGCCGGGGCGCTGCGAACAGCGCGTCGGCGGCCGCGGTCTCGACAATGCCGCCGAGATTCATCACGGCGACGCGGTCGGCGATGTGCTTCACGACCGCAAGATCATGTGAGACGAAGATGTAGGCGAGGCCGAGCCGGTCCTGCAGGTCGCGCAGCAAATTGAGGATCTGCGAACGGATCGAGACGTCGAGCGCGGATACCGGCTCGTCGCAGATGATGAGTTTCGGCTCCACCGCCAGCGCCCGCGCGATCGCGATACGCTGGCGCTGGCCGCCGGAAAACTCGTGCGGATAGCGGCGGGCGAAGCGCGGCTCCAGCCCGACCAGCCGCAGCAGCTCCTCGACCCGCTCGCGCCGGCGCGCAGCCGGCACCAGATCGTGCAGCGCCAGCGGCTCGGTGAGGATCTGGCTGACGGTCATGCGCGGGTTGAGCGACGCATAGGGGTCCTGGAAAATGATCTGCGCGTCGCGGCGGAAGGCGCGCAACGCGTTGGCGTCGAGCGCGCCGAGGTCGCGGCCTTCGAAGCGGACGGTTCCAGCATCCGGCTCGATCAGCCGCAGCACCAGCCGGCTCACGGTGGATTTGCCGCAACCGGATTCGCCGACCAGCGCCAGCGTTTTGCCGGCCTCGACGGTGAAGTTGACGCCGTCGACCGCTTTGACATAGGCGGTGGGTGTTCCGAACACAGAACGCGCGGCGACGAAATGCTTCACGAGGCCGTCGACTTCGAGAAGCGCGGTCATGACACCAGCCGCTCCAGCGGTGCACGGATGCAGCGCGAGGCGTGGCCCGTGCTCACGATGGCGAGCGGCGGCGGCGCGGTCACGCAGGTCTCGATAACAAAGGGGCAGCGTGCGGCGAAGCGGCAACCGGATGGCGGGTTCGCCATGTTCGGCACCATGCCCTCGATGGTCGCCAGATGCGCTGCGCGGCGGTCGAGCCGCGGGATCGAACCGAGCAGGCCGACGGTGTAGGGATGCTGGGGATTGGCAAAGAGTTCGTCGACCGGCGCGCGCTCGACGATTTCGCCGGCATACATTACCGCGACCTCGTCGCAGACCTCGGCGACCACGCCGAGATCATGGGTGATCAGGATGATCGCGGCGCCGCTGGCGGCTTTGAGTTCGCGCATCAGATCGAGGATTTGTGCCTGCAGGGTGACGTCGAGCGCGGTGGTCGGCTCGTCCGCGATCAAAAGGCGCGGGTCGCAGGCTAGCGCCATCGCGATCATCACGCGCTGGCGCATGCCGCCGGAGAGCTTGTGCGGATACTCGTCGATCCGCTTGTCGGGCGAGGGGATGTGAACGCGCCGCAGCAGCTCGATGGCGCGCTCGCGCGCCTGCCGCCGCGAGCCGCCACGGTGGCGCAGGATGGTTTCGATGATCTGGTCGCCGATGGTAAAACTCGGATTGAGCGAGGTCATCGGCTCCTGGAAGATCATCGCCAGCCGGTTGCCGCGCAGGTCGCGCAGGGTTTGGTCGGGCACTTCCAGCAGATCGAAGCCGTCGAAGCGGATCGAGCCGGAGACCTCGGCGGAATGCTTTGACAGCAGCCCCATGATGGCGAGCGAGGTTACGCTCTTGCCGCAGCCGGATTCACCGACCAGACCCAGCGTGGCGCCGTTGGCCACGCTGAGATCGACGCTGTCGACCGCGTGCGTGGTGCGGCCGTGGTCGCCGTGGAACACCACGCGCAGGCCCTCGATTTCGATCAGCGGACCTACCGTCATGTCTTGCCCGCCAACGCCGCTTCGATGGTGGCGTCAATCACGGCGCGGTCGGTGATCCCCGCAGGATTTCTCCGCGTCGGCAGGAACGGGCGGAAATGCACCCAGCGCTCGCGGCTGACCTGTTCCAGCCGCTCGAGTTCGGCAAGCGGATCGGTATGGTCGTCGACGCGCAGGTCGAGATCGGACCATTCCTCTTCGCCCTGGATCACCATCGCGGCCGATTGCTTGCCGCGCTTGTCGCCCCCGGCGGCTTCGCCGGCCTTCATGGCCACGATCAGCCGCTGCGCAAAGGGCAGGCTGGCATTGGCGATAAAGGCCTGCGCGGTATCGTCGAGCACGGCAGCGCCAGCCAGCATGTTGCCGGCAAGCGAAAAGCCGTCGCCCTGAATATGACCGCACCAGTCGACGCATTCGCTGCCGGTATGCGCGGCAATCCGGCCCTTGATATCCATGACATGAAGCTGCCGGGCCTCGCGGCCGTCGTCGCTGGCAATCAGCGTGTCCACCACCTCGCGGGGCTCGCGCCCTTCGCGCAGCAGTTTTACGCCGTCGATGCCGTAATAGGGGTTGACCAGCGCTTGCGTGGCGACGCCGCCGGTGCCGGGAGCGATATGCGGCACGCGCGCGCCTACCGCGAAAAATCTGGTCGCGACTGCAATGCCGATTTGGCCGGTGAGCGAATCGCGGGCGATGATCGACCAGGTCATCTTGTCTCTTCTCTAACTATCGTCCGGCCGCGTAGCCCTGCATGCCCCTGGGATTGGCGGCAGCGCGGCGGCGGCGGCCAACTTTGGAAGCTGCAGTGAGGCGACCTTCCGACCAGTCGGGGCCGATCTCGACGACGTGGCCGCGGCCCTTCAGCGTATCGACGGTCGCCTTCGGCACGCGGTTTTCGACCACGAGCACGCCGGGACGTGCGGTGCGCGGCCAGAACGAGATCGGGAAGTGTTCGGAGTGCCAGGCCGGCGCGTCGATCGCTTCCTGCAGGTTCAGTTTGGCGTGGACGTGCCGCAGGAAGAATTGCGTGGTCCATTGATCCTGCTGGTCGCCGCCCGGCGATCCCCAGGCCATGTACGGCTCGCCGTCGCGATAGCACATGGTCGGCGAGAGCGTGGTCCGTGGGCGCTTGCCGGGCGCGAGTGCGGCCGGGTGATCTTCCTCCAGCCAGAACATCTGAGCGCGGCTGCCGAGGCAGAAGCCAAGTTCCGGAATGATCGGCGAGGATTGCAGCCAGCCGCCGGACGGCGTTGCTGAAATCATGTTGCCGGCCTGGTCGATAATGTCGAAATGCACGGTATCGCCGCGCACCTCGCCGAAGCGGCCGACGGTCGGCTCGCCTGCGCCCATGGCGCCGACCGCTTCGCGGTCACCTTCGGCGCGGCGCAGCTTTACGACCGAGCCGAAACCTTCGACCGAGCCCGGGATGAAATCGAGCGAGGCCTTGTCCCTTGAGATCAGCTTGCGGCGTTCGTCGTTGTAGGCGTCCGACAGCAAGGTCGCGATCGGGATTTCGGTGAATTTCGGGTCGCCATAAAACTTCTCGCGGTCGGCGAAGGCGAGTTTTGCGCATTCGATCTGCAGATGAATGAACTCGGGGCCGGCGGGATCGAGCCCGTCGAGCTCAAAGCCCTTCAACAGCGCGAGCTGCTGCAGCATCACAGGGCCCTGGCTCCAGACGCCGGGCTTGCAGACGGTGTAGCGGCCATAGTCATACGTCAGCGGCGCCTCGACGGTCGGCTGCCAGCGCGCCATGTCGTCGGCCGAAAGCACGCCGCGATGCGGCGAGCCGCTGACATCCATCACTTCCTGGGTACGGCAGAACTTGTCGATCGCTTCCGCCACGAAGCCGTGCGACCAGGATTTTCGCGCGCGTTCGATCTGCGCAACGCGGTCGGAGCCGGCGCTTTCGGCCTCCTTCAGAATGCGGGCGTAGGTTTCCGAGAGTTTTTTGTTGGTGAATAGCGTGCCGGGCCGCGGCACCTCGTTGTTCGGCAGGTAGACGGCGGCCGACGTCGTCCAGTGATTGCGGAACAATTTCTCGACGACCTGGATAGTCGCGGATGCGCGCTCGACCAGCGGATAGCCGTCGCGCGCATAGGCGATCGCAGGCTCGAGCACGTCGCGCAGCCGCATCGTGCCGTAGTCGCGAAGCAGCAGCATCCAGGATTCGAACGTGCCGGGCACGCAGGCGGCGAGAAGCCCGGTGCCGGGCACCATCTCCAGGCCTTCGCTCTTGTAATGCGCAATTGTTGCCTTCGCAGGCGCGGGGCCCTGGCCGCAGATCACCTCGGTGCGGCCGCGCTTGGTGTCGTGCACGATGATCGGCACGTCGCCGCCGGGACCGTTCAGATGCGGCTCCACCACCTGCAGCGTGAAGGCGGTGGCCACACCGGCGTCGAAGGCGTTGCCGCCTTTTTCCAGGATGCCCATGCCGACCGCGGTCGCGATCCAGTGGGTCGAGGTGACCACGCCAAAAGTGCCTTCGATTTCCGGCCTTGTGGTGAACGGATCGGGATTGATGTTGCTCATGGAGGTCCGATGCGGTGCTGGTATCTTGATGCGGGCGCACTTGACCACAGGCGAGGCTGGATGCCAACCGCTGGGATGCCACGCATTGCACCCATCCCCGTGATCATACCAGGGCCGTGGTCTCAACCGGATGGTTGACGGCATGGCAGGCGACGCCGTCGATCAGGGCCGGCGCTTCCTTCCGGCAGAGATCGAACGCCAGCGGGCAGCGCGGGTTGAAAGCGCAGCCGGGCGGCGGATCGATCGGATTGGGGATTTCGCCCTTGACCGGGATCCGCTGGCGGCCGGACATCGCGAGATCCGGGACCGCCCCCAGCAGCATCTTGGTGTAGGGCATGCGGGGATTGGCGAACAGCTCGCGCCCTTCCGCAATCTCGACGATACGGCCGAGATACATCACGCCGATCCGGGTCGCCATATGGCGGACCACGGCGAGGTTGTGGCTGATGAAGAGATAGGTCAGGCCGAACTTGTCCTGCAGGTCGCGCATCAGGTTGAGGATCTGCGCCTGAACGGAAACATCCAGCGCCGAGGTCGGCTCGTCGCAGACGATGAATTCTGCCTCCGACGCCAGCGCGCGTGCGATCGCGATACGCTGGCGCTGGCCGCCGGAGAATTCATGCGGATATTTCAACCCGTCGTCGGGATGCAGGCCGACGACGCTCAACAATTCACCGACGCGCGTTCTGATATCGCGCTCGCCCTGGATCAGGTCGAAGGCGCGGATCGGTTCGGAGACGATGGCATCGACCCGAAAACGCGGATTGAGGCTCGCATAGGGGTCCTGGAAGATCATCTGGATGCGGCGGCGCAGCCGCTGACGCGCCTGTGCCTGCCGCGCATTTGTCATCGACACGCCGTCGATGATCACTTCACCCGAGCTCGGCGGCAGCAATCCCACCACCATCCGCGCCACAGTGGTCTTGCCCGAGCCGGACTCGCCGACGAGCGCAAAAGTTTCGCCCTTTTTGATATCGAAGGTCACGCCGTCGACGGCCTTCAAAAATTCCAGATGGCCGCCTTCCAGCACCCGGTTGAGCCACGGTTTTGAGACGTCGAACACGCGGCGTAAATTTCTGACATCGACAAAGGGCGGACTCATGCCGCGGTCTCCTTCGCGGTTTCGCCTGGCGCGGTATCGAAGAGATGGCAGGCCACCGCATGCGAGCCGTGCTTCAGCGGTTCCGGCCGTTCGACGCGGCAACGGTCGAACGCAAAGGCGCAGCGCGGATTGAACGAGCAGCCGGGCGGGATCGCCGACAGCCGCGGCATCGAGCCGGGAATTTGCACCAGTCGCTTGTCCTCGCCGGCCAGCGTCGGGATCGCGCCCATCAATCCCTTGGCGTAGGGGTGCAGCGGGTTCTGCACCACGTCCTGCACCGGGCCGATTTCGGCGATCCGCCCCGAATACATCACCGCGACGCGGTCAGAGGTCTCGGCGATCACGCCCATGTCGTGGGTCACCAGCATCACCGCCGTGCCGTGATCGCGCCCCAGCCGCTTGATTAGCGAAATGATCTGCGCCTGCACGGATACGTCGAGCGCGGTGGTCGGCTCGTCGGCGATGATCAGTTCGGGTTCGGCGCAGATCGCAAGCGCGATCACGACGCGCTGGCGCATGCCGCCAGAGAATTCGTGCGGATAGGCGTCGATGCGTTTCTCCGGCGCGGGGATACCGACTTCGGCCAACAGATCGATAGCGCGCTTGCGCGCCGCGGTCTCCGACAGATTCAGGTGGGTCCGGATCGTCTCGACGATCTGGTCGCCGATCCGGTACAGCGGATTGAGGCTGGTCAGCGGATCCTGGAAAATCATCCCGATCCGCTTGCCCCGGATGCGGCGGATTTCTTCCGGCGGCAGATGGTCGATCCGCATTCCCGACAGGTAGATCTCGCCGCCCGCGATGCGGCCGGGCGGATCGATCAGCCCGATCACGGCGAGGCCCGTGACCGATTTGCCGGCGCCGGACTCGCCGACCACGCCGAGCACTTCGCCCTTGGCGATGTCGAACGACACCCCGTTGATCGCGCGCAGTGTGCTGCGGCGGGTGAGGAATTCCACCTCGAGGTTACGCACGGAAAGGACAGGAACGGTCATCGGAGCTTTGGATTGAGCGCGTCGCGCAGCCAGTCGCCGAGCAGGTTGATGGAGAGGATCAGTCCCGCCAGCGCTATGCCGGGGAAGGCGACGATCCACCATTCGCCGGCGAACAGATAGTTGTTGCCGATCCGGATCAGGGTGCCGAGCGAGGGCATGGTGTCGGGCATGCCGGCGCCCAGGAACGACAGCGTCGCCTCGGTGATGACGGCGAGCGCGAGGTTGATGGTGGCGATGACAAGGATGGGGCCCATCGTGTTGGGCAGCACATGCCGCAGCATGATCTTGGGCGCGGGCAGGCCGATCAGTTGGGCTGCCGCGACGTAATCCTTGCTCTTCTCGACCATGACCGAGCCGCGCACGGTGCGGGCATACTGGACCCAGAAACTTAAGCCGATCGCGACCACCAGCACCGCCAGCGTACTCATGGCGTCCAGCCGGTTGCCGAATACGGACTTGGCGACGCCGTTGACGAGTAGCGCGATCAGGATCGCGGGGAAGGTGAGCTGCACGTCGGCGATGCGCATGATCAAGCCGTCGACCGCGCCGCCGACATAGCCCGCGATCAGGCCAAGCGTGATGCCGAGCGTCCCGGCAAAGATGACGCCGAGCACGCCGACCACGAGCGAGATCCGCAACCCGTAGAGAATGGCTGAAAATACGTCGCGGCCCTGTTCGTCGGTGCCGAGCAGGAACGGGCTCTGGCCATCGGCGGTCCACAGCGGCGAGATGCGCGAATTCATCAATTGAAGCTGGGCCGGATCGAAGGGGTTCTGCACCGCGAGCTGCGATGCGAAGAGCGCCAGCAGAAAGAACAGGACGGTGACGGCGGCCGCCACCATGGTCATTCGCGAGCGGCGGAACGAATAGAAAATATCGCTGTCGAGCGCGCGCTTGATCCAGCCCGTGCCGGCGCGCGTCCGCTGCGCGCTCGGCTCTACTCGGTGGGGCACTACGGCATCGGACATCTTATGTCTCGCTTTAGGCCGGACGGCTGATGGTCGAGCGCAGGCGCGGATCGACGATGGTGTAGAGGATGTCGACCACCAGATTGATAGTGACGAAGATCAGCGACACCATCAGCAGATAAGCGGCCATAATCGGGATATCGACGTTTTGCACGGCCTGCACGAACAACAATCCCATACCCGGCCACTGGAAGACGGTTTCGGTGATGATGGCAAATGCAATTACCGAGCCAAACTGCAGCCCTGCCACGGTGATGACGGGAACCAGCGTGTTCTTCAGCGCGTGGCCGAAATGGATGGCGCGTGTCGTCAGGCCGCGGGCGCGGGCGAAGCGGATGTAATCGGTGCGGAGCACCTCGAGCATTTCGGCGCGCACCAGCCGCATGATCAGGGTCATCTGGAACAGCCCCAGCGTAACCGATGGCATGATCAGCGCCTTGAGGCCGGAAAAGGTCAGCAGGCCTGTCGTCCACCAGCCGATCCGCACCACGTCGCCGCGCCCGAACGAGGGCAGCCAGCCCAGCGTCACCGAGAACAGATAGATCAGGAGAATGCCGATCAGGAAGGTCGGCAGCGAGATTCCGATCAGCGACACCGCCTGGAAAAATTTTGTGAGAATGGTGTCACGCCGCAGCGCCGAATAGACCCCCATCAGGATCCCGAACACCATGGCGAAAACGGTGGCGCAGGCGGCCAGTTCCAGCGTCGCCGGCATCCGCTCCATCAGCAGGTTCGAAACCGGCTGGCGGAATTGGTAGGAGACGCCGAACTTGAATTGCGCGGCATTGGCGAAGTAGCGGGCGAACTGCACCGGCACGGGATCGTCGAGGCCGAGCGACTTGCGCACCGCCTCGCGCTCAGCCGCCGGCGTATCCAATGAGACGATCTGGTTGACCGGGTCGCCGGCAAAGCGGAACATCGAGAACGCGATGACGCCGACCGCGATCATGACGCCGATGGCCTGGATAGCACGGCGAAGAGTGAAAGCGAGCATGGATTCCTTTCACTGCTCTCTAACGCATGCTTCAACTGAGTTGAATCATGCTCGTCGATCATCTTATTGTCTGAGCATGATCTTTTCGGAAAACCGGTACCCACTTTTCCGGATCATGCTCTAGATGCGGCGGCGGACGTCGCGGTCGCCTCGAAAAGAAAGTCCCGGAAGCCGCCAAGCCGCCGGGACCTGTTGTTGACGCCTGGCTAGTCCTGTTTGGTCGCCCAGTAGAGCAGGACCTGGTTGTCGGCGCGCTGGCTCAGCTTCACTTTCTTCGATACGCCCCACGCCAGCGCCTGCTGGTGCAGCGGGATATATCCAAAGTCCTTGGCGCCGATTTCGTACGCTTGCTTGATCAGGAGATCGCGTTTGGTCATGTCGGACTCCTGGAGCACCTTGTCGGTGAGTTCGTCGAGCTTCTTGTTGCAGTAGCCGCCGAGGTTGGCCTCGCCGCGGCTGGATTTCGGATCGTCACGGCAGCCCATGATGTCGAACAAGACGTTGTGTGAGTCGAGCGTGCCGGGTGTCCAGCCGAGCAGGTAGAACGAGGTCTGGTAGCCGCCGGGCTTCAGCACCTTGGCGAAATACTGCGCCTTGGGCTGTGCCAGCAGAGTTACCTTGACGCCGATGCGGGCCAGCATGCCGACGACCGCCTGACAGATCGCGGCGTCGTTGACGTAGCGGTCATTCGGGCAGTCCATCGTGACTTCGAAGCCATCGGGATAACCAGCTTCGGTCAGAAGCTTCTTGGCGCCGTCGGGATCAAGTTTCGGTCGCGTGAAGTCACCGGACAGCTTGAACAATTGCGGCGCGATCATCAGCGCCGAGGGTGTCGACAGGCCGCGCATGACGCGGGTCTTGATCAGTTCGATATCGACGGCCTTGAAGAAGGCCTCACGCACCTTGACGTCCTTGAACGGGTTCTTGCCCTTGACGTTGGAATAGAGCAGCTCGTCGCGCGTCTGATCCATGCCGAGGAAGATGGTGCGAAGTTCCGGTCCCTTCAGCACCTGGGCGTTGGCGCTGGAATCGACGCGCGTGATATCCTGGATCGGAACCGGCTCGATGACATCGACTTCGCCCGAGAGCAGAGCGGCGACGCGCGTGGCGTCCGAGCCGATCGGGGTGAAGATGATTTCCTTGAGGTTATGTTCGGGCTTGCGCCACCAGTTCGGATTGGCCTTGTACACGGTCTTGACGCCGGGCTGATGGCTCTCGACGGTGAAGGCGCCGGTGCCGTTGGCGTTGAGCGAGGCAAAGCTCGGCGTCGTTGCCGCGGCCGGCGTCGGGTCGACCGAATTGTTCGCCTCGGCCCATTTCTTGCTCATGATGTACCAGGTATCCCATTGCGAGTTGAGAATGGGATTTGGCGAGGTCAGGACGAAGTCCACCGTGTAGTCGTCGACCTTGACGACCTTGGCGTCGGTGGGAATGCGGGTCTGCAGGTTCGAGCCCTTTTTGCGGACGCGATCCGCCGAGAAAACCACATCATCGGCGGTGAAGGGATCGCCGTTCTGGAATTTTACGCCCTTGCGCAAATGGAACCGCCAGCGGGTCGGCTCCGGCGTTTCCCAGCTCTCCGCCAAAGCGGGGATGATTTTCAAATCCCTGTCGCGAGCCACCAGGCCTTCGAACACGTGTCCGAGATGGGCGTGGGTCGTGCTCTCGTTCAGCGTGTAGGGGTCGAGCGATTTGAGGTCGCCCTGGTTGGCGTAGCGCAGGGTCTGGGCCGATGCCGGCGCCATTGTGAGCGCGATGATTGAAGCCGTGGCCGCTGCAAACAAACTCCGACGTACCGACATCTGTTCGATTTCCCCGCTTTGATCAGCCATTTCCGCGACTGGCGGCGGATATTGCCGAGCCATGTTGCCAGAGTCCAGCCACCGCGCAAGCATCATTATCCCGCACCGCGTGCCGGTTTGCGCGGCGGTGCAGTATTGACTAGTTTCACCATAAGCCGTGCGCGCAAGCACGTTACATTGAACTTTCGGAGTGCCTGATGGCGGAACTGAAGGCCGACGTACTCGTCCTGGGTGCGGGCATGGTCGGCGTGAGCGCCGCCTTGCACCTGCAGAAGCGCGGCCGGAACGTGGTTCTGATCGACCGGCACGAGGTTGCCGGCGAGGAAACAAGTCACGGCAATGGCGGATTGATCGAATGCGCCTCGGTCTTTCCTTACATGTTTCCGCGTGATCTCGGCCAGATCCTGCGCTACGCATTCCTGCGTGCGCCGCAGGTGCGGTACCACTTCAGGGATTTGCCGGCTTTCCTGCCGTGGCTGACACGGTATTTCCTCGCCTCATCACCGGAGCGTGCACTGCACAGTGCGATGGCCGAGCTGCCGCTGATCCAGCGCAGCCTGATCGAGCATGAAGCGCTGATCGCGGAAGCCAATGTGCCGGAGCTATTGCGGCGGACCGGCTGGATCAAGCTGTTTCGCTCCGAGGCGACGCTTGCGGGCGCGGTGGGGGATCTGGAGCGTGCCAGGCAGTATGGGGTCGAGGGCGAGATCCTGGACACGGCGGCGATTATGGCGCGCGAGCCGCATCTGACCGGCGATTTCAGCGGCGCAATCCATTTTCCGGCGCCGGGCTTCGTGCCGGATCCCGGCGGCCTGGCCAAAGCCTATTCGGCGCTGTTCGGCCGCAAGGGCGGGCGATACCTTGTCGGCGACGCGCGAACGCTCGAACAATCCGGCGGACGGTGGCGGGTGGCGACGCTGGAAGGCACGATCACCGCGCGCGACGTCGTCGTGGCGATGGGGCCGTGGTCCGATCAGATTTTTGCGCCGCTTGGCTATTCGATCCCGCTTCAGGTCAAGCGTGGTTACCATTTGCACCTCAAGCCGCGCGGCAATGCGGTTTTGAACCACCCCGTGCTGGACACCGATCTCGGCTATCTGCTGGCACCGATGAACCGCGGCATTCGCCTGACCACCGGTGCCGAGTTTGCCCACCGCGATGCGCCGCCTACGCCGGTCCAGGTCGAGCGGGCCCTGCCGCGGGCGCACGGGCTATTCCCGCTGGGAGAGCCGGTTGACGCCGCGCCGTGGAAGGGCGCACGCCCCTGTTTGCCCGATATGTTGCCGGTGATCGGCAAGGCCCCCCGCCATGGCGGGCTATGGTTCGACTTCGGCCATCAGCACCACGGCCTGACGCTCGGACCCGCAACCGGCCGCCTGCTGGCCGAAATGATGACCGGCGAGACCCCGTTTGCCGACGCCCGGCCTTTTGCCGTCGAACGTTTTGGTTGACCATACCGGACGATTGACGGGGGTGGAGGCGAGGTCTTGTCCTTGCGCGACGCGGGCCATCGTGGCGATACTGTCACAAGCCAGCAAAAGGAGCGGTCATGAAAGTTAACGTCGAAATCGATTGCACACCGCTGGAGGCCAGGCAGTTCTTCGGGTTGCCCGACGTCTCGCCGATGCAGAACGCCGTGATGGACAAGATGCAGCAGCAGGTGATGGCCAATATCGAAAAGGTTTCGCCGGAATCGCTGATCCAGAGCTGGTTCACGTTCGATCCCAAAATCGCCGAGCGGTTCCAGGATATGTTCGTGACCATGGCCGGCCTCGGCGGCATGGGCAAGAAGGACAAGTAATAGTGGCCATCGCGGAAGGCGGCGCAGCGACGGGCGAGCAACGGCTACAGCCGCCGAGCCTCTTTCTGATGCTGGCCGAGGTGAGGGGCCTGTTCGAATTGAATTCGAGCCTCTTGCTGTCGCCGTTATTGTTGCGCGCGCCGAAGGGCGACGGGCATCCGGTGCTGGCGCTGCCGGGCTTTCTCGCCAGCGATCTGTCGATGGCGCCGATGCGGCGCTACCTGAAAGAACTCGGCTACGACACCCATGCGTGGAACATGGGCCGCAATCTCGGCGGCGTCGCTTCCAAGCGCGTTGCGTTGCGCGATCTTCTGCGGCGCATTCACGACCAGACCGGCCGCAAGGTCAGCGTGATCGGCTGGAGTCTCGGCGGCGTCTATGCGCGCGATCTCGCCCTGCAGATGCCGGACATGGTGCGCGCCGTGATCACGCTCGGCAGTCCGTTTGCCAATGACATCAGGGCGACCAATGCCACGCGGCTCTACGAGGCGCTGTCGGGGGAGGCCGTCGACGATAATCTGGAAATCCGCCAGGCGATCGCCGGTGACCTGCCGGTGCCGGCGACCTCGATCTATTCCCGTACCGACGGCATCGTGAACTGGCACACCAGCCTGCTGCGTCCTTCTGAGACCGCCGAAAACATCGAGGTGTACTTCGCCAGCCATATCGGGCTCGGCGTCAACCCCGCAGCATTATGGGCGGTGGCCGACCGTCTGGCGCAGTCCGAGGGGGAGTTTAAGCATTTTGACCGATCAGGGCCATTTGCCATTGCCTACGGCCCACCTGAAAATGCACAATCCTGAGCCAACGCCCTGAGCCAAGGGCATGATCCCGAAAGGTCCCGCCCGGCAATTGATGCAGGATGGTGAGAGGTTTTCGGATATGCTCCAATAACAAAGACATTCGAGACGCCAGAAGCGCCACCAAGGCGCCGCGTTTTCTACTGCGGGAGGAAAATATGGCGGACGCCAAGAAACTGTCTTCGATGGACGCGTCGTTTCTGTATCTGGAAACGCCCGAGATGCCGATGCATGTCGGTAGCATGGCGATCTTCCGCCTGCCGGAGAACTACAACGGCAACTTCTTCGAGGACTTCAAGGCGATGATCGCCTCGCGGCTGCACATCGCGCCGATCCTCAAAGCCCGTCTGGAAAAGGCCCCGCTCGACATCGATCATCCGTCATGGGTCGAGGACGACCAGTTCGACATCGACCGTCACATCTTCCGCGGCAGCCTGCCGGCGCCGTATGACCGCGCGACGCTCGAGCGCATCGTCGGCTGGATGCATGCCAAGCTGCTCAACCGCGCCCGGCCGCTCTGGGAGTTCTATGTCTTCGAGGGCATGAAGGACAACGAGATCGGGCTTTATTCCAAGATGCATCACGCCTGCATCGACGGCGGCGCGGGCGCGGCGCTGACCAACATGATCTACGACGTCACCCCGGTGCCGCGCGTGGTCGAGCAACCGATCCCGCAGGCCAAGGGCGGCAACGAGCCGCGCGACATCGCCGCCAACCTGATCGATTCCTACCAGCAACTCTGGCGCCAGCCCTTCGACGGCTCATCGACGCCGAAGACCCTCGACCTGCCGCGCTCGGGCAAGAGCGATCTCGGATCGATCCTGTTCGACAACGCCATGTTCCAGATCGAGAGCGCGGTGAAATTCGCCGGCAGCATTCCGGCGATGCTCAAGAGCGTCTCCGACGTGGTCGGCAAGATCTCCGATCCGAAGTCGCGCGACAGCATCGCCAGCATGGTTTCGCCGTCGACTATTTTGAACAAGGCGATTTCGTCGGAGCGCAGTTTTGCCGGCACCTCGATCTCGCTGTCGCGGGCCAAGGCGGTCGCCAAGCAATCCGGCGGCAAGCTCAACGATGTGGTGCTGGCGCTGTCTTCGGGTGTGGTCCGCCGCTATCTGTTGGAGCGGGGCGCCTTGCCGGCCAAGTCGATGACCGCAGCTGTGCCGATCTCGCTGCGCGAGGAGGGCAACACCGAGGCCAATAATCAGGTGTTCGGCATGATCTGCTCGATCGCCACCAATATCGAGGACCCGAAGGAACGGCTGGAGGCGATCATCGCGCAATCCACCAAGTCCAAGGAGATGTCGCATCCGTTGCGGGCCTTCATGCCGCAAGTCTCCAACGTCTCGATGCTTGGTGCGCCGATCCTGGTGCAGATTATGGCGCTGCTCTACAGCCGCTCGGACCTGTCGAACGTGTTGCCGCCATCGGCCAACATCACCGTTTCCAACGTACCGGGGCCGCGGCAGACGCTTTATGCAGCGGGCGCGGAATTGCTGCACATCTTCCCGGTATCGATCGCGACGCACGGGATCGCGCTCAACATCACCGTGCAGAGCTACCGCGACCAACTCGATTTCGGCTTCATCGCCGGCGCCAACATCATTCCCCATGTCCAGGTCATGTGCGACATGCTGCCGGTCGAATTTGAAGCGCTGGAGGAGGCGTTCGCACCGCCGCCGAGCATGACCCGCGCGGCTGAATAGGGTCTGGCGATGATTGAAATGCCGCCGCTGCAGTTCGCCCAGGTGAACGGTATTCGCATGGGCTATTACGAGGCGGGACCGAAGTCCGACACGCCGCCGCTCATCCTCTGCCACGGCTGGCCGGAAATCGCGTTCTCGTGGCGTCACCAGATCAAGGCCCTGAGCGAGGCCGGCATCCGCGTGATTGCGCCGGACCAGCGCGGCTACGGCGCGACCGACCGGCCCGAGCCGGTCGAAGACTACGACATAGAGCACCTGACCGACGATCTTGTCGGGCTGCTCGACCATCTCGAGATCCGCAACGCGATCTTCGTCGGTCACGACTGGGGCGGCTTCATCGTCTGGCAGATGCCGCTGAGGCATCTCGATCGCACCGCGGGCGTCGTCGGCGTCAATACCCCTCACATGGACCGCGCGCCGGCGGATCCCATCGAACTGTTCCGCATGCGCTTCGGCGACCAGATGTATATCGTGCAGTTTCAGGACCAGGCGCGCGAACCCGATCGAATATTCGGCAGCCGGGTCGAGCAGACCTTTGATGCCTTCATGCGCAAGCCGGTGCCACGCAGCGACACCGCGCCCGCAGACCAGCCGGTCGCCGGTGTTGGCGCCTCGCCCAGGCTCAACCTGGCGTTTCCGCAAATGATCGCCGGCTACGACGCCAAACATGATCCGCGCGCGCCGATCCTGAGCCCGGAGGAAAAGAAGGTATTCGTCGATACCTTCACTAAAACCGGGTTCACCGGCGGCATCAATTGGTACCGCAATATGTCGCGCAACTGGCAGCGTTCGGAGTGGCTTGACCACACCGTGCGGGTACCGTCGCTGATGATCATGGCCGAAAACGATCACGTGCTGCCGCCATCGGCCGCCGACGGCATGGAGAAGCTCATTCCCGATCTGGAAAAATATCTCGTGCGCGACAGCGGCCATTGGACGCAGCAGGAAAAGCCGGACGAGGTCAGCGCCAAGCTGATCGAATGGCGTAGGAAGCGATTTGGGTGAGCGTAAAAAGAAGCAACTCGCCGTCACTGCGAGGATAGCGCAGCAACTTGCGCCGTCATTCCGGGATGGTCCGAAGGACCAGACCCGGAATCTCGAGATTCCGGGTTCGATGCTTCGCATCGCCCCGTAATGACAGCGTGGATGAGGTCAGGCAGGAGACACTTCGACAATGGCGGCCAGCAACAAACTAAGTCCGATACCGCATCCGCCGAGAAAGCCTGTCGTCGGCAACATGCTGTCGCTGGACCCCAACGCGCCGGTGCAGCATCTGGTGCGGCTCACCAAGGAGCTGGGGCCGATCTTCTGGCTGGACATGATGGGCGCGCCGCTCGTCATTGTCGGCGGCCACGATCTGATCGACGAGCTCTCGGATGAGAAGCGCTTCGACAAGGCGGTGCGCGGTTCGTTGCGCCGGGTCCGCGCTGTCGGCGGCGACGGGTTGTTTACCGCCGACACCAGTGAGCCGAACTGGAGCAAGGCGCACAACATCCTGCTGCAGCCGTTCGGCAACCGCGCGATGACGTCCTATCATCCGAGCATGGTCGATATCGCCGAGCAGCTCGTGAAGAAATGGGAGCGGCTCAACGGCGACGAGGAGATCGACGTCGTCCACGACATGACGGCGCTGACGCTCGATACGATCGGGCTGTGCGGCTTCGACTACCGCTTCAATTCGTTCTACCGCCGCGACTATCACCCGTTCGTGGAATCGCTGGTGCGATCGCTCGAGACCATCATGATGACCCGCGGCCTGCCGCTGGAAGGCCTGTGGCTGCAGAAGCGGCGCAAGACGCTCGCCCAGGACGTCCTCTTCATGAACAAGATGGTCGACGAGATCATTGCCGAGCGCCGCGGCAATGCGGAAGCCACTGATGCCAAGAAGGACATGCTTGGCGCCATGATGACCGGCGTCGACCGTGTCACCGGCGAGCAGCTCGACGACGTCAACATCCGTTACCAGATCAACACATTCCTGATCGCGGGCCACGAGACTACCAGCGGACTTCTGTCGTGCACGATCTATGCGCTGCTCAAGCACCCGGAAGTGCTCAAGAAGGCTTACGAGGAAGTCGACCGGGTGCTCGGTCCGGATATCGATGCGAAGCCGACCTATCAGCAGGTCACGCAGCTCACCTACATCACGCAGATCTTGAAGGAAGCACTGCGGCTGTGGCCGCCGGCGCCGGCCTATGGCATCGCGCCGCTGAACGATGAAACCATCGGCGGCAAATACAAACTGAGGAAGAACACCTTCGTCACCGTCCTGGTGATGGCGCTGCACCGCGATCCCAGCGTCTGGGGTCCGAACCCGGACGCGTTCGATCCCGAAAATTTCAGCCGCGAGGCTGAGGCCAAGCGCCCGGTCAATGCCTGGAAGCCGTTCGGCAACGGCCAGCGTGCCTGCATCGGCCGCGGCTTTGCGATGCATGAGGCGGCGCTCGCCATCGGCATGATCCTGCAGCGCTTCAAGCTGATCGACACCCACCGGTACCAGATGCACCTGAAGGAAACGCTGACGATCAAGCCCGACGGCTTCAAGATCAAGGTGCGGCCGCGCGCCGACAAGGATCGCGGCGCCTTCGCCGGCCGCGCGGCGGTAGCCGCGGCCGCCTCGAACGCAGCGGCGCCGCAGGCACGCGCTCGTCCCGGACACAACACGCCGCTATTGGTGCTCTACGGCTCCAACCTCGGCACCGCGGAAGAACTGGCGACGCGAGTGGCTGACCTCGCCGAGGTCAACGGCTTTGCGACCAAGCTCGGCGCGCTCGACGATTATGTCGGCAAGCTGCCGGAAGAGGGCGGACTGCTGATCTTCTGCGCTTCCTACAACGGCGCAGCGCCTGATAACGCCACGCAGTTCGTCAAGTGGCTGGACAGCGGCCTGCCGAAGGATGCGCTCGCCAAGGTGCGTTACGCCGTGTTCGGTTGCGGCAACAGCGACTGGGCGGCGACCTATCAATCCGTGCCGCGGATGATCGACGAGCAGTTGGCGGCGCATGGCGCCCGCAGCCTCTTTGCTCGCGGCGAAGGCGACGCCCGCAGCGACCTCGACGGCCAGTTCGAGAAATGGTTCGCGAAAGCCGCGCCCGCGGCGATGAAGGAGTTGGGCGTCGATTCCAGTTTCGCCCGCAGCGCCGACGACGCGCCGCTTTATTCGATCGAGCCGGTGGCGCCGTCCGCCGTCAATGTGCTCGTGTCGCAGGGCGGCGTTGCGCCGATGAAGGTGTCGGTCAATTCCGAACTACAGAACAAAAGCGGCGCCAATCCTTCCGACCGCTCGACGCGGCATATCGAGGTGCAATTGCCGCCCGGCATCACCTATCGCGTCGGCGACCATCTCAGCGTCGTGCCGCGCAACGATCCCGCGCTGGTCGATTCCGTCGCGCGCCGCTTCGGCTTCCTGCCCGCCGATCAGATCCGGCTGCAGGTCGCCGAAGGCCGCCGCGCGCAATTGCCGGTCGGCGATGCCGTGTCGGTCGGGCGGTTGCTGACCGAGTTCGTCGAGCTGCAGCAGATCGCGACCCGCAAGCAGATCCAGATCATGACGGAACACACGCGGTGTCCCGTCACCAAGCCAAAACTGCTCGCCTATGTCGGCGACGATGACGCGTCTGCAGAGCGCTACCGCTCGGACGTGCTGGCCCGGCGCAAATCGGTGTTCGATCTGCTGGAGGAACATCCGGCCTGCGAATTGCCGTTCCACGCCTATCTGGAAATGCTGTCGCTGCTGGCGCCGCGCTATTATTCGATCTCGTCGTCGCCCTCGGTCGACCCGGCGCGCTGCAGTGTCACCGTCGGCGTCGTGGAAGCGCCCGCCAGTTCGGGGCGCGGCGTCTACAAGGGCGTCTGCTCGAACTATCTCTCCGGCCGCCGCGTCGGCGACAGCGTGCATGCCACGTTGCGCGAGACCAAGGCTGGCTTCCGCTTACCCGATGATCCGGCTCAACCCGTGATCATGATCGGCCCCGGCACTGGGCTGGCGCCATTCCGCGGCTTCCTGCAGGAGCGCGTGCACCGCAAGGCGCAAGGTGCAAAACTGGGCCCCGCGATGCTGTTCTTCGGCTGCCGGCATCCCGATCAGGATTTTCTCTACGCCGATGAATTGAAAGCCTTTGCCGCCGACGGCATTGCCGAGCTGCACACCGCGTTCTCGCGCGCCGACGGGCCGAAGACCTATGTGCAGCATCAGGTGGCGGCGCAGAAGGAACGCGTCTGGAGCCTGATCGAGCAGGGCGCGATCGTCTATGTCTGCGGCGACGGAAGCAAGATGGAGCCGGACGTCAAGGCCGCGCTGGTTGCGATCTACCGCGAAAAGTCCGGCGACGACGCCGAAGCCGGCCTGCGCTGGATCGACGATCTCGGCACCAAGAACCGTTACGTGCTGGATGTGTGGGCCGGCGGGTAGCTTCTTCATGGGGTGGGCAAGGCGCAGCGTGCCCACCATCTCTCCGAAATCGCCGGCGTCAATGGTGGGCACGCTTCGCTTTGCCCACCCTACGGTTCATCGCTGGCCGCGACATCGTGCAATCATGCTACAAGCTCCAGCATGATTCCCTGGGAAAAGATAGACACCGCGCGCATCCCCGGCACCGACGACGAACTCCGCCTGAAGCGGCGCGGCAAGGAGTTCTCCATCATGCTCGGCACCAACGAGCTGATGAACAGTCGACTCTCGGGCTCGGAGGCGGCGCTGGCGACGCTCGCGGCGAAGAAGATCGAAAAGATTGCAAAGCCGCATGTGCTCATCGGCGGCCTCGGCATGGGCTTCACCCTGCGCGCGGCGCTCGCCGTGCTCGGAAACAAAGCGCAGATCGTGGTGGCCGAACTGGTGCCCGCGGTCGTCGCCTGGGCGCGAGGTCCGATGGCGGAAATTTTTGGCGACAGCCTGAATGATCCGCGCGTGAGCATTCGGGAATCCGACGTCACCGAAATCATCCGCGCGCATCGTTCGAAATTTGATGCCATTCTGCTCGACGTCGACAACGGCCCGGAGGGGCTGACCCGCAAGGCCAATGACGGGCTCTATAGTCCGTCCGGGTTGGATGCGGCGCGCGCGGCGTTGCGGCCGGGCGGCGTGCTGGCGGTCTGGTCGTCCGGGCCCAATCCGGCATTCGCAAAGCGCCTTCGTGGTGCAGGCTTCGACGTCAACGAAGTCAATATCCGCGCCACTGGCAGAGGCGGCGGCGCGCGCCACGTCATCTGGATTGCCAATAAAGCGTAGCCCGAATGGAGCCAACGGGTCGCGCGAATGCGCGCCCGATGACAGGCTTCGCGTAATCCGGGCCAGGCGCGAGCTGATAGGGTTTCCCGGATTGCGCTGCGCTCCATCCGGGCTGCGCAGAGCTACGCCGCCTTCACTGCCGCGCGACGCGCGTGCTCGTCGATCGCACCGATGATCTGCGGCCACATCGGGATCGGCAAGGCGTGACCCATGCCTTCGATCATCAGCAGCGTTGCGCCCGGGATCGACGCCGCCGTGTCCTTGCCGCCCTCGGGACGGACCAGCGGATCGACGGTGCCGTGGATGACCAGCGTCGGCACCTTCACCTGACCCAGCCGTTCCTTGCGGCTGCCGGAGGCCAGCACGGCCCGCAATTGGCGTCCGACGCCGGCCGGATTGAGGCCGCGCTCATAGGTGCGCGCGGCGCGTGAGGGGTCGAGCGCTTCATCTTCCGGGAACGAGCCGACGCGCAGCACTTTCCAGGTTTTGGCGAACCGCGCGAAATATTCCTCCTTTGATGTCGGTGGCGGCGCCATCAGCACGGCGGCGGCCTCGCGCGTCGGCGGCGGCACTTTCGGGTTGCCGGTGGTCGACATGATCGAGGTCAGCGAACGCACCCGCTGCGGAAACGACAGCGCGACTTCCTGGGCGATCATGCCGCCCATCGATGCTCCGACGAGGTGTGCCGATTGGATGCCGAGTGCATCGATCAGGCCGACCGTGTCCTTCGCCATGTCGATCAATTTGTAGGTCGAGGCGACCGGGATCTTCAGGAACCGTAGCTTGAGCAGCTCGAACGGGGTCAGGCGCTTGCCGCCGGAAAGGTGCGAGGATTTGCCGATGTCGCGATTGTCGAAGCGGATGACGCGAAAGCCGCGCGCGGCGAGCTGGCGGCAGAAATCGTCGTCCCAATGGATCATCTGGGCGCCGAGCCCCATGATCAGCAACAGCGGTTCCGCGGCCGGATCGCCAAAAATTTCGTAGCAGATATCGATGCCGTTGGCGCGAGCGATCTGTGGCGGCTGATGAGCGAGCATCGCTGTGTCTTTCCCTCGGGTGGTACCTTGACGGGCAAACTGTATGGCACGGTTTCCCGCACCGCAGAAGACCTGTCGCGGGCGCCCATCGTCCGGTTGACCGGCCCGCCGCAACGGTGTGGTATGGGGTCAATGAAGCGAAGCGTGGCAAGCGCTCGTAACCTTTTAGGGAGAGGGCGTCTATGGCCGACAAAGGCAACGATCCTGCCGCGATCTGGCAGGCCATGCTCGGGGAGATGGAGAAGGGGTTCAACTCCTTCGCCAACCAGGCGATGGCCTCGCCTGAGTTCTCCAAGGCGATGAACCAGGTCGGCGGCGTGTCGGCGGGCGCGCAGAAGCAGCTCGGCGAGCTGATGGAGAAATACCTGCTGGCGATGAACCTGCCGAGCCGGGCGCAGATGGTCGGCATGGCCGAACGGCTGCAGTCGATCGAAGGCCAGCTCAACGAGATCAAGGCGATGCTGCATCAGGTGCATCATAACTCGCTGGCGCAGGACGGCGGCCTTGGCACGCCGCGGCCGCCGCGCACCAAGCGTCCGCCATCGGAGGGAGAGCAGAAATGAACGCTCCGGCGGCTCTCGATCTGGCGTCGATCTCGGAGCGAGTCCAGTCCGAGGTGCAGCGCGCGATCCAGCGCAGCATCAAGGGCGTCGAATATTTTTCCTCGTCCGGTCCATCGCTCGGCTCGACGCCAAAGGACATTCTCGCCGTCCGCGGCACCATGAACCTCTATCACTATCGGCCGGTCGCGGACGAAATCTACCGCATTCCGATCCTGATCGTGATGGCGACCACCAACCGCGGCTACATCCTCGACCTGGTGCCAGGCCAGAGCTTTATCGAGTTTCTGTTGAAGCGCGGCTACGACGTCTACATGCTGGACTGGACCGCGCCGAAGCCGGAGGAAAAATCCCTGCGGATGGAGGACTACGTCCTCGACTTCATCCCGGATTGCGTCCGCCGCGTGCAGCAGGATTCCGGCGAGCATGATGTCAACGTGATCGGCTATTGCTTCGGTGGCGTACTGTCTCTGTTGTACGGCTCGATCTTCAACGACGGGCCGATGAAGAACCTGATCTGCTTCACCACGCCGATCGATTTCCGCGAGATGAAGCTGTTCCAGAATTTTTCTGATCGACGCTATTTCGATGTCGACAAGCTGGTCGACAGCGTCGGCAACGTGCCGCCGGAAATGATCCTGTCCTCGTTCGAAATGCTGCGGCCGGCCTCGCGCACCGTCAGCCAGGTGCAATTGTGGGAGAACATCTGGAACGACGAATACGTCAAAGCCTACCGGATGATGGATCGCTGGGGCACGGACACCTTGCCGCTGGCCGGTGAGTACTTTCGCGCAATCACCAAAGACCTGATGTGGGACAACAAGCTCTACAACGACACCATGACGGTCGGCGGACGCGCGGCGGATATTTCAAAGATCAAGGTGCCGATCCTGCATGCGGTCGCCGAACACGATCACATCGTGCCCTATGACGCGGCAAAACACCTGATCACCAAGGTCGGCTCCACGGACAAGGAAGAGGTGATGCTGAAGGGCGGTCATGTCAGCCTCGTCGCCGGCGCCAACGCGATCAAGCGGCTGTGGCCGAAACTGGACTCCTGGCTAGGTAAGAGATCAACATGAGCGAAACACGTTCCTATCCGCGCCACGTCAAGACCGACGCCGGCGACATTGAATTCCGCATGATGGCGCGCAGCGACGAAGCCGCCGTGCTGGCGTTTGCGCAAAAGCTCCCGACGCACGATCTGCTGTTCCTGCCGCGCAATATCAGTCAGCCCAAAGTGCTGTCGGCCTGGGTCAACGAGATCGAGCGCGGCGCCATCGTCAGCCTGCTGGCGGTGAAAAACGGCACGGTGGTCGGCTGCGGCACGCTGGTGCGCGACCCACATTCCTGGTCGCCCCATGTCGGCGAGATCCGGATGGTGGTGTCGCTGGATGTCCGCGGGCAGGGGGTCGGCCGGGCGCTGTCGCAGGAGACTTTTGCCATTGCCCTGGGCGCCGGCCTGGAAAAGCTGTCGGTGCAGATGACGGTCGACCAGCAGGCGGCGATCGCGCTGTTCGAAAGCCTTGGCTTCAAGGCCGAGGCCCTGCTGCGGGACCACGTCCGGGACGTCGACGGCAAGAAGCACGACATCGTCGTGCTCGGACATAATGTGGCGCAGGTGCGCGCCCAGATGGAAGCTTATGGGCTGCCGGGGGCGGTTCAGCACTGACCGGCCGGACACCGCCCGGACACAAAACTCGCAAAACAACCCCATGCAAAGTAGAGCGTGGCGGCTCCGGCATTAGACTAAAGTCATACTTTTGCCGGTTCAGCGGGCAAGGCGCCCATCTATCAGGCTTTTCACGAATTCGTGATATCGCGCTGCAACATTGATGTTGCGCCGCACCATTAACTATGGCACAACACTCCTGCCCCGGGCCAATCCGGACGGGGTGAGCCCATAGCTCAAACCTGAGGATGGAGAGACCCCCAATGACCACCGAAACCAATTCCGTGCTGAACACCGTCAAGGAAGCCTTCGCGCCCGTCACCGAGGCGTTCACCAAGCTTCAGAACCTGGAAGTTCCGGAAGCCGCCCGTGAATTCGTGAAGAAGCAGGCCGAGACCGCCAAGGAGCGCGCTGCCGACTTTTACGCAGGTTCGGAGAAGGCGACCGCTGCGATCGAGACCGCCGTTGCCGGTTCGGTTTCCGAGGCCGCCAAGATCAGCCGCAACATCCAGCAGGCGTTCTATCAGGACGCGGAAGCGTTCTTCGCCGGCATCGACAAGCTCGCGTCGGCCAAGTCGCTGAGCGAAGCCGCCCAGATCCAGTCGGACCTGGTCCGTGCGCGTGGCGAAGTGCTCGTCTCGCGGGCGAAGGCCAGCACCGAATATCTCGGCAAGCTCGTCACCGAGGGTGCCAAGAACGCGCAGGACAACTTCGCCAAGGTCTATTCCAAGACCGCCTGATCGCGATCCGCCTGACAACTGCATTTTCGAAGGCCCGCTTTTGGCGGGCCTTCTTTTTGTCCTCTCCACGTCATGCCCGGGCAGAAGCGCGAAGCGCGTCTTCGCGCTAGATTGACCCGGGCATCCACGTCTTTCTTGCTTGGGTTGATCAAGACGTGGATGGCCGGGACAAGCCCGGCCATGACGGCAGTGGGGCATCGCGGTAGACTCCAAATCATGACGCTTCCCGCCACCTTCGGCATCGACACTCCCGGCGACGCCGTCCGCGCCGCCGAGTTGCGGCGTGTGAAGTTGCTGGCGACGGGGGTGCTGGCGGCGACGTTTGCGATTTTCCTCGGCGCGAAGGCGTTGCTGCCGGTGCATCCGGTGTTCGGCTTTATCGCGGCCTTTGCCGAGGCCGCCACCATCGGCGGCCTCGCCGACTGGTACGCCGTGGTGGCGCTGTTCAAAAGGCCGCTGGGGCTGCCGATCCCACACACCGCGATCATCCAGAGCAACCAGCAGCGCATCGCCGACAAGCTCGGTGAATTCATCGAGGTGCATTTTCTCGAATCTGCCCCGGTCGAAGCCAAGCTGCGACAGATCGATTTCGGCTCGTTCATCGCCGACTGGCTGCGCGACCGCAAGCGCAGCGAGGATCTCGCACGCTTCGCGCTGCGGCTGTTGCCCGAGGCGGTGGCGGCGACGGAGAATTCCGGGCTGATGACTTTCGTCAGCCGCCGCATCACCGCGCAACTGATGGCGATCGATCTCGCGCCGCTTGCTGCTGGTACGCTGCGCGCATTCGTGAAGGAGGGGCGGCATCAGGGTCTGCTCGACGATCTCCTTCGCGGCGTGCATCAGATGATGACGCAGGCCGAGACCATGGCGATGATCCGCGAGAAGATCCGCGCCGAATTGCCGACGCTTTTAAAACTCTATCGCGCCGACAAGTTTCTGGTGAACAAGATCGTAGCCTCGGCGACCGCGTTCTTCGAGGAAGTCCGCAACGATCCCCAACATCCGTTTCGCGGCGAGTTCGACCGTATGGTGCTGACCTTCGTCGACCGCCTCGGTACCGATCCGGCTTACGCCGAACGCATCGCCGGCCTGAAGCGCGATCTCTTGGCGCGGCCCGAACTGACCAGCCTGGCGCGTCATATCTGGGAGAATGTGCGCACCTTCTTTGAACGCAGCGCGTCGGGCGAGACGCAGGTGCTGGAGCAATATCTGGTGCGCATGTTCGTGAAAGCGGGCGAGGCGCTGGCCGGCGACGCCGAGTTGCGCACCGAAATCAATCAGGGGCTCGTTGCGGTGATGCGCACCGTCGTCGCTGAACAGAAGAGCGGCGTTTCGACCTTTATCTCGGATCAGGTGAAATCCTGGGACATGGGGCAGTTGATCTCGCTGATCGAAATCAACATCGGCCGCGACCTGCAATACATCCGTTTCAACGGCTCGCTGATCGGCGGGCTTGCAGGGCTGGCGCTCTACACCCTCGAATACCTGCTGCGGCTGCTGTGACTAATTGATCACGTCAACGCTTTTAGTTGTCCCGACTGTGATCTGCCCCGCTTGCAACGGCAAAACCGGTTCCTTAGCTTTTTATGGAACAATGTTGCGTTGCGAACGATTCTACTGCGTTGCGTCTAACTGAACCAGTGGCGTGGCTGCCGAGACGTAAGGGGCCCGCCCGAGAGGAGACATAATGTCCGTTGCTACACAGACGCTTTCGCCGCCGTCCAGAACGCTGATGTTTCTGGAGGGGCGAGCCATTTCCGAACTGGGCGCTTTTCTCGGCGCGCTGCCGCTGCTCAGCCTCGCCCCACGAGGCGATGGTCATCCGGTGCTGGTTTTGCCCGGGCTTGTTGCATCAGACACTTCCACGCGTCCGCTGCGCAGCTTCCTGAAGAGCCGCGGCTACGCGGTCAGCGGCTGGCGCCAGGGCCGCAATCTCGGGCTGCGCCACGGCGTGCAGAACGCGATGGTCGATCTGGTGCACGAGTTGAACGACACCCATGGCCGCAAGGTCTCGCTGGTCGGCTGGAGCCTCGGCGGTCTCTACGCACGCCAGCTCGCCAAGATGATGCCGGAGCGCGTGCGCTCCGTGATCACGCTCGGCAGCCCGTTTGCCGCGGGACCGAAGGCGACCAACGCCTGGCGCGTTTATGAGATGGCAAGCGGCCGACGCGCCGACGAAGAAGACGCCCGTTTCGGCGGTGCGCTGTCCGGCACGCCGCCGGTGCCGACCACCGCGATCTTCAGCCGCACCGATGGCATCTGCGCCTGGCAGGGCTGCATGGAAAAGACGTCAGCGACATCAGAGAGCATCGAGGTCGAGAGCAGCCATTGCGGCATGGGCCATCACCCCGCCGTCGTCTATGCGGTGGCCGATCGCCTGGCGCAGGCGGAAGGTGAATGGTCGCCGTTCGATCGAAGCGGCTGGCGCAGCGTGGTTTATCCGGATCCGCATCGCTGACTGGCGCGGTTATCTTACCTCGCCCCGCTCTTGCGGGGAGAGGTCGGATCGCATCGTCAGATCGATCCGGGTGAGGGGCGCTCTCCGCGTACTCACGTCTATCGAATTTGCGGAGGCAGCCCCTCACCCCAACCCTCTCCCCGTGAAGAACGGGGAGAGGGAGAGGCAGCCACCGTTGTCGCAAATCCAAAAAACGCGGTATGCCTTGACGCATGCCGCCACCGCTTGCCCGCATCATCCAGCAATTGAAGCGAGAACCGTCGCGCACCGGTTCGATCGTCATCACCGTCTTCGGCGATGCCATCGTGCCGCGCGGCGGCTCGGTCTGGCTCGGCACGTTGCTCGAATTCTTCGAACAGCTCGACATCGACGCCAGCGTCGTGCGCACCGCGATGTCCAGGCTGACCGCCGACGGCTGGTTCGAACGCAATAAAGTCGGCCGCAACAGCTTCTACCGTCTGGTGCAGAGTGGGCGGCAAACTTTTGATATCGCAACGAAACACATCTACGGCCCGCCGGCTTCTGACTGGACCGGGCGCTTTGAACTGCTGCTGATCGGCAATGGCGAAGACCGCGACGCCTCGCGCGAGGCGCTGAAGAATGCGGGTTTCGGCAGTCCGCTGCCAGGCGTGTGGGTTGCGCCTTCGGGCGTGCCGGTGCCGGAGGAAGCCTCGGGCGCCATCCGCCTCGAAGTCTCCGCCGAAGACGACAGCGGGCGGCGCTTGCTCAGCGAAAGCTGGCCGCTGCATCGCACCGCCGACGCCTATCAGAAGTTCATGAAAACCTTCGAGCCGCTGCACGGCTGGATCGTCAGCGGCGAGCGGCTGACGAAGGCCGACGCCTTCACCGCGCGGATTCTCCTGATCCACCATTACCGCCGCGTCGTGCTGCGCGATCCCTTGCTGCCGATGGCGTTGCTGCCGGCGGACTGGCCGGGCAGGGCGGCCCGCGCGCTCTGCGGCGAAATCTATCGCGCGCTACTTCCCGCGTCGGAACAATGGCTTGACCGCCATGCGACCAACGAAAATGGGCCTTTGCCAAAGCCCGTCGCGGAACTTTCGAGGCGTTTCGGCGATCCGTAAATATGTTACAGAAATATATTGCGCATCTAAATTTATGTTATATATTTCCTCCCAACGATATCAGGGAGGTCCGCCATGTATACGCAGGCGCTCAATTCGTCCGAGGGCGAAGACCGCCACATTGAGGACGCCGCGCGGGCCGCGCAGTTTCAGGCGCGTATCGATAGCGACGAACGCATCGAGCCCAACGACTGGATGCCGGCGGCCTACCGCAAGACGCTGACGCGGCAGATTTCCCAGCACGCGCATTCCGAAATCGTCGGCATGCTGCCCGAAGGCAACTGGATCACCCGTGCGCCGTCGCTGCGCCGCAAGGCCGCATTGCTCGCCAAGGTGCAGGACGAATGCGGCCACGGGCTCTATCTCTACGCCGCCGCCGAAACGCTCGGCACTTCACGCGAAGAACTGGTCGACCTGATGCTGGCCGGCAAAGCAAAGTATTCCTCGATATTCAACTATCCGACGCTGACCTGGGCCGACATCGGCACGATCGGCTGGCTGGTCGACGGCGCGGCGATCATGAACCAGATCCCGCTGTGCCGCTGCTCCTATGGTCCCTATGCGCGCGCGATGATCCGCGTCTGCAAGGAGGAGTCCTTCCATCAGCGCCAGGGCTTTGAGATCATGCTGATGCTGTGCCGCGGCACCGACGAACAGAAAGCGATGGCGCAGGACGCGCTGAACCGCTGGTGGTGGCCGGTGCTGATGATGTTCGGTCCGCCCGACCAGGCCAGCCAGCACTCGGACACCTCGACCAAGTGGAAGATCAAGCGCTTCTCCAACGACGAGCTGCGCCAGAAATTCGTCGATGCGACCGTGCCGCAGGCGCAGTTCCTGGGACTTACGATTCCAGATCCCGGCATGAAACAGAACGAAGCGGGCAACTGGGAATACAGCGCGATCGATTGGGAAGAGTTCAAGCAGGTGCTGGCCGGCAACGGTCCCTGCAACCGCGATCGCCTCGCGGCGCGGCGGAAGGCGCATGAGGATGGTGCCTGGGTGCGCGAGGCGGCGATGGCCTATGCCGAGAAGCGCCGGCAGCGCGCCGCCTTGCAGGCTGCAGAGTAGGGAGACCCGCGATGGCAACGCCGAACATTCCGCTCTGGGAGGTCTTCATCCGCAGCCGCAACGGGCTGGCGCACAAGCATGTCGGATCGCTGCACGCGACCGACGCGACCCTGGCGCTGCAGGCCGCGCGCGACATCTATACCCGCCGCGGCGAGGGCCTCTCGATCTGGGTGGTGCCCTCGAATGCGATCACTGCGTCCGATCCGTCCGAGAAGGGCATGATGTTCGAACCGGCGGAATCGAAAATCTATCGGCACCCGACGTTTTACGACGTGCCGGATGAAGTGGGACATATGTAGGTTTTTCCGTCATTGCGAGCGCAGCGAAGCAATCCATCGCGCCGCAAAGAAAGTCTGGATTGCTTCGTCGCTTCGCTCCTCGCAATGACGACGACTGCTAACAGGTGATTGAAAATGATCGTCGCCAACATCTCTGTCTCCGAGACCCCGCTGGTGCTCTACACCTTGCGCCGCGCCGACGATGCGCTGATCCTCGGGCACCGGCTGTCGGAATGGTGCGGTCATGCGCCGATGCTGGAAGAGGACATGGCGCTCGCCAATATGGGCCTCGATCTGCTTGGCCAGGCGCGCGAGCTCTATTCCTATGCGGCCAAGGTCGAGGGCAAGGATAACGACGAGGACAAGTTCGCCTATCTCCGCGACGTCAGGCAGTACCGCAATTTGCTGTTGCTGGAACAGCCCAATGGCGATTTCGCGCGTACCATGGTGCGGCAATTCTTCTACGCCACCTTCGCCGATCTCTATTGGCGGGCAATGATGTGCTCCGGCGATCCGACGCTGGCGGCGATCGCGGCGAAGTCGGAAAAGGAAAGCGCCTATCACGTCAGGCACTGTTCGGAATGGATCGTCCGCCTCGGCGACGGCACCGAGGAAAGCCACCGCCGCGCTCAATCTGCGATCGACGAGCTCTGGGCCTTTACCGGTGAGATGTTCGCCGTCGACGACAGCGAGCGCGCGCTGATCGATGCCGGCATCGCGATCGATCCCGCGCCGTTGCGTTCGCAATGGTTGAAGACGATCACGGGCGTCGTTAGCGAGGCGACGCTTGCGTTGCCGAAGAACGACTGGATGCAGCAGGGCGGCCGCAGCGGCCGGCACAGCGAGCATCTCGGCCATCTCCTCAGCGAGCTGCAGTCGATGCAGCGGACCTTTCCGGGGGCGACATGGTAACGGCCATTCTCAACGATAGCGATCTGCGCCGTCGCGCCTGGGAAGCGGCTGCGCAAGTGGTCGATCCCGAGATTCCCGTGCTCACCATCGCCGATCTCGGCGTGCTGCGCGAGGTCGAGGTCCATGACGGCCGCGTTGAGGTCGCGATCACGCCGACCTATTCCGGCTGTCCCGCCATGAACATGATCGCTCTGGAGATCGAGCTCGCGCTGGCGCGCGCCGGCATTGCGCGGCCGACCGTCCGCACGGTGCTGTCGCCGGCCTGGACCACGGACTGGATGAGCGAGGACGGCCGCAGCAAGCTGCGGCAATACGGTATCGCTCCGCCGCAGGCCTCAACTTCACGCCGCGCGCTGTTCGGCGAGCAGCAGGTGGCCTGTCCGCAATGCGGCTCGCAGAATACCGAATTGCTTTCCGAATTCGGCTCGACCTCCTGCAAGGCGCTGTGGCGCTGCAAGAGCTGCCGTGAACCGTTCGATTATTTCAAGTGTCATTAATCATGTCCCACGCACCGCGCTTTCACCGTCTCGCCGTCAACGACATCCGCCGCGAAGCGGCCGACGCAGTGTCGATGACGTTTGCGATCCCGAAAGAGCTGGAAAGCGACTACAGCTTTATGCCAGGGCAATACCTCACCTTGCGCACGACGATGGACGGCGAAGAAGTACGCCGCTCCTATTCGATTTGTTCCGGCCCTGACGATGGCGAATTGCGCATCGCCGTGAAGAAAGTCGACGGCGGCGCGTTCTCCAATTGGGCCGCGGAAGAGTTGAAGAGCGGCGACGAACTCGATGTGATGACGCCGACCGGTCGCTTCGGCATCGCCCATGCGCCGGAAGAGGCGCGGATCTATGTCGGCTTTGCCGCGGGAAGCGGGATCACGCCGATCCTGTCGATCGTCAAGGGCGTGCTGGCGCGCGAACCCGATAGCCGCTTCTTCCTGTTCTATGGCAACCGCACAACATCGAGCATGCTGTTCCTCGAAAAGTTGGAGGAATTGAAGGACCGCTTCATGCAGCAGCTTTCGCTCTTCCACGTCATTTCGGGCGAAGAGCAGGATATTCCGATCCTGCACGGCCGGCTCGACGGCGAGAAGGTGCGCGTGCTGCTGCGCTCGCTGGTGCCGGCTTCAAGCGTCGATCACGTCTTCATCTGCGGCCCGATGGGCATGAGCGAGGACATCGAGGCGACCTGCCGCGACATCGGCATCGCCGAGGATCGCATTCATGTGGAGCGCTTCGTCTCCGAGTTCGGCGGCAAGCCGCGTCCGAAGAAGATGATCGAAGCGTCCGCGCCGCCCAGGGCGATGGCGTCCTTGATCATCGATGGAAAACGACGCGAGGTGCCGGTCGCTGAAGGTGAGGCCATCCTCGACGCGGCGTTGCGCGCCGGCATGGATCTGCCGTTCGCCTGCAAGGGCGGCATGTGCTCGACCTGCCGCGCCAAGCTGGTCGAGGGCGATGCGCAGATGGAGGTCAATTATTCGCTGGAGCCGTGGGAGCTGAAGGCGGGATACATCCTGACCTGCCAAGCGCGGCCCTGTTCGGACAAGGTGGTCGTGGACTACGACCACGTTTAGAAAATCGCGGGATCGTTGACACCTCGGGTGCTTCGTCCCAACACTAAGAGACTACGTAAAGAGGCCCGTGCAAACAGGCCCGTACGCACAGGGAGAGAACGTCGTGGAACCGTCTCGCAGAGCGGGCAACCCGCTATGAACGTCGCGCTTTCGCCCGACGAGATCGCCCGCGCCTGCGCGGATGCGATGTGGAAGGAAGACGACGCCAGCAAGGGCCTCGGCATGAAACTTGTCGAGGTGAAGCCCGGGCAGGCGACGCTGATGATGACGGTGCAGCCGCACATGGTCAACGGCCAGCGCATCGCCCATGGCGGCTTCATCTTCCTGCTGGCGGATTCCACCTTCGCCTTTGCCTGCAACTCCCGTAACGAACGCGCCGTCGCCGCGCAATGCGACATCGCCTTCATCAGGCCGGGCAAGCTCGGCGACGTGCTGGTCGCGACCGCGCGGGAAGTTTCGCGCAACGGACGGTCCGGGATTTACGACGTTCGCGTCACCGCTGGCGATGTCGTGATCGCCGAATTCCGCGGCCATTCCCGCACCATCGCCGGAACGTGGCTGCCGGTTGCGGACAACGGAGCCACACAAAATTAGCGAGAAGGGAAACGCCATGGCCATGGCAAGATTGAAATCCAGCGGAAGCGGTTACGGCGCTGAATTGGACGAGGCCGAGCGCGCCTCGCGCGACGAGATCATGGCGCTGCAGACCAGGCGTCTCGCCTGGTCGCTCAAGCACGCCTACGACAACGTCGGGCATTACCGGAAGGCCTTCGATGCGGCCGGCATGCATCCGTCCGATTTCAGGCAGCTCTCCGATCTCGCCAGATTCCCGTTCACGGTGAAGACCGACCTCCGCGACAATTACCCCTTTGGCATGTTCGCGGTGCCGCGCGAAAAGCTGGTCCGCGTCCATGCGTCCTCGGGCACGACAGGCAAGCCGATCGTGGTCGGCTATACGCAAGGAGACATCGACATCTGGTCTGATGTGATGGCGCGCTCGATCCGCGCCGCAGGCGGCCGTACCGGCATGCTGATGCACAACGCCTATGGCTACGGCCTGTTCACCGGCGGCCTCGGTGCGCACTACGGCGCCGAAAGGCTCGGCTGCACGGTGGTGCCGGTTTCCGGCGGCATGACCGAGCGGCAGGTGCAACTGATCAACGACTTCAAGCCCGACATCATCACGGTGACGCCGAGCTACATGCTGGCGATCTCGGATGAGTTCAAGAAGCAGGGGCTCGATCCGCGCAAATCGTCGCTGAAGTTCGGCATCTTCGGCGCCGAGCCCTGGACCAACGCAATGCGCGCCGAGATCGAGCAGACCTTTGACATGGATGCGACGGATATTTACGGCCTTTCGGAAGTGATCGGGCCGGGCGTGGCGCAGGAATGCGTGGAGACCAAGGACGGTCTGCATATCTGGGAGGATCATTTCTATCCCGAGGTGATCGATCCCGAGACCGGCGCCGTGCTGCCTGACGGCGAGAAGGGCGAGTTGGTCTTCACCTCGCTGACCAAGCAGGGCTTTCCGATCATCCGCTACCGTACCCGCGACCTGACGCGGCTGTTGCCCGGCACCGCACGGCCGGGCATGCGGCGCATGGAGAAGGTGACGGGCCGTTCCGACGACATGATCATCCTGCGCGGCGTCAACGTATTCCCGACCCAGATCGAGGAAGCGCTGCTGGCGACCGATTGGTGCGGCGGGCACTTCATCATCGAGCTGACGCGCGAGGGTCGCATGGACGAGATGACCGTGCTCGCCGAAGCCCGCCCCGAAAGCTGGGACGGCAGCGGGCTGCCCGCGCATGCCGAAAAGGTCGCGGTCTTCATCAAGAACACCATCGGCATCACCGCACGCATCAAGGCTGTGGCCCCGGACACGCTGGAACGTTCACTCGGCAAGGCGAAACGTGTTTACGACAAGCGGCCGAAAGGGTAACTCCTGCTGCTTAGAAGCCAGCAGGAATGCCTGATGTCATTTGCCGAGAAGCCCGATCTTCGATCTGCCACGGTCCAGGCGCGCTGTGTTCGCCTGCCGGCAAAGGCCGCTGATGCCGCTTCGCTCGCGCCAGTCGTCGAGACGCAGGCTTTGTCGTGCGGCGAGAATGATCTGCTGATCGAGGTCAAGGCCGCCGCTGTCAACCCATCGGACGTGAAGGCCGCAACCGGGCTGATGCCTTACGCCGTATTTCCGCGCACGCCGGGCCGCGACTATGCGGGCGTCGTGATCGACGGTCCGCAGGGCTGGATCGGGCGCGAGGTGTTCGGCTCGTCCGGCGACCTCGGCATCCGCCGCGACGGCACCCATGCCACGCATCTGGTGGTCGAGGCGGAAGCGTCCGTTGAGAAGCCGAACAGCCTTTCCTGGGAGGAGGCCGCCGGCATCGGCGTGCCCTTTGTCACCGCGATGGAAGGCCTGCGCCGCGCCGGCATTCCCAAGGCGGGCGAGACCGTGCTGGTGATGGGCGTCAACGGCAAGGTCGGGCAGGCGGCGACACAGATCGCGAGTTGGCACGGCGCGCGGGTGATCGGCGTCGTCCGCAGGAGCGAGCCCTATGAAGGCCACGCCAATTCTCCCGTCGATGTCGTCGATGCCTCCGCGACCGACGTTGCGGCGCGCGTGCGCGAACTCACTAATGGCAAGGGCGCCGACATCGTGTTCAACACGGTCGGCGATCCCTATTTCGAGGCCGCGCACAAATCGCTTGGCTTGCGCGGGCGGCAGATCCTGATCGCCGCGGTGGACCGCATCGTGCAGTTCAACATCCTGGAGTTCTATCGCGGCCAGCACACTTACGTGGGCATCGATACGCTCGGCCTGTCGTCGGTCGCGACCGGCGCGGTGCTGAGGGAACTCGGCCCCGGCTTCGCGGGCGGGCATCTCAAGCCGTTCCCGATCAAGCCGAACGCGATCTATCCGCTGGATCAGGCCAAGGCGGCATTTATCGCCGTGGCCGGTTCGTCGCGCGATCGCGTGATCCTGCGACCCTAGGCCTAGGCCTCGCGGAAATTAATCTCTCCCGCCATGGTCGGCGACAACGGTTTTATTCCCCGATTGCTGGGCTGCGCGAGAGATTAATTCTCTGCATCGGCAGGCCGTGGACGGCCCCATGCTTCCAACGTAATAGCAGCACGGAAATTGCTTCCTATTTAAGCGATGACGGCCGGACGGCCGCGCGAGAAGACTGGGGAAATGCCGGTGCTGGACAGTGCCAATATTGTCGTCATCAGCGGACTGCTGATCGGTCTCGTTTATGGATCGGTCGGATTGTTGAGCGGGTTTTGCCTGCTCAGCAGTCTGCGGGGCTTTTGGGCGGAAGGCGATGGCCGGCTGGTGCGCACCTATGCACTGGCGATCGGCGTAGCCGTCGCAGGGACGCAGTTGCTGACGGCGGCAGGCCTCGCCGATATCGGCAAATCGATCTATCTGCAGTCATCTTTCTCCGCGCCGGTGATGTTCTTCGGCGGCCTCTTGTTCGGCTACGGCATGGTGCTCTCGAACGGCTGCGGTTCACGCGCGCTGGTGCTGCTCGGGCGCGGCAATCTCCGTTCTTTCGTGGTGGTGGTCGTGCTGGCGATCTTCGCCCAGATGACGCTGAAGGGCCTGATCGCGCCGGCGCGCATCGCGATGGTCGGCGCATCGCAGACCACCGCCACGGCAAACTCGGTGCCCGCGCTGCTTGCGGCGGCAGGCTTGAGCGCAACGGCCGCGCGGATGCTGGCGGCCTCGATCATCTCGGCGGCGCTGATCATCTTCGCCTTTGCGCATCCTGCGTTCCGGCGCTCGCCGGGCCAGCTCGCCGCGGGTCTCGCGGTCGGCCTGCTGGTGGCGGCCGGCTGGTTCGCGACCGGCTATCTCGGCGCCGACGATTTCAATCCGACGCCGGTGACCTCGCTTACCTTCATCGCGCCGATCGCGGACGCACTACAGTATGTCATGCTGTCGACGGGATCGACGCTGAATTTCGGCATCGTCACGGTGTTCGGTGTGCTTGCCGGCAGCCTCGTCACGGCGCTGCTGACCGGTCGCTTTCAGCTTGAGGGCTTTCAATCGCCGCGCCACATGCTGCGATCCGGCGGCGGCGCGGCATTGATGGGCGCGGGCGGTGTGATGGCGTTCGGTTGCTCGATCGGGCAGGGGCTGACGGGATTTTCCACGCTGGCGCTGGCGTCGCTGATTGCCTTCGCCGGTATTTTGGTCGGCGCCGCCGCAGGGCTGCGCGGCGCGCTCCGCGTCCGCCCGCTGGCGGCGGCCTAATCCGCCGCCTTCGTCACGATGCGGATTTCCGAGGTGAGCGTCCGGTGCACCGGACACTTGTCGGCAATCTCCATCAATCGCTTGCGCTGATCGGCGTCGAGCGTGCCCTCGATCGAGATCACGCGGTCGATCTGGTCCAGCATGCCCTCCCGCGTTTCGCATTCCTCGCAGTCTATTGCGTGAACCTTGCTGTGCTTCAGCGTCACGGTGACGCGATCGAGCGGCAGCGATTTGCGGTCGGCATACATCCGCATCGTCATCGAGGTGCAGGCGCCCAGGCCCGCCAGCACGAAATCATAAGGCCCGGGTCCGCTGTCCTGGCCGCCGGCGGCAACCGGTTCATCCGCCAGCATCTGATGCGGGCCTGTTGTCACGGTCTGCTGGAACTTGCTGTTGCGGGTCTCGCGCACCACGACGTTGCGGGGCGCCTCGCTCGCGGCGGCGGGCTGCACGGCGGCGGGCTCGATATAGTGCTCAGCCCATGCGGCGATGACGTCGGCGACATAGGCGGCATCGCGCTTGCCGCTCAAAAGATGGTCGGCGCCCGCCAGCGAAACAAAGCTCTTGGGATGTTTGGCCGCGACGAAGATCTTCGTTGCATTGTCGATCCCGACGGTGTCGTCGGTCGGCGACTGCATGATCAGCAGCGCCTTGTGAAGCTTCGCGACATGCGCCATCAGGCCATGTTCGGCGATATCGTCGAGGAATTCGCGCTTGATGTGGAACGGCCGGCCGGCGAGCTGGACCTCCACCTTGCCGTGCTTGCGGATGTCCTCGATGCGATCTCCAAAGAGATGGGTGACGTGTGCGGGATCGGCGGGCGCGGCGATCGTCACGACCGCTTTCGCATCCGGAATCTTTTCTGCGGCGGCAAGGATCGCGGCGCCGCCGAGGCTGTGTCCAATCAGAATCGCAGGCGTTCCGCGCGTTTCACGCAGATGGTCGGCGGCGCGGACAAGATCGGCGACGTTGGAAGTGAAGGTCGAATTTGCAAATTCGCCCTCGCTGGAGCCGAGCCCGGTAAAGTCGAAACGCAATACCGCAATCCCTTTGGCGGCCAGCGCGGTCGCGATGCGTTTCGCGGCCAGCACGTCCTTGCCGCAGGTGAAGCAATGCGCGAACAGCGCGTAGGCCTGCACCGGACCATCCGGTGTGTCCAGCGCAGCGGCAAGCTGATGGCCGCCTTCACCGGTGAATTGGAAGCGTTCAGTCGGCACGGGCGTTCTCCCCAATCAAATGTTGCGGCTTAGTCTCCGGAATATCTCTGCTCAGCCCAGGGGTCACCGCGGTTGTGATAGCCGCGCACTTCCCAATAGCCCGGCGCATCCTCAGCCAGAAACTCGATGCTCTGCAGCCACTTCGCACTTTTCCAGAAATAGAGATGCGGCACCACCAGCCGCACCGGGCCGCCATGCTCCTGCTCGAGCGGCGCGCCCGACCAGCTATGGACGAGGATGGCGTCCGCGGCGGCGAAATCCTCCAGCGTCAGATTGGTGGTGTAGCCGTCATGCGAATGCAGCACCACGAACCGCGCCTCCTCGCGCGGCCGGCAGGCATCGAGGAGATCGCGGGTTGCCAACCCCTCCCAGTGATTGTCGTAGCGCGACCAGGTGGTGACGCAGTGAATGTCGGATATGAACTTGCTCTGCGGCTGCGCGGAAAACTGCGCGAAATCCCAGAAGATCGGCTTCTCGACCGCGCCGTAAACATCGAGCCGCCAGCGCTCGCGTGAAATGTTCGGGGTCAGTCCGAGATCGAGCGTCGGCCAATCCTTCGTCAGGTGCTGGCCCGGCGGCAGGCGCGCTTCTTCGGGCCGCGAAATCTTGCCGGTGAGGAATTTTCCCTCGCGCGCCCAGCGAGCCTTGCTGCGCGTCAGCTTGCTTTCCGGCGGCGGCTCGTTCTCGTCGACCATATCGGAACCGGTCACTCGTGGCGATGCATTGCGGAGGCATGCTTGGTGTCGCGCATCGTCGCATAGATGATGAGCGAGAGGAAGATCATGCCGCTAAGATAATAATAGAACCAGTCCTCATGCCCCAGCGTCTTGAAATAGAGCGCGACCGCCGGCGCCGTGCCGCCGAACAGCGATACCGTGATGGCGTAGGGCAGGCCGACGCCGAGCGCGCGGACATTGGTCGGGAATAATTCGGCCTTCACGACGGCGTTGATCGAGGTGTAGCCGGCAACGAAGATCCAGGCGGCGCAGATCAGCAGAAAGGCCGTGAACGGCGACCTGGCCTCCTTCAGCGTGGTCAGGATCGGGACCGTCGCCAGCGTGCCGGCGAGCCCGAAGAAAATCAGCAGTGGCTTGCGGCCGATGCGGTCGGAGAGGCCGCCATAGATCGGCTGCAACAGGGTTGCAAAGATCAGCGAGCCGAAGATCACGAACGTGGTCTGGTCCTCGGTGAGTCCGACGGACAGCTTGACGAAGGTCTGCATGTAGGTGGTGAAGGTATAGAACGCCGCGGTACCTCCCGCGGTGAGGCCAACCACCAGCAGCAATTCGCGCGGATACTTCAACAGGCCGCGGATCGATCCCGAGGGCTTGCTGACTTTCTTGGCTTCCTCGAACGCTTCCGTTTCATGCAGATTGCGCCGCATGACGGCGGCGAAGATCGCGAGCAGGGCGCCGATCACGAAGGGGATTCGCCAGCCCCACTCCTTCAGTTCTTCCGGGGTGAGAAACACCTTCTGCAGCAGGAGCAACACCATGATCGCGGTGAGCTGGCCGCCGATCAGGGTGACATACTGAAAGCTTGAATAGAATCCGCGGTGCCTGGGGTCGGCGACTTCGGTCAGGTAGGTCGCGCTGGCGCCGTATTCGCCGCCGAGGCTCAAGCCCTCGATGATGCGCGCCAGCGCCAGGATGGCGGGAGCGGCAATCCCGATCGTGGCATAGGTCGGCGTCACCGCGATGATCAACGAACCGAAGCACATGCAGATCACCGAGAGCGTCAGCGACAATCGCCTCCCATAGCGGTCGGCGATGAAACCGAACAGCCAGCCGCCGAGCGGACGCATCAGGAAAGTTGCAGCGAACAACACTGCGGCGTCGAGCTGCTGCACCACCGGATCGCTGTTCGGAAAGAACGCCGGCGCGAAATACAGCGCGAACGCGGTGTACGCGTAGAAATCATACCATTCGACGAGATTGCCGATCGAGCCGATGAAGATCGCCTTGATCCGCCGTTTCACGTCCTTGATGTCTAAATGATCGTCGGCGGAGTTGATGGCTTGATCCGTCATGGCCGACCTCCAGGGCGATTGCGATCCCTTTATTCCGGATCAGTTCGCCTCTTTGACCAGCACTGCTAACGGCCGCAAGACGCGCCCGGTTCCCTTCAATGGACACCGAGGGGTTGGATGCATACGCGAGACCGGGATCACGGACCCTTCAAATTATCTTTATTTCGGCGCCCGTGGATCGATTGGTGTCGCGCCGCGCATGCCGAGAATATCCTCAAGCACCTTGGCCCCCGCCAGCAACTGCGCCTCACCGCGCGGTGGCGCCACCACCTGCAGCCCGACCGGCAGGCCGGAGGCGGTAAATCCGCACGGCAGCGACAGCGCAGGACAACACACCAGCGTGATCGCATAGACGATGCCGAGCCATTCGACGTAATTGTCGAACTTCTTGCCGGCGCATTCGGCGACGTAGCGGTTCTCGACCGGGAAGGGCGGTACGATCGTGGCGGGCGCGAGCAATAGATCGTATTTGTCGAAAAATTCCAGCGTGCGCGCGGTCATGGCGACGCGCTGTGCTTCGGCGCGTTCGAGCTGCTCGACCGTCAGCTTCAGGCCTTCCTCGATGTTCCAGATCACCTCGGGCTTGAGCAGGTTGCGCTTCGAGCGTAACAGCGCCGCCTTTGACAGCGCAAAATCGAACGCGCGCAGCACGTGGAAACATTCATGGGCCTCGCGCAGGTCGGGATGGGCTTCCTCGACGATCGCGCCCGCTTCCGCAAAGCGCTGCGCGGCCTTGCGGGTGACGGCCGCGACTTCAGGATCGACCGGCGTGATGCCGAGATCGGGCGAATAGGCGACGCGCTGCGGCTTGCTGCCGGAACGCGCGGCGGACAGAAACGACGTCGGCAGCACGGGCAGCGACAGCGGATCGGCCGGATGTTCGCCGCTCATGGCATCGAGCAGCAGCGCGAGATCCTCGACATTGCGCGCCATCGGGCCCTGGACGCCGAGATTGCGATCGACCGCCGCGGCTATCGTGCGTGCGATGCGGCCGATGCTCGGCCGCATGCCGACGATGCCGCAGAAGCTCGCCGGGCTGCGCAAGCTGCCGCCCATGTCGGAGCCGTGCGCCAGCCATGCCGTGCCGGTGGCGAGCGCCACCGCCGCACCGCCCGAGGAGCCGGCTGCGGAGCGTGACGTGTCCCAGGGATTGCGGGTCGGGCCGAACACTTCGTTGAAGGTGTTGGCGCCGGCGCCGAATTCCGGCGTGTTCGACTTGGCGTAGACCACCCCGCCATTGTTTTCGAGATGCTCGACCAGGATATCCGACTTCGCCGGGATATTATCCTTGTAGATCGGCGAACCCTGCGTGGTCAGGACGCCGGCGACACTGGTCAGGTCCTTGATCGGGATCGGAAGGCCGGCGAGCAGCCCGCGTTCGCTGGCCGGCTTCTTCATCAGCGCGGCGGCGTGCTTGCGGGCACGATCGAAGCACAGCGTCGGCAGCGCGTTGACTTTGTCGTCGACTTCGGCGATGCGTTTTTCCAGCACGTCGAGCAGGTCGAGTGGGGTAACTTCGCCCGATTTCAGTTTGCCGACGATGGCACACGCCGTCTCACGCACCAGCCCCTGATCCGCCACTTCGCACTCTCCGTTCGTTTCCGTTTCTTGATTGCAGGTGGTGCTGTAGAACATTTTTTGGCAAAGTGGAAACGCACCAGAGTCGTAGCCGACTGGAGATATCTGCATGACGACATTGTTTTCCGCGCTGGACTGGCGCGCGATGAGCCAGGAGGCGCGTGACCTCGGCCTTAATAATGCCGTCGCCGCGCCCGGCAGCTTGGAGATGGTCGCCGGCTGGGAGCAGCGCTCTGCCGCGATGCGCAAGCGTTTCCCCGGGCATCTCGACCTGCGCTATGGCCCGCGCGAGCGCAACCGGATCGATTTCCTGAAGGCCGCCGACAACGCGCCGACGCTGCTGTTCATTCACGGCGGCTACTGGCAGGCGCGGGCCAAGGAAGTCTTCACCGTCGTTACCGAAGGTCCGATGGCGCATGGCATCAATGTCGCGCTGATCGGCTATACGCTGGCGCCGGAGGCTGCGCTGGACGAAATCGTCGCCGAAATCCACGCCGGCATTGATTTCCTCTCCGGGCAATTGCCTGCGCTGGGTGCCGCGGCCGGAGGCATCGTGGTTTCCGGCTGGTCCGCCGGCGGGCATCTTACCTCGATGGTGCTGTCGCATCCGAAGGTGAGGGCAGGCATGGCCATATCAGGCATCTACGACCTTGAGCCGATCCGCCACAGCTACCTCAACGAAAAGCTGAGGGCCGATGAGGCAACCTCTCACCGCAACTCGCCGATGATGCAGGAAGGTGGTCCGCCAAAACCGCTGTCGCTGGTGGTCGGCAGCGCCGAGCTGCCGCTATTGCGCAAGCAGACCGCAGACTTCGCCGGCCACCGTGCCAGACATGGCTTGCCGGTGACGTATGAGGAAATTCCGGGTGCGAACCATTTCACCATCATGCACGAAATGATGTCGCCGAGGGGACGGATCACGACGCTGATCCGGCAATTGTTCGAGCGAACGACCGGCCAGAATTAGCCGCACTGACGCCTGTCCGACCCTCATGGCAAGGAATTGCATACTGACAAGGATGGATCAGACAGGACGCTTCACCGTCCAACGCTCCTGGGCAGTGGCATCCGTCCATGCGGTGCCTGGTGGGAGTAGCGTAATCCAGGTCTCGGCGAGCTTGCCGCCCTCGATCCGGTAGCTTTGCATCCCCGCCCGGCTGCGGCGCTCGCCAGTTGTGGGATCAGGCCACACGAACGAGAAGCGAAACCACGCACGGTCATCTGTGAATGAGTGATCGTACACGACGACGCGGGTGCCCGGTCGCTCCTTGTGGATAGCTGCGAGTTCCGCCGCGTAGGCCTCCCGCGTCACCGTCCGGTCGTCCTTTTCGTCATGCCGGATGTAGTGCGATCCGACGCAACTCGGGATCAGATCGTATTGGCCCTCATGCCAAACTCGCTCCCACCGGTCGAATAGGCCGCGTACAGCCTCAGACATTGACGAAGCTCCTTCCTGTTACGCTGTACTCAAAGCAAGACTCACGCCGCTTACTCCTTGCTCTTGTTTTCGTCCGCTTGTGGCCCATCCTCGAGACGCCGCGCAATTGCGCGGCTCCTCGGCATGAGTCGAGTATGTGGCCCCGCGGGTTACCACCCCGCCGTATACCCACCATCCACCGTGTAGATCACCCCCGACGTGTACCCCGATCGATCCGACGCCAGGAACGCCATGAGGTCGCCGATCTCGCGCGCATGCGCAGGGCGGCCGAGCGGCATGCCTTTCTGGAATTCCTTGTAGCGGTTCTCGTCGCCGAACTGGTTCTTGGCCCGGGTCTTCAGGAGCGTGACGTGACGGTCGGTGCCGACAGGGCCGGGATTGATGCCGACCACACGGATATTGTCGGCGAGGCTCTTGCCGCCGAGCGCGCGGGTGAAGGCCATCAGGGCCGCGTTGCCGGCGCTGCCGCAGATGTAGTTGGCGTCGAACTTTTCGCCGGCCGCACCAATGTCGTTGACGATGACGCCGTGCCCACGCGCCTTCATCTGCGCATAGATCGCGCGGGTGAGGTTGATATAGCCGAACACCTTCAGCTCCCAGGCATGGCGCCAGGTCGCCTCGTCGATCTTGTCGATCGAGCCGCCCGGGATATCGCCGGCATTGTTGACGAGGATGTCGATGTCGGCCGCGTCCTTGACGAGCTTGGCGATGTCGTCGGGCTTGCGCAGGTCCGCGACATGGGCGGTCGCGCCGATCTGGTGCGCCGAACGCAGCCGCTCCGCGAGGGCCTTCAACTGCTCGCCGTTGCGGGCGGCCAGCATGACGTCGCAGCCTTCTTCGGCAAAGGCTTCGGCCGCGGCCGCGCCAATGCCCTTGGAGGCGCCGGTAATCAGGACACGCTTGCCGCGCAGGTGCAGATCCATGGGATTTCTCGCTTCGGTGAGGGAGGCAGGAAGAGGGGGCCGCAAATTGTTAGACTTGCGGCGACATGGCGGTCAACATTGCAGTGCAGCGTTGCGCAGGCGGCAGGTTTGGTCCATTGCAAGGCAATCAAATAACCGGCATTAGCCGCCTGACAAGACAACAAGGAAACTCTCGATGAGCGCCAAAAAGCAATATCGGATCGCGGTCATTCCCGGTGACGGTATCGGCAAGGAAGTGGTCCCGGAAGGCCTGCGCGTGCTGGAGGCGGCGGCGAAAAAGCACGGTGTGTCCGTTCATTTCGATCATTTCGACTTCGCGTCCTGGGACTATTACGAAAAGCACGGCGAGATGATGCCGGAGGACTGGAAGGCGAAGATCGGCAAGCACGACGCGATTTATTTCGGCGCGGTCGGCTGGCCCGCCAAAATTCCGGATCACATTTCCCTGTGGGGCTCGCTCATAAAATTCCGGCGTGAATTCGATCAATATGTCAATCTGCGTCCGGTGCGGCTGATGCCCGGCGTGCCGTCGCCGCTCGCCAACCGCAAGCCCGGCGATATCGATTTCTGGGTGGTGCGCGAAAATACCGAGGGCGAGTATTCTTCCGTCGGCGGCCGCATGTTCCCGGACACCGACCGTGAATTCGTGACGCAGCAGACCGTGATGACGCGCGTTGGCGTCGACCGCATCTTGAAATTTGCTTTTGATCTGGCGCAGTCACGCCCGAAGAAGCATCTGACCTCGGCGACCAAGTCCAACGGTATCTCGATCACGATGCCCTATTGGGATGAGCGCGTGGAGGCGATGGCGAAGAACTATCCCAAGGTGAAGTGGGACAAGTACCACATCGACATCCTCACCGCGAACTTCGTGCTGCATCCGGATTGGTTCGACGTCGTGGTCGGCTCCAATTTGTTCGGCGACATCCTCTCGGACCTTGGCCCCGCCTGCACCGGCACTATCGGCATCGCGCCGTCGGGCAATATCAACCCGGAAGGCAATTTCCCGTCGGTGTTCGAGCCGGTGCACGGCTCGGCGCCCGACATCGCAGGCCAGGGCATCGCCAACCCGATCGGCATGATCTGGTCCGGCGCGATGATGCTGGAGCATCTCGGCGAGAAGCAGGCTGCTGCCTCGATCGTCGGTGCGATCGAACGCACGCTGGGCGAACGCACGTTGCGGACGCGGGATCTCGGCGGCAATGCCGACACGGCGGCGTGTGGCAAGGCAGTGGCGGAGATGGTGGACTGAGTTCTTCCTTCTCCCCTTGTGGGAGAAGGTGGCATAGGCGGCCGTTGGCCGCCGTACTAAAATAGGACGCCGATGCTTTGCATCGGCTATGGACGCGCAGCGGCAGCGAGACGGATGAGGGGTCTGTCTCCGCGGAGAGAACCCCTCATTCGCCTGCGCTTCGCTTCGGCACCTTCTCCCACAAGGGGAGAAGGGACAGCGATCGTCTACGTCAAAATTACACGTACGATTTCCGCGACGGATCGAAAATCGGCGGGTAATCATTCTCGTCGAGAAGATCGAGAAACGCGCCGATACCCTCGTTCTTGATCAGCCCGTACTCGCGGTCGGAGATCAGGTTCACGGTCAGTATCTCTATCGCGTCTCCCGCGATCGAAAGCTGCTCCGCGATACGCTGGTCCGGGGTAATGACCGGCGTGAGGAACAGGAATGTCTTGAAGTCCGTGTCCGGCATAGGCGGCTCCGGCATCGGCACCCTGTGTCCGAACCCGAACCAGGTGCTATCGAGGAGCGGCACCGTGGCGAGCCAGCGCAGCGTAGCGCTGACTTCCGGTGTGGCTTCGCGGACGTACCACATCAGCTCGGCGCGAACCTTCGCCTCTGCCTGATCCGGTACGGCCATGCGATGTTCGCTCATGCCATTGGTCAGAAGAACGTAGCCTTCATCCGAACCCTCTTCGCAATCCGGCACGAAATCGCGGCCAAAGGCGTGCACGTCGATGCGGCGATCGCTGGCGTCGCTGAACGTATATTCGCGTTCGCCAAGCTCCTGTTCGTAGATGGCGAGCCGTTGCAGGTGGGAACCAGTGGGGTCTGCAGGCTTGCCGCGATTGAATAACGGTTTCTTGAGCAGTGACAGCATGTGAACCTCATGGGCGGCCGCGGGCCGCGACGCTGTCTGTTGTCGCGAGGCGGCGCCGGTCGGTTCAAACGCGTATCCTCGGTGCTGCTATTTTCCCTTCACGATCCGCCGGCAGTGCTCCCACGCCGCGCGCATCAAATTCTCGCTCGCCTCCGGCGTGCGGAACGCCGAATGCGCCGACAGCGTCACGTTCTCCAGTTTCGTGAGCGGATGATCCGCCGGGAGCGGCTCGATGTTGAAGACATCCAGACCGGCATGGCGGATCTGGCCAGACTTCAACGCATCGATCATCGCCTTTTCATCAACGATTGCGCCGCGCGCGGTATTGACCAGGATGACGCCGGGCTTCATGGCCTCGATGCAGGCGGCCGAGATCAGTCCGCGCGTCTCGTCGTTCAACAGCAGATGGATCGAAACGACGTCGCTCTCGGTCAGTAATTCGTCGAGATCGACGAACTCGACCTTCGGATGCTTCTTCGGCGAACGATTCCAGGCGACGACACGCATGCCTGAGCCGATCGCGATGCGGGCGACCTCGGCGGCGATACCGCCGAAGCCGATCAGGCCCAGCGTCTTGCCCGTCAGCTGCATGCCGTCGTCACGCAGCCAGTTGCCGGCGCGGATCCCGCGGTCCATCTTGGCGAGCCCGCGCGCGCCCTCCCACATCAGCGCGACAGCGCATTCCGCCACGGCGGTATCGCCATAGCCCTTGATCAGATGTACTTCGATCCCGAGCCCGGCGAGCTCTTCCGGGTTCATGTAGCTGCGTGCGCCGGTGCCGAGAAACACGACGTGCTTCAAGCCCGTGCACTTCTTCGCGACATCCGTTGGCAGTGCGGTGTGATCGACGATCGCGATCTCGGCGCCGTCGAGTATCGCAGGATACTGATCCGAGGTGATGTCGGGGTTCCGGTGGATTACGACCTTGGGATCGCCTGATTTCTCCAGCCGCTCGAAGATCACGGCCAGCGATTCATTGGCGTCAACGAAAACTCCACGCATGGCATTTCCCCAAGTTCTATTTATCAGGCTCTATTTATCAGGATGCGACGCCGGCCAGCGCCAGCACGGTATGCATCAGCACATTGGCGCCCGCCGCGCAATCGGCCTGGGTAGCGTCTTCCAGTTCGTTGTGGCTGATGCCGTCCTTGCAGGGCACGAACACCATCGCCGCCGGCATCACGGTGTTGAGGTTGCAGGCATCGTGGCCGGCGCCGGAGGTGATGCGGCGATGGGAAAGCCCCAGCATCTTCGCGGCGTTCTCCACCGCGTCCACCAGTTTGGGATCGAAATGCGTCGGCGGCTTGCGCCAGATCAGATCGAACTGGACCTCGACCTTGCGCCGCGATGCGATTTCGGCAATAGCAGCGCGCAAATCCTTATCCAGCACGTCCATGATGGCGGCATCCGCGCTGCGGCAGTCGACCGTGAAGGCGATCTCGCCGGGAATGACGTTGCGCGAGGGGTTGGCAATCACCGCCTCGCCGACGGTGCCGACGGCCTTGGGGCCGTGCTTCCTGGCAATCGCTTCCATCGCCAGCACGATTTCCGACAGCGTCGCCAGCGCGTCGCGCCGCAGCGGCATCGGCGTTGAGCCGGCATGGCTTTCGAAACCGGTGATCTTGCCGTCATACCAGAGCACGCCCTGGCCGGAATCGACCACGCCGATGGTCTTGTTTTCCGCCTCGAGAATCGGCCCCTGTTCGATGTGCAGTTCGACGAAGCCTGAGAATTTCTGCGTCCCCACCGGGGTCGCGCCGCGGTAACCGATGCTGTCGAGCGCCTGCGCCACCGTGACGCCCTCGGCATCCTTACGCGACAAAATGTCGTCGGTGGTGAAATCGCCGACGTAAGCCGCCGACGCCATCATCGCTGGCGCAAACCGCGAGCCTTCCTCATTGGTCCAGTTGCAGATGCAGATCGGCGTCTCGGTTTCGATCCCGGCATCGTTGAGCGTACGGACCACCTCCAGCGCGGCCAACGTGCCGAGCACGCCGTCATATTTGCCGCCGGTCGGCTGCGTGTCGAGGTGGGAGCCGAGGCCGATCGGAGCCTTCGACATGTCGCGGCCCTTGCGCAGGCCGAACATCGAACCCAGTGCATCGACATGGACTTCCAGCCCCGCGGCCTCGCAACGCGCGCGGAACCAGTCGCGCACCTGCTTGTCCTCAGGCCCCAGCGTCAGCCGCCGCACGCCGCCTTTCGGGGTGGCGCCGAATTTGGCGGTTTCGTGAATCGTGTCCCAAAGGCGGGCGGAATCGATTTGCAGGTTGGAGGCGATTTTTGTCATTGACCGTTCCGAAGTTCAGACGATACGCGAGGCGCGCTTTGTCAATGACGCGCCTCGCGCGGCGCGTCAACAATGACGCCGCCGCGCGCAAGGCTGGCGGCGAGTTCGACCACGCGCTCCACCGCGACCGTGTCGGGGGAGGCGAGCCAGCTTGCCGAGAATGTCAGCGGGGCCAGCTGCAGATTGGTCGACAACAATTGCAACCGCCCGTCCGCCATGTCGCTCTCGACAATCGCGGTAGGTATCAGGGCGATGCCGAGGCCTTCGATCGCCATGTGGATGACGGTTGCGAGCGAGGCGCTGGCATGCAGGCGTATCGGCGGCAGATCAGGGCGGTTGAACAGGGAGCGCACGATCTCGTAGGGCTGGGTCCGGCGCGAAAAGGTGATGATCGGAAATTTCGCCAGATCGTGCAGGGTCAACGCCTGCTTGCCGAGGCCGAGCGACGGGCTCGCCAGAAAGCCCACGGAATAATCGCACAGCGGCCGGTTGTTGACCATCGGAGCCGTCAGCGGTCCGAGCACGAAAGCGAGTTCGATTTCCTGTGCGAGGAGCCGGGTGCGCAGGTTCGAGGTAATGTCGACCTCGATCTCGAGCGAGAGGTTCGGATAGGCGTGATTGACGCTCTTGATCAGCTGCGGCAGCCAGGTATGCACGATGGTCTCGGCGACGCCGAGCCGCAGCACGCCGCGCATCGCCGAGCGGTCGCCGACCACGGCCAGCATTTCCGAGCGCAGCCCGATCAGCTTCTCGGCATAGACCATCAACTGCCGTCCGCTCGGCGTCGGCAGCACCATGCGGCGGTCGCGCTGCAGGAGTTTTACACCCACCTCGCGCTCGAGCTGGGCGATCCGCTGCGAGATCGCGGGCTGGGTGGTGTTGAGCTTCTGCGCCGCGCCGCGGAAGCTGCCGAGCGTGACCACCCACATGAAGGTCTCAATTGCCTTGAAATCAGTCATGCACCCTCTGGTCGCAGGTTGATAATTTTTATTTATCGAACTTGATTAAAAAAGACGATTAGACATTATCATAGCCATATGCGGGAGTAGATGTCGACAAGAATGGAAGCGGGGACAACGATGACCAGCTTGGCGAGGACGGAAACACGCGGTCACGATACGGCGGATTTATCGCCGAGCGTGGCGGCCCGGCATGCCTGCCGCAACGGCATGGCCCATCACACCGCGGGCGTCGCCAACGGCTTCGTCCAGGGCAACCTCGCCATCCTGCCGGAAAAATTCGCGGGCGCTTTTCATCGCTTCTGCCAGCTCAATCCCAAACCGTGCCCGATCATCGGCATGTCCGAGGTCGGTGACCCCCGCATTCCCGCGCTCGGCATCGACCTCGACATCCGCACCGACCTGCCGCGCTATCGCGTGTGGCGCGACGGCGAAATCGTGGAGGAGCCGACCGACATCATGGCGCACTGGCGCGACGATCTCGTCGCCTTCGTGCTCGGCTGCTCGTTCTCCTTCGAGGAGGCGCTGCTGGAGGAAGGTCTGCCGATCCGTCATATCGAGCGCGATGTGCGCGTGCCGATGTTCCGCACCAACATCGCCTGCAGCCCCGCGGGCCCGTTTGCCGGTCCGATGGTGGTGACGATGCGGCCGTTCAAGCCGGCGGACGCGATCCGCGCGGTGCAGATCACTTCGCGCTTCCCCTCGGTGCACGGTGCGCCGGTTCATATCGGTCTTCCCGAGTCGATCGGCATCGCTGACCTCGCCAAGCCCGACTACGGCGATCCGGTGCCGGTCGAGGCGGACGAAATTCCGGTGTTCTGGGCCTGCGGCGTGACCCCGCAATCTGTCATCCAGGCCGCGAAGGTGCCGTTTGCGATTACGCATGCGCCCGGATTGATGCTGGTGACCGATCTCAGGAACAAAGCGCTTGCCGTGCTTTGATGCAGTTCCTGCTGATCATTGAGGCTTTACCGTAACCTTCGCCCGTTTCATCGATAGTCGCCATCCAACAAAGGATATCGCCATGAATATCACGCGCCGAAACGTACTGCTTGGAGCCACTGCTGCCGCAGCGCTCGGCCCGATCGCCGCCCATGCCCAAACTTCCGAAGTGGTGATCGGCGTGATCTATCCGTTCTCCGGCGCCAGCGCCCAGATGGGTGTCGATGCCCAGAAGTCGTATGAGACCGCGCTCGACATCATCAACAAGAATCACGATTTCGATCTGCCGCTGGCGAAAGGCGAAGGCTTGCCCGGCCTCGGCGGCGCCAAGATCCGCCTCGTATTCGCCGACCACCAGGCCGATCCGCAGAAGGGCCGTGCCGAGACCGAGCGCCTGATCACGCAGGAGAAGGTCTGCGCCGTCATCGGCACCTATCAGAGTTCGGTCGCGGTGACCGTCAGCCAGGTCTGCGAGCGCTACCAGATCCCGTTCATCTCGGCCGACAATTCCTCGCCGAGCCTGCACAAGCGCGGTCTCAAGTTCTATTTCCGCGCAGCGCCGCATGACGAAATGTTCTCGGCGGCGATGTTCAATTTCTTCGACGCCATGAAGAAGAAGGGCACCAAGATCGACACGCTGTCGCTGTTCCACGAAGACACCATCTTCGGCACCGATTCCGCCAACACCCAGATCAAGCTGGCTGGCGATCGCGGCTACAAGATCGTCACGGACATCAAGTATCGCTCCAATTCTCCCTCATTGTCGGCGGAAGTGCAGCAGCTCAAGACGGCGAACGCCGACGTGCTGATGCCCTCGAGCTACACCACCGACGGCATCCTGCTGGTCAAGACCATGGCCGAGCTCGGCTACAAGCCGAACGCGATCGTCGCCCAGAACGCCGGCTTCTCCGAGAAGGCGCTGTATGATGCGGTCGGCGACAAGCTCGAAGGCGTGATCTCGCGCGGCAGCTTCTCGCTCGACCTCGCGGCCAAACGGCCGATGGTCGGCAAGATCAACGCCATGTTCAAGGAAAAGTCGGGCAAGGATTTCAACGACCTGACGTCGCGGCAGTTCATGGGCCTCCTGGTGATGGCGGAAGCCATCAATCGCGCCAAATCGACCGACGGCGAGAAGATCCGCGAGGCGCTGGTCGCGACCGACATCCCGGGCGAACAGACCATCATGCCGTGGAAGCGCGTCAAGTTCGACGAGCTGGGTCAGAACAACGACGCCGATCCGGTGCTGCTGCAATATATCGGCGGCAAGTTCGTCACCATCTTCCCGCCGCAGGCCGCGATCGCCGAAGCCGTCTGGCCGATGAAGTAGGCCGTCGCTTTTTGGCGAGACATCACAAACGCAGTGTCGTCCCTGCCTAGTGCGCATTGCGCACGGGCGCAGGGACCCATACGCCGAGGAGCATCGGTTTCATCGTGGCCTCACGTCCTTCGTTCAAATGCGACTCCAGTGGTTATGGGTCCCTGCGCCCGTGCGCAATGCGCACTAGGCAGGGACGACGTGCGATGGGGGTATCCCGGTGACCGCCGAAACCATCATCCAAAGCCTGGCGAGCGGCCTCCTCATGGGACTGCTCTACGGTCTCATCGCCGTCGGCCTCGCGCTCATCTTCGGCCTGATGGACGTCGTGAACTTCGCCCATGGCGAATTCCTGATGATCGCGATGTACGCGACGTTCTTCCTGTTCGCATTCTTCGCGATCGACCCGTTGCTGTCGGTGCCGCTGGTCGCGGCGGCATTGTTCGTGTTCGGGGCCGTCGTCTATCTGCTGATCGTGCGCTTTGCCGTGCGCGCCAAGGCCAACGCGGGCATGGTGCAGATCTTCTCCACCTTCGGCCTCGCCATCGTCATGCGCGGCCTGGCGCAGTACTTTTTCACGCCGGACTATCGCAGCGTTACGCATTCCTGGCTCGGCGGCAAGACCGTCTCGGTCGCCGGCATCTTCCTGCCGGTGCCGCAACTGGTCGGCGCCCTGGTCGCGATCACAGCATTCGGCGCGCTCTATCTCTTCATCAACCGCACTGACTTTGGCCGCGCGCTCGAAGCGACCCGGGAGGACGCCGGCGCCGTAGCGCTGGTCGGCATCGACAAGAACAAGGTGTTCGCGCTGGGTTGGGGCCTGGGGGCGGCGCTGGTGGGGCTATCAGGCGCGATCATGGCGATCTTCTTCTACATCTATCCGGATGTCGGCGCTTCATTCGCGCTGATCGCCTATGTGACGGTGGCGCTCGGCGGTTTCGGCAGCGTGTTCGGCGCCTTCGCCGGCGGCATCATCGTCGGCCTCGTCGAGGCCACGACTGCGTTGCTGCTGCCGCCTTCGCTCAAGGCGGTCGGCATCTATGCGGTCTATCTCCTTGTCGTCTTCATCCGGCCGCGCGGCCTGTTCGGATCGATGTGATGGATACCGCTTTCGCAGAACGCCGCCGCCGCGACCTCGTCGTCGCATGTGTTCTCGCCGCGATCGCAGCCGTCGTGCCGCTGTTCGTCAAGGACGTGTACGTCCAGAACATGATGGTGCTGACGCTGATGTGGGGCGCGCTGTCGCAGAGCTGGAACATTCTTTCCGGCTATTGCGGACAGATCTCGCTCGGCCACGCGCTCTATTTCGGGCTTGGCGCCTACACCACCGCGCTGCTGTTTACCAAATTCGGCGTGCTGCCGTGGTTCGGCATGCTCGGCGGCGGCGTGATCTCCGCGCTGATTGCGATGGCGCTTGGCTACCCCTGTTTCCGGCTGCGCGGACATTACTTCGTCATCGCCACCATTGTCATCGCCGAGATCGGGCTATTGCTGTTTCACAACTGGGATTGGGCTGGTGCTGCGATGGGCATCGAGATTCCCGTGCGCGGCGACAGCTGGCTGAAATTCCAGTTCCCACGCAGCAAGCTGCCATACTTCTACTTCGCGCTGGCGTTGGCTTGCGTCGCCTGGTTCGTTACCTGGTGGCTGGAAAATTCCAAATGGGGTTTTTGGTGGCGCGCAGTAAAGGACAATCCGGAGGCGGCTGAAAGCCTCGGCGTGGTCGTGTTCAATTCCAAGATGGGTGCGGCGGCGGTCTCGGCGTTCCTGGTTGCGGTCGGCGGCAGCTTCTATGCGCAGTTCGTCTCCTATATCGATCCCGAGAGCATCATGGGCTTTCAGCTCTCGCTGCTGATGGCCTTGCCCGCCGTGCTAGGGGGTATCGGTACGCTGTGGGGTCCGATGCTGGGCGCGGTCATCCTGATCCCGCTCACGGAGTTGACGCGTTCCTACATGGGCGGCTCCGGCCGTGGTGTCGACCTGATCGTCTATGGCGGCCTGATCATCGCGATTTCGCTGGCGCGGCCGCAGGGGCTGATCGGCCTGTTCTCGTTCAAACGTAAGGAGGCGGCCCGATGACGACGCCTCTTCTGGAAACCCGCGGCGTCTGGCAGCGTTTTGGCGGCCTGATTGCCAACAGCGACGTCTCGATTTCGGTCGGGCGCGGCGAAATCGTCGGCCTGATCGGCCCGAACGGCGCCGGCAAGTCGACGCTGTTCAACCTGATCGCGGGCGTGCTGCCGCCCACCCAAGGCTCGATTATCTTCGACGGCCAGGACGTCACCGCGTTGCCGGCGGCGGAACGCTGCCAGCGCGGAATCGGCCGCACGTTTCAGGTCGTGAAGAGTTTCGAGACCATGACTGTCATCGACAACGTCATCGTCGGCGCGCTGGTCCGCACCACCGTGATGCGCGATGCCCGCCGCAAGGCGCATGAGGTGCTGGAATTTTGCGGCCTCGGCCCGCGCGCCAATGTGCTGGCCAGCGATCTGGTCCCGTCTGAAAAGCGCCGGCTCGAGGTAGCGCGGGCGCTGGCGACGGAACCGAAACTGTTGCTGCTGGACGAAGTGCTCACCGGGCTGACGCCGGTCGAAGCCAAGACCGGCGTCGAGCTGGTACGCAAGGTGCGCGACACCGGCGTCACCGTCTTGATGGTCGAGCACGTCATGGAAATCGTGATGCCGCTGGTTGACCGCGCCATCGTGCTCGATCTCGGCAAGGTGCTGGTCGAGGGCAAGCCCACCGATGTGGTCCGCGATCCGAAAGTCATTACCGCCTATCTGGGAGACCGTCATGCTGTCGGTGCATGAAGTCACCACCGCCTATCAAGGCCTGGTCGCGATCTCGGCAGTCAGCATCCAAGTGGCAAAAGGCGAAATCGTCTGCGTCGCCGGCGCCAACGGGGCCGGCAAGTCGACGCTGTTGAAATCGATCGCCGGCGCGGAACGCCCGCGCTCCGGCACCGTGTCGTTCGACGGCACCCGGATCGACGGCATGGCGCAGCATATCATCACCTCGCGCGGCATCGCCTACGTGCCGGAAAACCGCCGGCTGTTTCCGCGGCTCTCAGTGCGGGACAATCTAAGGCTCGGCAGCTACCTCTATCGCGGTGAAGCCGATCGCGAGGCGCCGCTCGATCTGGTGTTCAAGCTGTTTCCGCGCCTGCAGGAGCGGCTGGAGCAGCGCGCCGAAACGCTAAGCGGCGGCGAGCAGCAGATGCTGGCCATCGGCCGCGCGCTGATGACGCGGCCGCGGCTGTTGATGCTCGACGAGCCGTCGCAGGGCATCATGCCAAAGCTGGTCGACGAAATCTTTCAGGCGGTGAAGCGGATCCGCGACGCGGGGATGACCGTGCTGATTGTCGAGCAGCGCATGTCGGAATGCCTGGAGATTGCCGACCGCGCCTACATCCTGCAGACGGGGCGCGTGCTGATGCAGGGAAGTGCGGCGGAAATCAGCGTCAATCCGGATGTGAGGAAGGCGTATCTGGGGCTGTAGCTGCTGCCGTGAAGGGCGAGCTCTCTCCACGTCATTGCGAGCGAAGCGAAGCAATCCAGAAATTTCACGGCAGAGACGGTCTGGATGGCGTCGTAGCTTATTGCTCCGCGAAATGACGAACTCAAATGAGATCGCCGTAAAGATCCTTCCAACTGGGGTTATGACTCTCAATCAACGCCAGCTTCTTCGCGCGGCTGCCTGCCTTGATTTGTTTTTCGCGGGTAATGGCCTCGATCATGCTGCCGTGAAGTTCGTACCAAACCAGAAGCTTGCACGCGTGCTTCCTTGAAAACCCCGCGACCAGCCCTTCGCGATGTTCGAAAGCTCGTTTTGGGAGGTTACTCGTCACGCCGGTATAGAGTGTTCCGTTGCGGCGGCTCGCCATGATGTAGACGCAGGGCTGTTTCATCCGATCTCTCCGTCGGCGTTGTGGGGAGCGTTAGCTCTGAAGCAATCAGTTTTTCTGTGGCCCCTGGATTGCTTCGCTTCGCTCGCAATGACGTGGAGAGAGTTCGGCACACAAGCGCTATGAATGCTTCCCATGCTCCGGCAATGTCAGCCCGAACGTCTTCGTCAAATCCTCTACCTGCGCCGGCGACAGATACCGTGGGTTCAGTCCGCGCAGCAGCAAATACAATCTCGCCGTTTCTTCCAGTTCCTCGATCGCGAACACCGCAGCTTCCAGCGTGTCCCCAGATACCACCGGCCCGTGATTGGCGAGGAGCACGGAGGAGTATTTTCCGGCCAGCCCCTTGATCGCGTCGGCGACAGCCGGATCGCCGGGACGATAATACGGCACCAGCGCGGTGTGGCCGCATTTCATCAGGTAGTAGGGCGTCATCGGCGGCAGCGCGGCGCGGGGGTCGATCTCCGGCAGCATCGACAATGCCACTGAGTGGGTCGAATGCAGGTGCACGACCGCGCGCGCAGCGCCGCGAGTCTGGTAGAGCGCGGTGTGCAGCGGCACTTCCTTGGTCGGCGCGTCGCCGGATATCAGCCGTCCGTCGGGGCCGAGCCGCGACATCCGCGCCGGGTCGAGCGAGCCCAGCGAGGCATTGGTCGGCGTCACCAGCCAGCCACCGTTGTCGAGTTTCACGCTGATGTTGCCCGAGGAGCCCGGCGTCAGCCCGCGCTCGAACAGCGAGCGACCGAGGCGGCAGATTTCCTCCCGGATTTTTGTTTCGCTCATGAACCGACCCCGTTTGACGCCTTTTCCCACGCTTTGGCAGCGCGGCCAAGCCGTGATACCCAGAGGCAAAGCCGTCAGGTCTGATGGCGGCCAAAATGAACCATTGAGGGATCGCCGCATGCCAGAATCCGCCAAACCGCGTGTCGCCGTCATCGGACTGGGCTCGATGGGGTTCGGCATGGCGACCTCGCTGCGCCGCGCCGGCCTCGAAGTCACCGGCTGCGACGTCTCGGCGGACTCCGTGGCGCGGTTCGTGGCTGACGGCGGGAAGGGGGCCGGGACGCCGGCGGAAGCCGCCAAGGCGGCTGACATCGTCGTCAGCGTGGTCGTCAACGCGGCCCAGACCGAGACCATCCTGTTCGGTGCCAATGGCGTCGCCGAAACCCTGGGCAAGGGCGCGGTATTCGTCTCCTCCGCCACCATGGACCCCGACGTCGCGCGGCGGCTCGCCAAACAGTTGGAAGCCACCGGGCGGCACTACCTCGACGCGCCGATATCAGGCGGTGCGCAGCGGGCGGCGCAGGGTGAACTCACCGTTTTGGCCTCAGGCAGCCCGGCCGCCTTTGCCAAAGCCCGACCGGCACTCGATGCGATGGCCGCAAAACTTTACGAACTCGGCGATGATGCCGGCCAGGGCGCCGCGTTCAAGATGATCAACCAGTTGCTCGCCGGCGTCCACATCGCCGCCGCCTCGGAAGCCATCGCATTCGCTGCCAAGCAGGGCCTCGACATAAGAAAGGTCTACGAGGTGATCACGGCATCCGCCGGCAATTCCTGGATGTTCGAGAACCGCATGCCGCATGTGCTCGACGGCGATTATACGCCGCGCAGTGCGGTCGAAATTTTCGTGAAAGACCTCGGCATCATCCAGGACATGGCGCGCTCGCAAAAGTTCCCGGTGCCGGTGGCCGCTGCTGCGCTGCAGATGTTTTTGATGACGGCCGCATCGGGCATGGGCCGCGACGACGACGCCTCGGTGGCGCGGATGTATGCCCGCGTCACCGGCACGCATCTGCCCGGCGAACCGAAATAGCCGCAAGATCAAGAAGGGGACGCTCGATGCCGCATTTTGCCGCCAATCTCTCCATGATGTTCACCGACGTGCCGTTCCTCGACCGCTTCGAGGCGGCGGCGAAAGCGGGCTTCACCGCCGTCGAATTCCTGTTCCCTTACGACCATCCGGCCGAAGCCGTCGGCGACGGCCTGAAGCGCAACGGCCTGACGCAGGCGCTGTTCAATCTGCCGCCGGGCAATTGGGACGCCGGCGAAAAGGGCTTTGCGGCGCTGCCGGAGCGTTTTGACGATCTGAAGCGCGGCCTTGAGACGGCGCTTCCTTACGCGCAGGCGACCGGCGTCAAGCGGCTGCATCTGATGGCCGGCATCGCCAATCGCAGCGAACCGAAAGCCGTCGAGCAGTTTTATAAATCGGTGACGTGGGCCGCGGAGTTCTTCGCAGCCTATGGCCTCGACGTCGTGATAGAGCCGATCAATGCCCGCAACGTGCCGGGCTACTTTCTCAACGATTTTGGCTTCGCGCGCGACCTGATCACCGAACTGAAGATTCCAAATCTAAAACTGCAGTTCGATATCTATCACTGCCAGATCATTCATGGCGACGTCACCATGCGGCTGCGCGAGATGATGCCGATCACAGGCCACGTCCAGATCGCCAGCATTCCCTCGCGCAACGAACCCGACGGCGAGGAACTGAACTATCCTTTCCTGTTCACTGAACTCGACCGGCTCGGCTATGGCGGCTTCGTCGGCTGCGAATACAATCCGCGCGGCAAGACCACCGACGGCCTCGCCTGGTTCAAGCCCTATGCCGGAGTAAAGCCGTGAAATTGTCTCTGGGCTGCATCGCCGACGACTACACCGGCGCCTCCGATCTCGCCAACACGCTGACCCGTCAGGGCCTGCGCACGGTGCAGACCATCGGCGTACCGTCGGACGACCTCGCGCTGCCTGAGGTCGACGCAGTCGTGGTGTCGCTCAAGAGCCGCTCGATCGAGGCTGACGTTGCGGTTGATCGTTCCCGCGCCGCCGAAAAATGGCTGCGCGGCCGCGGCGCCGGCCACGTGCTGTTCAAGATCTGCTCGACCTTCGATTCCACCGACGCCGGCAACATCGGCCCGGTGATGGACGCGCTACGCGCCGATTCCGGCGACGCCATCGTTCTGGTGACGCCGGCCTTTCCGGAAACCGGCCGCACCGTCTATCAGGGCAACCTGTTCGTCGGTTCCGTGCCGCTGAACGAAAGTCCGCTGAAGGACCATCCGCTCAACCCGATGCACGATTCCAATCTGGTGCGCGTGCTGGCGCGCCAGAGCCAAACCAAAGTCGGGCTGGTCAATCTCGCCACGCTTTCGCGCGGCGCGGACGCCGTTCGCGAACGTCTCGCCGATCTGGCGGCGAAGGGCATCGGCGCAGCCATCATCGACGCCGTGTTCGACCGCGATCTGGAAACCATCGGCGACGTCGCGCTGGATCATCGCCTGTCGGTTGGCGCATCCGGCATCGGCCTCGGCCTGGCCCGGGCGCTGGTCGCTTCCGGTAAGGTCAAATCGGCTTCGGCTGGCGCGGCGTCCGGCGCGCCGGTCGGCGGGCCGGCGGCGTGCCTGGCCGGGAGTTGCTCGCAGGCGACGCTGGCCCAGATCGCCAATGCCGAAAAGACCATGGCCGTGCTGCATCTCGATCCCGAACAGATCATCGCCGGACCCGGCGAGGTGCGTCGCGCGCTGGCCTGGGCTGCCGACCGAATCACCGACGGTCCGATCCTGATCGCCAGCAGCTCGACGCCGGACCAAGTTGCAGCTCTGCAATCCCGGCATGGCCGCGATGCAGCCGGACATGCCATCGAGCAGGCGATGGCGGACATCGCGGAAGGTTTGGTGCGCTCAGGCGTGCGCCGGCTGGTGGTCGCCGGTGGTGAAACTTCGGGCGCCGTCGTCGATCGCCTGGGCATTCCCGGATTCCTCGTAGGCGAGGAAATCGCTGCAGGAGTGCCGGTTCTGCGCGCCGTCGGCGCCGATAAGGGCGAAATGCTACTTGCACTGAAATCGGGCAATTTCGGCGGTGCGGAATTTTTCTCCGATGCGCTGAAGCTGATGCGCTGATCGCTGCGCCGGCCTTCACGGGGCCGGTGCGGTCTGGCACCTAAGTATTTTTACCCCGACGTCGTTAACTCAACCTGAGGACGTGCCGGGTTTTATTTCTGTAACGGCATCCTTTTGATTCCCCCAACTTTCTCCGCCTCGTCACGTTTGGCGTGTCCCGTCGCGCCCAAAACCAAGAGATTCCCGCCATGCTCGCCAAATACTCCATCCGCACCAAGATCATCACCGTCGTTGCCTTCCTGCTCGTCGCGATGGCGGGCATGGGTCTGCTGGCGGTCAGGAACATGCGGGCCATTAATGCCAACACGGTAGACATCTCGACGAGCTGGCTGCCCAGCGTCCGCGTGCTGGGCGACCTGCGAGCCGGCGTCATCACCTACCGCAACGTGATCCGCGAGCACATGCTGTCTGAGACGCTGGAAGAAAAGCTGGCGATGGAGAAGACGCTGGCGACTGTTATCGAGTCCAACACCAAGATCCGTGCGGCCTATGAGCCGATGATTACGTCGCCGGAAGAGCGCGCGCTTTACAACGAATGGGCCAGGTTGTGGGAGCGCTACAAGAAGGGCACCGAGGAGGTCATGGCGCTGTCGCGCAAGGCCGCCGGCCAGATGCCGACGGAAGCGCACGACCTGAACACGACCACCGTGAACAAGATCGGGCTCGAGGCCGACGCAGTCCTTAAGAAGGATATCGACCTCAACAACGCGGGCGGCGACAAAGCGGCGCAGGAGGCTGCCGACAATTATGCATTCGCTTTCATGATGCTCGCGACCATCCTGGGTGTGGCCGTCGTCGCCGGCATCGCCGTCAGCTACTATCTGGTCCGCGACGTTTCCAGCGGCATTGCCTCGATCGTCACGCCGATGCAGGCGCTGGGCAAAGGCGATCTGAGCGCGGACGTGCCGCATGAGGGCGAAAAGACCGAAATCGGCGTCATGGCGGACACCTTGCAGGTATTCAAGCAGGCGCTGATTGCCAAGAAGGCCGCCGACGAAGCCGCGGCGGTCGACGCCGAAACCAAGATCGAGCGCGGCCGCCGCGTCGACGGCATCACCCGCAATTTTGAAAACGTGATCGGCGAAATCGTGCAGACGGTGTCGTCGGCTTCGACGCAACTCGAGGCCTCCGCCGGCACGCTGTCGGCGACGGCCGAACGGTCGCAGACGCTCACGTCGACGGTGGCGTCGGCTTCCGGGGAAGCGTCTGCCAACGTGCAGTCGGTGGCATCGGCGACCGAAGAGCTTTCCTCCTCGGTCACCGAGATTGGCCGTCAGGTGCAGGAGTCGGCGCGGATGGCAACCGATGCGGTTGGCCAGGCCCGCGTCACAAACGACCGGGTCAGCCAATTGTCCAAGGCGGCGAGCCGTATCGGCGACGTCGTCGAGCTCATCAACACCATCGCCGGCCAGACCAATTTGCTGGCGCTCAACGCCACCATCGAGGCGGCGCGCGCCGGCGACGCCGGCCGCGGGTTTGCCGTCGTGGCGTCGGAAGTGAAGGCGCTTGCGGAACAGACGGCAAAAGCCACCGGCGAGATCAGCCAGCAGATTGCCGGCATTCAGGGCGCGACCCAGGAGTCGGTCAATGCGATCAAGGATATCAGCGGCACCATTGAACGGCTGGCAGAAATCTCCTCGGCCATCGCGGCTGCCGTGGAAGAGCAGGGCGCGGCGACGCAGGAAATTTCGCGCAACGTGCAGCAGGCCGCCCGCGGAACCCAGCAGGTTTCCTCCAACATCTCCGACGTGCAGCGCGGTGCCAGCGAGACCGGTGCCGCCTCCTCGCAGGTGCTCTCGGCGGCGCAGTCGCTGTCGGGCGACAGCCATCGCCTCAAGCTCGAGGTCGGCAGGTTTCTGGATTCGGTCCGGGCGGCCTGACGGCCGCCGCGCGGCCGGCCACGAGGCCGGCTTCCGGCGGGGAGCCGGGGCTTGATTCGCGCGATGCGCGAATTTGGTCGATCTGCAACCAAAACCAAATTCCGTAAATTCACGCAAGCGGAAATTAACCGGTCCCGGCTACGCTGCCGGTACTTTTGGGGCCGCGCGCGCAGGGTGGTCCCGTCGCGGCGCAACTTCCGCTTCCCGGAAAATGTGCTTCAGAAAATTTGGGGTCGTCGACATGATCAAGCTCAACCGTATCGGAAACAAACTGGGCTTGGCCGGGGCGATCGGCGTCTTGCTGGCGATCGGCATGGTGGCCAACCAGATGGTCACCGAATCGAGAATCGAGGAAGGCAGCGATCGCGCAGCGCGATCGCAGCAGGTGGCGAATAATGCACTCGCCGCGCATATCGACCTGCGCAAGATTCAGCTTGCCGCCGACGATGTCCGCCTGGCGAGAAGTCCCACTGAAGTCGAGAAGGCCCTTTCCGATCTGCAGCACCACAAGGCGAGCGCGGCAAAGGAGCTGGAGGCGGCGCTGGCAATAGCCCAGCGGCCGGAAGCCAAGGAACAACTCCAGAAGACCAAGGCGTTGATGGAAGGCTTTGCTGCGGCAGTGGAAGATCTCGCGAAGGCGCAGACGACGCTGCTGGCGCAGATCGAGAAGCGCTCGGTCATTTCCGAGGAATGGAACAAGTCGGTCGATACCCAGATGAAGTTGCCGGCCATGCAAAAGCTGGACAACCGCCTCGAGATCGAGCGTTTGTTGTTTCAGGCCGATGGCAAGGTGAACGCGCTGCGGGCGAATGCCTGGAAGCTCGGCGCTACCGGCGATGCCAAGCTGGTCACGGAGATGGCCAAGACCGAGGCCTCACTCAAGGACGTTTTCAACAAGCTGCGTGGCGAAGCCGATGACCGGGATTTGCTGGTCGTGGTCAGCAACCTTTCCTCGATCGTCAAGCGCTTCCTGGCCGCCAATGAGGAGGCCGTCAGGACCGAGCAGTCGAAGAGCGAAATCATCGCCAGCCGGACCGTCAAGGCCGCCGCTGACGTCGCCCACCTGATGGAAGCTACCGTCGCTGGCGCGCAAAAGGATGCGAAGGTCTCCAAGGACGAGGTCATGGCCGATACCGAGCGTGCCAACCAGATCAACCTGATCATGGCGATCGTCGTCGTCGTGTCCCTGATCGCCTCGGTGGTGTTTTCCTTCCTCGGCGTCGCACGTCCGATGACGCGCCTGAACGGTGCATTGGGCAAGATGGCGGGCGGCAATCTCGATGTCGAGATTCCCGGCGCCGCCCGCGGCGACGAAATCGGCGACCTCGCCAAGACGGTGACCGTCATCCGCGAGAACGCCGAGCAGAAGGCGCGTGAGGAAGCCGAGGCCAAGATCAAGCAGGACCTGGTCGCGGCGCAGCGGCGCAAGCAAGAAATGATCAAGCTCGCCGATGATTTCGAAGGCGCGGTCGGCAAGATCGTGGAGACGGTGTCGGCGGCTTCGACCGAACTCGAAACCTCCGCGGGCACGCTGACGGCGACCGCCGAACGCGCCCAGGAACTGACCACGATGGTGGCCGCGGCTTCCGAGGAAGCCTCAACCAATGTGCAGTCGGTGGCCTCCTCCACCGAGGAGATGGCCTCGTCCATCACCGAGATCGGCCGTCAGGTCCAGGAATCGGCGCGGATGGCCAATGAGGCCGTCGATCAGGCCCGCACTACCAATGACCGGGTAAGCGAATTGTCGAAGGCGGCCGCCCGCATCGGCGCGGTGGTCGAGCTCATCAACACCATTGCCGAACAGACCAATTTGCTGGCGCTCAACGCCACCATCGAGGCGGCCCGCGCCGGCGACGCCGGCCGCGGTTTTGCCGTCGTGGCGTCCGAGGTGAAGGCGCTGGCGGAACAAACCTCGAAGGCGACCGGCGAGATCGGCCAGCAGATCACCGGCATCCAGGCCGCCACTCAGGAATCGGTCGGGGCGATCCAGGCGATCAGCACCACGATCGAGAAGCTGTCCGAGATATCCTCGACCATTGCGGCCGCCGTGGAAGAGCAGGGTGCCGCCACCCAGGAAATCTCCCGCAACGTGCAGCAGGCAGCCCGTGGCACCCAGCAGGTCTCCGCCAACATCACCGACGTACAGCGCGGCGCCGGCGAAACCGGCACGGCCTCGACGCAGGTGCTATCCTCGGCCCAGTCGCTGTCGCAGGACTCCAACCGCCTCAAGGCCGAAGTCGGCAAGTTCCTCGGCTCGGTGCGTGCGGCGTAATCAGCCGATAGACCGCAAACCAAACAGCCCGCCCCTGGGGGCGGGTTTTTGATGTTCGGAACCCGTGGCAAAGCCGGCTCCTACGTCGTCAGTTCGCATCCTCCCCCTGAATCACCGCCAAACTTCTTGGCGCCGGCCTGAGGCAACAGTTAATGGAAACTCAGTATATCTACTGAGTAGAAATTAACGGGAATAGAGCGCCTGACCTATACGATTCCGTGCAGAAGGGCGGACGACCCCGTCGTCGCGTGGAGATCAGACATGTTTGGAATGATACGTCGGGCCAGGATGACGGTTGGCCGAAAGATCTATGCGCTCATCTGCCTCAGCTTCATCGGGCTCCTGGGCGTGACCTTTCTCGAATCGCGCGAACTGGCATCGAGCCTCGACCAGCAGAAACAGATCGAGCTGCGGCACCTCGGCGACCTCGCGCTCGGCATCATCAAGGAAGAGCATGCCGTGGCGCAGAAGGGCGGCGTTTCGGACGCCGACGCCCAGAAGCGCGCGATGGCGCGGATCGCCGCGCTCCGCTACGGCAACAACGACTATTTCTGGATCAACGACATGCATCCGAAGATGGTGATGCATCCGATCAAGCCGGAAATGAACGGCAACGACCTGTCGGCCTACAAGGATCCGAACGGCAAGCTGTTGTTCGTCGATTTCGTCGATACGGTCAAAAAGAGCGGCTCAGGCTTCGTTCCCTATGAGTGGCCCAAGCCGGGCTTCGACAAGCCGCAGCCGAAATTGTCCTACGTGGTCGGCTTCGCGCCGTGGAACTGGCTCGTCGGCACCGGCGTCTACATCGACGACCTGAAGGCGCAGGCCTGGGCTTCGACCCAGCGGTCCCTGATCGTTGCCGGCGTGATCCTGCTGTTTGTGCTCGTGGTGTCGATCTTCGTGGCGCGTAGCGTCACCGGTCCGCTGCAACGGATGACGGTCGCAATGAACGATCTCGCTGGCGGCAACCTTGCCGTCGAGGTGCCCGGCGTCGGACGCGGCGACGAGGTCGGCGAGATGGCCAAGGCAGTCGAGATCTTCAAGAGCAATGCCGTCGCGCGTCAGTCGCTGGAGGCCGAGCAACGCGCGGCCGAGACCCGCGCCGTCGGGAGCCGCAAGGCAGACATGAACAAGATGGCCGACGATTTCGAGACTGCGGTCGGTCGGATCGTCGAGACCGTTTCGTCGGCATCGAGCCAGCTCGAAGTATCCGCGGGCACGCTGACCGCGACCGCGGAGCGCGCGCAGGAACTCACGAGCGCAGTCGCTGCGGCCTCCGAGGAAGCTTCCACCAACGTGCAATCGGTGGCCTCCGCCACCGAGGAGATGGCCTCGTCCGTCACCGAGATCAGCCGCCAGGTGCAGGAATCGGCGCGGATGGCCAATGACGCCGTCGATCAGGCGCGCGTCACCAACGACCGCGTCAGCGAACTGTCGAAGGCGGCAACCCGCATCGGCGATGTCGTCGAACTGATCAATACCATCGCGGGCCAGACCAACCTGCTCGCGCTCAACGCCACCATCGAGGCGGCGCGCGCCGGCGAGGCCGGCCGCGGTTTTGCCGTCGTGGCCTCGGAAGTGAAGGCGCTTGCGGAACAGACCGCGAAAGCCACCGGCGAGATCGGACAACAGATATCAAGCATCCAGGCCGCGACCCAGGAGTCCGTGAACGCGATCCAGGCCATCAGCGGCACGATTGAAAAACTGTCGGAGATTTCGTCGACCATCGCAGCCGCCGTGGAAGAGCAGGGCGCCGCGACGCAGGAAATCTCCCGCAACGTGCAACAGGCGGCGGCGGGTACCCAGCAGGTATCCTCCAATATTGGCGACGTGCAGCGCGGCGCCAGCGAAACCGGATCGGCATCCTCGCAGGTGCTTGCGGCGGCGCAATCGCTGTCGGGCGACAGCAACCGCCTCAAGCTCGAGGTCGGCAGGTTCCTCGACTCGGTGCGGGCGGCCTGATCGCGCTGACTATTCAGTCCGAAGCCGGCGTCTCATGCCGGCTTTGCGATCGCTGACAACGCGAATCAGAAGCGTGAGCCGTCGCAAGCGGAGCTCTTCGGCTGCACGAGGAGCGGTAGACATCCCTAGATCGCAAAATTGCGATTGCGGCATGGGTCGACCAATCGCCCTGGGCGAAACTGATGCCGAATGTGGCGAACGGATTTCCGAAATCGGGAAAAACTGGTAATACACAAAGGCATCGTGAAGGTCTGATGCCAGAAGATCCGATGCCAAGTGTTCTGCGTCAATGAAGACGCGCCAGGACTCAAGACGCTTCATCCGGCGGTAGGGCGCGTCGAGGCGCCCATTCGCCATGGTCAAGTTGCGCACTCGATCCCTCTCAATACCGGCTAGCGCTTTTTTCGTTGTTGCGACGATCGCTACCGACGGCTCGGATGACCGCCGCGTGTCGTTGCTTGATGAACTAGTTGAGTCTGACTTCGTGAAGATCAGCCGGTCTCCGGATTTCGATCATTTCCGGAGCATCGAAGGATTGGGCGAGGCAAACAGCATTCCGCTCGATTACCGGAACTTCGCCGCATCGTTCGCCTCGCTGCGACTGAAGACCTGCACGATCTATCTGCAGCGGACATTTCCGCGAATCCTTCAGATCCAGTATTCCACGACCGGGGCGATTATCGGTCTGCTGATGGACGATGCGGCTTCGCTGACCCTGAACGGCGTGGAGGGCCGCGCGCCGGCATTGCTGCTGGTCAAGGGCAGCGCGCGATGTGAAATCGTCGAGCAGCAGGCCAATCTGGTCGCCCTCGTGAATTTCGATTCCGTCGACGATCGCGGCTGGCCGGGTGAACTCGACCGCGCACAGTTGATCACAACGGAACCTGCCAAATTCGATGCGCTTCGGGTAACCTTGCGCGACGTCCTCATGCTCGCATCGCATTCGCCCGATACCCTGGTTCAGCCTGGTGTGATCGAGAACATCGAGGAATCGATATTGCAGGCGGCCGATCTGGCGATGGCTGCGGCGACGCCTTCGTCCGAAGCCAAGCGCCTGAGCCTGAGCCACTATTTGGCACTGGTCCGGAAATTCGACGAGTTCGTCGCCGTCAACGCCGGCAAGACGCTCTACAGCGCCGACGTGGCCCGACAGCTTGGGGTCTCGGTCCGGACGCTGCATAACGCCGTGGTTGCGATTCGCGGCATGAGCATGCATCGTTATATGCGGCTGCGGCGGCTGTGGAGCGTGCGTCAGCAATTGCTGCGGAGTGCGTCACCGCAATCGATCAAGGCGGTCGCACTCGTGAACGGCTTCTGGCACATGGGTGAGTTCACAGCACTCTATCGCGAGTTGTTTGGCGAAACGCCGCAGCAGACGTTATCGGCGGCGCGGAAGCAGACGGGTGAACCGTCTTGATGCCGGCGTTGTGCGCCGCCGTTCCGTAATTCTACCAATTCTTCGACCGTGCTGCCTTAGATGTCGGTTAACCATCGTGTGGAACGCTGGTGCGCATGAGTGCCGCTCTGTGGCCAAGCCGCCGCAGGAGCCCTTCGTCCGCAACGAACCGGCTCGTCCGATTATCCGGCCCGGCGCTTTTTCAACCGTGATCCCGCCGTGCGGGAAAAACCGGCATCGCTGCGATTTCGCTGACGCTTTTTTCAAGGACGCTACCCATGTCTCGTCTCATTCTGAATCTGTCGATCGGTGTCAAGCTCGGCATCGCCTCGGGCCTCGGTGTCCTGCTCGTCGTCGTGATGGTGGTCAGCCAGATGCGGGCCAACGCGGCGACGCGCGACGCGGATGTGCGCAAGTCGGCGCAGCAGACGATCGCGCGAGATGCGGTGGACGCGAAGGCGTCGATTCGCGGCATGCAGACCGGCGTCCGTGATCTCCGTCTCGCAAACAGTGCGGCAGATCTGCAGAAGGCCAATGATTATCTGGCGGCGCGGCTCAAATCGGTGAACCGTTTTGCCGACGAGATGCTGCAATTGTCTGGCCCCGGAGAAACCCGCGCACGCACCGAGAGGCTCAAGGCCAGGGCAGCAGACTATGCGAAAGCAGCCCAACAGATCGCATCGGTTCGCGGTGAAGCCGTAGCTGCGGCGCGCGGGTCCGACGCCGCTACGCGGACGACCAAACTGAATGAAGAAGCGATCCGGATTGCCCGCGAAGTGACGCTGCCGATTGCGGCCGAACTGGAATCTCTCGCCGACCAGATCGCCGAGTCGGCCAAGCAGGGTGTGGATCAGGAAGCGGCCCGGGCCACTCGGGAAATGGCCGCCGCCGAACGGGAGTCCATGGCAGTCGGTCTCTGCACGATCCTCCTCTTGATCGGCACTTCCGTGTTCTCCTTCTTCACCATCGCCCGTCCGATGCGCGCGCTGAGCGTGTCGATGGACGAGCTCGCCGGCGGCAATTTCGCCGTCGTGCTGCCGGGCCTCGGCCGCAAGGACGAACTCGGCGCGGTCGCCGGCGCCGTCGAGAAGTTCAAGGTCGTCTCGGAACAGAAGGCGCGCGACGAGGCCGAAGCCAAGATGAGGCAGGACCAGATCGCGGCGCAGCAGCGCAGGGCCGATATGGTCAGGCTGGCGGATTCCTTTGAGACCGCGGTCGGCGAGATCGTCGAAACCGTGTCGTCGGCGTCTACCGAGCTCGAGGCGTCCGCCGGCACGCTGACGTCGACCGCCGAGCGCGCGCAGCAAGTGACGACCATGGTGGCCGCGGCTTCGGAAGAAGCATCCACCAACGTGCAGTCGGTGGCATCGGCGACGGAGGAGCTGTCCTCCTCGGTTAACGAGATCAGCCGCCAGGTCCAGGAATCGGCGCGGATGGCCGGCGAGGCCGTGGACCAGGCCCGTCACACCAATGACCGCGTCAGCGAATTGTCGAAGGCGGCCGCCCGCATCGGCGACGTTGTCGAACTCATCAACACCATCGCCGGCCAGACCAATCTCCTGGCGCTCAATGCCACCATCGAGGCCGCGCGCGCCGGTGAGGCCGGCCGCGGTTTTGCCGTCGTAGCCTCCGAAGTGAAGGCGCTCGCCGAACAAACCGCAAAGGCCACCGGCGAGATCGGCCAGCAGATTACCAGCATCCAGGGCGCGACCCAGGAGTCGGTGAACGCGATCCAGGCAATCAGCGGGACCATCGAAAGGCTGTCGGAGATCGCATCGACGATAGCGGCGGCGGTGGAGGAGCAGGGCGCGGCGACGCAGGAAATCTCCCGCAACGTGCAGCAGGCCGCTCTGGGCACCCAGCAGGTCTCCTCCAACATCACCGACGTGCAGCGCGGCGCCAGCGAGACCGGCTCCGCGTCCGCGCAGGTGCTCTCCGCGGCGCAGTCGCTGTCGTCAGACTCCAACCGCCTCAAGCTCGAAGTCGGCAAGTTCCTGGATTCCGTGCGGGCGGCTTGACTCGTTCGTCATGGCCGGGCATAGCCGTCCAAAGGACGGCGTCGCTTCCGCTCGCCTATGTCCCGGCCATGACGGAGCAAGGTTCTTACCCTGCCCGCCACTCCAGCACACCATCGTCTGCCGTAACGATATCGCCGACCGATCCCACCGGCGTCCGATCCATGTTCAGCAAATGCTTCAGCGTCGCCGTATCATTCGCGGGAATGCGGGCCAGCGCCCGTTGATCAGTTTCCGTGCGCAGCATCACCACGCCGTGCTCGACTTCGCCCTTGCCTTTGTAGATGACGGTGAAGCTTTCGACCTTGCCCTTGCCTGAAGCTTCGGTGACGAAGTCCGGCACCTTGCGGCGGTTGCGATCGGCCTCGGCCTGTACGCTGGTGTCCTGCTGGAGGGCTTGCTTCGGCGCTTCGCGCGACAGCACCAGCCCGTGATGCTTGGTAACGAATCCGCCCTGGCCATAGAGCAGGCCGAGCTTGCCGCGCTCACGCAAGCTTCGCACCATCGCGACGGCCGCATGTGTCATATAGGTGTTGAGCGGGGCGCCGAAAAAGGTGAGTCCGCCGGTCACCGTCGGCTGCACGTCGGGGCCAAGGCCGAGCGTCCGCCGCGCCATCTTGGGCACGCAGGGGAAGCAGCTATACAACTCGATGGCGTCGAATTTTTTGCCGTCGCCCTCGACGAGGTCCATCACGGCCTTCAGCACCGCGTTCTGCGGGTGGCTCTCGAAGAACTGGTCGCGCACGAGGTAATCGCGCGGCTCTTCCGCCGACGCGCCGCCGATCGGATAGACCAGGCGGTCTTCGGGTACGGCGGCCGCGCGCGCTTTCGCCAGCGACGTCAGCAGCACCGCGCCGCCCATGTTCACGGTCGGATTGGCCACCATCAGCTTGGTATAGGGCCAGGCGATCAGGCGGTTTTCCGGCGTCGGTGTGGTGATCTCGTCAGGTGTAAAGCGCTTCTTCAGCCATGAATTTTCATTCTCGGAAGCGACGCGCGCATAGGTCGACCACAGCGCGCCGGATTCGGCGAGCGCCTCGCGCGGGGTCTGGCCCCAATGCGCCGAGGTTGCGGATTCATACAGCGGATAGACCGTGATCGGCCGGAACACGCCGAGCTTCACCGCCATCGCCTTCTGGAACGCCGCGCCGCGCTTCGGCTCCTCGACGTCATGGGCGAACGGCGTCCAGGGCAGCGCGATGCCGCCGCGCTCGGCCTTGGTCGCGGTGGATTGCGCTTCCGCGCCGCAGACCACGGCCACGCTGCACTCACCGCGCGCGATGCGCTTGGCCGCTTCGTGGATGTAGCGGATCGGGCTCTCGCCGCCGACCGGGCCATAATAGCAATGCGCCGGATTGGCGCCGAGCCGCGCCGCAAGCTGCTTTTCGGGATCGCGGTAGCGCCAGCTCAGGAAATTGACGACGTCGAGCGACCCGAGTTCGCCGAGCAGTTTTGCCCCGCTGTCCGCTTCCGCGCGCCGCACCGCCTCCTGGAGTAGCGCCAGCGGCTCGAGGCCGGCGGCGATGTCCTTGGGCCGGTCGACGATCTCGCCGACGCCGACGATGACCGGAATGCGGTCTTCGGGGAGGGAGGTGATTGGCATCTTTTCTTGCTTCACTTTCTGGAAATTCAGACTCGTAGGGTGGGCAAAGGCGCGCCAGCGCCGTGCCCACCATTTAACGCCTTGCTCGGAAATGGTGGGCACGCTTCGCTTTGCCCACCCTACGAGATTTTCGCAATCACTCCTCCATCAGCATATTCATATGCTCCACCGCATCGGCAAAATCCTCCTTGAATTCCTGCACCACGGCGCCGGCTGATTTCACGCTGTCGATCAGGCCGACGCCCTGGCCGACAAAATACGTCACGAGGTCGCGCGCCTGCGCGTTCCCTGCCGCCGCGGCGCGGTCGATCGAGTTGAAGGCGTCGCGGCTGATGATGCTTTGCAGCGGCATCGGCAGCGCGCCGGGGCTGTCAGGACCGCGGTCCCACGCATCGGTCCACACCGAGCGCAATTGCCGCGCCGGCTTTCCGGTGCGGCCCTTGGAGCGTACCGCGTCGCGCGAGGAAGCCGCGATCATCTTCTCGCGGAAGATTTCGGTCGTCTCCGATTCCACCGTCGCCAGCCACACCGAGCCGGTCCAGGCGCCCGCGGCGCCCATCGCCATACAGGCCGCCATCTGCCGCCCGGTCATGATGCCGCCGGCGGCCAGCACCGGCACATCGCGGATCGGCTTGATCGCCTTGATCACCTCAGGCACCAGCACCATGGTCGAGACTTCGCCGCAATGGCCGCCGGCCTCGGTGCCCTGCGCCACCAGAATATCGACACCGGCCGCGACCTGTCGCAGCGCGTGCTCCTTGGAGCCGACGAGCGCCGCGACCGGCACGCCATGCGTGCGGCCCATGTCGATCATCTGCTTCGGCGGTACGCCGAGCGCGTTCGCAATCAGCTTGATCGGGTGGCGGAAAGAGACGTCGAGCACGTCAAGCGCGCGTTGCGCGTCGAACGGCTGCGGCTGGTTGTCGGCGACGTTGGTGGTCGTCAGCTCGACGCCGTATTTCTTCAGGAGGTTGCGGGTGAAGTCGCGATGCTGCGGCGAGATCCGCGCCTCCAGGCTTTTCCAGGTGACGTCCTTTTCCCCCGCGGTCGAAATGTTTTCGGGGATCAGCACGTCGAGCCCGTATGGCTTGCCGTCGGTGTGATCGTCGATCCACTTCAGTTCCTGCTCGATCGTCTCCGGCGAATGCGCGGTGGCGCCCAGAACGCCAAAGCCACCGGCGCGGCTGACGGCGGCGACCACGTCGCGGCAATGGCTGAAGGCGAGCAGCGGAAATTCAATTCCCAGCATGTCGCAGATCGGCGATTTCATGGTTGTTGCTCCCTGTGGCGGTCGCGGGCCGGCCGCTCATTGCTGGTTTGTGTGCTGACCGAACGCTAGCCCATCGGGGCTATGCATGCCAAGCGGGACGGCCCTCCCGAGGAGCGCACATTCCACCTCGCAAAATATGCAAGGCCAGCCAGCCGAATTGCGTCTTGCGCTTTGGCGCTACGGAAGGAATGCTGCTTGCCAAATCAAAGAGAATATCAGGGAGCCCGTATTCATGTCCGCCATGCCATCCGCCGCCGCCAAATCCACCGAGGCCTACGACGTCGTCGTGGTCGGCGCGGGTTTTGCCGGCATGTACATGCTGCACCGGCTGCGCGGGCAGGGGATGACGGCGCGAGTCTACGAGCAGGGCAGCGGCGTCGGCGGCACCTGGTATTGGAACCGCTATCCCGGCGCGCGCTGCGACGTCGAGAGCATGCAATATTCCTATTCATTCTCGGAAGAGCTGCAGCAGGAATGGGACTGGAGCGAGTGCTACGCGCCGCAGCCGGAGATTTTGAAATACGCCAACCACGTCGCCGACCGTTTTAACCTGCGGCCTGACATCCAGTTTAACACCCGCGTCGACAGCGCTGTGTTCGACGAGGCGATTTCGCTGTGGTCGGTCACGACCTCCGACGGCAAGGCCGTCACCGCAAAATTCATCGTTCTCGCCACCGGCTGCCTGTCGAACGCGAGGATGCCTGACATCAAGGGCCTCGATCGCTTCAAGGGCAAGGTCTATCACACCGGCCACTGGCCGCATGAAGAGGTCGATTTCACCGGCCAGCGCGTCGCCGTCATCGGCACCGGATCGTCAGGAATTCAGTCAGTGCCGGTCATCGCCGAGCAGGCGAGCCAGCTCACGGTGTTTCAGCGCACCGCGAACTTCTCGATCCCTGCGCGAAATGCGCCGCTGAGCGAAGCGGAGCGGCAAAAATTTCGCGACAATTATCCCGAGATCAGGCGCTTTGCGCGCGAGGTGGCGAAGAACGGCATCTATACCGAGATGCCCGACCGCGGCGCGCTCGACGACGGCGACAACGAACGCCGCGCGAAGTACGAGGCGCGCTGGAGCCGCGGCGGGCTCACCTTCATGTCGGTCTACAACAATCTCGGGCTCGACAAGGCGGCCAACGACACCGCCGCGAATTTCGTCCGCGAAAAGATCGCGGAGATTGTGAACGACCCGCAGACCGCAAAACTGCTGCAGCCGAATAACCATCCGATCGGGTCAAAACGCATCTGCATCGACACCGATTATTTCGCGACCTTCAACCGCCCCAACGTGACGCTGGTCGACATCAAGTCCAGCCCGATCGAAGAGATCACGGAGAATGCCGTGCGCGTGGGCGCCAAGGACTACGAGGTCGATGCGCTGGTGCTGGCGACCGGTTTTGACGCTATGACGGGGTCGGTCGCGAAGATCGATATCAGAGGACGTAACGGCCAGACGCTGAACCAGAAATGGTCGGCGGGCCCGCGCACCTATCTCGGCCTGATGAGCGCCGGCTTCCCCAATCTCTTCGTCATCACCGGTCCCGGCAGCCCGTCGGTGCTGTCGAACATGATCGTCTCGATCGAGCAGCATGTCGACTGGATCACCGACTGCATGGCCTATATGCGCGACGGTGGCCTCGACACCATGGAGGCGGCCGTCGACGCCGAAGACAAATGGGTCGCCCACGTCAACGAGGTCGCCCACGCCACGCTCTATCCGCAAGCCAATTCCTGGTACATGGGCGCCAATGTCCCCGGCAAGCCGCGCATCTTCATGCCTTATATCGGCGGCGTCGGGCCCTACCGGCAGATCTGCAATGACGTCGCAGCCAAGGGCTATGAAGGGTTTGTGATGGAGAGGGCCGAGCAACCGCGGAAGGTGGCGGTGTCGTAACTGTCATTGCGAGCGAAGCGAAGCAATCCACATCTCACGGCATAAAGAATGGATTGCTTCGTCGCTACGCTCCTCGCAATGACGGGGAGCAATCCAGCGATCTCGTAGGGTGGGCAAAGCGTAGCGTGCCCACCATTCGGCTTAACGATCGGGATAGGTGGTGGGCACGGCGCAAGTGCGCCTTTGCCCACCCTACGTGTCAGCCCCGGAGTCGCCTGCCCAAAACTTCCACGAACCGGTCGACATCAGCCTCGTCATTGTAAACGTGCGGCGACACACGCATGCGTCCCAGGCGCGGTGCGACATAGACCCCTTCGCTTGCCAGTCCCTCGACGAGGCCCGCCGGCATTCCGCCTTTGAAAGCAAGGCTCAATACATGCGGCGCCCGCAGATGCGGCTCCGGCACGTGGACGCCGATGTCGCGCACGCCCGCCGCGATCCGCTCCGTCAGCATCGTGAGACGTTGCACAATGGCCGGTGTGCCCCAGTCAGCCATCATTTCCATGCCGATCGAAGCCATCTCCATCGAGATGAAATGATCGCGCTCGCCCATGTCAAAGCGCCGCGCGTCGGGAACGTAACTGAGATCTGTGAAATAGACTGCGTTCTCGGCGCGCACGTTGCGGCGGCCGGACGCGGTCTGCTCGAGCGGGATACCGCCTTGATGGCGTTTTGCAACATAGAGAAAGGCGCGGCCGTAAGGGCCGAGCAACCATTTGTAGGTCGGGAAGACCAAAAAATCCGGGTCGAGATGCTTCACGTCGGTCGCGAGGACGCCCGTGCTGTGCGTGGCGTCGACAAGGAAGGCGGCGTCCCGCTGCCGCAGCGTCGCGCCGACCTTGTCGACATCGATCAACCCGCCGTCCGACCAGTGCACCGAGGAGATCGAGGCCAGGCTGACCGGCGGGGCGCCGGATCGCTCGATGCTTTCGAGAACCGCCGATGTCCAGTCACCGTCGTCAGGTTGCCGAACCGTCTCGACGGTGAACCCTTCCGCCTCGGCCCGCGTCTGCCATTCGAGCACCGGCGAGGAATGATCGTTCTCCAGCACGATCACGCGTGTGCCGCGGGCGATCGGCAGCATCTTCGCGGCGGTCGCAGCGCCGTAGCTGATCGAGGAAATCAGCGCGATATCCGAAGCCTCGGCATTGATCAGCCGGGCGGCAGCAAGGCGCGCGCGTTCATGCTGCTGGTTGGCGAAGGAGGCCTCGAGCGTCCACGGCGTACCCTTGCGGAGCACCGCGGCACGGCCGGCCTCCAGCGTTCGAAGCGGCAGCGGGCTGTAAGAGGCGGCGTTCAGGTAGCAGATCTGGCGCGGTATCTCGAATAAAGCGCGCTGTGACGGGAGCATTTGGATGGTCTCGTTGTGGTGACCAATCCATTATGGCCGATCTCGACCACGCCAGCCACAGAAGCATTGCTCCGAGTACACCTGCCTCGTGCAATCAGGGCAAGGGCGCAGCATGGTGCATTCCTCCCCTGACTTTTGTACGCTATTTGTTTGGTTGCGGTGCTGATACGAAACCTTACATGGATTGCGCCGGCCGCTGCGCGACAGATCGTGCAACCGCGGGACGGCCGAAGAAGCTTGGAGCCGAACCAATGACCGACGCCCCCGTCACCGATCCCACAGCTTACGAGCCGCCAAAAGTCTGGACCTGGAACAAGGAGAGCGGTGGCCGCTTTGCCAGCATCAATCGCCCGATCGCAGGCCCCACGCATGAGGCCGAACTGCCGGTCGGCCGCCATCCGTTCCAGCTCTATTCGCTGGCAACGCCGAACGGCGTCAAGGTCACCGTCCTGTTCGAGGAGCTGTTGGCGGCCGGCCACAGCGGCGCGGAATACGACGCCTGGCTGATCAAGATCGACGGCAACCAGTTCGGCAGCGGCTTTGTCGCTGTCAATCCGAACTCGAAAATCCCGGCGCTGATGGACCGCAGCGGACCGACACCGATCCGGGTGTTCGAGTCCGGCGCGATCCTGATGCATCTGGCTGAAAAGTTCGGCGCGTTCCTGCCGAGCGGTGGCGCGGCGCGGGCGGAATGCCTGTCGTGGCTGTTCTGGCAGATGGGCAGCGCGCCGTTTCTCGGCGGCGGTTTTGGCCATTTCTACGCCTACGCGCCGACCAAGATCGAATACGCCATCGATCGCTACGCCATGGAGGTGAAGCGCCAGCTCGACGTGCTCGACCGGCGTCTGGCCGACAACGAATATCTCGCAGGCCACGAATACACGATCGCCGACATGGCGACCTGGCCGTGGTACGGCGCGCTGGCAAAGGGCCTGGTCTACGGCGCCGGCGAATTCCTGTCGGTGCACGAATACAAGAACGTGCAGCGCTGGACCGACGCGATCGCAAAACGCCCGGCGGTGAAGCGCGGCCGCATGGTCAACCGCATCTCGGGCGATCCGGCGAGCCAGTTGCACGAGCGGCATGAGGCCAGCGATTTCGATACCAAGACGCAGGACAAGATCGGCGAGCCGGCGAAAGCGTGATGCAAGGGTGAACGCGATGAGCTTTTTCGAAAAGGGCGTCGTCCGCATCCACTACCAAGAAGCCGGCTCCGGCTTCCCGCTGCTCCTGATCGCCGGCGGCGGATTGAACTCGAACATCTCAGGCATCACCGGCGACTATCCGCCCTTCAACGCCATCAAGGAGTTCGGCGACGAGTACCGCTGCATCGCCTACGACCTGCGCAACGCGCCGCCCGGGCAGTCTTCCGGCCCGCTCGAGATCGACCGTCCCTGGGATTCCCACACCGACGACCAGCTTGCGCTGATGGATCATCTGGGCTTCGACAAATTCATGGTGCTGGGCTTCTGCATCGGCGGCCCGCTGATCTGGAATCTCATCAAGCGCGCCCCGGACCGCGTCGTGGCGGGCGTGCTGGCGATGCCATCCGGGTCGCGCCCCGAAATGCGTAATCTGTTCTACGACAACAACATGAAGGGCTGGGCGCCGGAGCTAACAAAGCGCTGGCCCGACATCACGATGGAGCAGGCTGAAAAATTCCTGACTCGAATGTACCGGACCGACCCCGATTTCGTCTTCACTGTGACGCGTGATTTCGTGCGGAGCTGCCAGACGCCGGTGCTGATCCTGCCCGACGACATCCCCGCGCACCCTTACGCCGTCGCCATGGAAAGCGCGATGCTGGCGCCGAATGCGGAAGTGAGTTTATTTCCGTGGAAGGAGCCGAAAGAGCGCGTGCAGCTCGCGGTGCGCCAGATCCGGTCTTTCCTGCGCGCGCATCGGCCGGCGGCGAGTTAACCGCGACTGCGTAGGGTGGGCAAAGCGCAGCGTGCCCACCATCTAACGACGTTCACGGATGAAGATGGTGGGCACGGCGCAAGTGCGCCTTTGCCCACCCTACGAACCGCGTCCGCTTAGGCGCTGGTCTTCGCCCCCTCGGCGGGCGGAAACACTACCCTATCATCCGTCCGGCAATAGCGATCCGCGAACATGCGGCCGATCGGATGGTAGCGCTCCATATGGACGCGCATCGCGGCGTGGTCCCATAATTCGTCGCGGATGTGGAAGTGAATGCCTTCGCCCATCACCAGCAGCCGGTCGCCGTTGACGTCGATTTCCTTCCAGGTCCTGCATTCCATCGCAAACGGCGCATCCGCCAGCCGCGGTACGGCGATTTTCGTCGATGGCGCCAGGTTGAGATTCAAATAATCCGGCTCGCCGATCTCGGGCGGGAAGTCGCCGCTGCTCTCGTGCATCGCATGCGCCAGCGCCTCATCGGTCATGTTGACCACGAACTCGTTGGTCGCCCGGATGTTGATCACGGTATCCTTCACCCGGCCGTCGGGACGCAGATTGGCGGCGAACATGCAGAGCGGTGGATCCTCACAGAACACGTTGAAGAAACTGAACGGCGCCGCGTTGACCACGCCGGCAGGTCCCATCGACGTCACCCACGCGATCGGCCGCGGTAGCACGAAGGATGTAAGCACCTTGTAGCGCTCGCGGGGTTTCAGGTCGCTGGGGTCGTATTGCATGGGCATTCCCGTTTCGGCGGAGGTCCTTGCCTCGCCCTGCGTGCGGGGAGAGGTCGACGCGCTCGGCAGCGCTCTTGCGCGCCTGAGCGCGGCGGGTGAGGGGGACTCTCTGCGAACTCGCTGCTTATTGTATTCGCGGAAGCAGCCCCTCACCCCGACCCTCTCCCCGTGAAGAACGGGGAGAGGGAGATCAGTCACTACGGCATGCTCAATTCATGCCTTCCGACCACCATCCAGTGCACCTCATCCGGACCGTCCGCGAAGCGTAGGTGGCGGACGTCCTGGTACATTTCGCCGAGCGGGCTCCACTGCGATATACCAGTCGCGCCGTGCATCTGGATCGCCTGGTCGATGATCTTGCAGGTGCGTTCCGGCACCATGGCCTTGACCATGCTGACCCAGATCCGCGCCTCCTTGTTGCCGAGCACGTCCATCGCCTTTGCAGCCTTCAGCACCATCAACCGCATCGCCTCGATCTCGCAGCGCGCCTGGGCAATGATCTGCAGATTGCCGCCGAGATGGGCGATCTTCTTGCCGAAGGCTTCGCGGGTGAGCCCGCGCGACACCATCAGGTCGAGCGCCTTTTCGGCCTTGCCGATCGTGCGCATGCAGTGATGGATGCGGCCCGGTCCGAGGCGGACCTGCGAGATTTCAAAGCCGCGGCCTTCGCCGAGTAGCATGTTCTCCTTCGGCACCCGGCAATTGTTGAAGCGCAGGTGCATGTGGCCGCGCGGCGCGTGGTCGTGGCCGAACACGTGCATCGGGCCCAAAATCTCGACGCCGGGCGTGTCTGTTGGTACCAGGATCTGCGACTGCTGCTTGCTCGGCGGCGCATCGGGATTGGTCTTCACCATCACGATCATGATCTTGCAGCGCGGATCGCCAGCGCCGGAGATGTAGTATTTCTCGCCGTTGATCACCCATTCGTCGCCGACGAGCTTTGCCGTCGTCGAAATGTTCTTGGCATCCGACGAGGCGACATTCGGCTCGGTCATCGCATAGGCCGAGCGGATCTCGCCGGCCAGCAGCGGCTTCAGCCACTTCTCCTTCTGCGCCTTGGTGCCGACGCGCTCCAGCACTTCCATGTTGCCGGTGTCGGGTGCCGAGCAGTTCATGGTTTCCGAGGCCAGCGGATTCTTCGCGAGTTCGACTGCGATATAGGCATAGTCCAGGTTCTTCAGGCCCTGGCCGGTCTCGTCATCGGGCAGGAAGAAGTTCCACAAGCCTTCTTCCTTGGCCTTGTCCTTGGCCTTCTGCAGCACCGCAAGCTGTTCAGGCGTAAAGCTCCAGCGGTCGGTCTTTTTCTCGCCGAGCTTGATGAACTCGAGCGACATCGGGTCGACGGTTTCGCGGATGAACTTCTTGACGTGCTCGTAGAGCGGACGGACCTTGTCCGACATGCGCAGATCGTTGAGTTCTTCGCCCGGATTGAGGTTGTAGGTCGTCGTTCGCGGGATATAGGCGTGTTTCATGGATTATTTCCTCCCATTTGCGCAAGAACGTTCATCTTGCGGGCGCGCACTCGGCTCGTTGGCCGGCAATGTAGACGGCGGGGAGGGGCTTGTACAAGCAAGCCTGGGGAGATGCGATTTTCCGCCTCATGGCAAGCGAGACGAATTACCTTCCGGCTCCATTATTTGTGCCGGGCCTTCTGATCGAGGCGCTGAGAACAGCGAGCGTCATCGCGGTAATCCCGGTCTCGATGGTCGGCTTCGGCACCGGCGCGAACAAGGGCGAGTGGTTGGCCGGCAGCTGCGGACCTTCGCCCTCGCGGGCGGCAGCGACGCGCTCCGGCTCGTAGACGCCGATTCTGAAGAACATCGAGGGCACGCCGGCGTTGATGAACTCCGAATAATCTTCGCTGGGCGTGACGGGCGGTATTGGCCTGAGCTTGTCGCCGAACGCCGCTTTCAGCACTTTTTCTGCCGTGGCAACCACGCCGGGATCATTGATCACGGCCTTGGTGCCCTCGGTGATCGTGATCACCGGCTCCGGCGCATTCGACATGGCGGCGACCGCCTTCGCTGTCCGCTCGATACCAGCGAGCATCTTGGCGCGCACCTCCGGCTTGAAGCTGCGGATGGTGCCTGCCAGCACCACATCGTCGGGAATGATGTTTACTGCGGTGCCGCCGTGGATCGTACCGATGCTGACAACGCCAAATTCGGTCGGATCCTTTTCGCGGCTGACCACACTCTGAACATCGACGACAAAGCGCGCGGCCATCATCACGGGGTCAATGGTTGCCTGCGGCACCGCGCCGTGACCTCCACGGCCGCGGAATTTGATGTAGAGGCCGTCGGCAGTCGAGGAGCCGGCGCCCACGGTATAGAGCACGGTGCCATAGGCGAAGGCGCCGTTTGCGTGCAAAGCAAAGCCGAAATCGGGCTTCGGAAATCGCGTGAACAGGCCGTCCTCCAGCATCGCCTTGGCGCCCGCCACGATTTCTTCCGCCGGCTGGGCGATGAACATCAGCGTGCCCCGCCACTGGTCTTTCAGGCCCAGCAGCGTCTTCGCCGTTCCAACCCAGCTCGCCATGTGGATGTCATGGCCGCAGCTATGGGCGACGAACACTTCGCGCCCGTTCCAACTGGTCTTGTCGCGGCTCGCATAATCGAGGCCGGTCTTCTCTTCCATTGGCAGGCCGTCGAGTTCGGTGCGTACCATGATGGTCGGCCCGTCGCCGTTCTTGTAGATGGCGACCAGCCCGGTCTTGCCGACATTCTCGGTGACCTCGAAGCCGAGCGCGCGCATCTCGGCTGCGAGCCTGGCTGCGGTTTTCACTTCCTGAAACGCAAGTTCGGGATGGGCGTGGAGCTCCTTGTAGAGCGCGTCGAGCTTTGGATAGTCGCTCGCGATCGACGTCTCGATTGCCTTCTTGAGATTGATAACGTCGAGCTCTGCGTAGGCCGGTAGCAGGCTGGCTGCGAACAATGCGGCTGATACCGCCAGGGATCTGACACATGGATTCATGATGTGGGCCCCTTGATTGCGTCGGATGGGTATCGCTTCGCTCCACCCATCCTGCGATTTACGTCGCCATCCGATGCATCGCGCAAATCTTGTTGCCGTCGAGATCGCGCAAATAGGCGAGATAGAGTTTGCCCGCGCTGCCTTCGCGTACGCCCGGCGGATTTTCGCAACTGGTGCCGCCATTGGCGAGGCCCGCGGCGTGCCATGCATCGGCCTGCTCGGGAGACTCAGCCGCAAACCCAATGGTGCCGCCGTTCGCCGGCGTCGCCGCCTGGCCGTTGATCGGTTTCGACACCGAGAACACGCCGGTCTTGGTGAAGTAGAAAATGCGATGGCCGTCGACCTTGGCCGGCCGGACGCCAAGCGTGCCGAGCAGGGCGTCATAGAACGCCTTGGCCTTCTCCAGGTCGTTGGTGCCGATCATCACGTGCGAAAACATTTCTTCAATTCCTCCCCAGTTTTTTCAGGACGAACAGACGCCATTGTCCTGCGCCTTATGCGGGCCGCAAATAGTCCTGCGCGCTGCTCGTTGCCAGTCAATGTAGACGGCGGCGCCGGCGTTGTCCAAGCAGGCCCGCCCGTCCCGGCGGTAAGTCCCGCCAGACCCCAAATTACGGATCGTTAATCCCACTCGCGCGTTGGTTCCTCCGCTAACGCGGCGCGACGACGCACCCCGGCATATCTTGAAGGGCTGCCAGGGAAATCACTACCTCTGGGATGCCAGGCCCCGACCTTCGGCCGCGGGCGGCAAGGAGACGACAATGAGCTATTTCAAGACTGCCATTCTGTTGGCCGGTCTCACCGGCCTCTTCATGGGCGTCGGTTATCTGATCGGCGGCGCCACCGGTGCCCTGATCGCGCTCGTGATCGCGGCTGCGACCAATCTGTTCGCCTACTGGAATTCGGATCGCATGGTGCTGTCGATGTACGGCGCCCATGAGGTCGACCAGCGCACCGCGCCTGATCTTTTCAATCTCGTCGCCGAGCTGGCCGGGCGCGCCGGCCTGCCGATGCCGCGCGTGTTTCTGATGGACGAGCCGCAGCCCAACGCGTTTGCCACCGGCCGCAATCCGCAAAACGCGGCGGTCGCCGTCACCACCGGTCTGGTGCAGTCGGTCAGCCGCGAGGAGCTCGCTGGAGTGATCTCGCACGAGCTCGCGCATATCAGGAATCACGATACGTTGCTGATGACCATAACTGCGACGATTGCCGGCGCCATCTCGATGCTGGCGCAATTCGGCATGTTCTTCGGCGGCAACCGCGACAACAACGGCCCCGGCATCATCGGCTCGATCGCCATGATGATCCTGGCGCCGCTCGGCGCCATGCTGGTGCAGATGGCGATCAGCCGGACCCGCGAATACGCCGCCGACGATCTCGGCGCGCGCATCTGCGGCCAGCCGATGTGGCTGGCGTCGGCGCTGTCCAAGATCGCCAATGCCGCGCATGTGGTGCCGAACCCGGAAGCCGAGCGCAATCCGGCAACCGCGCACATGTTCATCATCAACCCGCTGTCGGGTCACGGCATGGACAATCTGTTCACGACGCACCCCTCGACCGAGAACCGCATCGCCGCGCTGCAGCAGCTCGCGGCGGAGATGGGCGCGCACGGCGGCACGCTTTCCGTCAACGCCCGCGGCAATTATCCGCGCCGCAGCCCGTGGGGCCGGACTTCCGCTTCGCGCGGTCCGTGGGGCTGAAGCGCCTCTCGTGGTGAGGCGCGCGGCATTGCCGCGCGTCTCGAACCATGAGGCCGGTATGTTTCCAGCTAGAACGCCGTATAGCCGCCGTCGATCACAAAACAATCCGCTGTATGATACGACGACGCCTTGCTCATGATGTACACCGCGATGCCGCCGAAATCCGTCGGCTCGCCGAAGCGGCGCACGGGAATCCGCGGCAGCACGTTGGCGACAAACTTGTCGTTGGCCATGATGCCGGCGGTCATGTCGCTCTTGATCCAGCCGGGCAGGATCGCGTTCGCGGTGACGCCGTGCCGCGCCAGTTCGACCGCAAGCGCGCGGCACAGCGCGTTCAGCGCCGCTTTGGTGCCGGCGTAATGCTCGTTGCGTGCGGTGCCGAACAACGACGCCAGGCTCGAGGTGGCGACCAGCCGGCCGAATCTGTCGCCGGCCTCGGCGCGTTCGGTCATGTGGCGGGCGGCGGCCTGAAACACATGGAAGACGCCGTCGAGATTGGTTGCGAACATTTTTCGCCATTCCTCCTCGGTGCGGTCGATGAAGGCGCGCCGTCCGCCGCCGCCAATACCGGCATTCGCAAAACAGCCGTCGACCCGGCCGAACGTATCGAGCGTGGCCTTCATCGCGGCTTTGACGGAAGCGGGATCGGAGACGTCGCAAATCTGGGTATCGACCTTGCCGGGACCGGCCGACATGGTTGCGGCTGCGCTTTTGTTCTTGTCGGCGTTGCGGCCCCAGATCGAGACGTTGCAGCCTTGCGCGTTCAGCGCCTGCGCGATGCCAAGGCCGATACCGCCATTGCCGCCCGTGATGACCGCCGTGCGGCCGGTAAGGTCGAAGATGCTCATTGGGTGTTCCCATTTTGTTTGGAGCAAGTTAGTCGTGCGCCCGGTGGCGGGCAGATGTTCTGCGGCAAGCATGGACAAGCGTGCTCGGAAAATCAAATATGGGTCGAGAACCCCTTCAGATCTTCCGCGCAGCGAAATAGCGCGTAAACACAAGTCATGAGGAAGCAATGCAGTTCAAGCACGTCACGCTCGATTTCGATGGCCCGGTCGCCATTCTCAAGCTCGACCATCAGGAGGTCATGAACGCGGTCTCGATGGACATGCTGGGCGGCCTCGGCGAGGCGCTCGACGCGATCGAGGACAAGCGGGAGGAGGTGCGCTGCCTCGTGCTGACCGGCGCCGGGCGCGCGTTCTGCACCGGCGCCAATCTGCAGGGCCGCAACAAGCCCGGCAAGAGCAACGCCGGCTCCTCGCTGGAAATCGGCTTCCATCCGTTCCTGCGGCGCTTGCGCCGGCTGCATTGCCCGATCGTGTCGGCGGTCAATGGTCCCGCCGCCGGCGCCGGGATGAGCTTCGCTTTGATGGGCGACATGATCGTATGCGCGCGCTCGTCCTATTTCCTGCAGGCGTTCCGCCGCATCGGCCTGGTGCCGGATTGCGGCTCGACCTGGCTGCTGCCGCGCATGATCGGCAAGGCGCGCTCGGTCGAATTGTCCTTGATGGGCGAGCGGCTGCCGGCCGAGAAGGCGCTGGAATGGGGCCTCATCAACCGCGTCCATGACGATGCTGTCTTGATGGAGGAGGCGATGAAGCTCGCGCATGAACTCGCCAATGGGCCGACGATCGCGCTGTCGCTGATCCGAAAGCTCTATTGGGACAGCCCGGAAAATTCCTTCGAGGATCAGCTTAACCTCGAATTCGAATCGCAACGCATCGCGGGCGCGGCAGAGGATTTCAAGGAAGGCGTCGCCGCGTTCCTGGAAAAGCGTCCCGCCAAGTTCAAAGGGAAATGATCGAGGAACAACTCGGACGCTGCGTCGCCTCCTGGTATCCGGGAGCGACCGGCGTGACTGGGGCCGCCAAACTCTCCGGCGGTGCCAGTCAGGAGACCTGGACGTTCGATATCGCGCACGCGGGCGGAACCACCGGCGCCATCCTGCGCCGGGCGCCGCCGGGCTATGGCGCGTCGCCGGGACGGGCCGCCGGCCTCGATGCCGAGGCTGTCTTGATGCAGCTCGCGCATGACGCCGGCCTGCCGTCGCCACGGGTGATGCATGTGCTGAAGCCCGAGGACGAACTCGGCACCGGCTTCATCATGCAGCGCATCGAGGGCGAGACCATCGCGCGCAAAATTCTTCGCGATGAGCAATTCGCCAAGGCGCGGCCGATTTTGGCGCGGCAGCTAGGCAAGGTCATAGCCGGCATTCACGGCTTGCCGTCATCCAAACTGCCGAAGCTGCGCGAGATGAGCGCGACAAAGGAGATTGCCGACCTCGAGCGGGAATACCGCAGTTTCGGCTGGCCACGTCCGGTGTTCGAATTGGCGCTGCGCTGGCTGCGCGAGCGCGATCCCGGGCCGTCGGAGGAGGTGACGCTGGTGCATGGCGACTTCCGCCATGGCAACCTCATCATCGGCCCCGACGGCGTGCGCGCGGTGCTGGACTGGGAGCTGGCGCATCTCGGCGACCCGATGGAGGATCTCGGTTGGATCTGCGTCAACTCATGGCGCTTCGGCGAGATCGACAGGCCGGTCGGCGGTTTTGGCTCGCGCGAAGAATTATTCGCGGGCTATGAGGAAGCCGGCCGCAAGGCCGACCCCGATCGCGTGATGTTCTGGGAAGTGATGGGCACGCTGCGCTGGGGCATCATGTGCTGCGGCATGATGCAGCGCTTTCGCTCCGGCCCCGATCACTCGATGGAGCGCGCCATGATCGGGCGGCGTTCGTCGGAGACGGAAATCGATTTGCTGAGATTGCTTGCTCCGAGAGGAGGGTAAAGATGCAGGACGAACCGACACCCACCGAACTGATCAAGGCGGTCGCGGACTTCCTCCGCAACGAGATCGCGCCCGTCATCAAGGGCCACAACGCCTTCAAGCTCCGCGTCGGCATCAACGCGCTGGACCTGGTCACGCGGCAACTAGCGCTGGAGCAGGAGAGCGACGCCGCGGAGGCCGTGCGGCTGAAGCAGTTGCTCGGCTCGGACGGTTCGCTGATCGAGTTGAACCGCGAGCTATCGGAAAAAATTGCAAAAGGCGAGGTCGATCTACAGACGCCCGGGCTCGCCGAGCATCTCTGGCAAACCACGATGGACAAGCTCGCCGTCGATCAGCCGAGCTACGCGTCGTACAAGAGGGAGCTGGGGAATAAGTAGGATGGGTAGAGCGCAGCGAAACCCATCATGAGCATCGGCGCACCAACGATGGATTTCGCTTCGCTCTACCCATCCTACAAGGTATCATCACTTCCCCAGCCATTTCGGCGGCCGCTTCTCCGCAAACGCTTTCGGCCCCTCGATGTAGTCCTGCGAGGCCGCCATCGCCTTCACGGCCGGGTACTCGCGCTGCTCGGCGATCGCCTGCTCCAGCGATCCGTCAAGCCCGCGCTGGATCGCCTGCTTGGAGGCGCGGATCGACATCGGCGAGTTCTTGCAGATCGTCTCCGCCCAGCGCTCGGCCGCCGCCAGCGCTTCGCCGGCCGGAACCACCTCATTTACAAAACCGAGATCGAGTCCCTCCTTGGCCGAGACGTGGCGGGCGGTGAGGATCATGCCCATGGCGCGCTTCAGCCCGATCTGCCGCGGCAGGCGGTGCACGCCGCCGGCGAGGGCCGCGAGGCCAACGCGCGGCTCGGGCAGCGCGAAGGTGGCATTCTCCGAGGCAATGATGAGGTCGCACGCCAACGCGATTTCAAAACCGCCGCCCAACGCGACGCCGTTGACGGCGGCAATGATCGGCTTGTCGCAGTCGAACCGCGAGGTGAGGCCGGCAAAACCGCCCTTGTCCCAGCCGCGCTTTCCTCCCGCCGCCTGCCACTTCAGATCGTTGCCGGCGCAAAAGGCCTTGTCGCCGGCGCCGGTGACGATCGCGACCCATTGCGCAGGGTCCGCGGAGAAATCGTCGAACACCTTGTTGAGTTCGAAATGCGCGTCGATATGCAACGCATTGTACACTTCGGGCCGCGACAACGTGATGATCGTGATCGGGCCCTTGCGCGTTACCTTGGAGAATTTCAGATCCATGTTTGCTCCCGTTTCGATTTTCTGCGGCGAAGAATATTGACCACAATCATAGCGCCGGCGCGGCGTCCGATACCATCCAATTACGCAACGCCGCCGCGCGTGCCAAGGTCCATTCCGTTGCTTGACTTGGGCGGGGTCTTCCAACCTAAATCGATCCGAGCAGGAGCGCTCGCGTAGCGCCTAAACGCAAATCAAAACAAACGACATTTCCGGGAGAGACCGCCTTGGATTTCAACCTGCCTGCCGACCTCACTGCCTATCTCGACGAACTCGACCGCTTCATCGCGCGCGAGATCAAGCCGCTGGAGGAGGCCGACGACAACATCCGCTTCTTCGATCATCGCCGCGAATGGGCGCGCACCGATTTCGAGAACGGCGGCCTGCCGCGGCATGAATGGGAAGCGCTGCTGCGCAAGGCCAAGAACCTTGCCGACGCCGCGGGCCATCTGCGCTTCGCGATTCCGAAGCGCTACGGCGGCAAGGACGGTTCCAACCTCTGGATGGCCGTGATCCGTGAGCATTTTGCCTCGAAAGGCCTCGGCCTGCACAATGATTTGCAGAACGAACATTCGATCGTCGGCAATTTGCCGATTGTAACCATGCTCGACCGCTACGGCACCGACGATCAGAAGGCGATGATCGACGGCTCGATCACAGGCAAGTATCGCATCACGTTTGGTCTCACCGAGCCCGAACACGGCTCCGACGCGACGCATATGGAAACCAGGGCCGTTCAGGCAACCCGTGACAACGTCAAGGGCTGGGTCATCAACGGCCAGAAGATGTGGACCACGGGCATGCATGTCGCGACCCATTGCGCGCTGTTTGCCCGCACGTCCGGCAATGACGGCGATGCGCGCGGCATTACCTGCCTGCTGGTGCCGGCCAAGAGCCCGGGCGTGAAGGTCGAGGAATACATGTGGACCTTCAACATGCCGACGGATCATCCGCGCGTCAGCTTCACCGATGTGTTCGTGCCTGAGGATGCGCTGTTCGGCGAAATCGGCCGCGGACTATCGCTGGCGCAATGTTTTGTGCACGAGAACCGCATCCGGCAGGCGGCAAGTTCGCTGGGCGCTGCGGTCTATTGCATCAACGAGAGCGTCAAATACGCGCGTGAGCGAAAACCGTTCGGCAAGGCGCTGGCTGAGAACCAGGCGATCCAGTGGCCGCTGGTCGAGCTTGCGACGCAGGCCGAGATGCTCAGGCTGTTGATCCGCAAGACCGCGTGGGAGATGGACCAGCTCACCCAAGCGCAGGTCGAGCACACGCTCTCCGACCGGGTGTCGATGTGTAATTTTTGGGCCAACCGCCTGTGCTGCGAAGCCGCCGACCGCGCCATGCAGGTCCACGGCGGCATGGGCTATTCACGCCACAAGCCGTTCGAACACATCTACCGCCACCACCGCCGCTACCGCATCACCGAGGGCAGCGAGGAAATCCAGAAGCGCAAGGTGGCAGGATTCCTGTTCGGCTACATGGGGGCGGGGAAGCATTGATCCACACACCGTCATGGCCGGGCGTGACCCGGCCATCCACGTCTTCGTACCGAAGCCAGAAAGCAAGGCGTGGATCACCGGGTCAAGCCCGGTGATGACGTGGAGAGAGCGTGCCGCGTCCTCAATTCACCTGACGATCCTTGCCCGCCCAATATGGTTCGCGCAAACTCCGCCGCAAAATCTTGCCCGACGGGTTGCGCGGCAGCGCTTCCAGAAAGTCGACCGATTTCGGCGTCTTGAATCCCGCGATGCGCTCGCGGGTGAAGTTGATGATGTCGGTGGCGATCGCCTGCTTGCCCGGCTTCATCACCACGATCGCCTTCACCGCTTCGCCCCATTTGTCGTCGGGGATGCCGATCACGGCGGCTTCGGCGACGTCAGGATGATCGCAGATCGCGCTCTCGACTTCGGCCGGGTAAATGTTCTCACCACCGGAGATGATCATGTCCTTGATGCGGTCGTGGATATAGAGGTAGCCGTCCTCGTCCATGTAGCCGGCATCGCCGGTGCGCAGCCAGCCGTCGCTGCCGAGCGTCCTCGCGGTCGCCTCGGGCAGGTTCCAGTAGCCGGCCATGTTGGAGCCGGAGCGGGTGGCGATTTCGCCGACCTGGCGCGGCGGCAATCGCTTGCCATCAGGGTCGAGGATCGCAAGCTCGATGCCGGGCAGGGCTTTGCCCGCGGAGCGCATCCGCTCCAGCCCCTCGACGTGGTCCTCGGGCGGAAGGGCTACGATGGTGCCTGTCGTCTCGGTCATGCCGTACAATTGCACGAAGCCGCACTTGAACACCTCGATGCACTCCTTCAAAAGCGCAGCAGGAATCGGCGAGGCGCCGTAGAGCATGTATTTCAGGCGGGAGAAATCGACCTGCCGCGCCCGCGGTTGCCGCACCACGAACTGCATCGCGGCCGGCACCATGAACAGTTTTGTAATTCCGGACTGTTCGAAGAAATCCAAAATCCTGGTCGGATCGAACTCGCGCGCGATCACGCCCTTGGCGCCGTGATAGAGGCCCATGACGCCCCAGCCGGAGCCGCCGATATGGAAGATCGGCATCGCCACCAGCGAGACGTCGTCGCTCGTCCATTTGTTCCACTCGGGCTTCTCGGCCTCGCTGCCGGCGTTCACCAGATTAAGAAAGTTGGCATGCGAAAGCATCGCGCCCTTCGGCTTGCCCGTGGTGCCCGACGTATAGAGCTGGATCGCGATGTCCTTCGGGCTGATCGCAACCCTCGGGTCATCGCCGCTGGCAGCATCGCGCCAAGCTGTAAAATCCGACCATTCCGGCGCGCCGCCTTCGGTGGTGACCACGTGACGCACATCTGGCAATTGCGCCTTGATGTTGCGGACCTGGGTGATGAACTCGGGGCCTACAAACAGCACCGGCGCCTTGCAGTCGGCGACGATGAAGGCGACCTCCGGTCCGGCGAGTCGCCAGTTGACCGGCGCCATCACCGCCTTGGCCTTCATCGCGCCCATCAAGAGCTCGAAATAGAAGTCGCTGTTCTTGCCGAGATAGGCGATCCGCTCGCCCGGCTTGACACCGAGCGCGATCAGCGCATTCGCAACGCGGTTGGTGTTGATGTCGAATTCGGCGAAACTTGTCTGGCGTCCCTCGAACTCATAGGCGATCGCGTCGCCGCGCGTTCTGGCGCGGTCGCGCACCATGTCGGCAAGGTTCGTCAATTGCTGCGAAGCGGACATGTCTCTCCCGTAGGTATTATTATTGTTTACCCGGGAGATGATATTGGCTCGGAGCGTTACACGCAATCGTCCGTCATTGCGAGCGAAGCGAAGCAATCCACGCTTCCTTCGCGGCGGTATGGATTGCTTCGCTTCGCTCGCAATGACGAGGAGAGATCACCCCCGCGCCGCGCGGTCCTTTTCGTTCTGCGCCTTGATCGAGTCGCGCGCCGTGTTCCAGTCGTCGTCGCTCCAGTCGCGCAACTGATAGAAATTACCCCCCATGGCGAGGGCCTGCGCGCCGTCCATGGCGATGGTTTCGCCGTTGATCCAGTCGCAGCCGCCGGAGATCAGGAACACGGCGAGGTTCTGCAATTCCTCCATGGTGCCGACCCGGCCCATCGGGTTCTGCGCCCGGGTGCGCGCGCCAGCCTCGTCGCCGGGCTTGATGCGCTTGCTCATGCCCTCGGTCGGGATTTCGCCGGGCGCAATGGTGTTGAGGCGGATGCCGTGCTTGCCCCATTCGACCGCCAGCGACATCGTCATGGCGTGGATCGCCGACTTGCTCATCGCCGACGGCACCACATAGGGCGAGCCGTTGCGCACCCAGGTCACGGTGATCGACACCACGTTGCCGGGCAGCTTGGCGGCGATCCAGCGCCGTCCGACCGCGTGCGTCACGTAGAAGGTGCCGTGCATCACGATGTTGGCGACGGCATCGAAGCCGCGCGGCGAGAGTTCTTCCGAGCGCGAGATGAAATTGCCGGCCGCGTTATTGATGAGATCGGTGAGGGGACCTTCGGTCCAGATCTGTTCGATCATTTCGTCGACGGCAAGCGCATTGCGGATGTCGACGCCGTGGCTGACCACGCGCCCGCCATGAAGGTCCATCAATTCGGTCGCGGTCTCGTCGCACACGATTTTGCGGCGGCCGCAGATGTGGACCTCGGCTCCCAGTTGGAGAAACCGCGCGGCCATGGACTTGCCGAGGCCGGTGCCGCCTCCGGTCACGAGAATGCGCCGCCCGGCGAGAAGCTGATCGTTGAACATCGTTTCCACCCACGGGAATTGTCTGTTAATTGGTCGATTGACTAAAACCGGCAACAGCCGTTCTGTAAAGCGCCAAGAAGGAAGTGTGGAGGAGAATTATCATGGAGCAACGCGTTTCGATCTCGATTTCGGACGGCATTGCCGATGTCCGGCTGGTGCGGGCCGACAAGATGAACGCGCTCGACGCCGCGATGTTCGAGGCGCTGGTGGCTGCGACCGAACGGCTTGCCCGTGAAAAGGCGGTTAGGGTGGTAGTATTGTCCGGGGAGGGGCTGGCGTTCTGCGCCGGTCTCGATATGGGACGTTTTGCGGCCATGAAAGAGAATGGCGGTAATGGGATCGCCGGTGGCGAGAAACGTGACCTCACTGCACGCACACATGGTGTGGCGAACTTTCCGCAAGCTGCGGTCTGGGGCTGGCGGCAGCTTCCCGTGCCTGTCATCGCCGCGATCCAGGGTGTGGCGTTCGGCGGCGGTTTCCAGCTCGCGCTCGGCGCCGACATGCGCTTCCTCACGCCGGACGCGCGGATGTCGATCATGGAAATCAAATGGGGGCTGGTGCCCGACATGGCCGGCACGCCGATCCTTGCGAGCCTGGTCCGTGACGACATCCTGCGCGACCTGACCTATACCGGGCGCATCTTCTCCGCCCAGGAAGCCATGAGCTACGGCCTCGCGACGCGGATCTGCGACGATCCGCTTGCTGCGGCCTTCGAGGTCGCGCGCGAAATCGCCGGCAAGAGTCCGGATGCGATCCGTGCCGCCAAACGCATGCTGAACAAGCTGTCTGTCGATCCCGCTCCGGCGCTAATGGCTGAATCCGTCGAACAGCAGAAGCTGCTCGGCAGCCCCAACCAGACCGAGGCGGTGCGCGCCAATATGGAAAAGCGCGCGCCGCGGTTCGCGGACGCGGGGTAGGTAGTTCCGTCACTCCGGGGCGGCGCGAAGCGACGAACTATGATGTGCAATTGCACATCAGAGAATCTCGAGATTCCCCTATGCGCAATTGTGCATCTGAGGTCTGTGCTTGCGCACCATCCCGGAATGACGGCCTTTCGTTCCAAACCCGGCAACAGATCGGAAAGCGACAATGTCCACCTCTCCCTTCCACGGCATTATCAGCGGCCCCCGCAAGCGCAGCCACGATGAGGTCGCCGAACGTGCCGACCGCATCGCGGGCGGATTGCAAAAACTCGGCGTCAAACAGGGCGACAGCGTCGCCATGCTGATGCGCAACGACATCGCCTTCATCGAGGCGGCCTATGCGGCGATGCGGCTCGGCGCCTATGGCGTGCCAGTGAATTGGCACTTCAAGCCGGAAGAGATCAATTATGTGCTGAAGGATTCCGGCACTTCGGTGCTGATCGCGCATGCCGACATGCTGCATCAGCTGCGCGAGGCGATACCGCAAGGCGTCACTTCGCTCAGCGTGCCGACGCCGCCGGAAATTCTCGGCAATTACAAGATCAATCCCGATCACCTCACCACGCCCGACTTTGCGATCGATTTCGAATCCTGGCTGAAGCAGCACCCGCGCTATGACGGGCCGGTGGTGCCGCAGCCGCAGAACATGATCTACACCTCGGGCACCACAGGCCATCCCAAGGGCGTGCGCCGCTTCGCGCCGACACCGGAGCAGACTGCCAACGCCGAACGCATGCGCAGCCTGATCTACGGCCTCAAGCCGGGCGCCCGTGCACTGCTGCCGGGGCCGCTCTATCATTCCGCGCCGAACTCGTTCGGCCTGCGCGCCGGCCGACTCGGCGGCGCACTGGCGATCATGCCGTGCTTCGATGCGGAAGAATTTTTGCGGGTGGTCGAGACCGAGAAGATCGACACCATCTTCATGGTACCGACCATGTTCATCCGCCTGATGAAGCTCCCGGTGGAAGTTCGCAGGAAATACGACATGTCGTCGCTGCGCCACATCATCCATGCCGCCGCGCCCTGTCCGGCCGACGTCAAGCGCGCGATGATCGACTGGTGGGGCCCGATCATCTATGAATTCTACGGCTCGACCGAGTCGGGCGCCGTCACCTTTGCCACTTCGGAGGACGCGCTGAAGAAGCCCGGCACCGTCGGCAAGATCGCCCCGGGAGCGGAACTGCGCTTCATCGGCGACGACGGAAGGGAATTGCGGCAGGGCGAGATCGGCGAAATCTATTCGCGCATCGCGGGCAACCCGGATTTCACCTATCACAACAAGCCCGACAAGCGTTCCGAGATCGATCGCGAGGGGTTCATTACCTCGGGCGACGTCGGCTACATCGACGCAGACGGCTATGTCTTCATCTGCGACCGCAAGCGCGACATGGTGATTTCGGGCGGCGTCAACATCTATCCGGCCGAGATCGAGGCCGCGCTGCATGCGATACCGGGCGTGCACGATTGCGCGGTGTTCGGCATTCCCGACACGGAATTCGGCGAGGCGCTGATGGCCGTGGTGGAGCCGCAGCCGGGAGTGACGCTCGACATTGCCTCCGTCCGCGCGCAGCTCAAGATATCGCTGGCCGACTACAAGGTGCCAAAACACATCGAGATCCAGTCCAACCTGCCGCGGGAAGATTCCGGCAAGATCTTCAAGCGCCGCCTGCGCGATCCCTACTGGGAGCGGGCGGGGCGGAGGATTTAGGTACGTTCAGCCGTCATGCCCGGCCTTGTGCCGGGCATCCACGTCCTTGCTTGCCGAGCGAAGAACGTGGATGGCCGGGTCAAGCCCGGCCATGACGGAGTAATCGCAATTCTGGCCGCCCCCATCTTTATCTTGCACTGCGGCAAAAAACTTGCACACTCGGAATTGCCAGGCAATTTCTGAGGTAGCCAGCCATGTCTTCCCAGATAGTGTCTTCCCAGACCGTGCCTTCCGAGACCGAGGCCCGGTCGAATCGCAGCGATGACGCGCTGGCGCTGGAGGAAGACGCGCGGCTGCGGACCGATATTCGCCTGCTCGGGCGTATTCTCGGCGATACCGTGCGCGACCAGGAGGGCGCCGACGTGTTCGACCTGGTCGAACGCATCCGGCAGACCTCGATCCGGTTCCACCGCGACGAGGACAAGCTGGCGCGGCGGGAACTCGAGACCATCCTCGACAGCATGTCGACCAGCGACACTCTGCGCATCGTTCGCGCCTTCAGCTATTTCTCGCATCTCGCCAACATCGCCGAGGACCAGAACAACATCCGCCAGATGCGCGGTCGTGGTCCCGGCGGGCCGCGGCCGAGCCTACTGACCCAGACGTTGTCACACGCAAAGGCGGCCGGATTCAGCGCCGCCGACCTGCGCCGCTTTTTTGGGGAGGCCCAGGTCAGCCCGGTGCTGACCGCGCATCCCACCGAAGTTCGCCGCAAGAGCACGATCGACCGCGAGATGGAAATCGCTGGATTGCTCGACCAGCGCGAACGCGTCCAGCTCACGGCGGAGGAAGCCGAAGCCAGCGCCGAACAACTGCGCCGCGCCGTGCTGACGCTGTGGCAGACCAATCTGCTGCGCAGGACCAAGCTGACCGTGCTCGATGAAGTCGCCAACGGTCTCTCGTTCTACGACTACACCTTCCTGCATGAGGTTCCGCGGCTGCATTGCGCGCTGGAAGACCGGCTGAACCAGGAGGAAGGTGGCACGCCCGGCGAACTGGCATCGTTCCTGACCATGGGAAGCTGGATCGGCGGCGATCGCGACGGCAACCCGTTCGTGACGGCCGACGTGATGCGCGGCACGCTGCGCCTGCAGTCGAGCCGGGTGATGAACTTCTATCTGGAGGAGTTGCACGTCCTCGGTTCGGAACTGTCGCTGGCGGCGCATCTTGCCGACGTCTCCGACGAATTGCGCGCGCTGGCCGGACGCTCGCCGGATACCTCGCCGCATCGAAGCGGCGAACCGTATCGGCTGGCGGTGTCCGGCATCTATGCCCGGCTGACGGCGACCGCAGTGAGGCTGGAGGTCGAAACCACGCGCCGGCCGGTGGGCGAGGCCGCGCCTTATGCGAGCGTGAAGGAGTTCAAGGCCGATCTCGACGTGCTCGATCGTTCATTGATTGCGAACAATTCCGGCGTGATCGCGCGCGGGCGGCTGCGGTCGTTGCGCCGGGCCGTGGATTGTTTCGGCTTCCATCTCGCCCGGCTCGACATCAGGCAGAATTCGGCGGTGCATGAACGCACGGTGGCGGAACTGTTCGACGCGGCGATCCCCGGGATGTCCTATCTGGACCTCAACGAAGAAGCTCGCGTCAATCTGCTGCTGAGTGAGTTGCGCAGCGCGAGGCCGCTCAGCTCGGCCTTCGTCAAGTACAGCGAGGAGACGCTGGGCGAACTCGCGGTGTTCCGCGCGGCTGCCGAAGCGCATGCCAGGTTTGGCAACGACGTGATCCACCAATGCATCATCTCCATGTGCAAGGGGATGTCGGATATGCTGGAGGTGGCGGTGCTGCTGAAGGAGGTCGGTCTCATCAATCCTTCCGGCCGCAGCGCCATCAACATCGTGCCGCTGTTCGAGACCATCGAGGATTTGCAGGCGTCCTCCGGCATCATGGACCGGATGCTGTCGCTGCATGATTACCGCCGGCTGGTGGACAGCCGCGGCGGCGTTCAGGAAGTGATGCTCGGCTATTCCGACAGCAACAAGGATGGCGGCTTCGTCACCTCGGGCTGGGAGCTCTACAAGGCCGAAATCGAACTGGTCGAGGTGTTCGAACGCCACCATGTGCGGTTGCGGCTATTCCATGGCCGCGGCGGTTCGGTCGGCCGCGGCGGTGGTCCGAGCTATGACGCCATCATTGCGCAGCCCGGCGGCGCGGTGAATGGCCAGATTCGCATCACCGAGCAGGGCGAGATTATCTCGAGCAAGTATTCCAACCCGGAAGTCGGCCGCAGCAATCTGGAAATCCTCGCTGCCGCGACGCTGGAGGCGAGCCTGCTGCATCCGCGGCAGAGCGCGCCGCGCAAGGAATATCTGACCGCAATGGAGCAACTTTCCGCGCTGGCCTTCAAGGCGTATCGCGGACTGGTCTACGAGACTGAGGGCTTCGCCGATTATTTCTGGGGCTCCACCGTCATCACCGAAATCTCGACGCTCAACATCGGCAGCCGCCCGGCGTCGCGCAAGAAGACCCGCGAGATCGAGGATCTGCGCGCTATCCCATGGGTGTTCAGCTGGGCGCAATGCCGGCTGATGCTGCCGGGCTGGTACGGCTTCGGCTCGGCGGTCGAGACCTGGATCGCGGAGCATCCGGAGCAGGGCATGCCGTTCCTGCAGGAGCTCTACCGCGAATGGCCGTTCTTCCGCACGCTGCTATCTAACATGGACATGGTGCTGGCCAAGAGCTCGATCGCGATCGCCTCGCGCTATGCCGAACTGGTGCCTGATGTGAAATTGCGCGAGAGCATTTTTGGGCGCATCCGACGCGAATGGCATTCCTCAATCGAGACGCTGCTCGACATCATGGGGCACGAGCGCCTCTTGCAGGGCAACCCGCTGCTGGAACGATCGATCCGCAACCGCTTTCCCTATCTCGATCCACTCAACCATGTGCAGGTGGAATTGCTGAAGGAGCATCGCGCGCAGAACCCGGACGAGCAGGTGCTGCGCGGGATTCAGCTGACGATCAACGGCATTTCGGCGGGGTTGCGGAATAGCGGGTGACGCTGAGCCGCGGCCTCACCGCCTTCATTGCGAGCGCAGCGAAGCAATCCATCTCTCCGCATGCGCGGATGCATGGATTGCTTCGTCGCTCCGCTCCTCGCAATGACGGCGAGGCTTTTCAGCCCGTCACGGCTTCATCGCGCCCTGCGCACTGGTGTAGACCGCATACAGCGATGACGAGCCGCAGATATAAAGTCTATTTCGCTGCTGGCCGCCGAAGCACAAATTGGCGACGGTCTCCGGTATGTGGATCTTGCCGAGGAGATCGCCGTCCGCCGTGTAGCAGCGCACGCCGTCCTCATTCGGATCGCCCCAACCGACCGAGCACCAAAGACGCCCGGCGGTGTCGCAGCGCAGCCCGTCGGTAATGCTGGGCTTGGGCATGTCCGCAAAGACCTTGCTGTTCGAAAGCTTTCCGGCCCCGAGATCCACGTCGAACACGCGGATATGCGACGGATTGTCCGGCCCGTCGGTGAAGCCGGTATCGCAGATATAGAGCTTCTTCTCGTCAGGCGAGAAGCAAAGGCCGTTCGGCTCCACGAAGTCATCGACCACCATCTTGATATCGCCGGATTTCGGATCCACCCGGTAGACGTTTTTCTTGTCCTGCTCGGGCTCGGCCTTGATGCCTTCGTAATAGCCGCCGATACCGTAGGCTGGGTCGCAGAACCAGATCGAACCGTCGGCCGCGACGACCGCGTCGTTCGGCGAGTTCAGCTTCTTGCCATTGTACTTGTCGGCGATGATGGTGATCGAGCCGTCGAGTTCGGTCCGGGTGACGCGTCGGCCGCTATGCTCGCAGGTGATCAGGCGTCCTTCGCGGTCGATGGTATTGCCGTTCGAGTTCATCGACGGCTGACGGTAGACGCTGAGGTGTCCGTCATCTTCCGAGAAGCGCATGATGCGGTTGTTGGGAATGTCGCTAAACAGAACATATCGCCCAGCCGGAAAGTAGACCGGGCCTTCGGCCCAGCGGAATCCGGTTGCGACGCGCTCGACCGCCATGGTGCCGGCGAAGGCCGGAAAGCCTGTCGGCCCGAACGAAACCTTCGGCTTCTTCATCGACTCCAGGCGAGCGTCCGGATAGCGGGCGCCGGGAAGCGGACCGAGCGGCAGGGGCGGCGATGCCGTTGTTGGCGCGCCGGTCTGGCCGAGCGGGGCGACGGAAGCCGCAGAGGCCGTCTTCATCGTTACTGCCGAGGCGGCGAGTGCTGCCGCACCGGTCAATATCTTGCGACGGTCAAAACCGCCGCCGTGTTGTTGGGAATCGGGAAAGGTCAGTGAGCTTGTCATGATTTCCTCCCATGTTTTTTATTGGAAGGAAATCATCAGCCCGCATTCCGGCATAAAGCGGGCGGGTACACTTGAGCAATCGAAGATAGTCGTCCCGGCAACCAGCCGGGACGATCATTTTCATAGAGCGTCAGATCGGATCCCAGGGGAAGATGTCGGCGGAACGATCGAGCTTGTAGAACGATCCCTTGAGCGCCGGCATGCCGTGCTCGGCAATGGTCTGCGGCGTCCAGCCTTCGCTCCGCTGCACCGAGCGCAGCGGCCGATTCTGGCTGAACAGGAATATCTCGTTCATGCGCACCCCGAAAATCTGCCCGGTCACGTCCTTGGCGGCGTCGCTGAGCAAATAGGCACAGATCGGCGCGATCTTCTCCGGCCCCATCTGCTGGATTTTCGCCACGCGCGCCTTCTCGGCCTCGGTCTCGGTCGGAATGGTACCGATCATGCGGGTCCAGGCGAAGGGCGAGACGCAGTTCGAGCGCACGTTGAAGCGGCCCATGTCGAGCGCGATCGACTTCGACAGGCCGACGATGCCGAGCTTGGCGGCGGCGTAGTTGGCCTGGCCGAAATTGCCGATCAGTCCGGAGGTCGAGGTGAAGTGCACGAAGGAGCCGCTCTCCTGTTCGCGGTACAGGCGCGCCGCGGCGTGGCTGACATAGAACGAGCCCATCAGGTGCACCTTGATGACGGCCTCGAACGCTTCCACGCTCATTTTGTGGAAGATCATGTCGCGCAAAATGCCGGCGTTGTTGACCACGCCGTCGAGCCGGCCGAAATGATCGGTCGCCGTCTTCACGATCTTGCTGGCGGGGATCGCCTCCGCCACCGACTCGAAATTGGCGACCGCAGTCCCGCCGCGCTTCTTGATCTCCTCGACCACTTCCTCGGCGGGTGCCGCGCTCGATCCGGCGCCATCAGCGGCGACGCCGGGATCGTTGACCACGACCTTGGCGCCTTCGGCCGCGCAGAGCAGCGCAATCTCGCGCCCGATGCCACGGCCTGCGCCGGTGACGATGATGACCTTGTCTTGCAGTGATTTTGTCATTTGAGTTCTCCCGATAGATCTGCGCGTTCTTACCTCGCCCCGCTTGCGGGGAGAGGTCGGATCGCATCGCAGATGCGATCCGGGTGAGGGGGACTCTCCGCGAGTCCGATTGTGTGGAAGCAGCCCCTCACCCCAACCCTCTCCCCGTAAGAACGGGGAGAGGGAGAGGCGGGCAGCTCGCTCATTTCTCGTTCGTAAAGACGATCGTGCCTGATGCCGCGAACATGCCGCCGACGCCGTGACAGACCGAGATTTTCGCGTCCTTGACCTGCGCCGGTGCGATGCCGCGCATCTGGCGCACGCTCTCCTGCAGCGCGTACATGCCGTACATGCCGGAATGCATATAGCTCAATCCGCCGCCATTGGTGTTGAGCGGCAGCTTGCCGCCGGGGCGGGTGTTGCCGTCGGCAATGAACTTGCCGGTCTCCTCATGCGGCATGAAGCCGAGATCGCCGAGGCCGAAAAGTGGCAGATGCGCAAAGGCGTCGTAGATCATCAGATGATCGACGTCCTTGTGGGTGATGCCGGCTTCCCGGAACGCGGTCGGGCCTGCCACCTTGAAGGCGCGCGAGGAGTTGAACGTCTCCATCTGGCTGACCATCGGCGTTTCGACGCTCTCGCCGGTGCCGAGGATGTAGACCGGCTTGTTCGGAAAGTCCTTGGCGCGATCGGCCGAGGTAAGGATCAGCGCGCCGCCGCCGTCGGTGACGAGGCAGCATTGCAGGATGCGAAATGGATAGGCGATCATCTTCGAGTTCAGCACGTCCTCGACCGTGATCGGCGCCTTCATGGTCGCACGCGGATTCTTTGCGGCCCACTCGCGCTGCACTACGGCGACCATGGCGATCTGCTCATGGGTGATGCCGTAGGTCTTCATGTAGCGCAGCACGGGAATCGGGAACATGCTGGGCGGGCCGTAGACGCCGAACGGCGCCTCGAACTGGCCGTTCAAACTGTCGGGCGGCGTTGAGCGCGGCAGCTTGCCGATCATCGACTTGCCGCTTTCGGCGTGCGTGATTAGCACGGTCTTGCAGAGGCCGGCCTCGATCGCGGCCGCGGCATGCCGCACATGCAGCATGAACGAGCAACCGCCGACGGAAGTGCCGTCGACCCAGGTCGGCGTGATGCCGAGGTAATGGGCGATCTGCTGCGGGGTTTCCACCGCGGTGGCGATGCCGTCGATATCTGACAGTTTCAGCCCGGCATCGGCGATGGCGTTGAGCGCCGCATCGGCGTGGAGCTGGATCTGCGACATGTTGGGGATGACGCCGAGTTCGGTGGTCTCGGCTGCGCCGACGACGGCGACTGCATTCTTGCGCATGGTGCTTAGCCCTTCGCCGGACGAAACAGGGGAAGGGTGATCTTGTCGTCGAGCTTCTCGAACGCGACTTCGAGCTTCATGTCTAGCTCGAGCGCCTCCGGCGTCTGCGGGCAATCGATGATGTTGCTCATCATGCGCGGGCCTTCGTCGAGCTCGACGACCGCGATCGCGTAAGGCGGGGTGAAGCCGGGCGCTGCCGGACGGTGGTTGATGACGTAGCTGTAGAGCGTGCCCTTGCCGCTCGCCTTGAATACGCTGACCTTGCGCGAGGCGCAGGAGGGGCAGAACGGACGCGGCGGGAAATAGACATTGGCGCAGGCGTCGCAGCGCTGCAGGCGCAATTCGCCGGCCTGCGTTCCATCCCAGAAATGTTGCGTTTCAGGCGTGGGTTTTGGTTTTGCGCGCGCAGGCTCCGCCATATCGGCTAATCTCCTTGGAATACGGGCGTCGACCCGCTTGTTGCGGTCTTGATGCGACATTGACCGATCTCCGTCAACGGCCCCAGCAGCGGTGCTGTCGCATGGCCGCATTCCCTGCGCGTGAGAGCGCTTGTATGCCAGCCCGTCATCGGAGATAGTCCGCGCCACGGTAAATCGTACAGGAAGTAATCAAGAACACCATGCCGAACCATCCGACACTCGCCGGCCTCGCCGCCGATCTCGACACTGGGCGTATCACCGCGCGCAAACTGGTCGAGGAATGTCTTGCAAGGATTGCCGATCCCGCCGGCGAAGGCGCGCGCACCTTCGTTCACGTCGACAAGGATGCGGCGATTGCAGCGGCAGATGCGATGGATCATCTGCGTAAAGCCAACGCCGTGCCGTCGCCCTATGCCGGCATTCCCGTCTCGATCAAGGATCTCTACGACATCAAGGGGCAGGTGACCCGCGCCGGCTCCCGCGCGCTGGAGGATTCTGCGCCGGCGGAGGCCGATGCGCCGGTGGTGGCGCGGCTGCGCCGGGCCGGCTTCATCGTGATCGGCCGCACCAACATGACCGAATTCGCCTATTCCGGCATCGGCATCAACCCGCATTACGGCACGCCGAAAAGCGTGTGGAATCGCAGCGTCGGCCACGTGCCCGGCGGCTCGTCCTCAGGCGCCGCGGTCTCGATCGCCGATCGCATGGCCCACGGCGCGCTCGGCACCGATACCGGCGGCTCCTGCCGGATTCCGGCCGCCTATAATGGCATCGTCGGCTACAAGCCGACGCAGGCCCGCGTGCCGCTTGACGGTGGCGTGCCGCTGTCGTTCTCGCTCGACAGCTTTGGGCCGCTGGCGCGCAGTGTCGATTGCTGCGCGGTGCTTGATGCCGTGCTTGCGGATGAAGCCGTGCATCCATTGCAGCCGCGCCCGATCAAGGGCATGCGGCTGGCGGTGCCGACCACGATCGCGCTGGACGATCTCGACGACGAGGTCGCGAAGACATTCGAGCGTGCGCTGACGACGTTGTCGCGGCAGGGCGCGTTGATCGAGCGGATCGAGGTGCCGGAATTTCACGATGTCGGTGTCATGAACAGCAAGGGAGGGTTTGCCGCCGCTGAGAGCTACGCCTGGCACCGCTATCTGCTCACCAGCAAAGGCGACGTCTACGACCCCCGCGTGCGCGTCCGCATCCTGCGCGGCGAAGGCATCAGCGCGGCGGACTATATCGACATCCTCAAGGCGCGCCGTTCGTTCATTGCGCGAACGGAACAGCGCATCGCGCCCTATGACGCGCTGGTGCTGCCGACGACAGCGAATACGCCGCCTGTCATTGCCGATCTCGCCGACGACCAGGCCTTCGCCACGCAGAATTTGCGCTCGTTGCGCAATTGCACGCTGATCAACATGCTCGACGGCTGCGCGATCTCGCTGCCGGCGCATCGCGAAGGCGAGGTTCCGGTCGGGCTGATGCTCGCCGCCGCAGGCGGATCGGATCGCCGCATCTTCGAATTGGCCGCCGGAATGGAGAATATCATCCGTGTTTGATCTGACCTTCAACGTCGACGACAAGGGTATGTTGACGCCGCTAACGCTTGCGATCGATCAGGCCGTCATCGCCGGCTGGACCGGCCGCGATCCGGTGGCGCGCGACAAGCACATCGCCGAACTCGAAGCGATCGGCATCGCGCGGCCGGCGTCGACGCCGATCTACTACCGCTGCTCGGCGCGACGGATCACCCTGGAGGATCGAATCGAGGTCTCCGGCGAAAATTCCAGCGGCGAGGTCGAGTTCGTGCTGATCGGCTGGCAGGGCCGCACCTTCGTCGGCTGCGGCTCCGACCATACCGACCGCAAGGTGGAAGCCTACAGCGTCACGGTCTCAAAACAGATGTGCGATAAGCCGGTTGCCTCGGTACTGTGGGAGCTTGAGGAGGTCATCGCGCACTGGGACCAGATGATCCTGCGCTCCTGGGCCATCATCGACGGCGCGCGGGTGCTGTACCAGGAAGGTACACTCGATGCGATGCTGCCAGTAAAAGATCTCATCGACCGTGGCTTCGGGGCTAAGGGCCTGCCCGACGGCTGCGCCATGTTCGGCGGCACGTTTGCTGCCAAGGGCGGCATCCGTCCGGCCGATCGCTTCGAGTTCGAACTGGAGGATCCCGTGCTGAAGCGGAAGATCAGCCACGGGTATGATGTGGTCACGATGCCGGTGTTGGGCTGACGCTGCGCTCCAGCCACCGTCATTGCGAGCCAACGGGTTGGGCGAATGCCCGCCCCGTTGGCTCGCAATGACGGGGATGGAACTCGTCGGAAATCGGGTGGTTTCGCCGTGGCCTGAGTGCGAGATTTACCGCCATGAGAGCAACCGCAAGAAATATTGACCATCCGCCAACCATCGCCGCCCGCGTCGATGCCATCCACTGGGTGCAGGCGACCGCCGATCTCGACGCACAGGGCTGCGCAGTACTGAAGGGATTGCTGACGCCGGAAGAATGCGACGCGCTGGCCGCACTCTATCCGGATGACGCAAACTTCCGCAGCAAGATCGTGATGGGACGCCATGGCTTCGGCCGTGGCGAATACAAGTATTTCGCCTATCCGCTGCCCGACCTGATTGCGGAATTGCGGCCCACGCTCTATGCGCGGCTCCACCCCGTCGCCAATCGCTGGAATGAGACGATGGGGATCGACATCCGCTATCCCGATCGCCACGAGGCGTTCCTGAAACGCTGCCATGACGCCGGGCAGACCCGGCCGACGCCGCTGCTGCTGCAATATGGCGAGGGCGACTATAATTGCCTGCATCAGGATCTCTACGGCGAGCACGTGTTTCCGCTGCAGGTCGCGATCCTGCTGTCGGAACCGGGGCGCGATTTCGAAGGTGGCGAGTTCGTGCTGACCGAGCAGCGGCCGCGGATGCAGTCGCGGCCCGAGGTGGTTCCGCTCAGGCAGGGCGATGCGGTCGCCTTTGCTGTGCATCACCGACCAGTGCAGGGGACGCGCGGGTTCTACCGCGTTAATCTGCGCCATGGCGTCAGCCGGATCCGTTCTGGCCACCGCCACACCGTCGGTGTGATCTTTCACGATGCCAAATGAGTGCGGGCTGCGTTGACTGCGGATTTGTTCGAGGCCATCCCGGATGTGCGCCCGTCGCGTGAAGCGATGGCGGAGGGCGCGGTGTTGCTGCGCGGATTTGCACGGGCGTTCGAAGCCGAGTTGCTTCCGGCACTTCGCGAGATTGTCAAACAGGCGCCGTTCCGGCATCTGATCACGCCGGGCGGCCACCGCATGTCGGTCGCGATGACCAATTGCGGTAGTGTCGGCTGGGTGTCGGACAGTACTGGTTATCGCTATGACGCCATCGACCCCGAGTCCAGCCAGCCATGGCCGGCGATGCCGACTGTGCTGCGCAGACTAGCGGCCGACGCTGCGTCGGACGCCGGGTTCAACGGCTTCGAGCCGGAGGCCTGCCTCATCAATCGCTATGTGCCCGGCGCGAAGCTGTCGCTGCATCAGGACAAGGACGAACTGGACTTCGCCGCGCCGATCGTCTCGGTATCGCTGGGCCTGCCGGCGATCTTCCTGTTCGGCGGGCTGAAGCGCGCCGACAAGCCGCACCGTTACCGGCTGGAGCACGGCGACGTCGTGGTCTGGGGCGGCCCGTCGCGGCTATTCTTTCACGGCGTGGCGCCCCTCGCTGACGGTGAGCACGCGCTGATGGGCCGCCAGCGCATCAACCTGACCTTTCGCAAGGCGCGGTGATCTGCCACCTTCTCCTACAAGGCGAGAAGGGAAGAGGGCGTTCCATCCGTGGTTCCTGTGGTCTATGCTTGATAAGCCGGGGGGCCGACATGACCACGTCAGAGGCAACGTCCGAGACCAATACCAGCGCCAACCGCACCGGCGTCTATCTCGCCGTGCTGCAGCTCGTCTTCACGCTGGGCTGGACCACCTACGTCATCTATCTGCCAAAGCTGTGCGCCGAGGTCGGCATCGCGCCACCAGCCGTGATCCTGATCCTGATGCTGGATCAGGCGATCTTCACCATCACCGACACCGCGATGGGAATTGCCGCCGACAGGATAGCGCCGTTTGTCGGCAAGCTCGGCGTGTTCGTCGGCGTCCTGACCGCGATCTCCTGTGCGGCCTTTGTCGCGCTGCCGTTCGTGGCGGGCACCGGGCCGGGGGCGCAGGTCTGGTTCATCGGACTGATCCTGATCTGGGTCGTGACGTCATCGGCCCTGCGCGCACCGCCGCTGACGCTACTAGGCAAATACGCCGCACGGCCCGCGATCCCGTTTCTGTCGGCGCTGGCAATGCTCGGCTACGGACTGGCGGGCGCGGTATCGCCTTATCTCGGTGTGGCCCTGCGCAATCACGATCCGCGGCTCCCCTTCGTGATCTCGGGCGTGGTGCTGCTGATCACGACGCTTGCCTTGTCGAAGGTCGAACGCGATCTGGCGCAGGCATCATCGGTCACGAAACAACGGGCTGCGCCCGCAAAATCGCTCGGCCAGGTGCCGATGTTCTTCATCGCCTCGATGGTCATCCTGTCGCTCGGCTACCAACTGCATTTCTCCATCAACAGCACGCCGTTCTTCCTGCGCTTCGCCAAGCCGGATGAGCTGCCATGGCTGATGCCGGTGTTCTGGATCGGCTTCAACATTGCGATGTTTCCGGCGAGCGTCGTGGTCAAGCACCGCGGCGGGCTGATCGTGATGGGCGCCGCCGGTCTCCTGGGCGGGCTGGCGGTGCTGGGCGCGGAAATGGCCGGCAATCTCAACATGCTGATCGCCGCGCAGTTCATCGCCGGTGCTGCGTGGGGCTGCATGCTGATGGCCGCGGTCTCGGCCGCGCTGGCGATCGGGGAGACCGGCGCCGAGGGCAAGGTCGTCGGACTGGTGTTTTCCGCGCTGGCGCTCGCGACCTTTGCACGCATGGCGGCGGTTGCCGGCGGACTGCAAAAACTGCCGGAATATGCACCGCTGCTGCAATGGGCGCCGGTGGCGTGCTGGTCGGTGGCCGGCGCGGGCCTGCTGGTGATTGCGGCCTCGCGGATGCAGCGAAGCATGGCGAGGCAGGTTTAGATATTCTTCGCTGGATGAATGAACGCCCACGGGCTCACTTCCGAATCCGTCGGCACTTCCACCGAAATCACGTAAGGCCCGCCGTCGGCCAGCGCCTTTTCCAGCGCGGGGCGGAAATGATCCGGCGAGGTGACGCGCGCCGCGCCAACGCCGAAGGATTCCGCAAGCTTGACGAAATCAGGATTGACCAGGTCTGACGCCACCACGCGTCCGTCAAAGTGCTGGCGCTGGTCGCGGCGCACATTGCCATAGGCGTTGTTGTTGAACACCAGCGTCACCACGCCGATCTTGAACTGCGCGGCGGTCGATAATTCCTGCACGCCGAACATGAAGCCGCCGTCGCCCGTGATCGCGACCACCGGCCGGTCCGGGTTGGCGACCTTGGCGCCGAGCGCAGTGGGGAAGCCCGAGCCGAGCGTGCCCTGATAGCCCGAGGTAATGAAGGTGCGCGGCTCGTAGATCGGAAAGCCGTACCAGGAGGCGAAGCCGACCTGTGACAGCTCGTCGGTGACGATCGCATTTGCCGGCAGCACCTCGCGCAGGATGTTCAGATACGCCATTTGCGGCTGAACCTTCTGGATCTCCTGCTGCGCGGCGGCGGTCGCCTCGCGGATCTCGGCGCGCCGGACGCTGCTCTTGCTGTAGCCGGCCTTTTTCACCGCCGCCGCCAGATCGGCGGTGCCGGCCTTGGCATCCGCGATCACGGCCGCGTCGGGCACGTAGCGCCGCATCTCCACGGGATCGATATCGATGCGAACCGATTTCAGGCCGTCGGGGCGATAGGGCCAGCGCGACATCGTCGGCAATTCCAGCCGGGTGCCGATCCCGATCATCAGATCGGTGGTCGGCCACAGCCTGTAGGCCGCCGCCATGGTCAGCCCGAGCTCGTGCGCATTGGAGACGATGCCGCGGCCGCTGCGGAACGCCACCACGGGCGCGTCGATCATTTCAGCCAGTTCGAGAATTTCCTCGCGCGCATGGATCGCGCCGCTGCCGACAAAGATCATCGGCCGCTTGCTGTCCTTGATCAGTGCCGCCGCGGCCTTGATGCGATCAGGGTCGGGCTGCGGTGCGGGCAGGGTATCGAACACTTTGGCGGGTCCGACTTCGGCGCGCTGCGTAAACACGTCCCACGGCATTTCCAGCGAAACCGGCCCACGGCGCCCCGACATCATCTCCTGAAACGCACGCGAAACCATCGCGGGCGCGACATCAGGATATTCGATGCGGTCGGCCCATTTTACAAACGTGCGCAGCGTCGCGAGTTGATCCGGCATTTCATGCAAATGGCCGCGGCCCTTGCCGAGAAATGCCGTCGGCACCTGGCCGGTGAGGCACAGCACCGGCTCGTTCGAGCCGAACGCGGTGAGCAGCGCCGCACCGGCATTGAGCACGCCGGGGCCGGGCACCACGCTGAACACGCCGGGCCGGCCGCTCGAGCGCGCATAGCCAAAGGCCATGTAGCCGCAGGCCTGCTCATGCCGCGCGCCGATCACCTTCAATTGCGCCTGATGGAAGGCGTCGAACAGCCCGTAGATCTGCGCGCCGGGCAGGCCGAATACGGTATCGACGCCATGCGCGACGAGGCCATTGACGATCGCTTCGCCGCCGGAGGTTGAGGTCATTGCACTATCCACTCGCTTCTCAGGATTGATCAGGCTTCGTCGACGACGCCGTTTTTCAGCACGCCGACACCCTCGGCTTCGACCTCGATGATGTCGCCGGGCTTGAGGTAGCGCGGCGGGTCGAAGCGCGCACCGGCGCCGGTTGGCGTTCCCGTCACGATGACGTCGCCGGGCACCAGCGTTGTAAAGGTCGAGAGGTAGTTGATCAAATAGCGGAAGCCGAAGATCAGTCGCCCCGTGCGGTCGTCCTGCCGGGTCTCGCCATTGACCCGCGTGGTGAGACGGATGTCGGCGATCTGGCTTTCGTTGGTGTAGGGCACGATCCACGGCCCAAGGCTGCCGGTGGAATCGAAATTCTTGCCCTGCGTGACGTTGAACTTGGCGTGCCGCACCCAATCGCGGATGGTGCCCTCGTTGCAGAGTGTGACGGCGGCGATGTGGTCCAGCGCGTCGCTCTCCTTGATGTGCCGCCCGGCCTTGCCGATGACCAGCACCAGCTCACCCTCGTAATCGAGCTGGGCTGAGGCACGCGGCCGCACCAGCGGCGCGTTGTGACCGACAAAGGAGCGCGGCGTCCGCATGAACATGCTCGGATATTTCGGCGCGTCCTGGCCGTCCTTGTATTCGGCGTTGCGGTCCGGGTAGTTGACGCCGATGCAGATGATCTTTTCCGGCGAGGGGATCGGCGGCTGCCAGGTGATCGCATCGAGCGCATGGTCCGGCGCGCGCTTCGCGGCGTCTTCGGCGAGTTTCATCAGTGCGCCATCAGCAATGGCTTCGCGCAGCGTCGGAAATTCCGTTCCGAAATGCGCGGAGAGATCGACGATGCCGGAATCGGTCACGGCGCCGTATTTCTGCGAGCCGTTGACAGTGAAAGTCGCGAGGCGGGGAGAGGCCATTTTCTGTTCCGTCAATCCGCAATCGTGACGTCGGCGATAAAGGCGGGTTCGCGCACTGCCTGTCCGGCAAAGGGCGTGCCCTCCTCGAACCAGGAGCGTGGCGCGGGTGCGCCCCACAGTGTCTGACGGCGCGGGTCCTTCAGCGACCAACGGAGCGGCTCGTGGTCGTGGTCGCCGGTGAAGTAATCGCTGGTGTAGAGTTCGAGGCGATGGCCGTCCGGGTCCCGGACATAGAGGAAGAACGCGTTCGAGATGCCGTGGCGGCCCGGGCCGCGCTCGATGTTCTTCAGATAGCCGCTGGAAGCCATCACGTCGCAGAGATGCAGGATGTTCATCGCGGTCGGCGTCCAATAGGCCATGTGATGCAGGCGAGGGCCCTTGCCATTGGTGATGGCGAGGTCATGGACATTGCCCTTGCGGTGCATCCAGGCCGCCGCGATGCGCCCGTTCGGCCCGTCCTCCTCGCCATATTCGGTCAGCCGGAAGCCGAGCCGGGCGTAGAAATCGACGGTGTTTTGCACTTCAGGCGCGAAGACGTTGAAATGGTCGAGCCGCTGCGGATGGCAGCCCTTGTAGAGATCGTAGCGCCTGAGCAGATGCGGGCGCTTTTCCATCGACGCGTAAAGTTCGAGCTGGAAGCCGGCGGGATCGGTGAATTGCAGCGTGCGGCCCTGGAACGGCTGCTCGACGAAGCCGTAAGTAATGCCGTTCTCGGAAAAGAAGCTGGCCGCCTTGTCGAGATCGCTGTCATTGCCGACCTTGAAGCCGAGCCGGCTGCAGGCGGCGACTCGCGCCTTCCGCAGCACCAGCGAATGATGCTGATGCTCCTCGCTGCCGCGCAGGTACACCGCCATGGCGTCGCTGTCCTCGACATGGAGGCCGACGGTGTTCTCATAGAAGGCGCGGCTCTTGTTGAGGTCAACGACGTCGAGCACGGCATGGCTGCAGCGGATGATGTTGAACGGCGGATCGAAGATATGCGTCGGCACGGGCATGGCGTTTCCTCGGATTCTCTGTCATTCCGGGGCGGTCCTCGAGGTTCCGGGTCTGGTCCTTCGGACCATCCCGGAACGACGGTGGCGGTTACACTCCCAGTCTCTGAATCTTGTGCGTGCCTCGCGCCAGCGAGACGTGCTTGGTCTCCATGTAGAAGTCGAACGAGTAGTCGCCGCCATCGCGGCCGATGCCTGATGATTTCATGCCGCCGAACGGCGTCGGCAGATGGCGGACGTTTTCGGAATTGAGCCAGATCATGCCGGCTTCCAAGGCATCCGCGACACGCAGCGCGCGGCCCATGTCGCCGGTCCAGACGTAGCCGGTAAGGCCGTATTGGACGCCGTTGGCGATCTCGATCGCGTCCTTCTCATCCTTGAACGGGATCACGGTCAGGAACGGGCCGAACACTTCCTCCTGCGCCACCCGCATTTTCGAATGCGCGCCAGTGACCAGCGTCGGCTGCACGTAATGCCCGCCGCCGGGCCCGTCATGCGGCTTGCCGCCGACCGCGATGGTGGCGCCGTCCTTCTTCGCGACCTCGAAATAGCTGCAGACTTTGGCGAGGTGCCGCTCATGGATCAGCGGCCCGATTTCGGTGGCGGGGTCGAGCGGATGACCGACCTTCAGCGCCTTCACCCGCGCGGTCAGCTTCTCGATGAATTTTCCGGCGATGCCCTCCTGGACCAGCAGCCGGCTCGACGAGGTGCAGCGCTCGCCATTAAGGGAGTAGATCATGAACACGACCGCATCGAGCGCCCGGTCGAGGTCGGCATCGTCGAACACGATCACCGGGTTCTTGCCGCCGAGCTCGAAATGGACGCGCTTCAGGGTAGGGGCGCCCTGCGCCATGATCGCGGAGCCGGTCGAACTTTCGCCGACAAAGCCGATCGCCTTGATGGCGGGGTGCTCGGTCAGCGCCTTGCCGGCTTCCTCGCCCATGCCGTGCACGGTGTTGAGCACGCCGTCGGGCAGGCCGGCCTGTTTCGCCAGCTTCGCCAGCAGGTCCGCCGTTACCGGCGACCATTCCGCCGGCTTGTGCACCACCGTGCAGCCCGCGGCCAGGGCGGGGGCGATCTTCCAGGTCGACAGCATGAACGGCGTGTTCCACGGCGTGATGACGCCGACCGGGCCGATCGGCACCCGGGTCGAGATGTTCCAATGCTCCTCGCTCGGCGTGTTGAGGCCGTCGCGGGCCTCGGCGCATTTGTTGGCGAAGAAGCGGAAGTTTTCCGCCGCCCGGATCGCGGCCTTGGCCATGAAGCGATGCGCCTGGCCGGTGTCGATGCATTCCAGCACCGCGATGTCGTCGGCGTGGTCCTCGATCGCATCAGCCACCCGATGCAGCAATTTCTTCCGTGCCGCCGCAGACATCTCGCGCCAGGATTTGAAGGCAGCCGCGGCTGCGGTTGCGGCACGGTCGATGTCTTCGGCATGGCCGCGTGCCACCGACGCCAGCACCGCGCCGTCCACCGGAGACTTCGTCTCGAACGTCTGGCCGGAGACCGACGGCACGGCCTTGCCGTCAATCATGTGGCCGATGCCCTCACTCTTTAATTTGGCGAGCAGGGGCGCTGCGCGGTCGCGATTGGCCTGAAACAGGTCCTTCGGTGTCGCCTTATCCATGGAGAGCCTCCACTTTCAGAGCTTCGTGGATGTTGTTGCGTTTCCAGCTTGTTTCCTTGTCGTTGATCTGCATGTCGAACGACAGCGCGAATTTTTGGTTCGCGAACACCGGATCAAGGTAGGCCGACAAGGCCTTGAAAATATGTTCGCCCGCCTTCTTGCGCGTGGCGAGGTCGCGGCCCTCGCCGAGCCGCAGCACCATGTCGAGAAAGCCGTAGTTCTGGCGGCCATCGGCGATCGCATAGTGCTCGCACCTGACGGCGCGGACTCGAATACCTCCGAGCGGGAAGATGCCGGTCTCGACCGCGGCCTTGCGGACCAGTTCCACGACCGCGCCCATGTCGACGTGGCGGTCGAGATTGCCTGAATATTCAATTGTGAAGTGCGGCATGTTGCGATGACTCCCGTCTTCCCTAACGCATCAGGCGAAGTAGCAGCTCACGGAACCGTAAGGTCCATAGTCCGCCTGGATCGTGTCGCCCTTGCGGGTCTCGATCGGGCGGATGAATGATCCCGCCAGCACCACCTGTCCGGCTTCCAGCGCCAGCCCGTTCGGCGCGATCTTGTTGGCAAGCCAGGCCACCGATGTCGCGGGATGATTGAGAACGCCGGCCGCAAGCCCGGTCTCTTCCAACTGGCCGTTGCGGAAACACAGCGCGCCGATCCAGCGCAGGTCGGCATCCATCGGCCGGATCGGACGGCCGCCGAGTACGATGCCGGCATTCGCGGCGTTGTCAGCGATGGTGTCAAAAATCTTCCGGGTTGATTTGGTCTGCGGATCGACACGTTCAACCCGCGTATCCAGAATCTCCAGCGCCGGCACCACAAAATCGGTGGCGTTGAGCACATCGAACATCGTGCAGTCCGGTCCCGAAAGCCGCGACTTCATCACGAAGGCGAGTTCGGCCTCGACGCGGGTGGCGATGAAACGGTCCGACGGCACGAGCCCGCCATCGGTGAAGAACATGTCGTCGAGCAGGATGCCGGAATCGGGCTCGTCGATGTTAAGCGCGCTCTGCATCGCCTTCGAGGTCAGGCCGATCTTGTGACCCTTCACGACGCGGCCCCCTGCTACTTTCATCTCGACCCAGGCTTTCTGAATAGCGTAGGCATCTTCTATCGTTATGCCGGGATATTCGAGCGAAAGCTGCCGGATCTGCTGGCGGCTCTTCTCGGCGTGATCGAGCCGCTCGGCGGCATTTCGGATTTCGTCGCTGGAAAGGGCCATCTGCGTCCGGCCTGGCGTTCGGCAAAAAGAGGGTGCTGAAATATGTTTAACATGTTAAGTTATATCCGGCAAACTGATTTGATGCTTGTTGCAGCGCAAAACTTTATCCTTCTCTCGATCAACGATTTCTGATGGCGGACGATTAGAGATGGCAGGCAAGAAATCGCTGAATGGATCGCGTTCGGACCCGGACGGAACGTCGGAGCCCCGCCGCGCGCCGATGCGTGAATTCTCTCGTTCGCTGCCGATGTCGTTGTTGCGCGCCCGTGAAGCGGTCATGCGGCAATTCCGTCCCTCCTTGCGCAACCACGGTTTGACAGAACAGCAATGGCGCATCCTGCGCGCGCTGACGGCGGTCGACACCATCGAGGTGACCGAACTGGCGCGCGTTGCCTTTTTGCTGGGGCCGAGCCTGTCGCGAATTCTGCGCGACCTCGAGGCGCGCGATCTGATCGAGCGGCGGACCGCCAAGGCCGACCTGCGCCGCGGTGAGGTGTCGATCTCGTCCAAGGGATTGAAGCTGATCGAGGCCGTCGCGCCGACGTCGGAAGCAATCTACGCCGAGATCACCAATCGCTATGGTGCGCGCAAGCTCGCTGAACTGCAGGACATGCTTGGCGAATTGGAGCGCAGCCTCGCTGCGATGGAAGTGGCCGGCGAGGGCGACGCCGGGCCCGACGAGTAAGCGCAAATTTGCATGATGCTAGTGGCCCGGTGCATAGCGGGCGGCCAAATGATTGCGATCATTTGGCTAATGCGATCGAGGCGAGTAGACATCCGCGCGGTTTTTCGATCAAAGTGCCGGCCAAGCCGGTCATGAAAACCGGTGCGGGAGTTCTCGGGCTTAGCCGCCGACATGCAGGCTTCCCCGATGCAAGGACAGAGCTGAAATCCGGATATGGTCACAATAAAAGTCAACAATCTGATCGATTTCGTTGCAGAGGTTTTTTCCCATTCGGAATCCTCGCCCGAGGAAGCCAGGTGCATCGCGACCTACCTCACGACGGCCAATCTCACCGGACATGACAGCCACGGCGTGATCCGGGTTCCGGTCTACATTCGCTGGAAGAAGACAGGCAACGTCGTTCCCAACCAGACCCCCGAGATTGTCGTCGATACGCCGTCGCTCGCCGTGGTCGATGGCAAGTTCGGCTATGGCCAGACCGTGACGCCGTTCGCGGTGCGGACCGGCATCGAAAAGTGCAAGAAGGCGGGGCTGTCAGCGGTTGCGCTGCGCAATGCCGGGCATATCGGCCGCGTCGGCGACTGGGCCGAAATGGCCGCTGCCGAAGGGCTGGTGTCGGTTCATTTCGTCAACGCCGCGGGCTCGCTGCTGGTGGCGCCGTTCGGCGGCGTGCAGAAGCGGCTATCGACTGCGCCCTATTGCGTCGGCATTCCGCGCCGGGGGCAGGACCCGATCGTGCTTGATTTTGCGACCTCGATCGTCGCCGAAGGCAAGGTGCTGGTGGCGAGCCGCGGCGGCAAGAAACTGCCGACCGGCGCACTGGTTGACGCCGACGGCACGCTGAGCGAGGAGCCGTCCGTGCTCTATGGGCCCTACACGCCGGACGGGCCGCGCGACCATACCAAGGGGACGGGCGCGATCCGCGCGTTCGGCGAACACAAGGGCTCGGGTCTCGCCTTCATCTGCGAACTGCTCGGCGGCGCGCTGACCGGTACGGGCGCCACCTCGGGCGGCCGCCAGTTCGCCAATGGCATGCTCGCCTTCTATGTCGATCCCAAGGTGATCGACACCAGCAATTACTTCGACGACGAAATCTCGCGCTATACCGACTTCATCCGGGAGACCAAGCCGATCGCAGGCGTCGATACCGTGCTGGTCCCGGGCGACCCCGAACGCAAGATGCGCGCCGAGCGCACCAGGAACGGCGTACCGCTGCCGGACGATACCTGGGCTGCGATCGTCAACACGGCCCGCGAGGTCGGCGTCAGCGAGGCCAGCATCCAGCGCGCCGCCAGCTAATCAACTCCGCGAACTCCAACTATCGTAACGATCACAAAGGGAAAGCGATCAATGGCAACCAACAACGTCAAGAAAGTATGGGCCTCGGGCAAAGCCGTGGTGAACGCGTGGCTCGCGATTCCGTCCGGCTTCTCGGCTGAAGTGATCGCGCAATGCGGCTTCGACAGCGTCACCGTCGACATGCAGCACGGCGTGCAGGATTACCTCTCGATGGTGCAATGCTTCCAGTCGATGCACGCCCATCCGGTGACCCCGATGGTCCGCGTGCCCTGGAATGAGCCCGGCATCATCGGCAAGGTGCTCGACGGCGGCGCCTATGGCGTGATCTGCCCGATGATCAACACCCCGCAGGAAGCCAGGAACCTGGTCCAGTACGCAAAATACCCGCCGAAGGGTACGCGTTCGAACGGCCCGATCCGCTCGGGCATGTACGGCTCGGCCGGCTCCTACCAGCAGACGGCCAACGACGAGATCGTGCTGCTGCCGATGATGGAGACCAGGACCGCGGTCGAGAACATGGAAGCGATCCTCGACGTCGAGGGCATCGATGGCGTCTATATCGGCCCGTCCGATCTCGGCTTCTCCTATGGCCTGGTGCCGAAGCTCGACCGCGACGAGCCGGAGATCCTGAAGATCTACGAGAAGATCATCAAGGAATGCGGCACGCGTGGCCTCAATCCCGGCATCCACTGCTCCGGCGCCGAGGGCGCAGTACGCGCCATCAACATGGGCTTCAAGCTCGTGACGCTGTCGAACGAAGTCGGGCTGATGTCGACCTATGCCAAGATGCAGGTGAACCAGACCCGCAAGGATTCGGCTGGGAAGGCGTAAGCGGCGAAGGCACGAAATAGGGAGTGGCGAGGCGCGGATCGTTCAATTCGCCACTCGCTACTCGCCAACCCTGAGGAGGTACCCAAATGACCCCGGCACCCGTCATTCGCCTGCATCCTGACGACGGCGTCCTGATCGCGCGCTCGAGCCTGCCGCCCGGCATGGTGGTGGCCGATGGCGTCACCACGGTCGAGCGGATTCCGGCGGGCCACAAGGTGGCGATCAAGCCGATCGCCGTGGGCGAGCCGGTACGCCGCTACGGCCAGATCATCGGCTTTGCCACCGCGCCGATTGCACCGGGCCAGCATGTGCATACTCAAAACTGCGGCATGGGCGATTTCGCCAAGGACTATGCCTATGGCGTCGACGTCAAGCCGGTGCCGAACTTCGATCTGCCCGCGACCTTCGACGGCATTCGCCGCGCAGACGGGCGGGTGGCGACGCGCAATTATATCGGCATTCTCACCTCGGTGAACTGCAGCGCCCATGTCGCCGGCATCGTCGCCGACATGTTCAAGAAGAATCCATTTACCGGCGATAACCCGCTGGCCGATTTCCCGAATGTCGACGGCGTGGTGGCGCTGACCCACAAGACCGGTTGCGGCATGACGCAGGACGAACCGCTGGCGCTGCTCCGCCGGACGCTCGGCGGCTACGCGCGGCATGTGAACTTTTCTGCCGTCGTGGTGCTGGGGCTGGGCTGCGAGGTCAACCAGATCGGCGGCCTGATGCAGGAACAGAAACTGGCCGGCCGGCTGCGTGCGATGGACATCCAGGAAGTCGGCGGCACTCGCAAGACGGTGGAGGCCGGCATCGCTTTCGTGAAGGAGGCGCTGACCGACGCCAATAAAGTAAAGCGCGAACCCGTGCCGGCCAGCGAATTAACGGTGGCGCTGCAATGCGGCGGCTCCGATGGCTACTCCGGCGTGTCGGCCAATCCGGCACTGGGGGCGGCGAGCGATCTCCTGGTTGCCCACGGCGGCACGGTGATCCTGTCCGAGACGCCGGAAACCTACGGCGCCGAGCATCTCCTGACCCGCCGCGCGGTCAGCCGCGAGGTCGGCGAAAAGCTCGTCGGCCTGATGCGCTGGTGGGAAGAGTACACCAGACGCGAAGGCGCCGAGATGAACGCCAACCCGAGCCCCGGCAACAAGGCCGGCGGCCTCACCACGATCCTTGAGAAATCATTGGGCGCGATGGCCAAGGCCGGCAGCACCAACCTGGTCGACGTGCTCAACTACGCCGAGCCCATCACCAAGAAGGGTTTTGTCTTCATGGACACGCCCGGCTACGACCCGGTCGCCGCGACCGGGCAGGTGGCGGGTGGCGCCAACATGGTCTGCTTCACCACCGGACGCGGCAGCGTGTTCGGCTGCAAGCCCGCGCCCTCGATCAAGCTCGCCACCAACACGCCGATGTACCAGCGGATGGAAGACGACATGGACGTCAATTGCGGCACCATCCTCGACGGCGAGGAAAGTGTGCAGCAATGCGGCCAGCGCATTTTCGAGCTGATGCTGAAAACGGCATCCGGCCAGCCGACCAAGAGCGAGAGCTTTGACTTCGGCGGTGCGGAGTTCGCGCCGTGGGTGCTTGGCGCGACGATGTGAGTTCTTGCACTACTCTCGCGTCGCCCGTGCGAACGCAGGGGCCCATAGCCACCGGCCTTCGTTATTGCGGAAGTGTCGACCAAACTGCCTTCCCGATAGATCACGCGGTTTGGGTTCCTGCGTTCGCAGGGACGACTTCCGCACTTCCTGTAGGCACTGGCTGCCCGTTGTTAGTGCTTGATCCGACCCGGAACCAGTGTTCTGCTTAAAAAAGCCGCTGGAGTCTCCGGTCCGTGTCGATCTTCGTCGCACTACACCACGTCACGCACTACAAATACGACCGACCGATCGATCTCGGCCCGCAAACCGTTCGCCTGCGCCCGGCGCCGCATACGCGCACGCCGATCCTGAGCTATTCGCTCAAGGTCACGCCGACAAATCATTTTGTGAACTGGCAGCAGGATCCGCAAGGCAACTGGCTGGCGCGATTCGTGTTTCCGGAGAAGGCGTCCGAGCTGAAGATCGAAGTCGACTTCACCGCGCAGATGGCGGTCGTCAATCCCTTCGACTTCTTTGTCGAGGGTTACGCCACCTCTTTTCCGTTTCAATACACCAACGATCTGAAGACCGAGCTTGCGCCGTATCTCGCGACGTCAGAGCAGGGGCCGCTGTTCGCGGCGTACGTGAAGGAGATTCCGCGCGAGGCCGACAGCACCGTCAATTTTCTGGTCGAACTCAACGCGCAACTGCAGAAAAAGATCAGCTATGTCATCCGGATGGAGCCGGGCATTCAGACGCCGGAAGAGACGCTGGCTGCCGGCTCCGGGTCATGCCGCGACTCGGCGTGGCTGTTGATCCATATCTTCCGCCATCTCGGTCTCGCGGCGCGCTTTGTTTCCGGCTATCTCATGCAGTTGCGGCCCGACATCGATCCGGTCGAAGGCCCGCGCGAGGTCGAAAGCGATTTTACCGACCTGCACGCCTGGGCCGAAGTCTATCTACCGGGCGCGGGGTGGATCGGGTTCGACGTCACCTCCGGCATGCTGACGGGCGAGGGGCACATTCCCGTCGCCGCCACGCCGCACTACCGATCGGCAGCGCCGATCTCGGGCAGCGCCGGCTTTGCCAATGTCGATTTCGGCTTCGAGATGAGCGTCCGGCGCATCCGCGAGGCGCCGCGGATCACGCGGCCGTTCTCCGACGAATCCTGGGCGCGTCTCGATGCGCTCGGCGAGCAGGTCGATGCCGATCTGAGGGCTGGTGACGTGCGGCTGACAATGGGCGGCGAGCCGACCTTCGTCTCCGTCGACGATCTGGAATCACCGGAATGGAACATCGCCGCCATCGGCCCGACCAAGCAGGCGCTGGCGGACGAACTGATCCGCAAGCTGCAGGCCCGCTTTGCGCCGGGCGGGCTGCTGCATTACGGGCAGGGCAAATGGTATCCGGGCGAAAGCCTGCCGCGCTGGGCCTTCGGCCTCTATTGGCGCAAGGACGGCGTGCCGATCTGGAAGAACGCCGAGCTGATCGCGAAGATCGACAGCCCGCGCAAGGCCGGTATCGCGGATGCTCAAAAACTGATGGAAGGCATCGCCAGGCGGCTCGGCCTCGAACTTGATTATGTGATGCCGGCGTATGAGGACCCCGTGCATTGGCTGCAAAAGGAAGCGGCCTTGCCGGTGAATGTCGATCCCAGCGACTCCAAGCTGGCTGACGCGGAAGAGCGCTCGCGCATGGCGCGGGTGTTCGATGAGGGGCTCAACAAGCCCAAGGGATTCGTGCTCCCGGTTCAGCACGCGGGCGCTGACGGTTCTGGCTGGATGAGCGAGTGCTGGCAACTTCGGCGCGGCCATCTATTTCTGATACCCGGCGACTCCCCGCTTGGGTTGCGGCTGCCGATGGCATCGTTGCCGCATGTCCCGCCGGAAGAATACCCTTATGTCGTCGAGCAGGATCCGATGGAGCCGCGGCTCGAATTGGCCGTCGAGGACAAGGACGTTGCGGCAGAAGGCGTGCCTTCAAAATTGGCGCCGAAGCCCAAACCCAAGGCCAAGCCGGTGCGCACGGCAACATCGGTCGAAGTCCGCGATGGCGTGTTGTGCGTCTTCATGCCGCCGGTCGAAAAGGTTGAAGACTATTTCGAACTGATTACGGCGGTGGAAGCGACTGCCGAGGAACTGCAAATCCCGGTTCATGTCGAGGGCTACGGGCCGCCCTATGACCCGCGCGTCGAGGTGATCAAGGTGACGCCCGATCCCGGCGTCATCGAGATCAACGTTCAGCCGGCGCAGAGCTGGCGCGAAGCGGTCGATATCACCTTCGGCCTGTATGATGACGCCGCAAAAGTCCGGCTCGGCGCCAACCGTTTTCTGGTCGATGGCCGCCACACGGGCACCGGCGGCGGCAATCATGTCGTGGTCGGCGGCTCGACGCCGCAGGATTCGCCGTTCCTGCGCCGCCCCGATTTGCTGAAGAGCCTCGTTCTGTACTGGCAGCGCCATCCGTCGCTGTCCTATCTGTTCTCCGGCATGTTCATCGGCCCGACCAGCCAGGCCCCGCGCATCGATGAGGCCCGGCACGACGGACTCTACGAACTGGAAGTCGCGCTGGCGCATGTGCCGCCGGCCGATATCGAGGCCCCGCTATGGCTGGTCGACCGGCTGTTCCGGCATATCCTCGTCGACATAACAGGCAATACCCATCGCGCCGAAATCTGCATCGACAAACTCTATTCGCCGGATGGGCCGACCGGCCGCCTCGGGCTGGTCGAATTCCGCGCGCTCGAAATGCCTCCCGATCCCAGGATGTCGCTGGCGCAGCAACTATTGATCCGCGCGCTGATCGCAAAGCTCTGGCGCGAACCCCAACAAGGCAAGTTCGTGCGCTGGGGCACGGCGCTGCACGATCGCTTCATGCTGCCGCATTTCCTCTGGGAAGATTTTCTCGGCGTGCTCGATGAGCTCCGGCAATCCGGCTACGAGTTCTCGCCGGAATGGTACTCCGCCCAGCTCGAGTTTCGTTTTCCGGCGTTCGGCCGCGTCCATCATGGCGGCGTCGCGCTCGAATTGCGGCAGGCGCTGGAGCCATGGCATGTGCTCGGCGAAGAGGGCTCGGCCGGCGGCACCGTGCGCTATGTCGATTCTTCCGTGGAGCGGCTGCAGGTCAAGGCGACCGGCTTCGTCGAAGGCCGCCATGTCGTGACCTGCAACGGCCGGCGGATGCCGATGACGCCGACGGAACGTTCCGGCGAGGCCGTTGCCGCCGTCCGTTTCAAGGCCTGGCAGCCGGCCTCGGGCCTGCATCCGACCATTCCGGTTCATGCACCGCTGACATTTGACTTAATTGATACCTGGAACGGCCGCTCGCTCGGCGGCTGCGTCTACCACGTCGCCCATCCCGGCGGGCGCAGCTACGATACCAAGCCGGTCAATTCCTATGAGGCGGAAGCCCGGCGGCTGGCCCGGTTTCAGGATCACGGCCACACTCCGGGCAGGATCGAGCCTGCGCCCGAGGAACGCACAAATGAATTCCCTTTGACGCTCGACTTGAGGACGCCGCTCCTGATCTAATCGGGAGCGGCGCTCTCGGGGAATCGGAATGGCAGGCCAAGGCAGCAGTCAAGGCAGCAATCAGGAAAGCAAGGCCCGTCCGGGCCAGCGCCGGATCGCGCAATGGATGCGCGACTATGCGCGGCTGCCCGGCATCCCCGACGAATATATCGGACCGGACGGCGCGCCCCGCGCGGCGTGGACCCGATTCTTCGATGCCTTCGCCGCATTGTCGCCAGCCGATATCGAGCGCCGCTTTGCCTCCGCCGACCGGCATCTGCGTGAGGCCGGCGTCACCTATCGCGCGCCCGGCGAGACCGCCGACCGGCTGTGGCCGCTTAGCCATCTGCCGCTCATCATCGACGAGGCCGATTGGCAGCAACTGACCGCGGGCATCGCCCAACGGGCCCAATTGTTCGAAATGGTGCTGCGCGATCTCTATGGCGAGGGCCGGTTGGTCACCGATGGCGCGGTGCCCGCAGCCGCGATTGCCGGCAGCAACGAATATCTGCGGGCGGTTTGCGGCGTCAAACCGCCCGGTGGCCGCCATCTTCAGCTCTATGCGGCCGATGTCGGCCGCGGCCCCGATGGGCGCTGGTGGGTGTTGAACGACCGCACGCAGGCGCCGTCCGGCGCCGGCTACGCGCTGGAAAATCGCCTGGTGCTGTCGCGCGCCTTTTCCAACCTTTACAAGTCGATGAATGTCGAGCGCGTGGCGCCGTTCTTCGAGGCGTTCCGCGATTCACTTCGCGCCAGCGCCGACCGCGACGAGCCGCGGATCGGATTGCTGACGCCGGGCGCCTTCAGCGAAACCTATTTCGAACATGCGACGCTGGCGCGCTATCTCGGCTTTCTCCTGGTCGAGGGCGACGATCTCGCCGTCAGCGGCGACCGCATCTATATCCGCACCGTCGCCGGCCTGAAGCGGCTCGACGTGCTGCTGCGCCGGGTCGATTCGAATTTTCTCGATCCGCTCGAACTCGATGCGTCGTCACATCTCGGCGTGCCCGGCCTGATCGACGTGCTGCGCAAGAACGGCGTCGTCGTCGCCAACATGCCGGGCTCCGGCGTATTGGAGGCGAGGGCGCTGCTCGGGTTTCTGCCGAGCCTGTGCCGGCGGCTGCTTGGCGAGAATCCGATCATGCCGCACATCGCCACATGGTGGTGCGGGCAGAAAGCCGCGCGCGAGGAAGTGCTGTCGCGGCTGGAGGATTTTGCGATCGAGGGCGCCTACGGCCGGGCCGTTCCCGGCTTTTCCAGCCATGGGCCGGTACTCGCCGGCGAGTTGCCGCCTGCCGAGCGCGACCGGCTCCGGCAGGCGATCACCGATCGCGGCATCGATTATGTCGGCCAGGAACTGGTGCGGCTGTCGACGACGCCGGTCTGGGAGCAGGGCCGGATCACGCCGCGCCCGTTCGTATTGCGGGTGTTCGCCGCGGCAACGCCCCAGGGCTGGACCATTCTGCCCGGCGGTTTCTGCCGGATCGCCGAACAGGCGGATGCGCGCGCGGTGTCGATGGGTGACGGGGCCCGCTCGGCGGACGTCTGGGTGGTGTCCGACAAGGCGGTATCGGCTTCGACGCTGTTGCCGGGTGCCGACAGCGTGCGTATCAGGCGGATCGCGGGCGTCGTGCCCAGCCGCGCCGCGGACAATCTGTTCTGGCTCGGCCGTTATCTCGAGCGCGCCGAGGCGACGCTGCGGCTGATCCGCGCGCTCGGCACGCCGATGCGCGACCCTGCCAAGGGATCGTCGACCGCGTTGCCCTCGGTCGAGCGCATCCAGCGGCTTCTGGTGACCTGGGGCGCGACCTCGCAGGCGACGCGGACCAACCCCGCGAGGGTCATCGCCGAAGCGCTGCAAAGCGAGGAGAAATTTGGCTCGGCGTTTTCGCTGGTGCGGTCGGTGCAACGGACCGCGACCTCCCTGCGCGAGCGGCTTTCGCCCGACGCCTGGCAGATCATCACTGAGATGGTCGACCGCCTCGCATTGCAGGTCGACGACGACGACAGCATCGTCAGCGCCGCCGAACTGACGTTGCAGGAACTGGCAAGCCTTGCGGGTTTGGCGCAGGAAAACATGAATCGCGCCGCCGGCTGGCGCTTCCTCGACATGGGCCGCCGTGCCGAGCGTGCCATCAATACCGCGCGGTTCGCGCGACAATTCGCCTATGACGAAGCCGGCGAGGAAGATCTCGATGTGCTGCTGACGCTGGTCGATTGCCAGATCACCTATCGTTCGCGTTACCTGGTCGGCCCGGCGCTGGTGCCGGTGCGCGATCTCGCGGTGCTCGATCCGTATAACCCGCGCTCGGTCGCGTTTCAGGTGGCGACGCTGAATGATCACATCGCCGCACTCCCGAGCCTGAAGGAGCATGGCCTGATCGAGCGGCCGCAGCGGCTGGCGGTAGCCTTGCAGGCGACGCTGACGACGGCCGAGGCCGCAGCGCTTGACGTCAAAACGCTGTTCGCGCTGGAGCAGGATCTGCTCAATCTCGCCGACGCCATCGGCCTGCATTACTTTCCGCACGGGCCCAATGCGAGCCGGCCGGAGAAGCTGACGGGCCTCGCGTGATCTACGACATCCGTCATGTCACCACATACGCTTACGAAAGCCCGGTGAGTTTTGCGCGGTGCTCGCTGCGGCTGGAGCCGCGCAGCAGCGACGGACAGCAACTGATCTCGCACGCGGTCGAGATCCGGCCGCGGCCGGCCGAACGCGCGGTGCGGCACGATTTTTTCGGAACCCATACCGAGAGCGTGCTGATCGAGGCCGCGCATCGCAACTTGCGGATCGATTCCCGCTCGCGGGTTTCGGTTTCGCGCAAAGCGCCGGCGCGCAAAGCGCCGAGCCCGTCATGGGAAGATATCCGCGATGTGGCTTTCGAGGCCACCAGTCTCGGCCCGGCCTCGCCGATCGGATATGTCTTTGCGAGTTCGTTGGTGCCGGTGCTGGCGCCGCTCACCGGCTATGCCGCGCCAAGCTTCCCGCCGGGCGGCGGCATCCTCTCAGGCGCCGTCGAGCTGATGCACCGGATCCGCAACGACTTCAGGTACGATCCGAAGGCCACGGTAATCTCGACGCCGCTCAGGGAGGTGTTCGAAAAGCGGCACGGCGTGTGCCAGGATTTTGCCCATGTGATGATCGCGGGTTTGCGCGGGCTGGGTCTGCCCGCGGCCTATGTCAGCGGCTACTTGCGCACCATTCCGCCGCCCGGGAAGCCGCGCCTGCAGGGCGCCGACGCCACCCATGCCTGGGTGTCGGTGTGGTGCGGCGCCGAGCTCGGCTGGGTCGGGTTCGATCCGACCAACGACATCATGATCGAGAACGATCACATCATTCTGGCAATCGGGCGCGACTTCTCCGATGTCTCGCCGGTCGACGGCATCATTGTCGGCTCGCGCAAGCAGAAGCTTGGCGTGGCCGTGGACGTGATCCCGGTGGAGTGAGGTTCGATCAGGTCCCGGTCTTGCGCACCTGCTCGGACGAGTCCGCGCGCAGATTGCGGAAGAACTTCTCGACTTCGCGGGAGAGCGTCTCGGCGGTGGCCGTCAGTTCGCTGGATGCGGTGAGGACGGAGGCCGCCGCCGTGCTGGTCGTGCCGATGGCATCGCTCAGCGAACCGATATTGACGACGAGCGTACCGTTACCCTGCGCCGCGAGCTGCGCGTTCTGCGATATTTCGCGGGTCGCCGCGTCCTGCTGCTCGATGGCGCTGGCGATGATCGATGTCACATCGTTGATCTCGCGCACGGCGTTGCCAATTTCGCGGACCGCTTCGACCGAATTCTTGGTCGACGCCTGGATCAGGCTGACGTTCTGGCTGATCTCCGCGGTCGCCTTGGCGGTCTGCTCGGCGAGTGCCTTGACCTCGTGGGCGACGACCGCAAAACCGCGGCCGGCGTCGCCGGCGCGCGCGGCCTCGATCGTCGCGTTGAGCGCCAGGAGATTGGTTTGCTCGGCGATCGCCTGGATCAGGGTGAGCACGCCGTCGATGCGCTGGGTCGCAGCCGCGAGCCCCTCGATCTCGGAGACCGATTTCTCGGTGCGCTGGCCCGCCTGTTCGACGGCGCTAGCCGATTGGCGCACCTGGCGGCCGATTTCCTCGACCGAAGCCGAGAGCTCCTCCGCCGCGCTGGCGACGGCGGAAACGTTGCTGGAAGCCTGCTCGGTCGCGCCGGAAGCCGCCACGGCGCGTCCGTTGGCGTCCGACGAGACGCTGGCGATGGTCTGGGCGGTGCCGCGCATCGAGGCGGCATTGTCAGTGACCGCGCGCAGCACGCCACTGATCGCTTCGCGGAAGGCGTCGACCGAGGCTTCGATGTGACGGGTGCGCTCGTCGCGTGCTTTCGAATCGTCCAGCACCTGCGAATTGAGGTTGCGGTTACCGTCCATCGCTTCCTGGAAGATCTTGATCGCCCGGGCCAGCGCGCCGATCTCGTCGGCGCGGCCGGTATGCGGCACCTCGACGCCCTCGGCGCCGTCGGCGACCTGCTTGATGGTTGCGGTGATGACCGAAAGCGGCCGCGCGATCGAACGGGCGATGATCAGCACGCCGATGACGACCACCACCAGCGCCATGACGCCGAGGCAGGTCAGCACAAAGGCCATCGTGTGGTTGGTATCGGTCTGTTGCGCCAGTCTCTTGCTGCGTTCGGCATAGACCTTGGACAGGGCTTCCAGATCCTTGTTCAGCGCCGTGCGCACTTGGCGGTTGGCGTCGTTGTCACCCCATTCGCGGCCTGCCGCCGCATTGATCTCGACACCGCGGCGAACCAGCTCCTTGCGGAAGTCGACAAACTGTTCGATGCGCTTCCTGAAGGTGGCGAACTGCTGGGCGTCATCAGCCTGGACCAGCGTCTCCCAATTCTTGACGACCTCAAGAATGCGTTCGTTGAACTTGAGCAAGCCGTCGCCGTATTTTTTCACCACCGCCGGATCAGTCGACATGTAGACGCCGCGCGATTCCATCACGACGGCATAGACCAGCGAATTGATGCGCTCGACGTTGAGCGCGGCACGGCTGGCGGTCGAGACCGCTTCGGTAAGTTGGGCATTCTGGCGCGTGTTGTAGTCGGACAAGGCGGTGATGGCGGCGACGAGCAACGCGAACAGCGCGAAGATCGAATACAACTTGGCTGCGAGCGAAAACCGGGATGCCATGGCGTCACCAAAACGAATATGGATTTGACAATTCAGCCGTGCCGGCAGGCCGGAATGGTTTCCAGCGTATGCCGTCGACATATGCAATTGTGCTGAATTTTGATGGAGATTGTCTTAACGCGCGAAAATCTCGCAACTGCAACCAAATAAAATAACCAAGTAATTTCAAATGATTAAGGCGCTCGGGCAAGCTGCATTATCGGGAAAATTCGGAAGCCCACACGACTGTAACGGGTTCTGGTATCTCAGTGCAATTGGAGGTCGCCACGCTGGCGGCCGACGCGGGAGGCGGCGGGAACCTTCTTCCGAAGGGCGGCCAGCGTTGGCGAAACAATTGTGATCGAATCAAGCTAGACAGCGAGCACGAGGACGGAACGTGTCGATTTCGCCTTGCCCGGGCGGCAAGCGCGCAATCCTGAAGGCCATCGCCGGAATCGTCGCGGGGACGCCTGTTGAAGGCGCCACGATGCTTCGATGATGCCTGAGAACGGGGACTTAATGGCTCAAAGTGCTGCCTTGCCGGCCAACATCGATCTCTATCTTCACGTGCGGGTGCTGATCGGCATCATCCTCGGGCTTAGCGTCACGCGGTTGGTCAGCGGCATCGCGGCATTGGTCGCGCATCCCGGCCGCTACCGGATCTGGCCCGTTCATCTGGGTTGGGTCGCCTGGGCGCTCGTGAACGTGGTCACATTCTGGTGGTGGGAATTTCGGCTGAGCCTCATCCCGCACTGGACGTTTGGCCTCTATTTCTTCATTTGCGTGTACGCATCGATGTACTACTTCCTTAGCGTCCTGCTTTTCCCCCAGGATCTGGAGGAATACAAGGGTTATCAAGATTACTTTCTCTCGCGTCGCCGCTGGTTCTTTGGGTTTGCGGCTCTTACTGAAGCGCTCGATGTGGTCGACAGTTTGATAAAGGGCGAAGCCCACCTGCGATCGCTGGGACTGGAGTATCTCCTGGCGAACGCCGCATTCATACTGGTATGCGGCGTAGCCGCGATAACGCGCAATTTGAGATTCCATATGCTGTTTGCGTTCGGCGCGGCCATCTATGAGATAAGTTTCTTCGCCCGCTATTACGCTACGCTGAACTAGCCCAATTGAAGTCGGGGTTACCTCGATAATCTCGGCTGTGGCGTTGGCTATCCGCCCGGCATAAGGTAGCTCCGCAATGGAGCGCGGGTAGGGGCTGAGGGAAAGTCAGCATGGTCTATCGCCAGATCATCGGTGCCACCTCCTATGTCTTCGGCGATTTGCGCGAGCTGCTCTCCAAGGCGACGCCGCCGCGGTCCGGCGATCGTCTTGCCGGCGTCGCGGCCGAAAGCGCGGAACAAATGATCGCGGCGCGGATGGCGCTCGCCAACCTGCCGCTCAAGCAATTCCTCAACGAGGCGGTGATCCCCTACGAGGACGACGAGGTCACCCGGCTGATCCTCGATAGCCATGCGGCGCAGGCTTTTGCGCCCATTTCCGCGCTGACAGTCGGCGGCTTCCGCGACTGGCTGTTGTCCGATGCCGCAACCAGCGAAACGCTGGCGAAGGTCTCGCGCGGGATCACGCCGGAAATGGCCGCGGGCGTCTCGAAGCTGATGCGCAACCAGGATCTGATCCTGGTCGCGAAGAAATGCGCCGTGACGTCGGCGTTCCGCAACACCATTGGCCTGAAGGGCCGGATGAGCGTGCGGCTGCAGCCCAACCATCCCTTCGACGACGTCAAGGGCATTACCGCTTCGATCCTCGACGGCATCCTCTTGGGATCGGGCGATGCCTGCATCGGCATCAATCCGGCCAGCGACGATCCGGCCGTGATCGGCGAACTGCTGCGGCTGCTCGACGGCATCATCATGCGGCTGCAGATTCCGACGCAGGGCTGCGTGCTCACGCACGTGACCACGACGCTCGGATTGATCGGGCAGGGCGCCCCGGTCGATCTGGTGTTCCAGTCGATCGCGGGAACTGAGGCTGCCAACCGCAGCTTCGGCGTCGATCTCGCGCTGTTACGCGAGGCGCGCGACGCCGGGCTGTCGCTCCGCCGCGGCACGGTGGGCGACAATGTGATGTATTTCGAGACCGGGCAGGGCTCGGCGCTGTCGGCCAACGCCTATCACAATGTCGATCAGCAGACCTGCGAGGCGCGGGCCTATGCGGTGGCGCGCGCGTTCGATCCGCTGCTCGTCAACAGCGTGGTCGGCTTCATCGGTCCGGAATATCTGTATGACGGCAAGGAAATCATCCGCGCCGGCCTCGAGGATCATTTCTGCGGCAAGCTGCTCGGCCTGCCGCTCGGCGTCGACGTCTGCTACACCAACCATGCCGAAGCCGACCAGGACGACATGGACAATCTCCTGACGCTGCTGGCCGCCGCCGGCGTCACCTTCATCATGGGTGTGCCGGGCGCCGACGACGTCATGCTAAACTACCAATCGACCTCGTTCCACGACGCGCTGTATATCCGCGATCTCTTCGGCTTGAAGCGGGCGCCGGAGTTCGACGATTGGCTGGTTCGCTCAGGCCTCGCGGGCGGCGATTTCCGGCTTGCGGGCGACGCGGGTCTGCTGCCAGAATTTGCAGCGCGGCTGATCGCCTGAGCGCCGGCCGCAGCCCGCTGCTTGCAGATTTTCATGCAACCAATTGAACCCACAGCGAGTTAGGACCCACAACGAGTTAGAATTAACTGTCACAATGTTGAAGAATTTCTGGCCCAACTTTCAATGTCGTGCTTAAATCCATGTCAGCCTTGAGGAAATTTGATGAGAGCTGAAGGCATCGGAACGGTACGGCGTATCCTGTGCGTCTTCCCGCGCTATACCTCCTCTTTTGGTACATTCGAATACGCCTATTCCCTGACCGATGGCGTCCAGGCGTTCATGCCGCCGCAGGGCCTGTTGCTGATCGCGGCCTATCTCCCGGAGAACTGGCCGGTCCGCTTCATCGACGAGAACATTCGCCCCGCTACCAAAGAAGACTTCGAATGGGCCGAGGCGGTGTTCGTCAGCGGCATGCACATCCAGCGCCAGCAGATGAACGACATCTGCCGACGCGCGCATACCTTCGACCTCGCGGTGGCGATCGGCGGACCGTCGGTGAGCGCGTGCCCGGATTACTATCCCTCGTTCGACTATCTCCATGTTGGCGAACTCGGCGACGCCACCAATGAACTCATTGCCCGGCTGGCGCGCGACCCGTCGCGCCCCGAACAGCAGGTGGTGTTGACGACCAAAGACCGCCTGGCGATGACCGAGTTTCCGATTCCGGCCTACGAGCTGGCGGAAGTGAAGAAATATCTGCTCGGCAGCATCCAGTATTCGAGCGGTTGCCCCTATCAGTGCGAATTCTGCGACATCCCCGGCCTTTATGGCCGCAATCCACGCCTGAAAACGCCTCAGCAGATCATTGCCGAACTGGACAGGCTGCGCGAATGCGGCATGACCGACACGGTTTATTTCGTCGACGACAACTTCATCGGCAACCGCAAGGCCACGCTGGATCTGCTGCCGCATCTGATCGAATGGCAGAAGAGGACAGGCTATGTCGTGCGGCTCGCCTGTGAGGCGACGCTGAATATCGCCAAGCGGCCCGAGATCCTGGAGAAGATGCGCGAAGCGATGTTCGTCACCGTGTTCTGCGGCATCGAGACGCCCGATCCCGACGCGTTGCACGCGATGCACAAGGACCACAACATGATGGTCCCGATCCAGGAAGGCATCCACACCATCAATTCCTACGGCATGGAAGTCGTTTCCGGCATCATCATGGGGCTTGATACCGACAAGCCGGGTACCGCGGATGCACTACTCAATTTTGTCGATGAATCGCGGATTCCCCTGCTGACGATCAACCTGCTGCAGGCGCTGCCGAAGACACCGCTGTGGGATCGGCTGGAGCGCGAGGGGCGGCTGGTTGACGACGACGGCCGCGATTCCAATGTCGAATTTCTGATGCCCTACGATCAGGTCATCAATTCCTGGAAGCGATGCATGGAAATCGCCTACCAGCCCGAGAAGCTGTACGCGCGCTACCAGTATCAATGCGACTACACTTATGCACAGCGGATCAAGGTGCCGGTCGCGCCTGAAATGAAGACCTGGCCCAACATCAGGCGCGCGCTGATCATGCTGCGCAATATCTTCTGGCAGATCGGCGTGCTCGGCGACTACAGAAAAGTGTTCTGGAAGTTCGCGCTGGGACGACTCCGTTGCGGCGATATCGAGGGCCTGATTGGCTCGGCGACGATTGCGCATCACCTGATCGAATTTGCGCGCGCTGCCACCAGTGGCCAGCAGAATGCGTCGAATTACTCGATCCGGCTGCGCGAAGCCTCGGTCCCTGCTGAGTAAAGCCCATGAAAACGCCGGCGCCGCCGTCTCGCTCGCTCGAAGCCTTGCGGGAGCTGACGCCGGCGCGTGTCGGGCTCGGTCGCTCCGGCGCTAGCCTGCCGACCGATGCCCTGCTTGCCTTCACGCTCGACCACGCGCGGGCGCGCGATGCCGTTCACACAGCTTTCGATGCGCCGCATCTGGTTGCCGGATTGGCCGGTCTGGGCCTGCAGGTCGGCGAGGTTTCCAGCCAGGCGCAGAACCGGCGCGACTATCTGCGCCGTCCCGATCTCGGACGCATGCTGGATGCAGATTCGCGGCGCGCGCTGGAAAAGCAAAGCGGCAGCGCGAGCGAGATTGTGATCGTGATCGGCGATGGGCTGTCGCCGGCGGCCGTCAATGCCCACGCGGTCGAACTGGTTCGCCATCTGGCGCCGCGCCTGACGGAGGCGGGAATCTCGTTGGGCCATGTCGTGGTTGCATCGGGCGCGCGGGTGGCGCTGGGCGACGAGATCGGCGCCGTGCTCGGCGCGCGGATGGTGGTGATGCTGATCGGCGAGCGGCCCGGCCTGTCGGCGCCCGACAGCCTCGGCGCCTATCTGACCTTTGCGCCGCGCATCGGCCTCACCGATGAGAAGCGCAATTGCGTGTCCAATATCCATGGTGCAGGCCTGAGCTACGACGAGGCCGCGTTCAAGATCGCCTGGCTGGTGCGTGAGGGTATCGCGCGGCAGGTCACCGGCGTGGCGCTGAAGGACGAAAGCGGAAACGCGCTCATCTCCGCCAGGCCGATCGATTGAGCCCGAAACGGACCGACGTGCGGCCGCTACGTCGTTCCGGCAAGCGCCGCGTCACTTGCCGGGCGATTTCCTCGCATGCGCCGCTTCCCGAAAAATTGACCGAAGCTGGTCGCGCCGCGCCGTCGCGACTGGCGTTGGCGTTAACTGCCGGAACGCCCCCAAGGGCGTGCCGGCGGGTGTGGCAAATCAGAGACTTAACGCGCATTTTCGTCACCTTCGTGTCGATTTCGCCCGCCGCGCGCGCTTGCCGGATGGGGTCCGGCCCTGTAAAACGGCGCCGGTTAATTTACCGCGTGATTTCAATGGCTAGCGCCGATCGGATGGGGGCTGGCAAAGCCGCATTCGCGCCACCAAGCTGCATAAAACCAAGCTGCACAAACAGGCCGACGTGAGAACTGGACAGGGTATGCTCGACAAGAACTCCGAAAGTCACGTCCACGTCGAAGCTATCGAGGAGCCGCCGCCGGGCAAGAGCATCGCCTTCGGGCTCGAGCGCATGGGCCTGATCGCGGTCAAGGCGCCGATCCTGTCCATGATCATTCTCGCCGCGCTGATGGTGGCTGCGCTGTTCGGCATCGAGCGGATCAAGATCGACGACTCGCTGAGCCAGCTGTTCCGCTCCGATTCCAAGGACTACAAGCAATACGAGGCCGTGACCAAGCGCTTCCCGGCGACCGAATTCGACGTGCTGGTCGTGGTCGAGGGCAAGACGCTCTTGGCCCGCGAGAACCTCGAAAAGATCCGCGACATGGTCACCGACCTGCAACTGGTCGAGGGCGTGCGCGGTCTGGTGTCGCTGTTCTCGGCGCGCCAGGCGCCGGAGCCCGGCAAGCTGCCGGCCGCGCTGTTCCCGCCCGAATTGCCGCAAGGCGCCGCCTACGACAAGTTCGTCGAGACCGTCAAAACCAACGAGATCATTCGCGGCAAGCTGTTGTCGGAGGACGGCACGCTGGCCCTGATCGTGCTGTCGCTCGAACCGAAGGTCGTTTCCTCAAACGATCTCGGCAAGGTGGTCGGCGAAATGCGCAAGATCATGGCCGACGATCTGTCGGGCAGCGGTCTCAACGCCCAGCTCTCCGGCGTTCCCGTGATGCAGCTGGAGATCCGCAACGCGGTCAAGCGCGACGGGCTGACCTACAACATCCTCGGCATTCTGGCCGGCTGCATCATCGCGATCATCTTCTTCCGCAAGATATCGTTCATGGTGGTTGCGGCCTTTCCGCCGATCATCGCCATCCTGCTCGCGCTCGGTGGCCTCGGCTGGGCCGGTTTCAATCTCAACATGTTCCTGAACGTGATGACGCCGCTCATCATGGTGATCAGTTTTTCCGACTCGATGCAGCTCACCTTCGCAGCGCGCGACCGCCTGATTGCGGGCCAGGACAAACTGACCGCCTTCACCAACGCCGTGCTGGTGGTGGGCCCGGCTTGCGTGCTGACCCACGGTACCGCCGGCATCTCGTTCATCGCCCTGCAATTCTCCGATTCCGAACTGATCCGAAAATTCGGCGAGGCCGGATTGGCCGCCACCATCATCGCGCTGATCGCGGTGCTTTCGCTGGTGCCGGTGTTCGGCATATTGTTCGTCCGCAACGAGAAGATTTTCGCCGTAAAATTCCAGAGCGCGGATGCCGGCGTGCAGGCGCTGCGCAATTTCTGCTACTGGATCGCGGTGCGCATGGTCGGCCGTCCCGGGCTGTTCAGCCTGCTCGCATTGCTGCTCGTCGCCGGCCTCGGCTTCATCTACGCCACGCTGGAGCCGCGCTATCGCCTCGCTGATCAGGTGCCGGACAAGCGGCAGGCGGTGGCGGCTTCGAGCCGTCTTGACGCCAAGCTCACCGGCGCCAATCCGATCGACGTGCTGATCGAATTCCCCAAGGGCGCCTCGCTCTATGCGCCGGATACGTTGAAGACGATCGCCGAAGTTCACGCGATGGTCGAGAAATCGGCCGGCGTCGGCAACGTCTGGTCGCTCGAAACCCTGCGCCGCTGGCTCGCCGAAAAGGCCGGCAGCAGCGACGTCGCGACGCTAAAGGAATATGTCAGCGTTATCCCGGAACATCTGGTCCGTCGCTTCATCTCGGCCGATCAGGATGCGGTGGTGGTTTCGGGGCGCGTTCCCGACCTCGATTCCAGCGAAATCCTTCCCGTGATCGACAAGCTCGACAAGTCGCTCGACAAGGTGCGCGCCGAGCATCCCGGCTTCGAAATCGCGGTCACCGGCCTGTCGGCGATTGCAGCGCGCAACAGTGCCAACATGATCTCGAAACTCAATCACGGCCTGACGATCGAGTTCCTGCTGGTTGCGATCTTCATTGGCCTGGCATTCCGCTCGGTCGTGGTGATGTTCTCCTGCATCCTGCCTGGCATCTTCCCGGTCGTGGCATCGGGCACGGTGCTGTGGATATTGGGCGAGGGGCTGCAATTCGCCAGCGTGGTCGCGCTGACGGTGTCGTTCGGCCTCGGCTTGAGCGCCACCATCCACTTCCTCAACCGGCTGCGGCTGGAGAGCAAGCCCGGCGTTGGCTCGGGGCTGGCGGTCGAGCGCGCCACCGTGCTGGTCGGCCCGGCGCTGATCCTGACCACGGTGGTGCTGGCCTGCGGCCTCGTCGTCACGGTGTTTTCCGACCTGCCGTCGCTGCGGCTGTTCGGCTGGCTCAGCGCGTTCTCGATGATCGCAGCCCTGGTCGCGGATCTCTTCATCCTGCGGCCGACCTCGATGTTCCTGATCAATTTGTCGGAAAAGATTCGCGGCGTCAGTCACGCCAAGCCCACGGAATAGCGGCTTGCCGAACAACAGCCGCTGCTGAATGACAAAAGGCTGCCGGCTAACGGCTGCCGCAGAGAGGTGAGGAATGACGTCTGCAGGATTAGCCGCGCGCCCTGCGGCCGATGCCGCCGCCTACCGCGCGGTCGAACACATCTATCATTCCTATCTCACCGGGCTGATCCTGATGCTGGCCTCGCGGGCGGGTGCACCGCGCGCGGCCGAGGTGGTGTTTCGAACCTTTCGGCGGCAGCAACTGGCGCGCTTCCTTCCCGGATTGAAGAAGCTCGGCCTCGACCAGCTTCCACATGCGGTGGCGTGCGCCCAATATCATTATCTGTCGAACCAGGTCGGCGGCGTGAAGGTCGAGTATGTCTACGAGAGCGACACCAAGGCCTGGGTGCGCTATCCGCCGCCGCGCTGGATCTGGTCCGGAACCGCGATCTGCGGCATCCCTTCCGAAGTCTCGCGGGCGATGCTGCGCGGATGGCACGCCAATAACGGCGTCGTGCTCGGCAATCCCAGGCTCGGCTTCGTCTGCACGGGGCAGACCGTCGACGGCCAGCCGGGGCTGGAGGGTTACTACAAGGAGTGGGACCGCGATCTCGCGCCCGAGGAGCGGCTGCAGTTTTCGCCCGGCGAGCGCTGTCCGCCGTTCCGGGCCGATCTCGCGCCGCGCCTGCCCGGAAACACATGGCCGGAGGACCGGCTGCAGAAGGTGCTTCGCAATTATGCGATGGAGTACGTTACATCGATCGTGCCGGAGACGATCCGGGTGCTCGGCCCGGAAGAGGGCGGCCACCTCGCCGGCGCCGCGGCGCGGCTCGTCGGGATGCACACCTTCGACGAGGTAGCTCGGCTGTTGGGCGGCGTGGATTCCGGCGCGGCGGGTTTCGCCAAGGCCTTTGCCCGGCTTGCCCGCGGGCAGGACGACGACGCGGAATTCCAGGTGGAAGGCTTGGGCGCCAGCGTGCGCCAGACGTCGTGGCGCCTGATGGCGGAACGTGAGGCGCTGTCGCCTCGCGTGTTCGATGCCTGGAACGAATTATGGGTGGGAGCAGCGCTCGCGCATGACCGCTTCATGCGCGTCGAAGTGACGGAACGCCGCGACCGTGGCGATGCGCACTGGAGCTGGAAATTCGGCTGATCAAAATGAAAAGGCAGCGCCGCGGCGCTACCATTCACACTGTTTCAAAGGGCCGCGTCAGGTCCTCGTCATCGTGATCTTGACGCCGCGGATTTCGCCCTTGGAGTCAATCTGCACGGACTGCTTGTTGCCGGTGGTCTTCAAATTCAGGTTGGCTGCAAATCCGGAAGCCTCGACGAATACCTCGATCTGGCCGCCGCCTGCGGTGCCCTGCAGATTGCCGAAGATATTGCGGCTCTTCTCGCTCCAATTGCCCGAGATGCGCTCACCCTGGCTGGTGACGTCGCTCGACAGGTCGAACTTGTAGCTGTCGCTGGCGCAGTGCAGATTCTGCTTCAGGCCAAGCCCGCTGGCGTTGACCTTGTAGTCGGCCTTGCAGCGGATGTTCTCGGTGGTGCCGTTGGACAGCGCGACGGTGCCCGTGCCGCTCCAGTTTCCGTCAAAACCGGCAAACGGGCCTCCCGCCTGGGCATGGCTTGCGGTGACCGACAACATGAGCGCGGCGCCGACGCCAGCAGCTGCGAGAGCCTGACCGAACAAGCTGGAACCAAACAGTTTCATCGTAGTTTTCCCATCAAATAGACGTTCTTTGCAAAGATACGTCTCGCCGCATCGAAGATTTAGTGTTCCCGCAGTATCTTAGGTTCAAATGACGGAGCGTTGTTTCCGGCGCTTTCGGCACGAAAAAGTGCGCAATCGGCCGAGTGGAATCGAAACATTCACACCGACTTCGTCAGCGCAGCATCTAGCTTTGCACCGCATTGTCTGCAACAACCAATTGCCGGGAAAGTGTGGCGGAAATACACTTTAGATATCAGTCGGTTACTAAAGGTGCTTAGGTCGCCGTCAAGGTCGCCGTAAATTTGTCCGCATTTACCATGCTTGTCATCTGCTCGTTGCTGCGTTACGCGGCACTGCCATCCAAACAAAATCCGTTCCGGCGATGCCGAAAGCGCAAATCGGGGAACAGGGTTTCTTGCTGCCGAAATGAAGGAATACGATGCGTAAATCTCTCTTGGCCCTCACCTTGTTGTCGATCTCGGTCTCATCGCATGCGGCATTCGCGCAGCAACAGCGCAGCGGAACGGCGGAGGAGCAGAAGGCCTGTACCCGTGACGTGCAGAAGTTCTGCCGTCCGGTCATCGATCAGGGCGATTTCACCGTCCTGGCGTGCCTCAAGGAAAATCGCTCCAAGATCAGCGCGGCCTGCAACCAGGTTCTCAAGAACAACGGCCAATAAAAACGCGCTGCGTCCGTTAACCCTCGCGGAAACGGCATTTTCGGCTCTATGACGCGCGTCACGGGCGGGGTTAATCAGCCCATATAGCATTGGTTTTGGCGACGTATTCCCCTATATGGGGCTCGCGATCTCCCGGCATGCGCCGAGCATCGGCGCATGCCGCCAATTCCGATTGATGTAGCCAGTTCTTAATGACCAGCGCGAGCGACCTGAGATCCGGAAAGACCCACCGCGACGAGAATTTTCCGGTCGCGTCGTGGATCATTCATCCGCGTCACCGGGCGCTGATCCTCGCATTCTACAATTTCGTCAGGACGGCCGACGACATCGCCGATCACGCGACGCTCGGCGCCGACGACAAGCTGCGCTATCTCGACCTGCTCGAAGCCGAGTTGCTGGGCAAGGGCGACACGCAACCGGAGGCGGTCAGCCTGCGCCGCGCTTTTGCAGAGCGTGCAATGGCGCCGCGCCACGCGCTCGACGTGCTGGTCGCGTTCCGGATGGACGTCACCAAGTTGCGCTACGAGAACTGGGACGACGTCATTCACTATTGCCGCTATTCCGCGATGCCGGTAGGGCGCTTCATGCTCGACGTTCATGGCGAGAGCACCTCGACCTGGGCCGCGTCGGACGCGCTGTGCGCAGGGTTGCAGATCAATAACCATCTGCAGGACTGCGCCAAGGACTACAAAAATCTCAACCGCGTCTACCTGCCGCGCGATGCGCTGGCCGCAAGCGGCGCCACCGTTGAGATGCTGGGCGAGGCGAAGTCGCAGCCGGCGCTGCTGCAATGCCTCCATGCGCTCGCGGTGCGGACCGAAGCCCTGCTCAATGAAAGCAGGTCGCTCAGCGCCGAGGTGAAGGATTTCCGGCTCGGGCTCGAAATTGCCGTGATCCAGGCCTTTGCCGACAGGATCGTCGGCATGCTGAAGGTGCGCGACCCGCTCAGCGAGCGCGTGCATTTGAGCAAGCCCGAATTGCTCGTGCAGAGCATCGGCGCCATCACGAGCGAAATGATCAGGCGCGCCGCGGGGCGTCGCCCCCAGACAAAACCGGTGGCCGGCGCATGACGTTGCAGACGGCGGCGGCTAACGCAGATTACGGCACCACTGCGTCGGGCAGTTCGTTCTATGCCGCGATGCGCATCCTGCCGCGCGACCAGCGCGAGGCGATGTTCCAGATCTACAGCTTCTGTCGGCAGGTCGACGACATCGCCGATTCCGATGGGCCGCGGCCCGAGCGGCTGGCAGCGCTGCAGCAATGGCGCGAGGACATCGATGCGCTATATCACAGTCATCCGCCGCCGCGCCTGCAAGATTACGCCGCCTCGGTGAAAACCTTCGGCCTCAAGCGCGAGGATTTTCTCGCTGTGGTCGACGGGATGGAGATGGACGTGCCACAGGACATTCGTGCGCCGGATCTTGCCACGCTCGATCTCTATTGCGATCGCGTTGCCAGCGCCGTCGGGCGTCTGTCGGTGCGGGTGTTCGGCCTGCCCGAGGATGACGGAATCCAGCTCGCCCATCATCTCGGCCGCGCGCTGCAATTGACCAACATCCTGCGCGACATCGACGAGGACGCGGGGCTCGGCCGGCTGTATCTGCCACGCGAAAGCCTGCTGCTTGCCGGCATCACCACCGACGACCCCAATCGGGTGATCGTCGATCGCGCGCTGCCGAAAGTATGCCTGCCGCTGGCCGAGCGCGCGAAAAAGCATTTCGAGAAGGCCGACGAGATCATGAAACGCAATTCGCGCCGCGTGGTGCGCGCGCCGCGGATCATGTCGAAATATTACCGCGCGATCCTGGACCTGTTGCTGGCCCGCGGCTTTGCCGCGCCGCGTGAGCCGGTCCGTGTCCACAAATGGGCGAAGATCGCCATCCTTCTCCGTTACGCGATCATCTGATGCAGAAAAACGCTCATATCATCGGCGCCGGCGTTTCCGGCCTCTCGGCCGCTGTACGGCTCGCTAACGCCAATTACCGGGTGCATGTCCACGAGGCCACGCAGCAGGCCGGCGGCCGCTGCCGGTCCTATTTCGACGCGGCCACCAATCTCACCATCGACAACGGCAATCATTTGCTGTTGTCCGGCAACCGCCATGCGCTGGCCTACGCCAGATCGATCGGCACCGAGGCGGGGCTGGTCGGGCCGAAGCTTGCGCAGTTTCCCTTTGTCGACATCATGACCGGCCAGCGCTGGCAGCTCGACCTCGGCGACGGCAAATTGCCGCTATGGGTGTTCGACGAGGCGCGCCGCGTCCCCGATACCAAGCTGTTCGATTATCTCGCATTGGCGCCGTTGATCTGGGCAGGCACTGGAAAGTTGGTCGGCGACACGATCCCCTGCAAAGGCACGCTGTACCAGCGGCTGGTGCAGCCGCTGCTGTTGGCCGCGCTCAACGTCGATCCGCCCGAGGGTTCGGCGGGGCTGGCCGGTGCGATCGTGCGGGAAACGCTGCTGGCGGGCGGGCAGGCCTGCCGGCCGCTGATCGCACGCGACGGCTTGAATGCGGTGCTGGTCGAGCCGGCGATCAGGCTGTTGCAGGACAAGGGCGCCTCGATCCAGTTTGGTCATGAGCTGCACGAATTCGCGATGACAGGCAACGCCGTCGGCGAGTTGAAATTCGGCAGCGACGCGATTGCGATCGGCCCCGACGACGTCGTGGTGCTCGCGGTGCCGCCGCGCCCGGCGGCGGCGCTGTTGCCGGGCCTGAAGACGCCGTCGAAATTCCGCGCCATCGTCAATGCGCATTTTCGCTTCGATCCGCCCCGCGATGCCGTGCCCATCCTCGGCGTGGTCGGTGGCCTCGTGGAATGGCTGTTCGCATTTCCGCAACGGCTGTCGGTCACCATCAGCAATGGCGACCGCCTCGTCGACATGCCGCGCGAAGAACTCGCGCTGGCGATCTGGCGGGATGTCTCCAAGGCTGCGGGGCTGCAGGGCGACCTGCCGTTGCCGCCCTGGCAGATCGTGCGCGAGCGTCGCGCGACTTTCGAGGCCACACCGGAGCAGAACGCGCTGCGGCCGGGGGCGGTGACATCATTCAAAAACCTGTTTCTCGCCGGCGACTGGACTGATACGGGATTGCCGGCAACCATCGAAGGATCGATACGGTCGGGCGACCGCGCCGCCGATCTGATCCTGGCGAGGCGTTAAAAGCCCGACGGACGTTGCGTGACCGGGTTCACAGAACCCGGTCGCGAATAGAGGGATGTCTAGCGAATGCTTTCCGTAGACAAAAAAATTGCAGTCGATTCCGTCGCGACCGTCGATCCGGTCGCGCTGGAGAAGAGCATCTCGTCGGCGACCGAAGCGCTGCTCGGCTATCGGCAATCCGACGGACATTTTGTGTTCGAGCTGGAAGCCGACAGCACCATTCCTTCCGAATATATCCTGCTGCGTCACTATCTCGCTGAGCCCGTCGACAGCGCGCTGGAAGCCAAGATCGCGAACTACCTGCGCCGCGCGCAAGGCAATCACGGCGGCTGGCCCTTGGTGCAGGACGGCCCGTTCGACATGAGCGCGAGCGTCAAATCCTATTTCGCGCTGAAGATGATCGGCGATTCCGTCGATGCGCCGCACATGGTGCGCGCGCGCGAGGCGATCCGCAGCCACGGCGGCGCGGCCCGCGTCAACGTCTTCACGCGGTTCCTGCTCGCTTTCTACGGCGTGCTGAGCTGGCGCGCGGTGCCGGTGTTGCCGATCGAGATCATGCTGCTGCCGATGTGGTCGCCGTTTCATATCAACAAGATTTCCTACTGGGCGCGCACCACCATCGTGCCGCTGATGGTGATGGCGGCGTTGAAGCCCTTGGCGAAAAACCCCAAGGGCGTCGGCGTCGACGAGTTGTTCCTGCAGGATCCCAAGTCGGTCGGAATGACGCCGAAGGCGCCGCATCAAAGCTGGGGCTGGTTCACGCTGTTCAGCACGCTCGACAAGATCCTGCGCGTCGTCGAACCACTGTTTCCGAAGAAGCTGCGCCAGCGTGCGATCGATGCGGCGCTCGCGTTCACCGAAGAGCGGCTTAACGGTGAAGACGGCATGGGCGCGATCTATCCGCCGATGGCCAACATCGTCATGATGTATGACGCGCTCGGCAAGGGACCGGACTATCCGCCGCGCGCGGTCACCCGCAAGGGCATCGACAAGCTGCTCGTGATCGGTGAGCACGAAGCCTATTGCCAGCCCTGCGTCTCGCCGGTGTGGGACACCGCGCTGACCTGCCACGCGCTGGCGGAGGCCGGCGGCGAAGATACGATCAGGATGATGGAACAGGGCCTGGATTGGCTGAAGCCGAGGCAGGTGCTTGATCTCAAGGGCGACTGGGCGGTGAAGGCGCCCGATGTCCGTCCGGGCGGCTGGGCGTTCCAATACAACAACGACTATTACCCCGATCTCGACGACACCGCCGTGGTCGTGATGGCGATGGATCGGGCGCGGCGGGCGTCCGGCAGCAAGGAATACGACGAAGCGATCTCGCGCGGCCGCGAGTGGATCGAGGGCCTGCAGAGCCGCGATGGCGGCTGGGCCGCCTTCGACATCAACAACCTCGAATATTACCTCAACAACATCCCGTTCTCGGACCATGGCGCGCTGCTCGATCCGCCGACCGAGGACGTCACCGCGCGCTGCATCTCGATGCTGGCGCAGCTCGGCGAGACTGCCGAGACCAGCAAGGCGGTCGCGGACGGGATCGCCTATTTGCGCCGCACCCAGCTCCCGGAAGGGTCATGGTACGGCCGCTGGGGCCTCAACTACGTCTACGGAACCTGGTCGGTGCTGTGTGCGCTCAATGCCGCAGGGATGAGCCACCAGGACCCGATGATTCGCAAGGCGGCCGATTGGCTGCTTTCGATCCAGAACGAGGACGGTGGCTGGGGGGAAGATGCGGTCAGCTACCGACTCGATTACAAGGGATTTGAGGGCGCGCCGTCGACCTCCTCGCAAACGGCATGGGCCTTGCTTGGACTGATGGCGGCCGGAGAGGTCGAAAACCCGGCCATCGTGCGGGGTGTGGAGTACCTAAAAGCCACACAGACCGAGAAAGGGCTGTGGGACGAGGCGCGTTACACGGCTACAGGCTTTCCGCGGGTGTTTTATTTGCGTTATCATGGCTACTCGAAGTTCTTTCCGCTCTGGGCGCTGGCGCGGTATCGGAATTTGAGAAGCACCAACAGCAGGGTGGTAGGGGTCGGGATGTGACTTTGGGCGTGGGGGCCGCCGCGATCGTGGACAATTCGGTTGATCGCAATTCGAATGATCCGCGGCCAGTTTTGATCGTAACAGGATTGGTGCAGGAGGCCCGCATCGCGGCCGGGCCCGGCATGATCGTCATATGCAGTTCCAGCGACCCGCAGCAATTGCGCGCTTTGCTGGCGACGCTGGATTCCACCACTTTCAGGGGTGTCATCTCGTTCGGCGTCGCCGGCGGGCTGGATCCGTCGCTGAAATCGGGCGACGTGGTGGTGGCGACCGAGGTTCTGGCGGGCGATACCCGTTTTCTGGCAGGTCTGGCGCTAAACGAGGAAATGATCGCCAGTGCGGCATTGCGTCGCCGCCGCGTGGTCCGTGGTGGCCTGGCCGGCGTGGAACAGGTAATTGCAGCGACCGCCTGCAAGGCCGCGCTGCATTCGGAGACGGGCGCGGCAGCGGTCGATATGGAAAGTCATATTGCCGCGGCCTATGCGGCCAAGGCCGGCTTGCCGTTCGCGGCGCTGCGGGTCATCTCCGATCCCGCCAGCCGGGCGCTTCCAGCGCTGGCCATGAGCGCCATCAAGCCGAACGGCGACATCGACCTCCGCAAGGTGCTGCGCGGGGTGGCGCGCAATCCCACCTCGCTGCGCGCGCTGGTCTCCACGGGAATCGATTTCAACCGCGCGCTGCGCTCCCTGCGTGGTTGCCGCGGCTTCCTGCACGGCGAAGAGGGGCTCGCCACCGCGGCGGTCTGATCCGCGCCGGCTTTTCAGAAAGCACCAAATTAAAGAGAAAGGCTCCGGTTGGTTCGAACCGGGGCCTTGAAAATAGCTGCCTCGCCCTGAAGCGCGCACGGGCGGCCAGCTCCGATGACGTTCCGCATTCCAAGCTTAAATCAACGTGATCCGTCACCCGGGGATGAACGCAAGTGTGTTCACCCCGGAATGAACGCAAGTGCGTTCACCTAGAGGCTGGCCGCGCGCAGCACGGCCCTCGCAGGGCGGCGGCCAATTCTTGTTAAAAGAACTTGCCGCTCATCCTTCGAGGCTCGCCCAGCCGTGCAAGTGCACCGCAAGGTTCGCACCTCCAGCGACAACGGCGAAGCCGTTGCGTGGGGATGACGGAGATGGTGCGAGCGCGCATGCATCGACCCAAAATCATCAGGCTTTGGCTCGCCGTATTCAGATGCGGGGCTGGGTAAGCGCGTTCGCGTCCCTGGCGCCTCTGAGCGTGGCGTTGGTTTCAGATGCATTGATCCCGGGCGACACGCCGAAGCCTTCCTCGCAACTGGCGTCGCTTTTCCGATCGCAGGAACCCGCCGGGATACTTGACAAGCGCCGGCATTCGCTCAAGGATGAATTATGATCCTGTATTCATGAATTAAGGTTCATTATGGCAATTGCTGCAGTTCGCCTCAATCAACTCGTTGAAACCAAAGCGCGCATTCTGGATGCCGCACGCGATGCCGTGGCGCTGAGCGGGTGGAAGGATGCCCAGATCGCCCTGATCGCCGCACGGGCGGGGGTGGCTACCGGCAGTGTGTACCGCTACTTCGACTCGAAGGCGGACCTGTACGCGCAAGTGCTCGGGCTGGTTTCCGAGCGTGAGGTTGCCGTGGTCGCCGCGATCGTCGAGGCGGAGGGATCTGCGTCCCAGTGTCTGGTGGACGCGATTTACACCTTCTCGATACGCGCGATGCGCGGCCGCCGTCTGGCCTACGCGCTGATCGCCGAACCATGCGAGCCGGAGATCGACGCGGCGCGCCTGAAATACCGGGCGGCGCTCGCCGATCAGATCGCCGGGCTTGTCCGGCGCGGCATCGCCAGCGGCGAATTCATCCAGATCGACGCGAACGTTGCGGCATCGTGCGTGACCGGCGCTTTCATGGAGGCCCTCGTCGGTCCCCTGGCGCCGGAAGCGGCTCCCGATTCCGAAGCGGCAAAGTCGATCGCACAAGCCATCGCGGGGCTTTCCGCGCGCATGCTGTTTCGGCACGCCACGCCTGAATTGACCCTGGTATCGAAAGTTTCGGCATGAATGCGCGCGTCCAGCCGGTTGCCGTCGCGGAAGCGAAAGCCAGTCCGTTTGCGACCCACGAAGTCCGCAATCAGGCGCGGTCAGCCCTCGGTTTCAACGCGTTCGATGACGATCGGGCGCTGAGCGGCCTGATCGCAAAGATCGTGCCGTGGGCAAGGGAAAAACTTTCTGCGCTCGGCGCCCATGCCGGCTGCGATTCCGTGCAGGAGGCCGCGCGACTTGCCAACGAGCACGAACCGAAACTGCTGACCCATGACAGGTATGGCAACCGGAATGACTGGGTCGAGTTTCATCCGGCCTGGCATCAATTGATGGCGCTGGCGTTCCAAAGCGAGGTCCATAGTCTGGCCTGGTCGACGAGCGAACCGAATGGACATTTGGCGCGTGCGGCGCTGAGTTACCTCTGGAATCAGATCGAGAACGGCGTCGGCTGCCCTACCGGGATGGCTTACGCCGCGATCGCGGGGTTTTCCGGCAAACCGCAATTTGCGACGTGGCGGGAGCGAACGCTGGTGGCGGACTACGACCCGCGGCGGCTTCCCATCGAAGCCAAGCGTGCGGCGGTCATCGGCTATGCGATGACCGAGAAGCAGGGCGGCTCCGATCTGCGCGAAACCCAGACCACCGCACGATTCATCGAACGCGGTGCGCGTGGCGAGATCTATTCGATCACCGGCCACAAATGGTTTTTCTCGGTGCCGGTGGCCGACGGGTTCTACACGCTGGCTCAGACCGAATCCGGCGTAAGTTGTCTGTTCGTGCCGCGCCTGCTGCCCGACGGCAGCGCCAACCGCATCTTCATTCAGCGTTTGAAGGACAAGTGCGGCAACCGTTCAAACGCTTCGAGCGAAATCGAATACCACGACACGTGGTCGATCCTTGTCGGCGAAGAAGGGCGTGGCATCAGGGAAATCCTTTCGCATGCTCATCTGACCCGGCTGGATTTTGCGGCAGGATCCGCCGGGCTGATGCGGCAAGCCTTGAGCCTGGCATTGAACCACGCGCAAACGCGAACGGCGTTTGGCAAGCCCATGTCCGAGCTTCCCATGCAACGCAATGTGCTCGCCGACCTCGCACTTGAGAGCGAGGCGGCGATGCTTGGCGCACTTCGGGTCGCGCGGGCGACCGACGGCCTGCAGACCAGTGAACACGAACGGCTGCTGGCGCGGGTTGCCACGCCCGTGGTGAAGTTCTGGAATTGTCAGCGGGCACCCTCTTTCAGCTACGAGTGCATGCAGGTGCACGGCGGCAACGGCTTCATCATGGAGAATGCGATGGCGCGCCTTTACCGCGAGGCGCCGCTGAATTCGATCTGGGAGGGCACCTCGAACATGATGTGCATGGACGTTCTGCGGGCCATGCAACGGGATGCACGCTGCCGGGACGCATTTGTCGACGAACTGCGTGCGAGCAGGGGCCTCAACCGGATCTACGACAGCAGCACGGAAGATCTCGCCGACCGGTTGAGTGCACGATACCCGGATGACGGGCATGCGAGGGCGCTGGTTACCCGGATGGCGCATGCGTTGCAGGCTGCCGAGATGTTGCAGCATGGCGATGCCGATGCCGCCGATCTCTTCGTGAAATCCAGGCTGGGCATGGATGGGATGCACGTATTCGGCGCTCTTCCATCGTCGGAAGGCCTTGCCCAGATCGTGGAGCGTGCCTCCGTCATCCGCCACTAGAAAGGGACCGCGGTTGCGGGCCAGGTAACATGCGTCAAACCGAAGTTCGCTCTGTCAACGATATCCGGGCCACCGTGGGGGAAGAGGAGTGGGCGGCGCGGGTTGATCTCGCGGCGTGCTATCGCCTGGTGGCGCTCTATGGAATGACCGACCTGATCTACAACCACATCAGTGCACAGGTCCCGGGGCATGACGACCAATATCTGATCAATCCGTATGGCATGCTGTACGAGGAAATCACGGCGTCGAGCCTCGTCAAGATCGACATCGAGGGGCAAACTCTGCTGCAGCCCGATCACGGCTACAACGTCAACGTCGCCGGATTCTATCTGCATGCCCCGATCCACCGGGCGCGGCCCGACGTGAAGTGCGTTCTCCATACCCACACCAGGGCTGGCACGGAAGTCAGCACGCTCGCCGAAGGGCTGCTTCCGCTGTCCCAGACGGCGATGCGGTTTCACGGGCGGATCGGCTATCACGACTTCGAGGGACCGGCGATCGATCGGGACGAATGCGACCGGGTCGTCGCCGATCTCGGCCGAAACGACGTACTGGTTTTGCGCAATCATGGTCTGCTGGTCTGTGGCAACACGATTCCACAGGCGTTCAATGCGATCTATTGGCTGGAGCAGGCTTGCCGGATACAAATAGACGCGCTCGGTTGCGGCCGGCCGCTTCACGCGCCGACAGAAATGGCGATCGGCAACACGGTGACCTGCTTCGCGGGCACCGAGATCACGCTGGACAATGAGCGCGACACCAATCCGGTATTGAATGAGGCGGCGCAAAATCTGCAAGCCGGTTACGGGCTGCTGGAATGGCCGGCGCTGCTGCGAAAGCTCGACCGCATCGACGGGAGCTACGCTCAATGAGCAATGAGCTCGCGGCGTTGCGAATCGGCTTCATCGGCGCCGGCCGTGTTGCGCAAACGCTCGCGCCGGCGTTTGACCGCGCGAACCTGAACGTCGCGGCTTTCTACAACCGTGGCTCCGATGCGGCGCAGCGCCTGGGATCCCGGGTACCGTCAGCACGGCCGATGCCGCACGCGCAACATGTCGTGGACGATTGTGATGTGCTCTTCCTGACGGTGAGTGACGACGCGATCCTGCCGGTCTGCCGCGATTTGCGCTGGGAGCCACGTCACCGCGTCGTCCATTGCAGCGGAGCAACCGAATTGACCGCGCTGGGTCACGCGAAATCCAGCGGTGCCGTAACCGGCGGATTCCATCCGATGCAGATGTTTGCAAATCCCGACGTCGCGCTGGAGGGTTTGCGGGGATGCACCGTCGGCATCGAAGCAGACCCCGATTTCAGGCGTGACCTGGAACGGCTCGCCACCAGCATCGGGTGCGAACCGCTGGCGCTGCCGGCCGGCGTGCGGGCGCTTTATCACGCCTCGGCCTACTATGTCGGTCCGTTCCTGATCGCATTGCTCAAGGAAGGCGTCGAACTCTGGAAGAGTTTTGGCGCCAGCGAGGCCGACGCGCTGCGTGCCATGATGCCGCTGCTGAGGGGAACGGTCGCGGCCGTTCTTGACGGCGGACTGGCCAACGGCATGGGTGGCTGCGTGGCGCGCGGGGACATCGGAACGATCCTCAAGCACCTCGAAGCATTGGATGAGCGCTTTCCTTCCTCGGGCGCATTGTACCGCGAACTGGCCCTCCGCAATGTGCCGCTCGGAATCGAGCGTGGCACACTCAGTGCTGGGCGCGCGGCAGAGATCGAGAATCTGCTTCTGCGGACTCGGACGAAGTAGCGGTCGTTCCGTGACAGTCTGAGAGACACGCAAAAAAGAAAGGGCCCCGGTTCGCCTGAACCGGGGCCCAAAAATCTTTTGTTGTGTTCCGCTCAGGCGGCGGTGGATGCCTTCTGTTGCTGCTTGGCGGCTGCCGCAGCCGCTTCGTCCTTGCGGATCTCGGACAGGCGCTTCTGCACCTCGGCCGAGAAGATGTACTGCGCCGGACGCTGCTGGGAGAGATCGATCTCGGGCGCCATCGGGCCCGTGGTGCGGACGCCGCGCAGCGCGACCCACATCGCCTTCAGCGGATTGACCAGGGCTGCGTTGGCAGCCGTCGGCTCGTAGCCGCAATGCGCCATGCAGTCGGCGCACTTCTCGTACTTGCCGGTGCCGTAGGTCTCCCAGTCCGTCGTCTCCATCAACTCCTTGAAGGTCTTGGTGTAGCCTTCGCCGAGCAAATAGCAGGGCTTCTGCCAGCCGAAGATGTTGCGGGCCGGCATGCCCCAGGGCGTGCATTCGTAGCTCTGGTTACCTGCGAGGAAGTCCAGGAAAAGGCCGGAATGCATGAAGTTCCACTTCTTGCCCTTGCCGAGCGCGAACACGTCGCGGAACAGCTTCTTGGTTTTGGTGCGATTGAGGAAGTGCTCCTGGTCCGGGGCGCGCTCATAGGCGTAGCCCGGCGACATCGAGACGCCGACACCGAGCTCGGTGGTGAAGTCGAGGAATTTTGCGATCTCTTCCGCCGGATGGCCATCGAAGATCGTGGCGTTGACGTTGACGGTGAAGCCGCGCGCTTTCGCGGCCTTGATCGCGGAAACCGCCCGGTCGAACACGCCCTTCTGCGACACTGCCTTGTCGTGGTGGTCCTTGAGGCCGTCGAGATGCACCGAGAAGAACAGATAGGGCGAGGGCTCGAACAGATCGAGCTTCTTCTCCAGCAGCAGCGCGTTGGTGCACAGCGAGACGAACTTCTTGCGCGCCACGAGGCCGCGCACGATCTCGCCGATCTCCTTGTGGATCAACGGTTCGCCGCCGGGAATCGCCACCATCGGTGCGCCGCATTCATCGGCCGCGTCCCAGCATTCCTGAGCCGACATGCGGCGGTTGAGGATCGCGTCGGGATAGTCGATCTTGCCGCAGCCGACACAAGCGAGGTTACAGCGGAACAACGGCTCCAGCATCAGCACAAGCGGATAGCGCTTCCGGCCAAGCAGCTTCTGCTTGATCAGATAGCCACCGATACGCATTTCCTTGAAGAACGGTATTGCCATTTGAGAGATTTTCTTTCTGGACTTGAGTCTGGGCCTGGAGCCCAGACTTGGAACTCTTGAAGTGGATCAACCCGCAGTCAGTTCGGCCGGAAGACGGAACTCGATATTTTCTTCCCGGCCGGGAAGTACCGACACCTTGACGGGTCCGATACGCCTCAAAGCCTCGATCACGTCGTCGACCAAAACTTCGGGCGCCGAGGCGCCCGCCGTAATGCCGACGGCTTTCGCATCCTTCAGCCAATCGGGGTTCAACTCGCTCCCGTCGGCAATGAGATAACTCGCGACCCCGACCTCGGTGCCGATTTCGCGAAGCCTGTTTGAGTTGGAACTATTGGCGGCCCCCACCACCAAAATGACGTCCACCAGCTTACTTAGATCCCTTACCGCAGATTGGCGGTTCTGTGTCGCATAGCAGATATCCCGGATGTCGGGGCCTTGAATATCTGTAAATTTGGCCTGAAGGGCGGCAATTATGTCCTTTGTGTCGTCCACGCTGAGGGTGGTCTGGGTGATATAGGCCAGCGGAGCGTCGGTCGGCAGCGTCAGCGCCGCCACCTCGTCGACGTTCTGGACCAGCAGAACCGGCCCCGGAACCTGACCCATGGTACCCTCGACCTCGGGATGGCCGGCATGCCCGATCAATACCAGGGTACGGCCCTTCGACATATACCGCTTGCCCTGATTATGGACCTTGGTGACCAGCGGGCAGGTGGCATTGAGGACGGGCAGGCCGCGGGCGGCGGCCTCCTCCTCAACGCTGCGGGCCACGCCGTGGGCGCTGAAGACGGTTACCGCCAGCGGCGGAACCTCCGACAGGTCCTCGACGAAGATCGCGCCCTTGGCTTTAAGGCTTTCGACCACGTATTTGTTGTGCACGATCTCGTGCCGAACATAGACCGGCGGACCGTACTTCTCGAGCGCGCGCTCAACGATTTCGATGGCACGCACGACGCCCGCACAAAATCCGCGGGGCTGCGCTAGATACACTTCCATGGGATGTCCATTACGCTGTTGCACCAGGTACTGAATTCGCAAATTCACCCAAAGGTCTCCGTGCAGCCGGTCACATCCGGATCTGCAATATCCGCACCATGACCGGAACCCGCAGGTAATCCCCACCCAAGTAGATGGAAGCGCAGGACTATGTGTCAAAAATTGTGCGGCTGGAAAAGGTGCATCGCGCAATGGTTACCAAGCCGTAGGTAATAAAATACCTAAAAGCGGCTTATGAGAACCATTGTTCCTTACCGGTTCGTCACTTTATCGCCCTTTCGGACGGGCTATACCGGCCCCCGAACACCGTCCGGTCCGTTTTGGCGGCCTTCGCTTGAACCCTTGTGAACCCTTGGGCAAGTAACCAAAACAACATTAGATCGGCTTCGGGAACTCCGCTAGACAGCGGGCGTTTTCGCCCAGCTCTCCTTGAGATTTAGAAAGAAACGAAGTGCTGACCAGTATTGTTGTCGCCATTGTCAGAACCTGTACGCGGTTTGCCACTCTCGTCGTCATCGTCTCGCTGCTTCTGGCGGTCGGGGCGAGCTACTATGCGGCCCGGCATTTCGCCATCAACACCGACATCAACACGCTGATTTCGCCCGACCTCGACTGGCGCAAGCGCGACAATCAGTTCGAGCACGCGTTCGATCGCGAAAAACTGATTCTCGCCGTCGTCGAAGCCCCGACGCCCGAGCTCGCCAGCGCCGCGAGCAAGGCGCTGGCCACAAAACTGACCGGCGACACCAAGCATTTCGAATCGGTGCAGCCGCTCGGTTCCGGCGAGTTCTTCGAAAAGAACGGGCTGTTGTTCCTGCCGGTGGAGGAAGTCGGCAAGGTCGCCGGCCAGCTCGAAGCCGCCGCGCCCCTGATCGAGATCATGGCCGGCGATCCCTCGATCCGCGGCCTGACCGGCGCGCTGGAGACCGGGCTTGCTGGCGTCAAGCGCGGGCAGGTCAAGCTCGACAATACCGAACGGCCCTTCAACCTGATCAGCCAGACGGTCGAGGACATCCTGAACAAGGGGACGGCGACGTTCTCCTGGCGCGAACTTACCAGCGATAAGCCTTTAACCGATGCCGATCGCCGCGCCTTCATCGAGTTCAAGCCGAAGCTCGACTACAGCGAACTGGAACCTGGCAAGGATGCGACCGACGCGATCCGGCAGGCCGCGACCGATCTCAATTTTGCAGGCCAGTACAGCGCGCGGGTGCGGCTGACCGGCCCGGTTCCGATCGCGAATGAGGAATATTCGACCGTGCAGGACGGCGCGATCGTCAACGGTGTCGCAACCGTCCTCATCGTCCTCGTGATTCTCTGGATGGCGCTGCACTCCTCGAAGATCATCTTCGCGGTGTTCGTGAACTTGTTCATCGGCCTTTCGCTGACGACCGCGGTCGGCCTGATGATGGTGGGGTCGCTGAACCTGCTGTCGATCGCCTTTGCCGTGCTGTTCGTCGGCCTCGGCGTCGATTTCGGCATTCAGTTCAGCGTCCGTTACCGTTCCGAGCGTTTCAAGAACGAAGATCTGGCGCTGGCGCTGGAGAGCGCGGCGAGACGCTGCGCGGTGCCGCTTTCGCTCGCCGCGATGGCGACCGCCGCTGGCTTCCTGTGTTTCCTGCCGACCGACTACAAGGGCATTTCCGAACTCGGCAAGATCGCCGGCGCCGGCATGCTGATCGCGTTCATCACCAGCATCACGTCCCTGCCTGCCATGCTGAAGCTGCTTCACCCGCCCGGCGAAAGCGAGCCGGTCGGTTACGCGTTTCTGGCGCCGGTGGACGAGTTCCTCGAAAAGCATCGCGTCATCATCGTCGTTGGTACGCTGCTCCTCGTCGTGGCCGGCCTGCCGCTGCTCTATTTCATGAAGTTCGACTTCAACCCGATCAACCTGCGCAATCCGAAGGCTGAATCGATCGCGACCTTCCTCGACCTGCGCAAGGACCCCAACACCGGCGCCAACGCCATCAACGTGCTGACCACCTCGGAAGCGGAAGCGAAGAAGATCGAGGCGCGGCTTGGAAAGTTGCCGGAAGTCCTGCGCGTGATGTCGATCGACAGTTTCGTGCCTGAGGATCAGCCGGCGAAGCTGCAACTGATCGCGAAGGCGGCGAGGGTGGTCGGGCCCGCGCTCAATCCCGATTCTGTCGATGCCGCGCCCACCGATGAAGAGAATGTGGAGGCGCTGAAGAGTTCAGTCGACAGCCTGCGCAGGACCGCCGGCGACGGCAAGGGGCCGGGCGCGGTCGCATCGCGGCGGCTGGCGGACGCGCTGTCGAAACTTGCCGGCAGCAACCAGGCGACGCGCGACAAGGCGCAGGGCATTTTCGTCACCCCACTCAAGATCGTATTCGATCAGCTCAGGAACACGATGCAGGCCGGCCCCGTCACGCTCAAGACGCTGCCGCCGGAACTGCTGAACAGCTGGAAATCCAAGGATGGGTTGATTCGCGTCGAGGCGCTGCCGAAGGGTGATCCCAACGACAACGACAATTTGCGCCGATTTGCCGATGCGGTTTTGGCGGCCGAGCCGAATGCGATCGGCGGGCCGGTGTCGATCCTCAAATCCGGCGACACCATCGTGAAGGCGTTCATCCATGCCGGCATCTGGGCGCTGCTGGTGATCAGCCTACTGCTCTATTTGACGCTGCGGCGGATCTCCGACGTGCTGATGACGATGGTGCCGCTGCTGGTGGCCGGCGCGGTGACGCTGGAACTCTGCGTGCTGATCGGGCTGCCGCTCAACTTCGCCAACATCGTCGCATTGCCGCTGCTGCTCGGCGTCGGCGTCGCCTTCAAGATCTATTATGTCACGGCCTGGCGCGAGGGCAGAACGAACCTGCTGCAGTCGAGCCTGACGCGCGCGATCTTTTTCTCGGCGCTGACGACCGCGACCGCCTTCGGAAGCCTGTGGCTATCCAGTCATCCCGGCACCGCCAGCATGGGCAAATTGCTGGCGCTGTCGTTCGTCATCACGCTGGCCGCGGTGCTGCTGTTCCAGCCGGCGCTAATGGGCAAACCGCGCGATGTCGGGAAGTAGGCAGATATCGCCGATATCGGCGGGCTGGGTCGCCGTGGCCGCCGCCTGCTTCTGAGCGGGCGCAGCCTTCGGCGCGGGCGCAGGATTCGCCGCAGCGGGTGCCGGATTTACCGCACCCGTGGTCTTCGGCGCCGTCGGCGCAGGTCCTGCGGTTTTGGGCGGCGCGCCGGCTGGTCCCTTCGGCGCACCCTTGGCCATGCTGTTGGCAGGGCTCGAGGGAATCGGCGGTCCGACACGGGTCCAGGTTTCACCGCCGCACAGGAAGCCGAGCACGCAGCCCTGAATCTCGAGCTGGTCGGTGCCGACAGGCTTGATCGTGGAGCTGTAGAGCTGTCCGTCCTTGGCGTTGTAGACTTGGCCTTCCCAGGCATCGACGCCGGGCTTCTTCTTCATCTCGATCAGGATCGGCATGCCCAAGGTCGGCCGGCTCTGCTTGGCGGTATCAGGATTATTCTTGTCCTTGCCGCCCGGCGTCTTTTCCCAGGCGACGACGCCCCACATGTTGCCGCTACATTGGGCGACGCGGATGTTGGCCACACCATCGGCTACTTTCCAGTCACCTGTGGGGTCGGCGGCAAGCGCAACGGTAAGACCTGTGGCCAAAAAAACTCCCGAATAAACTATTGTACGCACGATGGTTCTTGGGCAGTGCAACATGGTTCAGACCTGTGTTTAAGTAAGATGATCCAATGCGGGGGTCAAAACGCCGCATTGAGTGTTTTCAGTTGACGAAACGGCCATCAACCGACGTATGTAGCGAATGCCAAGTTCATATCTAGACGTTTCCGGGCTGTTTGAAGAGCGGCAGGCGCAGCGCAGTTCCATGCATGCGCGCCATTTGAACGAGCAGCTCGTCCGGGTGCTGAAGACCATCGGCTACGATGTGGGCTTTCAGAAGGGTCAAGGTCAATACCTGTTCGATCGGGACGGCGCCCGCTATCTTGATCTACTGAGCGGATTTGGCGTTTTTGCGATTGGCCGCAATCATCCGGCATTGCGTCTGGCGCTGAAAAGCGTGCTCGACAGCGATTTTCCCAATCTGGTTCAACTTGATGTGTCCACGCTCGCGGGCGTGCTGGCGGAACGCCTGCTCGAACATGTGCCATATCTGGACAAGGTGTTCTTCGCCAATTCCGGTGCCGAGACCGTCGAGGCCGCGATCAAGTTCGCGCGCGGCGCGACCGGCCGCCCGGGCATCGTCTCCTGCTCGCATTCCTTCCACGGCCTGTCCTACGGCGCGCTGTCGCTGATGGACGATGCGAACTTCCGCAGCGGATTCGAGCCGCTGCTGCCGGGATGCACGCAAGTGCCGTTCAACGATCTCGCCGCCCTCGAGCAGGCGTTGTCGTCGCGTCAGGTCGCGGCCTTCATCGTCGAGCCGATCCAGGGCAAGGGCGTCAACCTGCCCACGGACGAATTCCTGCCGGGCGCCGCCGCGCTCTGCAAGAAGTACGGCACCATCTTCATCGCCGACGAAATCCAGACCGGTGTCGGCCGTACCGGAAAATTCCTCGCGGTCGAGCACTGGAATGTCGAGCCGGACATGGTGCTGCTGGCGAAGGCGCTGTCGGGCGGTCACGTGCCGGTCGGCGCGCTGCTGACGCGCAAGCACATCTTCGACAAGATATTCAACCAGATGGACCGCGCGGTCGTGCACGGCTCGACCTTTGCGAAGAACGATCTGGCGATGGCCGCCGGTATCGCCACCCTCGACGTGATCAAGAACGAAAAGCTGGTCGAGCAGGCCGCCAAGCGCGGCGCCGAACTTCGCCTCGCGCTGACGCGGATGGTGCCCGGCTATGAATTGCTGAAGGAAGTGCGCGGCAAGGGATTGATGATCGGCATCGAGTTCGGTCCGCCGAAATCGCTGCGGTTGAAGGCATCCTGGAATCTGCTGGAGACCGCCAACAAGGGCCTGTTCTGCCAGCTCATCACGGTGCCGCTGTTCAAGGATCACAAGATCCTGACGCAAGTCTCCGGCCACGGCAGCCACACCATCAAGCTGCTGCCGCCGCTCGTGATCACGGAAGAAGACTGCAGCTGGATCGAAAAGTCTTTCGACGACGTCATCGCCGCCAGCCACAAGGTCCCCGGCGCGATCTGGTCGCTCGGCAAGACGCTGGTCGACAACGCGGTGCGGAAGTCGGCGTAAGCACAGGCCCTGTAGCCCGGATAGAGCGCAGCGCGGGGTGTCTCGCCGGCCGACAGATTTTTCCCGGATTATGCTGCGCTCCATCCGGGCTACATGCCATCGTCTCTCGGGAGAAGCGCATGGTCAACATCACCGGCGGCTGTCATTGCGGCGCGATCCGCTATCAGGTCGAGGGCGAACCGATCGTTCATGCGCTGTGTCACTGCGCGGATTGCCGGCGCCACGCCGGCGCGCCGATGGTCGGTTGGTCGATGTATGCGGAGGACGCGCTCAAGGTGACGAAGGGGACACCCAAGGTCTACGAATCCTCCGAACATGGCCGGCGGCAGTTTTGTGCCGACTGCGGCACGGGTCTGTTCTACACCAATGCGAATGTGTTGCCCGGAATCGTCGATATCCAGAGCGCGACCTACGACGATCCTGATGCCGTTCCGGCCATGGTGCACATCCAGACCGCAGAGCGCATTCGCTGGATGGAGCGCGCGCACGAACTGCCCACCTTTGAGCGCTATCCGCCGCAGACATAGCGGCTTGAAGCAAGCCCGGATGCCGTAGCCCGGATGGAGCGTAGCGCAATCCGGGGTGTCTCGCCGGCCGACAGATTTTTCCCCGGATTGCGCTGCGCTCCATTCGGGCTACATCTCCTCAATTGCGAAAAGCGTTGCTGCCGATCGTTTCATTTGTGAACGAATATTCTGCGCATTTTGCGGCCGAGGATATTCCGCACGTTCCCGCTGTCGGGCATATTCAAACACGGTTTTTCAAATCGCGGTGAGCGCCATCGCGCGGCTATCCGCTTTTGCGTTGCGATACCCAATTGGGCGGGGTGACTTCATGACAAAGAGGATCTCCGATGACCAAGTCGATCCCAACACTCGCCGCCGCGTTTCTGATGACCGCGATCACAACGCCTGTATTCGCGCAGGCCGCGATTCAGGAGCCGGGCGCTTTTGCGTTCTATCATCCCAACGCCGACGTACTCGGCGGCAGGCCGGCCTATCGATCGTTCGATCAATCGAATGCCTATTACAATTCCAACGCCTATTACGGCGAGGCTGTGCCCGCGCCGCAACTGCGGCAGAGGCCGGTCGCGCCGCGGCATTATCGCAGGGGGCAATAACGCGAGCGTGTCATTCGCTCCGTTCAATGAAGCGGGCTACCTCGCTGAATTGGATGGAGCGCGCGTGCGAACTCCCAACATTCGACTGCTATCCGCCGCAAACATAGCGCGCTGCCGCTTTCCTTCTGTATGGGAGTCGGCGTAAATCAAGAGCGATCCGACGGCGGAGCGGAGACATATGCCATCCATAACCTATTGCGACGACTCGATGATGGCCTATCGGTCGGCGCGAAAGACATTCCAGCCCGGTGAACGTGTCGTCTTCGACGAGGGATACAGGCTTGCGCATCTTCCGCTTGTCAATGCTGGACACGCTGCGGTTATCAGCGAGGTTAAAGGGCGCGATTATCGAAACGGTACCTATGAGAAGACGCGCCATGCGCTGGTGATGCCAATTTCCGCGGACGCTTTTCTCGAATCCGACCAGGTTCAGGCGCTTGAGCTCGCCATGAAGTCATCGCGCTTCGCGCCAAAGATTGCGTGGGAAATCTGCGAACGCCGCCGGTTACAGTTGCATGCAACGCTTGCCAGCGGCATTCCGGAGACCGATCTCGATCGCTATGCTGCGGTGGTCCAGGATCTGCTGGATCAAATCGGCCCGATATCCGTTTGCTTGAAAGGGCCGTTTCTGGGCACCAGGAACACCGGCCGTATCTATTTTCCGGTCTACCCGCAGAAGATCGGAGACGACGATGCGTTTGCGCTGGTGCAAAAGCGCATTGGCGTGTCGCCGACGAAACTCTACCTTGTCGGATATTATCATATGCGCCAAGAACTCGATCTGCTGGAAACAAGGGAGCTGGCCGAACTGATCGATCAGTGGCGGGATCGGATTGTCGTCAGGACGACCATTCCTTTCCTGGAATTGTACGCCACCAACGATGATCTTGCGCTTTCAGCGCGTGTGCACGCGAAAATTGGGGCCAAGGACGCGCAGAGGTAATTCGGCAAGGTGCTACCTCGCATCCTCCAGAATCATCACGGCACCTTTCTCCGCGATCATCGCCGTCGGCGTGTTGGTATTGCCCGACGTAATGGTCGGCATCACCGACGCATCGGCGACGCGCAACCCGGCAATCCCGTAGAACCGCAACCGCTCGTCAACCACCGCCATCGAGTCGCTCGCGGTGCCCATCTTCGCCGTCCCCACGGGATGAAAGATCGTGGTGCCGATATCGCCGGCGGCTTTCGCCAGCGAGGCGTCGTCGTCGCCGACGGCGGGGCCCGGCAGGTACTCCTGCGGGCGATAGCGTTCGAGCCGCTTCTGCTTCATCAGCCGCCGCGTGGTGCGGATGGCATCGGCCGCGACCTGGCGGTCGTCGTCGGTCGAGAGATAGTTCGGCGCGATTGAGGGCGCCTCGTCCGGCTTTTCGGAGCGGATGCGCACGGTGCCGCGCGAGGTCGGCTGCAGGTTGCAGGCGCTGACCGTGATGGCGGGAAAACGATGCAGGGGATCGCCGAACTTGTCGAGCGACAGCGGCTGCACGTGGAACTGGATGTTGGCGCGCTCGCGGGTGGAATCGGAGCGCGTGAAGATGCCGAGCTGCGACGGCGCCATGGTCAGCGGCCCGCGGCGGCGGAAGGCATAATCGAGCCCCATCATGCCGCGCCGGATCAGATTGTAATAGGTCTCGTTCAGGGTGCGCACGCCAAAAACCTTGTAGATCGCGCGCTGCTGCAGATGGTCCTGCAGATTGCGCCCGACGCCCTGCTTGTCGAGCGCGACATCGATGCCGAGCGGCGACAGCCAGTCGGCCGGCCCGATGCCGGACCGGTGCAGCACCTGCGTCGATCCGATTGAGCCAGCACACAAAACGACTTCGCCCTTGGTGCGCGCCTCGACCACTTCATTGCCCTGGATGAAGCGCACGCCGACGGCGCGCCCCTGCTCGACAATCAGCCGGTCGACCAGCACATTCTTTTCCAGCCTCAGATTGCTGCGGTTCAGCACCGGCTTGAGGAAGCCGCGCGCAGAAGACCAGCGCCGGCCGCGCTTCTGGTTGACGTGGAAATAGCTGATGCCTTCATTGTCGCCGGTGTTGAAATCGGCAATGCGCTTGATGCCCATTTCCTCGGCGGCGTCGCCGACCGCGTCGAGAACCTCCCAGGACAGCCGCGGCGCTTCGATCCGCCAGCCGCCGCCGGTGCCGTGATGTTCGCTCTCGCCCAGGAAATGATCCTCCAGCCGCTTGAACAGCGGCAGCACGTCGTCATAGCCCCAGCCGGTCATGCCGAGCTGCCGCCAGTGATCGTAATCGGCGGCCTGTCCGCGCATCGAGATCATGGCGTTGATGGCAGAGGAGCCGCCGATCACCTTGCCGCGCGGATAGGCAAGTGCCCTTCCATTGAGCCCGGGCTCCGGCTCGGTTCGAAACATCCAGTCCGAACGGGGATTGCCGATCGCAAAGAGATAGCCGACCGGGATGTGAAACCAGATCCAGTTGTCGTTGCCGCCGGCTTCCAGCAGCAGCACGCGGTTTTTCGGGTCGGCCGAGAGCCGGTTGGCCATGATGCAGCCGGCCGTGCCCGCGCCAACCACGATATAGTCGAAATCGCCTTCAAGCCGTTTCGGCATTTCTCAGTTTCCACCCGTTGACGCCGTCATGCTCGGACAAAAGCGCGAAGCGCGTCTTCGCGCCAGATGTTCCGGGCATCCACGTCTTTTCTTGGTCGTTTATTAGTCAGACGTGGATGGCCGGGACAAGCCCGGCCATGATGGCGAGGCGGGAGGGTGTGCCGTCAGGGAGCGTTGGTTGGACCGCCCCTTGCATGCTACAGGGACAGAAGCGTTCAAATCCGGAAAGCCTGTTATCTCCATGCCCATCGTCAACCGCGTCGCCGAGTTTCAACCCGACATCCAGGCCTGGCGCCGGGATATTCATGAACACCCGGAACTGCTCTACGACGTGCACCGCACTGCGGCATTGGTCGCGGACCGATTGCGGGAATTCGGCTGCGACGAGGTTATTAGCGGTATCGGCCGCACCGGCGTCGTTGGCGTCATCAAGGGCAACCGGCCCGTCGGCAACGGCGACGTGAAGGTCGTCGGGCTGCGGGCGGATATGGACGCGCTGCCGATCGAGGAGGCGACCGATCTGCCTTACGCTTCCAGGACGAAGGGCCTGATGCACGCCTGCGGCCATGACGGCCACACCGCCATGCTGTTGGGTGCGGCGCGCTATCTCGCCGAAACCCGCAATTTCGCAGGCGATGCGGTCGTGATCTTCCAGCCGGCCGAAGAGGGCGGCGCGGGCGCGGTTGCGATGATCAAGGACGGGCTGATGGACCGTTTCGGCATCGAGCAGGTCTACGGCATGCATAACGGTCCGGGCATTCCGGTCGGCTCGTTCGCGCTGCGGCCCGGTCCGATCATGGCCGGAGGCGATGCCGTCGTCATCAAGATCGAGGGGCGGGGCGGGCACGCCGCGCATCCGAACAAATGCATCGATTCCGTCCTTGTCGGCGCGCAGTTGATCACGGCGCTGCAGTCGATCGTGTCGCGCAGCGTCGATCCGCTGGAATCGGCCGTCATTTCGATGTGCCAGTTTCACGCCGGCCACGCCCGCAATGTGATCCCGCACACCGCTGAGCTGGCGGGCACCGTCCGTACCCTGAACGGCGACGTGCGGAAGATGGTGGAACGGCGGGTCCGCGAGGTCGTCGCCGGCGTGGCGCAGGTCACCGGCGCCAGGATCGATCTGACCTACGATCGCGGCTATCCGGTAACAGTCAATCATGTCCAGCAGACGGATGTCGCGACGCGGGCAGCCCGCGAAATCGCCGGCGATGCCAATGTGCAGGTGATGCCGCCGCTGATGGCGGGCGAAGATTTCGCCTTCATGCTGGAGCAGCGGCCGGGTGCGCTGATCTTCTGCGGCAACGGCGACAGCGCAGGGCTGCATCACCCCGCCTATAATTTCAACGACGAGGCGATCGTGTTCGGCACCTCTTACTGGATCAAGCTGGTCGAGAACACGCTGGCCGCGTGAGGCCGCCCAAGGCCTCGCTGGGCTAAGGGCTTCGCCGGGCTTTCCAGCTCTGGTCGGCCAAGCTTCCGGGTGGAATGGGGGCTCTGCGGCAGCGTGCTGGGTGGACCGCCGCTTGCATGCTACAGAGGCGTTACTGTTCCAACTTGAGGTTCGAGAAAGTCCCATGCCCATCGTTAACCGCGTCGCCGATCTGCAACCCGATATTCAGGCCTGGCGCCGCGATATCCATGAAAATCCTGAATTACTGTACGACGTCCACCGCACCGCAGCATTCGTGGCGGACCGCTTGCGCGAATTCGGCTGCGACGAGGTGACGACGGGCCTCGGCCGCACCGGTGTCGTCGGCGTCATCAAGGGCAAGCAGCCCGGCAAGGGCGAGATCAAGGTGATCGGGCTTCGCGCCGACATGGACGCGTTGCCGATCGAGGAAGCGACCAACCTTCCCCATGCCTCCAAGACGCCGGGCCTGATGCATGCCTGCGGCCATGACGGCCACACGGCGATGCTTTTGGGTGCCGCGCGCTATCTCGCCGAAACAAGGAATTTCGCCGGCGACGCGGTCGTGATCTTCCAGCCGGCCGAGGAGGGCGGTGCGGGCGCCGCCGCCATGATCAAGGACGGTCTGATGGACCGGTTCGGCATCGAGCAGGTCTACGGCATGCATAATGGCCCGGGGATTCCGGTCGGCTCCTTTGCCATCCGCCCCGGTCCTGTCATGGCTGCGACCGACTCGATCGACATCAAGATCGAAGGACTCGGCGGCCACGCCGCGCGCCCGAACAAGTGCATCGATTCCGTGCTGGTCGGTTCGCAGTTGATCACCGCCCTGCAATCGATCGTAGCGCGGACCATCGATCCCCTGGACTCGGCCGTGATCTCGATCTGCGAGTTCCATGCCGGCAACGCGCGCAACGTGATCCCGCAGACCGCCGAACTGCGCGGCACCGTGCGGACGCTGACGCCGGAAGTCCGCGAAACGGTCGAGCGGCGCGTCCGCGAGGTGTGCGAGGGCGTAGCCAAAATGACCGGCGCCAAGGTCGATCTCGTCTACGAGCGCGGCTATCCCGTCACCAAAAACCACGCCGAGCAAACCGACTTCGCTACGCAGGTGGCCAGGGAAGTGGCCGGCGCCCAGAACGTCCACGACATGCCGCCGCTGATGGGCGCGGAAGATTTTTCCTATATGCTGGAAGCGCGGCCGGGCGCCTTCATCTTCTGCGGCAATGGCGACAGCGCAGGACTTCATCACCCCGCCTATGATTTCAACGACGAGGCGATCGTGTACGGCACCTCGTACTGGATCAAGCTGGTCGAGAACAAGCTGGCCGCGGCGTAAGGGCGCCTGGCTCCTCTCTTGAACTTCCATCGTACGTGAAGTCGAATGCACATCAAAGAAGGCCAGTATCTCCAGTACGGGCCTTCCTTATTTGCCGCTCAGCCGCGACTTGAGATGCCGATAGGGCGCCTCAGGGCCCGAATGAACAAACAAAGACACGGCTAAAATCCCAGCCGTGTCCCGGCGCTACCGTCTACGGTCCGGCGGCACTCAGTAGCGCGCCGGCACGTACATTTCGGGCGGTATCGGTCCGCGGCTATATTCCGGGTTGCGAACCCGCGCCGGCAGAACCACCCGGTCCTGCTTGATTTCCTGGTAGGGAATTTGTTCGAGCAGATGCGCGATGCAGTTCAGCCGTGCCTTCTTCTTGTCGTCTGCCTCGACCAGGTGCCAGGGAGCTTCCGGAATGTGGGTACGCTCCAGCATCGCTTCCTTGGCCTTGGTGTATTGCTCCCAGCGGCTGCGCGATTCCACATCCATCGGGCTGAGCTTCCACTGCTTTAGGGGATCGTGGATCCGCATCGTGAAGCGCAAATGCTGCTGTTCGTCGGTGATGGAAAACCAGTACTTGATGAGGATGATTCCGGAGCGTACGAGCATACGCTCGAATTCCGGCACCGACCGGAAGAATTCTTCGACGTCGTCTTCAGTGCAAAAACCCATCACGCGCTCGACGCCGGCGCGGTTGTACCAGCTGCGGTCGAACAGCACGATCTCGCCGCCGGCCGGCAAATGCGAAACGTAACGCTGGAAATACCATTGCGTGCGCTCCCGCTCGTTCGGCGCCGGAAGCGCCGCGACGCGGCAGACACGCGGATTGAGCCTCTGGGTGATGCGCTTGATGACGCCGCCCTTGCCGGCGGAATCGCGCCCCTCGAAAATCACCACCACCTTCAGCTTGTGGTGCTGCACCCAGGTCTGCAATTTTACCAGTTCACCCTGCAGACGGAATAATTCCTTGAAGTAGACGCGCCGATCGATCGTCTCTTCTTCCGTATGGTCGGCAAATTCATTGGTCAGCGCATCGAGACGATCGTCGTCGATTTCAAGTTCCAGTTCCTCATCGAAACTATCCAGCATTTCCGCCTGAATGCGGTCGTGGATGGTGCCATTCGGGGGCCTTTTGGTCATGGCGGGCTCCAGCTGCAGAACTATTGGGTTCGCATGGTGTGCGAACGTCGGTGTCCTGCCGTATCATCGGTCAGGGCACTTTGCGGAAAGCAAAAGGCCGGAGTTTGGTTCCGGCCTTCCGCTACCTGTCGAGGCTGCCCGCATGACAGCGACCCGATCGCACCGCCGATACTCAGAACAGATTCGAGAACAGCACGTAGAGGCCTGCCGACAGGCAGATCGCGGCCGGCAGCGTCAGCACCCATGCCATCAGCAGGTTGCGGATGGTCGCCATCTGCAGGCCGGAACCGTTGGCTGCCATGGTGCCGGCGACGCCGGACGACAGCACGTGGGTGGTGGAAACCGGCAGGCCGAACACGTCGGCGACGCCGATCGTCGAGGCGGCAACAAGTTCGGCGGACGCGCCTTGCGCGTAGGTCAGATGCGACTTGCCGATCTTCTCGCCGACGGTGATGACGATGCGCTTCCAGCCGATCATGGTGCCCAGCCCGAGCGCGATCGCCACCGCGATCTTGACCCAGAGCGGGATGAACTTGGTGGCTGAGTCGAGCGAGCCCTTGTAGGCCTTGAGGATGTCGACCTCTTGCTTGTTCAGGTCGTTTTCCTTGTCCTTCATCAGGAAGCGGATCGCTTCCGAAGTCAGGTACATGTCGTTACGGGTGTTGCCGACGGCTTCCGCCGGCACCTTGTTCAGCGAACCGTACTTCTGGACCTGGTCGCCGATATCCTTCACCAGCACGGCCAGCGAGGGGTAGGTGCCTTCGCTGATCTTGCGGGCGGCGACGTATTGCGTCACCGCGGGCCGCGGGTCGCCGATGATGCTATGGCCGGCGCCCTTGGCGGCGATCACCTTGGAGGCGGCTTCCGAGGTCTTCTGGAACTGCACCACCTGGGATTCCGGCAGGGCACGGTTCAGAGCGTAGGCGGTCGGCACCGTGCCGATCAGGATCAGCATGATCAGGCCCATGCCCTTCTGGCCGTCGTTGGAGCCGTGCGCGAAGCTGACGCCGGTGCAGGTCGCGATCAGGACGCCGCGGATCCACAGCGGCGGCGGCTTGTTGCCTTCGGGCGCGGCATACAGCGCCGGATTGCGGACGACGAACTTCAGCACCAGCAGCAGGATCGCCGCCATACAGAAGCCGAACAGCGGCGAGAGCAGCAGCGCGTAACCGATCTCGGTCGCCTTGGTCCAGTCGACACCCGAGGTGCCGTCGCGGCCGCGCATCATCGCGTTGGCAATGCCGACGCCGATGATCGAGCCGATCAGCGTGTGCGAGGAAGATGCCGGCAGGCCGAAATACCAGGTGCCGAGATTCCAGACGATGGCGGCAATCAACAGCGCGAACACCATCGCAAAACCGGCGCTGCTTCCGACCTGGAGGATCAATTCCACCGGCAGCAGCGAGACGATGCCGAAGGCGACCGCGCCGGAGGAGAGCAGCACGCCGAGGAAATTGAAGAAGCCCGACCACATCACGGCGAATTCCGCCGGCAGCGAATGGGTGTAGATCACGGTCGCGACCGCGTTGGCGGTGTCGTGGAAGCCGTTGACGAATTCGAAGCCGAGCGCGATCAGGAGCGCCACGAACAGCAGGATATAGGGCAGGTAGGCGGTAACTCGCATGCCGGTCGCGTCGATGTCGGCGTAGATGCTGTAGGCGACGTACAGCAGCCCGGCGGCGAGGATGCCGCAGAACAGGATCATGGTCAGCGGATTGAAACCCTTGTCGAGGTTCGGCCGCGAGGCCGGCTGGACGGGCGCCGCGTCGCCCATCGATGAATTGAGAGCAACATCGGTCATTCTGACACCCCGCCGAAATAAACTGACTGAGGGAGCATTTCTGACTGAGGGACTTGAAGGTTGGATGACAGGCAGCGATTGGCTCGGCCTGGGGGCAGACGATGCAAGGCGCGTCGGCGCGGGCGTATGCCTTGGCGCCGGATGCTTCTCCTTGGAATCGTTGGGCCATTGGCGAGGCGGTGCCGCGCGATGGCGCAGTTCCCGTCCTTAGCAATGCGGGTTGAAGCAATGCGGATTGAACCTATTCCGGTCGCGTGCGGCCGAGGGATTGCGCGCCGCTACCTCTCACCGTTTCCTCATGCCGTCGCCTCTCGTATGGTCGGCTTTGCGGCGCAAGAGTGGGTCGCGCGCTGCACGGCGCCGGGGCTGAAGTGGACCGCGCAGCGCGTCGACCGTATGGGAGCGTCATGGCGTGACCAGACGTCCCACATTCCCTTGAGAATGCGATTGTGTCTTCTATCAATTAATGGTTGCAGATGGAATTGTCAATTTTTCCCGTTATATTTCACCAATAATTGCGGCTGCCGGATTGGCGGAATTCAGGCCGCATGTGCTGATTTTCGCAGCACGTCGGCGGCTATTTTGAGGTCCTGGACGAAGCGCCGGTATTCCCGCGCCTTGGCCTCGGCGTCCGGCAATCGCAACAGATAGGACGGGTGCACCGTCACCAGCGCCCTGGTGCCGTCGTCGAGATCGATCGGGCGGCCGCGGTTCTTGTTGATCGGGGTAATTTTCCCGAACACACTTTGCGCTGCGGTAGCGCCCATTGCCACCACCAACTCGGGTTTGATCGCGGCGAGTTCCCGTTCGTACCATTGCCGGCACGCCTTGATCTCCGGCGTATTCGGCTTCTGGTGCAGTCGGATCTTTCCGCGCGGCACGAACTTGAAATGCTTGACCGCATTGGTGACGTAGACCGTGCGGCGGTCGATCCCGGCCTCTTCCAGCGCGCGGTCGAGCATTTGACCCGCGGGACCTACGAACGGTTTTCCGGCGAGGTCTTCCTTGTCGCCGGGCTGCTCGCCGACCAGCATGATCCGCGCCGTTTGCCGGCCTTCGCCGAATACGGTCTGCGTCGCATCCTTGTAGAGATGACAGGCGCGGCAATCGGCGGCTTCCTCGCGCAGCATCTCAATATCGTCAGCCTGTTTGCGGGCCATTTCGCTCGCCGTGTCGTTTGCTTTGGGCGGTTTCAGGGGGTTAATCAACGAGGCCTCCGGCAGGTTCCGCCAGTATTTCCGTGGCATCTCCTTATTTATCGCCTGCACTTTCAGCCGGGCCGGATTGAAAATGCTGGCGTAATAACTCCACCAGGTTTCCTCCAGCCGATCCGCGGTCGGAGCTTCGCTCTTGGCGACGCCCGATGTGATCGAGACGGCATGGCCGTCCCAATGCGCGCAGACGTCAGGCGTCAGGATCGACCAGGGCATGTCGGCGAAGCGCCGCGCGAAGAACGGCGCGGCCAGTTCGACGATATGATGCTCCGGCTCGAACCAGGCGACGAAGTGCGATTTGTGCTCGCGGCCGATTTCGCGGAAGCGGACAAAGGCGTGCATCTTGTGCTCGTCGCGGCGCACGGCCTTTGCCATCGCGGCGACCTCGGCCACGTCAGGATCGGTTGCGAGTTCAAGCAGGTCGTGATGAATTCGCAACCGACACAGCAGACGGTAGAGCAGGGCAAACCGCTCAGGGTTGCGGTGCAGGATCGCGACTTCAGCCAGTTCGACGAATTTGGCAGGTACGTTGAACGTGCCATGTGGCGGCTCGAGCGGCGCCGCCGCCGGCTCGAACAGTTCGGGCGCATCGCCCGTCACGCGCCAGCTCACATCGGAGGGTTTCACATCGCCCAGTGCCAGTGCGCGGGCGGCTTTCCGCCAGCCATCGAAATCGGTTTCGCTGTCGAGGGTGATGTGGTGCATTTGCTTACTCCACGTACTTCGCTGTCATCCCCGCGCAACGGCTTTGCCGTTGTCGCTGGAGGAGCCGCGTAAGCGGCGTCTCGAAGGATGGGCCGCATTCCTGTCATCCTTCGAGGCTCGCAAGTGCTCGGCAGCGCCTTTCTTCTCGGGATGCCGCGTGCGGGGTTGGCATCCGCCAGGATTTCCAGCTTACGTTGCACGGCCATCGTTGAATCCCTTTGATTCCATTCATGAATCGCCAAGGCGTCGATCCTGATTGACTCTGCCGGGCCGGTTAGCTTTATATTAGAACATATCATGAACAAATGAGCCAGCCGCGGGTTCACTAGGAAAAAGCGGTAAAGGCCAAATTTTCTTAAGGAGCGGCGCATGAGCACCGCACGCACAAGCACGCTTGCGAATTTGCGCGGGAGCATCGAGCGGATCGAGACGCATGGCGATGCGCATGACCTCAACAAGATCGCGCTTGGCCATGCGGCAGCAGATGCGACGCTGTGCGGCGGTCTTGCGGTCGCAGCGGTGCATGAAGTGTTCGCCGAGGGCCACCAGAGCGCGGCGGCCACGGGGTTCATCGCTGGCCTCGCGGGAAGGGTATCGCGGCGCCGGCCGCTGGTTTGGGTGCGGCAGGATTTTTCGGAAATCGAATCCGGCGCGCTGTCGATGAACGGGCTTTGCGAGTTGGGTCTCGATCCGCGGCTGCTCGTGACCGTGCGCGCGCCGGACACTGACGCCGCGTTGCGGACCGCCGCCGACGCGGTGGCCTGCGATGCGCTCGGCGCCGTCGTGCTGGAAGTCTGGGGGCAGGCGCGCCAGCTCGATCTCGTCGCCAGCCGCAAGCTCACGCTGGCCGCGGCAGCCTCCGGCGTCACCGCATTGCTGCTGCGGATGGCCGCGGAGCCGCGGCCGTCGACCGCGGAGACAAGATGGATCGTGCGCGCGGCGCATTCGCCGCCGTCAGCACCATGGAGCGCGTGGGGCGCGCCTGTCTTCGACGCGCAGCTGGTTCGTAACCGTCATGGCCCGGTCGGCCGCTGGATCATGGAATGGAAATGTGATGAATGCCTCTTCAGCGAACCGGCGACGTATCCTCAGCCTGTGGCTGCCACGCCTGCCCATCGACCGCATCAAGCGCAAGCTTTCGGGCAGCGGCGACGCGCTGGATAAAACCCCCAGCGTCGTCGTCGCCAAGCAGCACAACGCCATCCTGATCCATTCGCTCGACGAGGCCGCCGTGCACGCCGGCCTCTCGATCGGCCTGCCGCTCGCCAATGCCCGCGCGATCTGCCCGGAGCTGATGGTGTTCGACGCCGACGAGGTCGCCGATCGCAAGACGCTCGAAGACATCGCCGACTGGTGCGACCGCTTCACTCCGCTGGTGGCGCTCGATCTGCCGCATGGGCTCTATCTCGACATCACCGGCTGCGCCCATCTGTTCGGCGGCGAGCGTGCGCTGCTGCAGATCGTATGCGGCGCGCTGAGCCGTCGCGGCTTTGCCGTCAGCGCCGCGATCGCGAACACCGCGATCTGCGCCCGGACGCTGACGCGCCAGGCTTCCGGAAAGATCGTTGCTGATGGCGAGGAGGCCGAGGCTGTCAGCCCGCTGCCGGTATCCGCACTCGGCGCCGGTGACGCCATCACCGGCGGCCTGCGCCGCGCGGGCCTGAAGACCATCGGCGACGTCGCCTCGCGCGGACGTCACGAGATCACGGCGCGGTTTGGCGCAGGCTTCACCACGCTGCTGGAGCAGGCGCTGGGGCAGGGCGATGCGCCGATCAGTCCCCGAAAGCCGCTGCCGGATTACATCGTCGAAAAACGCTTTCCCGAACCGGTCGCCACCGACACCGTGATCGCGATGAACCTGTCCGCGCTCGCTGCCATGCTGGTCACGGCGATGGACAAGCAGGGCAAGGGTGCGCGGCGGTTGGAAGCAAGTTTTTTCCGCACCGACGGCGCGGTGCGCACGATCCCGGTCGATACCGGCCGTCCGGTGACGAAAGCGGAAGTGATCGACCGCCTGTTTCGCGAGCGGCTCGATGCGCTCAACGATCCCCTCGATCCCGGCTTCGGCTTCGATCTCATCAGGCTTTCCGCCAGCCGCACCGAAATCGTGGTGCAGCAGCAGCGCGACCTCGACGCCAACGTGCATGACAATGACGAACTGGCCGCGCTGATCGACCGCATCGCCGCGCGCATCGGTGGCAAGCGTGTCGTCGTGCACCTGCCGCAGGATACCCACATCCCAGAGCGCGCCGTATTGGCGGTAACAGCGCAGCATCATCTGGCGGCGGCTGCGCAGGCCGCCTGGCCCGAGCGCATCGAAAGCGAGCCGCCGCTGCAGCCACTGCGGCTGTTCGACAGGCCGGAGCCCATCAACGTGCCGTTCGCAACCGTGCCGGACGGCCCGCCGCATCAGTTCACCTGGCGCCGCGTCACGCACGCGGTGGTGCGGGTGGAGGGGCCCGAACGCATCGCCATGGAATGGTGGAAGCAAAACGGCGACGGGCCGACGCGGGATTATTTCCGTATCGAGGATGAAGCGGGGCTTCGTTTCTGGATCTTTCGAGACGGGCTCTATGAAAGCGAACTGGCCGACGAAGAGAGCGAACCCGCATCAGTCCGATGGTTCGTGCACGGGCTGTTCGCATGAAACGCCCCGCTGACATTTCCGGCTATGCCGAGATTGGCATCACCACCAATTTCTCGTTCCTGCGCGGCGGCTCCGATCCGCGCGCCTATGTGCATCAGGCAAGCGAGCTCGGCATCCCCGCCATCGGCATCGCCGACCACAACACGCTGGCCGGCGTGGTCCGCGCCTACAAGGAGCTCGAAAACCCCGAGGTCACGCATAAGCCAAAGCTCCTGATCGGCGCGCGCCTCGTCTTTATCGATGGCACGCCCGATATTCTGGTCTATCCGCGCGACCGCGCTGCCTATGGCCGGCTCTGCCAGTTGCTGACCCGCGGCAAGCGCGGCGACGACATCACGCGGATCGAGAAGGGCGAGTGTCATCTGCGGTTCGATGACCTGCTTGAATTCGCCGAGGGGCAGCTTCTGGTGCTGGCGCTGCCGCATCGCTTCGACGGGGGAAGCGCGCAAGAAATTCTGCAGCGACTGAAGCAGAGTCGGGCGGCCGGCGTGTGGCTTGCCGCAAGCCTGCTCTACCGCGGCGACGACAAGCGCCGGCTGGCGCGGCTGCATCGTCTGGCGCTTGCGGCAAAAGTGCCGCTGCTGGCGACCAACGAGGTGCTTTACCACCATCCCGCCCGCCGTCGCTTACAGGACGTGCTCACCTGTATCAGAGAGAAGACCACCATCGACGCCATCGGCAGGCGGCTGGAAGCCAATGCCGAGCGATACCTGAAGCCGGCCCGCGAAATGGTGCGGCTGTTTCGCGACCTGCCCGAGGCGATCGCGGAAACCATGCGCTTTGCGGGGCGCATTTCATTTTCGCTCGACCAGCTCAAGTACCAGTATCCGGACGAGCCGGTGCCGCCGGGCAAGACCGCGCAGCAGCATCTGGAAGACCTGACCTGGGCTGGTGTCGACAAATATTTCGGCGGTGAAATCTCTGACACGCTGCGCGCCACCTTGCGGAAAGAACTCGCGCTGATCGCCGAGCTCAAATACGCGCATTATTTTCTCACCGTGCACGACATCGTCCATTATGCGCGCAGCCAGAACATCCTGTGCCAGGGAAGGGGATCGGCGGCAAACTCCGCCGTCTGCTACGTGCTCGGCATTACCTCGGTCGACCCGACCAAGGTCGATCTGTTGTTCGAGCGCTTCATCTCCAAGGAGCGGCTGGAGCCGCCCGACATCGACGTCGATTTCGAGCATTCGCGGCGCGAGGAGGTGATGCAATATGTCTACCGCCGCTACGGCCGCCACCGCGCCGCGATCATCGCCACCGTCATCCATTATCGTCCACGCAGCGCGATCCGCGACGTCGGCAAGGCGCTGGGGTTGACGGAGGATGTCACCGCGGCGCTCGCCGATACCGTATGGGGAAGCTGGGGCAAGGGCCTCAACGAGATGCAGGTCCGCCAGGCCGGGCTCGACCCACAGAATGCGATGGTCGAACTCGCGGTCGAACTTGCCACCGAACTGATCGAATTCCCTCGCCATCTGTCGCAGCATGTCGGCGGCTATGTGCTGACGCAGGACCGGCTTGACACCTATGTGCCGATCGGCAACGCCGCGATGGATGACCGCACCTTCATCGAATGGGACAAGGACGACGTCGACGCGCTTCATATGATGAAGGTCGACGTGCTGGCGCTGGGCATGCTGACCTGCATCCGCAAATGTTTTGATCTGATCGACGAGCACAAAGGCGAGCGTTGGGAGTTGGCGACCGTCAAGCAGGACGACTCTAAAGTCTACGACATGCTGTGCCGGGGTGAATCGCTCGGCGTATTCCAGGTCGAAAGCCGCGCACAGATGAACATGCTGCCGCGGCTGAGGCCGCGCACCTTCTACGACCTCGTCATTGAAGTCGCGATCGTGCGCCCGGGGCCGATCCAGGGCGACATGGTGCATCCCTATCTGCGGCGGCGGAACGGCCAGGAAAAGGTGAGCTATCCGTCACCGTCGCCCGACCACGGCCCGGCGGATGAACTGTATCGCGTGCTGCACAAGACGCTCGGCGTGCCCCTGTTCCAGGAACAGGCGATGCGGATCGCGATCGAGGCCGCCAGGTTCACCTCCGAAGAGGCCAATGGCCTGCGCCGTTCGATGGCGACCTTTCGCAACCTCGGCACCATCGGCACGTACGAGACCAAGCTGATCGGCAACATGATCGCGCGCGGCTACGATCCCGAATTCGCCAAAGGCTGTTTCGACCAGATCAAGGGCTTTGGTAGTTACGGCTTTCCGGAAAGCCACGCCGCAAGCTTCGCCCAGCTCGTCTATGTCTCGTCATGGCTGAAGCATTATCATCCGGACGCCTTCTGCTGCGGCCTGCTCAATTCGCAGCCGATGGGTTTCTACGCGCCCGCGCAGATCGTCGGCGACGCCCGCAAGAACGGCGTCGAGGTGCGTGAGGTCGATGTGTCCTATAGTTTTGCGCAGAACACGCTGGAGGAGGGGGAAGGGAAATACTGCGCGGTTAGACTCGGCTTCCGCCAGATCGACGGGTTTAGCTGGATTGATGAGGATGAGGAGCGGCTGAAGCAACTTCAACTGTCATTCTCCGATGCGCCCTTGCGCATCGTGGGCGCGCGTAGCGCGAATGACAATGTGGGGAAAGAGCAAGACTGGGCCGACCGCATCGTCGCCGCCCGCGCGCGCCGTCCCTTCACCTCGCTCGAAGAATTCGCCCGCGACACCGCACTTCCAAAGCGTGCGCTGATCCTCTTGGCGGACGCCGATGCGTTCCGCTCCATCGGGCTCGACCGCCGCGCGGCGTTGTGGGCGGTGCGGCGGCTGCCCGACGACGTGCCGCTGCCGCTGTTCGAAGCCGCGGTCGCGCGCGAGCAGCCCGACGAGAACGCAAAACCGTTGCCGCTGATGCCGCTGCCGGAGCAGGTGGTCGCCGATTATCAGACGGTGCGGCTGTCGCTGAAGGGCCACCCGATGGAATTCCTGCGCGAGAGGTTCACGAAGGAGCGCGTCGTCGCCTGCAAGGACGTCAATCACAAAAACGACAAGCGCCGTATCCGTTGCGCCGGCGTGGTGCTGGTGCGGCAGCGGCCTGGCAGCGCCAAGGGCGTCGTCTTCATGACGCTGGAGGACGAAACCGGCATCGCCAATATCGTGGTGTGGCCCAAGGTGATGGAGCAGTACCGGAAAGAAGTGATGGGCGCCCGCCTGATTCTGGTGGAAGGCTATATCCAGAGCAGCCCGGAACAAGTGACGCACCTGGTGGCGCAGCGGATGTTCGACCGCTCCCACGACCTGATCGGCCTCGCCAATGATGCGCCGAGCCGCAAGCATCCCGTCCCGGCCGGCCCCGCGCTGATCGAGCCGCTCAACGACGACCGCCGCGATCACGTCGACGCGCCCGCGCAAAAAATCCGCCATCCGCGCGACGTCCGCATCCTGCCGCCGTCACGGGATTTTCATTGAGCCGATTTCTTCTGCTGTGGGCCATCGGAGTAGCGCAAAGCTGACGCTGCTTTCACGATGCACTCGCCCTTTGAGTTCTCGCGGCTGCGGCAGCAAAGATCGCTTCGATGTTGTCAGGTGCAAAAAACTCCGTCGGCGATATCGTCCCTGCATTCAGACGGGCAAAGCCGTCCATGGCCGCCCGGTTGCCGTGAACCGCCTCCAGGATCCGTTGCAGCTCGGGTGGCGGCGGCTCGAGCGTTGCGAGGTCGCAGGTGAAATCGTACATCGCCCCGACCTGCGCGTCGCGGGTGTGCTGGTACTCGCTCATGGCTTCCTCGAATGGCCGCGCGCCCGACAGTGATTGGTCGATTGCCCCGGCGCAGAGTTCGGCGTCCCGGAAAGCATCGAGAATTCCCTGCGCCGTTATGAAGTCCCTGTTATAGCCGGCGTCTCCCACGAGAGCCCAGCCTGCGCCGTAAGGCTTTCGGAAATAGTTCGGCACCGCCGCGCCGGCGAACGGTGCTTCGCGCGTGGCGCTGCGCAGCCTTTTGGCAAAGTCCGGCGCCTGTTCGATGGCTTTCAAATAATTGCCCTCGATATCCCTCTTGTTTTCCGCAAATTCCGCGTAGGGCCATCCGGCAATGACGAGCGTCAGATCGTCATGGGTTGGCATTGCCGCAAATGCGCGCCTGTCGCGCACAAAAGTTTCAAAGCGGCCGTCGGTGGGCAGCCCGCGCCAATAGCTGTAGTAACCCGCCAGCAGAGGCGGCTTCTCGCGGTACTGCTCGGGGTGAACCGCCTCGCTCAGCATGGAGTGCCGGCCGTCGGCCCCCACAACAACGTCGGCATATTCGGTAACAGTGCCGCCTTGCTTCGACCGGCCCTTGATGCCGACGACGCGCGCTCCTTCGATCATAATTTCCTCGACGACAAAACCCTGACGGATCTCCGCGCCGGATTCGGTCGCCGCGTCGACCAGCAGCTTGTCGAGGATGGTCCGCCGCGGGCAATAGGCAACGGCGTCCCTGTCCGTGCCCGGGGCGCCGGCAATGGTGAACGCGCCGAAGTCGAAGGAGTAGGTGTGGATCGGCGGGCAGCCGGTTGCCAGCAGCCGGTCGAGCAGCCCCCATCGCGATAGCGCATTCACAGCGGGGGGATGCACGAGATGCGTTGACACGGTGTCGCTCGGGAAAGAAGCGCGGTCGACCGCCAGCACCCGGTATCCCTTGCGCGCCAGCAACATCGCGGTTGGCGAACCGGCGCAACGCGCGCCCATGACGATCACGTCGAATGCCTTGCCCATCGAAATCTCCTTGCAAAATTGTTCCGTGCCGGTTCACGGCAGCCAGGCTGACTGATCGGGGCCGGGCCCATGGCAATCGAGTCTAGTGGGAAGCCGAGGCCCCAACTTTGCCGAAACTCCGTGGTTCTTTGCAGGTTGCTCAGGGTCCACTATCGACGGAGCACGTAAATGGATGCCCTATCGGAAGCGCTGACGTCGGTGCACATGACGGGCGCCATCTTCTACCACGCGGAGTGCACAGCCCCCTGGGGGTTCCGGGTGCCTCATCTGCAAGACGTCGCCCACGTGCTTGCTCCCGGAACCGAGCGCCTGGTCAGCTATCATCTGGTCACGGACGGGAAGGCGATCGTGCGCTTCGCGGGCGAAGACGACATCGCCGTCGCTGCGGGCGATATCCTGATCATCCCCCACGGCGATGCCCATACCGTTTCGAACGGCTCGCCATCGACTTACCTCGACAGCGGCGCTTCGATCGGCGAGTTCCTGGTCGGCCATCTAACCACGATGCGATTGGGCGGCGGAGGCGAGGTGACAAGGTTTGTCTGCGGCTATTTCGGTTGCGAACGTCATGCCGAACGGCTCTTCCTCGCCGGCCTGCCGCTGATGATCAAGATCAACCTGCGCGGAGACCCAGCCGGCGAATGGCTGGAGAGTTCGGTTCGCCATCTGGTCTCCCAGGCTGGATCGGAGCGACCGGGACAATCGATCCTGCTCTCCAAGATGGCGGAAGCGCTCTTCATCGAAACCATCCGCCGCTATATGGAGGCGTTACCGGCGGAACAGACCGGCTGGCTCGCGGGTGCGCGCGATCCGGTCGTCGGCGGTGCACTGGCGCTGCTGCACCGAAGACCCTGTCGTCATTGGACCGTGGAGCAACTTGCCGCCGAGACCGGCGTTTCGCGCTCGGTGCTTGCCGAGAGGTTCTCCCGGTTTCTTGGCGAGCCGCCGCTGACCTATCTTGCGCGCTGGCGATTGCAACTCGCTGCCAGGATGCTGCAAACCACCCGGGAGGCGGTGATACAGGTGGCCTCCGAGGTAGGCTACGACTCGGAGGCGGCGTTCAATCGGGCATTCAAGCGCGAGTTCGGCGTTCCGCCAGGAGAATTCAGGGGCCAATTCAGGCGATCGTGCGCCCGATCGGATCTGGTTGGAGGTAACGGGCCAACTCGCATTCCCGCGCGCACGGCGTGAGAGCAATCAAAAGGTATCCCTGTGGTGTATGCCTTTTCCCACGATCCCCGATCAACTGGTTCCGATCTACCAGTAGATCAATCCCCCTTTCGTCTTTCCGACGCCACTTCCGGCAAATGCTGCTGCGAGCCTTTGCTTTTCGGCGCAATGTGCAGCCAGGGTCTCGTATAGCCTTGCCTCCATGAAGTGGGTGTGTTCGCCGCTGGCGGACGCTGCATCGGCGGTCGCAGATATCAGCGCACTGATTTGGCGTATCAGCAGATCGTCTGTCGATGGCTGCATAACCTTCTCCTTCGATCGCGGTCCGACAAGATCACTCCTGATTTCGGTTCACTGCAAGCCGGCAAATCACAGGAACCGCAGATGCCGGCTGCGACAGATTGCGCGCGCTTCATCTGGCTTCAGCGAGAAACCTGCGCATTCCCCTTAGTCGAGCCTGGCAGTGTTTTCGATAGAGCAGGCAATATTCCCGGTAAAATATTTCGACGAGGTTCCACATGATCGATTCCATGTCCAATCAAAGGATCATGGTACGACGACATTGTTTCGGGATTTCTTCTTGGTCCGAGAAAATGGCTTCGCGCAAGGCGCGGAATATTTCATGCCGTCCGTGGGCGACGAAATACCCTCACGGTGTGGTGACTGTTATGCATCTCAATCCGACCTGGCGTCGCGCTTGCGCTCGTTCTCGCCGTCCTTGAGATCGTCTTCTTCCTTCACCAGCGTCAGCAGCCTCAGCGTCAGGAACGTGAACACCGCCGTCACTGCGACGTCGTAGCTGCCGAGCCCGACGGAAACGCCGATCGCGCCGGTGGCCCACAGGCTGGCGGTTCCCTGCTTGAGGATCGCGCCGCAATGAAGCCGATGCCGGTGATCAGGCCTTCGATCACCTTCGCCATGCCATCGGGGGAGTGCACCAGCAGGTTTTCGCTGGCCTGCACGAAGCGCAGCTTGCCATCGCGACCAGCGGAAAGGTGCGCAGGCCCGCGCTGCGCGCGCTTCTCGCGGTCCCAGCCGATCGGGACGGCGAGCGCGAAGGCCGCGGCCAGCGCCAGAAAATGGGTGCCTATCTGAAACCGGTCCAAAAGCCTGCCCTTGTGAAACGAAAAACGCCGCACCTGCGATACATGTGTGTAACGCGGCAATGCGGCGTAAAGTTTCAGCGTGGTGGCTGTTGTGCTACCGGGTGCCGACGACCGTCGTGCTCGACGCTCCGCTTACGATCGCAGCTTCGGTCCGGTACTGCGGCAGATGATTTTCGAGCGCGTAGAACACGCACAGCGCCAGGCTCGACCAGACCGCCAGGCTGAAATAAAGCGACATCCAGGCAATCTCGTCCTTCCACTCGGCAAGGTCGTGCGTCACCACCCAGCGCGTGCTGACGTCACGCAGGCCCTCGCGGGGCGTCAGGCGCTTGTCGCCATCGGCATCGCCGGTCCGCCAGCGGTTCAGGTACATCGGGACGTCGATCGTCATCAGAAACGCCAGGAAGCCCGCAATGCCGGCGATGGCTATGGCAAGCATCACGCGAACCGCGCCGTGGAATTCCGGCAGCAGGCGGCAAAGACCTGCACCGATGATAAAGAACGCAACCGCCCACAGCGAATTTTCGATGGCGTTGCCGAGATAGTTCCTGGTTAGCACCGCATACCATGAGAGGCATTCCGCGATCAGGATCAGAGGTACGATCACCCATGCGGCATTCACGGTCGTTTCCGCCCCGGTCATCGTGCCGAGCTGGTGCAGGAGCATCGCCCATTGCACCACAAAACAGATCTCGGCCACGGTCGCCACCGTCCGTCCGACCAGAACGCTCGACCACCAGGTGTCGAACAGGCAGATCCGTTGAACATCGGCGCGCGGCAGAAACGACCTGAAGGCGCAGCCAAAAACATAGGCCGCACAGAACAGCAGCATGACGCCGACGCTGGCGGTGCTGCCGGCAGATCCGGTCGCCAGCACGGGAAGCTCGCCATACAGCACGAACCAGACAGCGATATTGACGCCGCTCACCAGGGTCAGCACGCCCCACCACCAGGACACGGGGTTCGACCAGGCCAGGGAACCTGACCGCGCCTGCCATTCCAAACTCATTCGTCGCTCCGCTGTAATCGAACTGACATTTAACTGTAATAATGCAGTCATATGTCAAGGCGAATCACGACATAGAGAATCACGACATAGATATGTCCGCGGAGGGCAGCCGCTGGGGCGAGGGGTGTTGCCGGTCGATACCGGCCGCTGGTCCGGCCCCTGGTTCAAGTCAGAACCGGCCCGACCGATCTCAGAGTCTCACTCGAAAATCAGCCGATAGAAGTAGGCCTTGCTGAGCATTCGTCACGGCCCGGATAAAAGCGCGAAGCGCGCCCTCGCGCTGATGTCCCGAGCATCCAGGCTATCGTTCGAGGCAAGCAGGCAAGGATGCAGATGGCCGGGACATCTTGCGCGAAGTCGCGCTTTAGCCGGCCGTGCCAAAAATCAAATCAAGTTCGTGCGGTTTGAAACGCCTGACAGTGCTTGCCGCTTTTTCCGGTCAGGCTTTCAGGACAGGAATTTCACGCCGTAGGTCTTGCCCCGGCGCCAGACCACTTCGCACGACTGGCGCGTCGTATGTTCGGGCACTAGCGCCAATTCAAAGCTGTCTCTGACATCAAGCGCGGTATCGGTCGCGATCTTGGCGCCGCCCGGCGAGACGTCCAGGACGAAGCATTCAAGCTTCGTGATCCCGTTGTCGATCGTCATCCATGTCGGCCGTTTGCGCAGCTCGCGCCGCGGTTCGCGCTGCACCTTTGTCCTTTGTTCGTCGACAATCATCCTGCCCATCCGTCGTTGGACCCAGTCGTCTCGTCTGGGTCTTCGAAACAGGCCGCCAGAATGAAGGTAACTTCGTAAAGTTCCCTTAGTTTATCGTTTCAAATTTACCGGTTTGCTTCGCGAGTTGTAAATCGATCTCTCTCAACCCTGCCATATGCCTCAGAAATTTACGCGGTTCGAGATCGCGCCGTCGACGACGAGGTTCGAGCCTGTCGTGAACGAGGAGGCCGGGCTCGCCAGGAACACCGCCGCATTGGCGATCTCCTGCGGCGTTGCCATGCGGCCGGTCGGGTTGCGCGCCAGCGCATCCTGGTAGCGCTTCGGCATGTTCTGCTCGACCATGTTCCAGATGCCGCCCCTGAAATAAACGGTGCCCGGCGACACCACGTTGACGCGAATTTTCTTGCCCGCGTATTGCCGCGCCAGTCCCTTGGCCATGTGGATCAGCGCCGCCTTGATCGGGCCGTAGGAGCTGGCGCTATCCGCCTGCGCCGCCGAGATCGATGAAATGATGATGAAGGCCGCGTCACCGGTCTTCTCGCCGCTGGCTTCGAGCGAGGGACGCGCGGCCTCGAACGCGTTGACGGCGCCGAGCACGTCGAGCCGAAAGTTCTGCTCCCATGAAGCGGGATCGCCGCCTTGCGCCATGGCCCCGGCATTGGAAAACAGCATGTCGACGCTGCCCAGCTGCCGTGCAACATCGGCGATCCACGACTTCAATGCGGTGGCGTCGGTGATATCCACAGACGCGCCGGTCGCCTTCACGCCCATCGCCTGCAGTTCGGCAACGCTGCCGGCGACCTGATCGGCGTTGCGGGCGCACACCGCGACGCCTGCGCCTTCGCCCGCCAGCGTGTCCGCAATCGCCCGCCCGATGCCGCGCGTGCCGCCGAGCACGACAGCATTCCTGCCCTTCAAACCCAAGTCCATTCTGTTTTTCCTTATGTGATTCCGCCGCATTGTAGCGGCCAAGTTGACCCGGGAGAAAGCTCAAATCGCTTTACCCGGATTGCGCTGCGCTCCGTCCGGGCTACGTTGCGTGGGATGTTAAGAAAGACGTTAGGAAAGAGACACGCTTATGCAAAGCCCCAGAGAAATCCTCCGCGATATCTGGACCTCCGCCGGCGGTGAAGTCTCCGCGCTCGACGCGCTCACGCTGACCGGCGACGAGCCGCAACTGCCGTCGTCGTTTCGCGTCGCTGCCGCCGCACAGGTCAGCGTCGCTGCAACCGGGCTGGCGGCGGCCGAAATCTGGAAAATGCGCAGCGGCGAGGCGCAAGGCACGGCGGTCGATATGCGTCATGCCGTGGTCGAATGCCGGAGCGAACGTTATCTGCGCGTCGACGGCAATCCCCCGCCACCGGCCTGGGATGCGATCGCCGGTGTCTACAAAACCCGCGACAATGGCTTCGTGCGCCTGCACACCAATTTTCCCCATCACCGCGACGCGGTCTGCAAGGTGCTGCACTGCAAGCCGGAGCGTGACGCGGTTCAGGCCGCGCTGATGCAATGGGACGGCGAAGCGTTCGAGACCGCCGCCTATGCCGGCGGCTGCGTCGTGGCCTTCATGCGCTCGCACGACCATTGGTCGGCAACGCCGCATGCCAAAGCGCTCGCCGGATTGCCGCTGCTCTCGATCACGAAAATCGGCGAGGCTGCGCCGAAGCCGTGGCCTAAAGGCGATCGTCCGCTCGCGGGGCTTCGCGTGCTCGATCTGTCGCGCGTGATCGCGGGTCCGGTGGCGGGCCGGACGCTTGCCGCGCATGGCGCCGACGTGTTGCTGATCTCCGGCCCGGAGCTACCGGCCATTCCGTGGCTCACCATCGACACCGGCCGCGGCAAGCTGACGAGTTTTGTCGAACTCAAGAACGAGCAGGGGCGCGGCGTGCTGCGCGACCTGTTGGCCGCGGCGGATATTTTTTCGCAGGGCTACCGGCCGCGCGCGATTTCAGGTCTCGGCTTCTCGCCGGAGGATGCCGCGCGCATCAATCCCGGTATCATTTATGTCA